>CAWBRA010000008.1:0-600337 GCA_963791105.1 uncultured Actinomycetota bacterium | reverse complement strand
GGTGTCCAGGCAATGCGTGTCTCGCGTCTTGGTGCCAGCTGCACTTCGTCGGGTCCACGGGCCACGCACTCCTCCCAGTGACCGCCGAGCGATACCGTAAGGACTTCCTCGAGGGGCCAGGAGCGACGAACCCACAGAACAGCGGACAGGTGCGACATCTGTTCTGCGTCGATTCCGTTTCGCCGTTGGACGGATGCGCGCCACGCCGAAGAGGTTCCCCAACGGGCTCCGCGTCTGATGACGGTCGGTGACCTCGACAGCGGAGCGTTCGCATGGTGAACACACCTGGCTGCCGTACCTTGAGTCAGCAGTCAGCGGCCCGGTCGAGTTTGCCGCTGACCATCGTCAGAGCGACAGGGAGAGGGCGCACATGTTGTCTCGCATCACAGCTTGGGGTGACCGGCTGCGGAGCAGCCTGTTCTTCGTCCCGATGCTCTGTGTGATCGGTGGGATCCTCCTCGGCGAAGCGATGCTGCTGGTCGACGACCTCGTCACCGGTATCGATCCGCGACTCACTGCCACGGTGGACAGTGCGCGCACGGTGCTCACGACCGTGGCCAGCGCAACCCTGACTTTCGCTGGTATCGCGTTCTCGGTCAGTCTGCTGCTCATCTCGCTCGCATCGAGCCAGTTCTCGCCCCGCGTCGTGCACGGCATGTTCCGCGACCCGTTCAACAAGCGCGTGATGGGGCTGGTGATCGGGACCTTCACCTATTGCCTGGTGGTGCTGCGCGCGGTGCGGAGCTCGCTGGAGAACGGCCCTGGAGCGATAGTTCCCAGCGTCTCCATCCTGCTCGCGGTCGTGCTGGGCATCGCCTCGATCCTCTCGATCGTCGCCTTCATCAACCATGCAGCGCACTCCATGGACGTCTCGCAGATATTGCGCCGCGTCACGGACGAGGTGTTGAGCCAAGCCAGCTCGGCTTGGCCGGAGCCGGAGACGGACTCCCCTGCTGGCGACGAGCGTGACGAGGCGCCGGACCCGCCCGAGGGCGCCGTCGTCGTGCGCTTCGCGGAGTACGGGTGGGTGCAGAACGTGGACTACGAGCAGCTCCTGGCTGCGTTGCCGGCCCGGTCGGGGGTGCGGCTGGAGACCTTCGCTGGGCAGTACGCCATCCGAAACACGCCGCTCTGTACGGTGTTTCCGCCGTCCGAGGACGCAGCGGACCGAGCCGACCGGATCCGTGCTGCCGTCATGGTGGGCGAGACCCGGACGTTGCAGCAGGACGTCGCCTACGGCGTACGCCAGCTCGCGGACGTCGCGCTCAAGGCCATGTCTCCGGGGGTCAACGACCCGACGACTGCACACGACGCGATCTCTCACCTCGGCACGGTGTTGTCCGACCTGCTCCGCCGCCAGCCACCCGCCCGCCGACTCGTCGGCGATGAGGGCCAAGTGCTCTGGGTTCCTTATGCCACGACCCACGAGCAGCTGGTCGGACTCGGCTTCGACGAGGTGCGGATCGCGTCGGCGTCGCAGCCCACGGTCTTGATCTACCTGCTCGACGTGCTGCATCAGATCGAGCGGTCGCTGACCGACCTGCAACGCGCCAGCGCCGTACGGGCCCTTCGCCGTCAGGCTGACTTGATCCGGGCGATGATCGAGAATGTCGACGTGCCGGACGCCGACCGCGACCGGGTCCGAGTCGCCTACGACGACCGCTACGGCGGCTGATCCCCCAGGGGAGACGAGGACGCACCACCTCGGGTCCGGTGCAAGGGACCTCGCAAGCCGTGGCTGCTGCCCACAGGACCCGGTCAGCGCTCACGTGGGATGAACGTAGCCTTACGTGCCGGACCCACCTCAGCCACTGCTGGCGAACGGCGCCTGAGGTGGGTCCGATGAATCAGTTGGTGAAGGTGTCCTTGATGCTCTCGCCGGCCTTCTTGGTCTTGGCCTCGCCCTGGTCAGCGAGGCCTTCAGCCTTCAGCTCGTCGTTGTCCGTGGCGTCACCGATCTTCTCCTTGGCCTTGCCGGCGAGGTCCTGGGCGGCGTTCTTGGCCTTGTCTGCGATCCCCATGGGTTTCTCCTTGGTTGAGATGCGTGTCGTAGACCGGTGCCGGGTCAGGTGGCCCGAGTCCGTAGTGCTGTGCGTACGACGGTGCTGTGGACGCTACATCGCTGGTCGTGACGGGAGAAGGCTTCGCTCGAGCGGTACGTCGCCGGGCTGCCGGGGAGGGGTACGGACCATTCCAGCCCAAAGCGACGGGCCTCTTGTCACTCCAGCGGTGGCGGAGGATAGTTCCCGACACGGGCTCAGTGCGGGCCGTGTGGCAGACGGGTGGAAGCCATGTCGGTTCAGCATCGGAAGTTCGTCGCCGAGTTCGTCGGCACGTTCATCCTCGTCTTCATCGCGGTCGGGTCTGCTGTGTTCGGCCTGGACCTGATCGGAGCCAGCGGCGTCGCACTGGCCTTCGGGCTGACCCTGCTGGCGCTTGCCTATGCCTTGGGGCCGGTTTCGGGATGCCACGTGAACCCGGCGGTGACCCTCGGGGTGTTCCTCCGCCGGGGTATCACCGGAGCCGAGGCCCTCGGTTATGTCGGCGCACAGGTCGGCGGCGCCATCGCGGCGGCTGCTCTGCTGCGGCTGTTGACCTCGAGTTTCGGTGACGTGGTCGACCAGACCGGTGCGCTGGGCAGCAATGCGTGGGGGGACCGGGTGAGCGCCCCCGGTGCCTTCGTCTTCGAGGTTGTCGCCACCTTCGTGCTCGTCCTGGTGGTGCTGCTCGTGACCGGTCGCGCAGCGGCACCGGGTTTCGCTGGGCTCGCCATCGGAGTGACCCTGGCTGCGATCCACCTGGTGGGCATCCCCCTGGACGGTACGTCGGTCAATCCGGCGCGGTCCCTGGGCCCGGCGCTGTTCGCCGGCACCGACGCGCTCACCCAGGTGTGGCTGTTCCTGGTCGCCCCGCTCGTGGGAGCGGCACTGGCCGCTCTCCTGGCTCCGATCCTGGACATCCCGGATCCCGACCGCGACGGCTGCGTCGCCCGGGAACGACCCGACGGGTGCCGCCGTGCCCTCATGACCGTGTGATCCCAAAGCCCCTCGACGTCAGGACTCTCCCGTGCGCAAGATTCTGCTGGTCATCCTCTGCTTCTTCTTCCCGTTCTTGGCCGTGCTGCTGGACCAAGGCCTGAGCATCAAGGTCCTGTGGGCCTTCTTGCTGCAGCTGCTGGGCCATGTTCCCGGCGTCATCTACGGCATCTACCAGGTCCTGAAGGACTAGCCGGCCTCAGAACTCGTCCGCGCGCCGCAACCGACGCGGGCGCCCGTCAGGGTCGTGCACCAAGGAGTAGGGCGCCGAGGCGAACGTGCGAGCCAGTCGCCCCAGCGTGGTCGGTCCGACCCTGCGCAGGCGACCCTCCGGTCGGGGACCGGTCCGGCCGGCATCCCACCAAGCATCCAGGCGGGCCGCGCTCGCGGCGTACGTCGCGAACATGTCGGCTGCGTCCACACAGTCCGCCATCACCGATGGGGCCCCGCTGGAGCGTGAACCGGCCGTCGGGGAGTCGTCGACCTCTCGGTCCAGGTGCTCGGCGGCCAAGGCGAGTCGGAGCCGGCTGGCGTAGGTACCTTCCTGGTCGACGACCACTGCGGAGAGCTCGGAGTCGTGGGTCCACGAGCGCAGGTTGAAGTTGTCGGACCCGATCGTGGTCCAGGTGTCGTCGATGATGCAGGCCTTGGCGTGCACGTAGACCGGGGTGCCCGCGTGGTTCTCCAGGCCGTAGATCGCGAACCGGTCGGGAGCCTCGCGCAACAGTTCGCTGATCGCTCGGCGCTGGCCCTCGAGCTGCGGCAGTCGACCGAGCACGCCTTCGAGGTCGGTGTACAGCGGCACCACCCCGATGATGTACAGGTCGGGGTGCTGCGCCAAGGCATGGGCGAAGGCCTGGGCGACGTGGCGTCCCCACAGGTACTGGTCCTCGATGTAGACCAACCGACGGGCACGCTGGAGCGCCTTGGTGTAGCCGCGAGCCACACTCCGCTCGCCCTCCGGGGCGAACGGGTAGCTCCTGCTCGAGGGCAGATCGGGATAGGTCCGCAGCAGCTGGACGACGTGGGTGCCCCCGGGGACCGGGGGCGGGGGTGGCAGCTGCGCCGCGAGCGGGCTCGGGTTCGCGGGTGTGCTGGCGCCTCGTCTCCGACGCCACCGTGGGGGAGAGCCGTCGAGGGGAGCCGGGTCCTGCCAGCGCTCACGGAAGACTGTCTCGACATCGTGCACGGCTGGTCCGGAGATCGCGGCTTGGATGTCGTGCCACGGCGGGGTTGCGCCGTACTCCTCGGCCATGTCGTAAGCCTGGGGGTCACCGTGGTGGTCGGCGTTGTCACGGCGGGAGTTGCACAGGTCGATGCCGCCGACGAACGCGATGTCTCGAGTCGGGTCACCTGGGTGACGCAGCACGACGAGCTTCTGGTGGTGGGAGCCGCGATGACGGACCCGCATGTCCAACCAGGCCTCCACACCATGGGCGCGCAGGCGTTCCGCGAACTCCTCGTTGTCGCCCTCGTCGCCTTCCTCGCCAGCGACGGCCACCACAGGGGAATGCCACACCAGCCCCCGAACATCCACCCCCCGGGCGGCGGCGCGACCCAGGACAGCCAAGACCTCGCTGCCCGGCTCGCCGGTGAGCTGCTCGTCGGCGTCGCCCTGCCAATCGGCGAAGACCATGAGGTCACCGGCCGCGGTGGTCTCGATGCGCTCGTACAGCTCGGCGAAGTAGGTCGCGCCATGGATCAACGGCCGCACCAGGTTTCCTTCGGACCACGCCCGACCGGGATGTGCGTCGTCGAGCCGGGTCTGCTCGTTGCCCCGTTCGGCCGGAGTCAAGAGCCACTCGAAAAGATCGGTCCCATCAGACATTTGCTCACGATGGCACAGGTGGCGACCCGAGGAGCGCCCTTCGCCTATGCGAGCCGGGGTGGCTGCCACTGGCCGGGTATGAGCCGGACTGGATCGAGGTGACGTGCGCCGTTCATCTGCGTAGGCACACCTGGTCGCTCGAGGACTGCCAGATGACGCCTGACGGGGCCGGGGCGAGATCTACCACGGGCCTCAACGACGTGCTGGTGCAGGCACAGCCCTCATCGACCGATCTCTGAGGCCTCACCTGGCGACAGGCCGATGCCCAGGCCCTGCCGATCGAAGACGCGTATTTCGATCTCGTGGTGTGTCAGTCCGGCAGCATGATCTTCCCGACAAGAATGCTCCTCAGTGCACTGCGTCGCGCCGTTTGGTGACTGAACCACGCACCAGGAAGCTCACCAGCACGACGAGGATGGCTGCGACCACAACCTGGAAGATCAGCACCTGCCACCACACGTCAACGTCCATCCCTCCGGCAAGGAAGCCGCCCAGGACCGCGCCGACCAGGCCGAGGGCAAAGGTCAGGATCCAACCGATAGCTTGCCGACCCGGCACGATCAGCCGCCCAAGAGCGCCGATCACGATCCCAGCCAGGATGGCGGTGAAGATTCCTCCGACGGTCATGAGCGTGGTCCTCCAGGATCGGTGTCCCGCAACCGGCGTCGCGCAACTTCTGAGGTGTACCCGAAAAGTCGATCGCTCAAGCACGACGTCCCGCTGAGCCCGACGGAAAATCACCTGTCGCCACTCTCAGTCGGCCGGTCTGTACCAGTAGGCGCACTTTCCCGGCCCGGGCATGCCGAATGTCATGTCAATCGGGAACCGAGCTGGGCTCTCAGGCTCCTTGAGTGCGAGAACGTGGCACCAGGAGGGATAGGTGGCATGACCGGCATCAGTGATCTGGACGACTTGTACGCCGCGTCGTATCGGCGGCTGGTCGTGCAGGTCTACGCCATCTGCGGCGACCTGGCCGACGCCGAGGACGCCGTCCAGGAGGCGTTCGTCGCGGCGCTTCGCAAGGGCCGCGAGCTGGACGGGGTCGCGAACACCGATGCATGGCTGCGCCGGGTGGCGCTCAACCGGTTGCGCGCGGGTTGGCGGCACGCATCGGTGGTCCGCAGGTACCAAGCCGCCGTACCCGGCCCGCAAGCACCGGTCGAGGTCGGCCCCGAGCACGTCGCGATCGTCACCGCGCTGGCGCAGCTCGATCCCAATCAGCGCCGAGTCATGGTCCTGCACCACCTGGCCGACCTCGGCACTGCCCAGATCGCCGACGAGCTCGGCATCCCCGAAGGAACGGTCAAGTCCCGGCTCAGCAGGGCTCGCGGCCAGCTGGCCGAGATGCTCGACGAGGAGGAGTCACGTCATGTCTGATCTCAACCTGCTTCGTGACCTGGGTGACGAGGTCGGCCCGCCCTCCCTTGACTCGTTGCGCGAGACCGCCAAGCGTCGCAACCGGCGCGCTGCGGCGTTCACCGTCATAGCGAGCGCCGCGGCCGTTGTCGCCGTGATTGCTGGGGGCGCCCAGCTGACCGGTGACGGGGACCAGTCCGCCCCGGGACCGGCGTCGAAACCGACACCGACCGCCACTCCCAAGCCCGCCAAGGTGCACAGGCTGCCATTGCCGAGCCGGTTCGGCGACTCGGCGGTTCTCCACGAGGGCCGGTACACGGTGCGGTTGCGGAACCTTCCGAGGGAGCTGGACCAGGGCGGGCCGCTACTCCTCTTCGACATGGACGTCCCCCAGGGGTGGAAGGTCACGAAGCCGCTGATCCGAGCGCCGTACCCAATCCGTCCCGAGTTCACCCCCACCAAGATTTCCGGCGGGCTCGGACGGCTCTCTGTCCAACGGGCCACTGAAGGCGTCATGGTTGCGGAGAACCCATGTCGTGACACATCTAGCCCCTTCTACACCCGCACGACCCGAGGGATCGCGGCGGCAATCGCCGGACTGCCCATGGTCGACGTGAGCACCCCGGCAGTAACGACGCTAGGCGGAGTGGACGCGCTGGCCATGACCATCACCGTCGGTCCCGGCGAAGACCTCGCCCGCTGCCACGACGACGTCTACAAGTTGTTCTGGGGCGGGGACCTCGGCGCCTCCCTCTACGAGCCCGTGTGGGCCGACCAGCCTGGCGACGTGATCCGGTTGTGGATCCTCCAAGTCGCCGAGGAGCGATTCATCTTCACCGCCGAGACACCACCCGACGCCACCCAGGCCGACGTCGACACGCTCACGCGCATGGTCGAGTCGATCACGTTCCGCGAGTAGCCTTTCGGATCCGCTGCGCAGGACCGGACGCGGACCTTCGGCACAGACCCATGCACTTGACGCGGACGATGACTCCGGCGATCGAGCACTGATGATGGTCGAGCGTCGAGCGGAAAGCCAAGACCAAGGTGACCGAGAATCCGGACGGATGCCCCCGGAGTTTGGTCGACACCCGACCTCACGGTCCATCGCTTCTCGGGGAAATGGAATCTACCCAACCGCTTCTCGTGGTCATCAAAATCTAGGGCTGGTCCAGCGTGGCGCGGGCGAGGACCATGAGGCCATGGACCGTGAGGTTCTTCAAGGCACTCTCGACCGTTCACCGGTCAACGACGACGGTCGTTCGGGAGCTGTCCTGGAGCGCGTCTCCCTGGCCGATGGTTCCCGGGTCGTTGTGAAACACCTCGATCCGACGGTCGATCTGGTCATGCGCCTCTCCGGCGACCCGGCGGGGCGGGAGGTGGAGCTCTTCCGGCGCGGCGTGCTCGACGGCCTGCCGCGGACGGTGCTCCATCCGGTCATTGGCGCGTGGAATCACGACGGCCGCGGCGTGCTGGTGATGCGGGACCTCGGTGACGCGGTTCTCACCTGGAAGTCTGTTGTCAGCCGGGACCGGGCCAGGACGATGTTCGCGGCGATCGCTGACCTCCACGCTGCGTTCCTCGGCTCCCCGCCGGACGGGCTGACGCCGCTCGACCTGCTCCTCGGCCTCTTCGAGCCACGGCGGATCCGACCCTGCGTGGGCAACTCGATCGTCGACTACGCCTTGCGGGGGTGGGAGTACTGGCTCGAGGTCGCCCCTGGTGAGGTAGGTGAGCGGGTGTTCGAGCTGGCTCAGGACACCGCACCTCTCGCAGCGGCCTGCCGTGCGCTGCCGTCGACCTTGCTGCACGGTGACCTCGCGACAGTGAACATGGCCTTCGAACCCGACCGGCCCGGATGCCTCACCCTCATCGACTGGGGGCTGGTCGCCGCGGGACCAGCCGAGGTCGACATCGGGCGGCTGCTTGTGGGCTGCGCGCACCTGTTCGGCCCCGTCGGGCGCGAGGCGAGCGCGACCATCGTGGACCGGCTCGACGGGCTCCTCGCCCTGCAGCGCGAGGTTGCCGGCCCGGCGTACGACGACGACGCCATGCGGTTGGGTCTGCTCGCCGGGATCTCGTGGCTGGGCTGGAACAAGGCGCTCGACATCGTCGAGCACCCCGACCCGGCCGTCCGCGAGCGTGAACGTGCTGCGCTGCCGTGGTGGCTACGCCAAGCCGAGCTGGCCCTCGAGACCGGCCTCGTGTGAAAGGACAACAGAATGGACGCGAACACGCTGTACCACCGGAGCGTTGAGTTCTTCGCCGACCGGGTCAACGCGGTGAGGGACGACCAGTGGGGAGACCCCACGCCGTGCACCGAGTGGACGGTGCGTGACCTCGTCAACCACGTCACCTACGAGGACCTCTGGACCGTGCCGCTCATGGAGGGCGCGACGATGGAGGAGGTCGGTGACCAGTTCGACGGAGACGTGCTCGGCGAGGACAAGATCGGCGCAGCCTTGACTGCTGCGCGGCACGCGATCTCGTCGGTGGCCACGCAGCTCCCTCTCGGTGGCACGGTGCACCTGTCGTTCGGCGAGACGCCCAAGCAGGAGTACGTCATGCAGCTGGCGGCCGACCACCTGGTGCACGGCTGGGACCTGGCCGCGGCCACCCACGGCGACACACGCATGGATCCACACTTGGTCCACGCGGTCGCCCAGTGGTTCGACGCCAACGAGGAGGCCTACCGAGACGCCGGCGCTGTCGCTGCGCCGCGGCCACTGACCGGCGATGCCCAGCACCACCTGCTGGCCCGCTTCGGTCGCGACCCTGAATGGGGTCCCCACCATCGGAGCCTCGCGCTGTTCAACGCGGCCTTCGGTGACGGGGACGTCGAGGCCGCGCTCGCCCTGGCGACCGATGACGTCGTCTTCGAATCCACGTCGCCGCCGCCAGATGGACATCGCATCCAGGGACGCGACGCGGTGCGGACGGCCTGGAGCCAGGTCATGCGCACGCCCGGGATGAACTTCGCCGAGGAGGAGTCCTTCGTGTCCGGCGACCGCGCCGTCGTCTGCTGGCGCTACGCCTGGGGCGGCCCGGACCCCGGTCACGTGCGAGGAGTGGACGTCATCCGATTCCGGGACGGCCTGGTCTGCGAGAAGCTCTCCTACGTCAAGGGCTGACCGCCGGGACGCCCCATCGATGCCCGACCTCCCTTCCTGCACTGCACAATGACGTGGAGTCCAGACCCGGGCTCACCTCCTCCCGGGGAGCAGGGGCACTGAGGGTCTCCGGCGACTCGCGGATCAGTTCCCGTGACTTGAGACATCATGGTCAGCAGGGGTAGGCCCAACGGAAGGACATCCCATGGGTGGCAAGAAGAGGGCCAAGCGGGCCGAGGCCCGGGCCAAGAAGTTGAAAGAGTCGCTGGCCTCCGTGCGCGCGGAGCTGGACAAGTCCCAGTCGAAGCTGGAAAAGACCAGGGCGAAGATGGCGCGGCGGAAAGAAGAGGCAGCGGCACACCGAGCCTCGGCGCAACGTTCCGCGGCACGGGTCGAGAGGCTCGAGAAGAAGCTCGACCGGGCATCCACGGCCGCGGACCCGGACGCCGGACCCTCGGGCGGGGAGGTCGAGACGACCTCCAGCGACGCACGCGTGCCAGATGATTCCTGGACCGTGGTCCAACTGCGAGCCGAGGCTCGCGCACGTGGTCTGAGGGGGATGTCGAGCAAGACCAAGGCGCAACTGTTGTCTGCCCTGTCCTCGAGCTGAAGAATCCAGCGCTGGAGACAGACCGTCCGGTGCGCGCGGAAGCACCTTTCTTCCTGTCTGCGTGGAGCCCTGCGAGCGAATCCTCAGACCTGGCGTGCTCGGCACTCACATGCCGACCGGAGTCACGATCGGTTCGGTGGGCCTCGTTTCGAGGCAGTGAGTTCTCGTACGAGCCGAGGTCGGACACTCGCCGGCAGCCCAGACGACGCACGAGCCGCCAAGCACCCCGGAAATGACAAAACCGCAGGTCAGATGTGGTCTGCCTGCGGTTCGTGTCTTGCGCGCCTGTAGGGATTCGAACCCCAAACCTTCTGATCCGTAGTCAGATGCTCTATCCGTTGAGCTACAGGCGCCCGTCTTGCACGGCTCGGCCGCGAAGACTGCGCAACTCTAGCGGACGCCCGGGCCGGGGCCGAAATCGGGCGTGGTCAGGGGCTCAGTTCAGCACGGCCAGGCCGACCGACAACGATGCGGCCAGCGTCATCCAGACGGCGTAGACGAGCAGTCCGGCAGCGTAGGCCCGACGAGCGCGGGCCACGCACGGCCAGCAACGCCCAGGTGAGCAGCGCGGCGAGGACGAGTGCCACAGCTGCGGCGACGAGCTCTCGAGACTGGTTGAAGAGGTAGGCCCAGCCGAGGGCGAAGCCCACGGAGACGGTGAAGACGGCCAGCGCGCGGCGGGCCACGCCGGAGTTGTTTCTGGAAACCAGCACACCGACGACCATCAGGGCCAGGAAGTTCAGCGGCCAGATGATGCCGAAGACCACACCTGGCGGTTGGAACCACGGTTTGTCGAGGTTGTCGTACCAACCGGTGCTGGTGTCGGTCCACGCGCCCGACAGGGCGGCGTAGGCGATCACCACCAGCACGAAGCCGGTCGCAGTCGCCCAGTCAGGCTTCTGCGTCGCGCTGGCGACGGGGTGCTGGCTCATGTCGGCGGATCACCTCTTCCGGGTTCTCTGATCATCTTGCCCGGTGCGGTGGCGCCCGGATGCCAGGGGCAGTCGGCGGAGTGCGGGGTTGAGCGGACCTTGGTCGACTGATCGCCCGTCGGCTGAGTGCAGAACGGTTACTCTCTGCGCACCATGAGCCTCCTCATCGCCCCAGCGCACGCCAAGCGCTACAGCCAGATCGCCATGCTCCTGTTCCGCCACGGCCGGGGCGACCTGGTCCGCTCCGCGGGGATGGACGACCTGCTCGACGAGGGGGCGGTCGAGGGGGATGAGGACGCGGCGGCGCGGCTGGCGGACGACCTGGAGGCGATGGGTCCGACCTTCGTCAAGCTCGGGCAGCTGATGTCCTCGCGGGTCGACCTGTTCAACCCGGCGTACATCGAGGCGCTCTCGCGGCTGCAGGACGACGTGGCGCCCTTCGACTACGAGCAGGTGGAGGAGATCATCGGCGAGGAGCTGCAGGTGCGCATCTCCAACGTCTTCGCCAGCTTCGAGCGCACACCGCTGGCCGCCGCCTCGCTCGGGCAGGTGCACCGCGCGACCCTTCGCGACGGTCGCGAGGTCGTGGTCAAGGTGCAGCGCCCGGGGATCCGTGCCCAGGTCCGCGAGGACATGGAGGTGCTGGGCGAGCTCGCCGAGTTCCTCGACAAGCACACCGACGTCGGGCACCGCTTCGGCGTCGCTGCGCTGCTCGAGGAGTTCCGCAAGGCGCTGGTCGACGAGCTCGACTACCGCCGCGAGGCTGACAACCTGGCCACGATGCGCGAGATGGTCAGCGGCCGCGAGCAGATCGTCGTCCCCCAGCCCTACCCCGACCTGACCACCAGCCGGGTCCTGACGATGGAGTTCGTCCCCGGCAAGAAGGTCACCGAGATCGGCCCGCTGGGACGGCTGGAGCTCGACGGCGGCCCGCTGGCGGACGCGCTGTTCGGGGCCTACCTCGACCAGGTCCTCGTGCACGGCGTCTTCCACGCCGACCCCCACCCCGGCAACGTGCTGGTGACGCCCGACGGGCGGCTGGTGCTGCTCGACATCGGGATGATCGCTCGGCTCGCGCCGGCGGTCCGCGACCAGCTGGTCAAGCTCTTCCTCGCCCTGGCGGATGCCCGCCCCGAGGAGGTCACCCGGGTGGCGATCAACCTGGGGGAGAAGCTGCCGGACTTCGACGAGACCGCCCTGGCCCGCAGCGTCGCCGACCTCGTGGGGCGTACGGCGGACGCGTCGCTCTCCGACCTCGACATCGGCGCGCTGGTCCTCCAGCTGACCCGCAAGGCCGGCGAGGCCGGGCTGCGGATGGAGCCCGAGCTGGTGATGCTGGGCAAGACCCTGCTCAACCTCGACCAGGTGGCGCTCACCCTGGCCCCGGACTTCGAGCCGCGCGAGGCGCTGCAGCGGCACCTGACCCGGCTGATGAAGTCCTCGATGAACCAGACGCCTGCCTCGATGATGAGCAGCCTGCTCGAGGCCAAGGAGTTCGTCGAGGAGCTTCCAGGCCGGGTCAACCGTGCCTTCGACGCGATCGGCAGGGGCAACTTCGAGCTGCGGGTCAACGCCTTCGACGAGGACGAGTTCCTGCGCGGCCTGCACAAGCTCGCCAACGTGCTCGCGGCCGCCGTCGTGCTCGCCGCGATGATCCTGGCCTCCGCGCTGCTCGCCAGGCCGTCGGGCGACCAGGCGTCGGTGGAGAACCACATCGCACTGGTCGTCTTCATCGTGGCGGTCGTCGTCTCCCTGGCGATGCTCGCCCGCATCGCCCTGCGCAGCCGCAACGTGCGCAGCGGTCGGCGTACCTGAGGGTCGTCGTGGCCGGCTGAGAATCCCGGCCTGACCAGGAACCATTTCCGTCGCCCGGTGCGACAGTGATCAGCATGGGACCCATGCATCGGGGCGATGGCCCAGCCCAGGTCGACCAGGACGACGACAGTGTCCTGGTCGGCCTGGTGGCCGAGGGGGACCTCGGAGCCCTCGAGGCGCTCTACCGCGATCACTCGGCCTGGCTCTACGCCCGGTTGCTGCGGCGCTGCAACGACCCGGAGGTCGTCGTCGACGTCATCGAGGACACCTTCGTCGCGCTCTGGAAGGACGCCCGCCGGTTCCGCGGTGACGGCGACGTCGCGGGCTGGCTCTGGGGCATCGCCTACCGACGGATGGTGTCGCGGCTCCGCTCGCGCAAGGCCGTGGTGCTGGTGCCGCAGTGGGACACCCGCGTCCTCGGACGCGTCCCGGCCGCCGAGGACGAGGTGCTCCTCGGCGTCGAGTACGGCGACCTGGCCGGCGCCCTGCGCAAGCTCTCCCCGGAGTTCCGCTCGGTCGTGCAGGCGGTCGTCCTCGACGGTCTGACCACCAAGGAAGCGGGCCGGCTGCTCGGCGTCCGCGAGAACACCGTCAAGACGCGCCTGCACCGAGCCAAGGCGCAGCTGCGCGGGTCACTGACCCAGACACAGGAGGGATGGCGATGACCACCCAGAGCTGGCACACCGACACCGACCTGCTGGCGGCCTACGTCGCCGGCTCGCTCGACGCGATCGGCGGCGCCTCGGTGGAGCAGCACCTGGTGCGCTGCGGAGAGTGCCGCGCCAGGATCGGCCCACTCGTCGACCCACAGCCCCTGGGGCGGGCCTGGTCGGCGATCCGCGATGCGGCGCAGAGCCCGACCCTGCCCCCGCTGACACGCCTGGCCCGCCGGGTCGGGGTCTCCGAGCCGACGGCGGTGCTGCTGGCCGCGACCACCTCGCTGCGGACGGCCTGGCTGGTCAGCGCCTTCGTCGCTGTCGCCTTCGCCGCGGCGGCGGTCGTCCTCACTGGAGGAGAGCTGATCGCGCCGTTCCTGCTGGTCGCGCCGATGGTGCCCGTCGTCGGTGTCGCCGCCGCCTACGGCCCGCAGGACGACCCGCTGGAGTCACTGGTGGTCACCGCGCCCTACGGGCGGACGCGTCTGATCCTCGTGCGGACCCTGGCCGTGCTGGTCTGCGTGCTGCCGTTCACGGTCGCGCTCGGCCTGCTGCTGCCCGGACCGCTGTGGCTGGCCGCGGCCTGGCTCGGGCCGGCGCTGGCGCTGGTCCCGGTGCTCCTGGCCCTGGCCGCCTTCATCGGGCCGCGCACCGGCGTCGCGGTGGTCTCCATCGCCTGGAGCGGCGTGGTGCTGCTCTCGGTCCGGGAGCTGCCCGCCACCTGGCCCGTGGAGCTCACCCAGCAGCTCGTCTACCTCGCCCTGGCAGCAGCCGCCTGCCTCGTCCTCGCCGTCCGGTCCCGACAGGACCGACAGATCGGAGCCCTGCTGTGAACACCGTCGAGCTCAAGGAAGTCACCAAGACCTACGGCCGCACCCGCGCCCTCGACCGGGTCGACCTGACCTTCGACCGCGGCGTGATCGGTCTGCTCGGCCCCAACGGGGCGGGCAAGACGACGCTGCTGCGGATCGTGGCCACCTCCATCGCCGCCGACTCCGGCCAGGTCAGCCTGCTCGGCCGGGACCCGCACGGCTCGCACGCCGAGGTCACCGAGATCCGTCGGCGTCTCGGCTACCTCCCGCAGGAGCTCGGCTATCCGGCCGACATGACCGCCTTCGGCTTCGTCGAGTACGTCGCCGTCCTCAAGGAGTGGAACGACCGCGAGCGACGGCTGCGCGAGGTGCGCCGGGTGCTCGAGCTCGTCGGTCTCTCCGAGCAGTCCACCAAGCGGGTGGCCAAGCTGTCGGGCGGGCAGCGCCGCCGGGTCGCACTGGCCCAGGCGCTGCTCGGCCACCCGCGGCTGCTCGTGCTCGACGAGCCGACCACCGGGCTCGACCCGACCCAGCGCGCCGACCTGCGGCGCACCCTCTCGGTCATCGCGAGCGACTGCGCCGTGCTGATCTCCACCCACCAGACCGAGGACGTCGCCGCCCTGTGCGAGCGCGTGGTGGTGCTCGCCGGAGGACGGATCCGCTTCGACGGGTCGGTCACCGACCTCGTCGCGACCGCCGAGGGTCAGGTCTGGCTCTCCGACGAGCCCGGCTCGCAGGACTCCCTGGTCAGCTGGCGCACCGGCACCGGACGGCACCACGTCGTCGGAGGCGCGCCGCCGCCCGACGCCCTGCCGACCGAGCCGACGCTCGAGGACGCCTACCTCTTGATGCTCGGCGCCGACGCCCGCAGCGTCCGAGCCCCCGCCTGAATCCATCCTGACCGTCTCGGCCCACCCACCCGACCAAGGAGCAGCCATGACCAGCACCACCCTCACCAGGACCGGCTACTCCGGCCTCGCCCCGATGGCGCGGATCGAGGCCCGCCGCCTGGCCCTGCACCCGGTCTTCCTCGTCGGCGTCGTGCTCGCGTTCGGGGTGCTCGGGCTGATGTACGCCATCACCGACGACCCCGCGCTCACCGACCTGCTGTCCATGCCGGTCGTGCCCGCGTTCTTCATCGGGCTGACCAGTCTGGTGGCGACCGCGCGACTGACCCGGTCGACCGAGTCGGCGGTGGAGGCGATGGCCACCGCTCCGGGCACCGAGGCTCGGCGTACGACAGCGCTCGCGGTGGCCTGCCTGGTGCCCTTTGCAGCCGGTGCGGCGTGGGTCGCGACGCTGCTCGTGCTGGTGCAGGGCAAGCCGCCAGCCGCGCAGGAGTGGTGGTTCGCCACGATGCCCGACTGGCAGGTGTGGAGCATCCTGCTGGCCCTCGCTCCGGTCGCCTGCCTCGGCGGTGGCCTGCTGGGCGTGCTCACCGGCCGCTGGCTGCGCTTCCCCGGCGCCGCCGCCGTGGTCGTGGTCGCGGTCGTGGCCATCGACCTGGTGGCCCAGATGGGCTTGTTGGGCGGTGAGCACTTCAAGCTGCGTCTCTGGGTCCCGTGGGCGATGTTCCACTCCGGCACCGAGACCGACGGCACCCAGACGTTGTTCAACGGGAACCCGCTCGCCTACCTCGGCTACGTGCTCTGCCTATGCGCGGCGGCCGTCCTGGTCGCGAGCTGGCACGACCGCACGGCGCGCAGCCGCAACCTGCGCGTCGCCATCGCCGGAGTGACGGTGGTGGGTCTCGCGTGCCTCGCCCTGGCGATGACGACCGGCAACGCCGAGAACCAGAACTCCGACCCGATCCCTTCCAGGGTGGAGAAGTGACCCTCCGTTGGTGGTACCTCCGCCGCGGCATCCCGTGGCCGGCCGTGCTCGGCCCCTGCGCGGCAGCCGTGCTGCTCACCGGGGTCCTCGCGCGGTGGCCCTCCACGGCCCTGGTGATCCTCCCCGCCGTGCTCGCCTGCTGTGCCGCCGCCGCGGCGTTCGCCTTCGACGAGCGCGCCGTGACACTGGTGGCGGTGACCCCGCGAGGCGCCACCTGGCGGCGTACGGCGCGGCTGGCCGTGGCTGCGGTCCCGCTCGGGGTCTGGGGGGCCGTGGTGCTCCTTCGCCCCGGTGACCTGCCGCTCGAGCGTGCAGGCTGGTCACTGATCGGCGCCGCAGCGGTCACCATCACCGTCGGTCTCGCGGCCCTGGCTTCGCGCCACGAGGTCCCGGCCGCGGGCGCCACCCTGGCCGCCTCCGCGGTGCTGGCAGTCATCGCCCCCGTCGTGGTGAGTCCCTTCCTGGGCTGGGAGTCGGCCTACCCGTTCGGTGGGTTCGCCCCCGGTGTGTGGGTGTTCTGGTGGGTCGTCGCCGGCGTCGGCGTGGGGAGCCTGCTGCTGGGGCTACGGCCCGGGCTCCGGCGCTGACGCAGGTCAGAGCGCGACCCGCGACGCAAAACGTGAGCCTGCGCACACATTCAACTAGTGGATCGATCCAATAGGCCGAAAGGCGACTGAGCCGTAGATTCGCCGTCAACCTCGGTTACTTCCGCAACCCCTGTGGGCGTAACTTGAGGCCCACGAACGGGTGATGCAAGGGCGCCGCATCCGGTTACACGCACTCAACGACACACACCGTCGACACGCTCGACGGCCGGCCAAGGCCCGTGCAGGGCCGCCGCGAAATGCTCGAGAGGTAAGGCATGACCGCCGACACGTCAAAGACCGCGACCACCATGAGCGATGCTCCGACCACCCACGAGGGCATCCTGGCCTTCGTCAACGAGGTCGCCGAGCTCACCACCCCGGACCGCGTGTACTGGTGCACCGGCTCCGAGGAGGAGTGGGTCGAGCTGACCGACGCGTTGGTCGCGTCCGGCACGTTCACCCGCCTCGACGAGAAGAAGAAGCCGAACTCCTTCCACGCGGCCTCCGACCCCACCGACGTGGCGCGCGTCGAGGACCGCACCTACATCTGCTCGGTCGAGGAGAAGGACTGCGGGCCCACCAACAACTGGATGGACCCGAACGAGATGAAGGCCATCATGCGCAAGCTCTACGCGGGCTGCATGAAGGGCCGGACGATGTACGTCATCCCGTTCGTGATGGGCCACCTCGAAGCCGAGCACCCGATGTTCGGCGTCGAGGTCACCGACTCCGCCTACGTCACCGCCTCGATGCGGGTGATGGCGCGCATGGGCACCAACGTGCTGCGCAAGATGGAGGAGCTCGACGCCGACTTCGTGCCCGCGCTGCACTCGGTCGGGATGCCGCTGGAGGAGGGCCAGGCCGACGTCAAGTGGCCCTGCAACGACACCAAGTACATCGTGCAGTTCCCCGAGGAGCGTGCGATCTGGTCCTTCGGCTCCGGCTACGGCGGCAACGCCCTGCTCGGCAAGAAGTGCTACGCGCTCCGCATCGCCAGCGCCAAGGCGCGCGACGAGGGCTGGATGGCCGAGCACATGCTCATCCTCAAGCTGACCAACCCCGACAAGGTCACCAAGTACATCGCCGCCGCGTTCCCCAGTGCCTGCGGCAAGACCAACCTCGCCATGCTCGAGCCGACCATCCCGGGCTGGAAGGTCGAGTCGATCGGCGACGACATCGCCTGGATGCGCATCGGTGAGGACGGCCGCCTGTGGGCCGTCAACCCGGAGTACGGCTTCTTCGGGGTCGCACCGGGCACCAACGAGCACACCAACCCCAACGCGATGAAGACCATCAACATCGGCAACTCGGTGTTCACCAACGTCGCGCTCACCGAGGACAACGACGTCTGGTGGGAGGGCCTGGAGAACCCGCCGGCCCACGCCACCTCCTGGAAGGGCGAGCCCTGGACCCCCGAGTCCGAGGAGCTCTCCAGCCACCCGAACAGCCGCTACTGCACCCCGATCAAGCAGTGCCCGATCCTCGCCCCGGAGTACGACGACCCGCGCGGTGTCCCGATCGACGCGATCCTCTTCGGTGGCCGTCGCAAGACGACCATCCCGCTGGTGACCGAGGCCCGCGACTGGGTGCACGGCACGTTCATGGGCGCCACGCTCTCCAGCGAGACCACCGCGGCCGCCACCGGCCAGGTCGGCGTCGTGCGCCGCGACCCGATGGCGATGCTGCCGTTCATCGGCTACAACGCCGGCGACTACTTCAGCCACTGGATCAACATGGGCAAGGAGAACGACGCCGCGAAGATGCCGCGCATCTTCTACGTCAACTGGTTCCGTCGTGACGAGGACGGTGGCTTCCTGTGGCCCGGCTTCGGCGAGAACAGCCGGGTGCTCAAGTGGGTCATCGACCGGATCGAGGGCCAGGCCGCCGCGGTCGAGACCCCGATCGGCCACGTCCCCGCGCCCGGCGCGCTGGACATCGACGGCCTCGACGTGACCGAGGAGGCCCTCGCGAAGGCCCTCGAGGTCGACGTGGAGGAGTGGAAGGCCGAGATCCCGCAGATCACCGAGTGGTTCGAGAAGTTCGGCGACGACCTCCCGGCCGTCCTCTGGACCGAGCTCGACGGCCTGAAGGCCCGCCTCGGCGTCTGAGAGGCAGCACAGGCAGCACGCAAGGCATCCGCAGGGCCCGCACCTCACCAGGCGCGGGCCCTGTTTGTCATGATGCTCCCCATGAGCAGCAACTCGGGGCCCGATCGCCGCGCTCTCCTCGCCGGACCGGCCGGTGACCTCTTCAAGGAGATCGTCGGCCGTGGACTGCTCGCGCCCGACGACCCCCGCCACGGCGAGGACCACCCCGAGCACGAGTCGCTGATGCTGCTGATCGACCTCGGGCTGCTGCGCGAGGACGACCGGTTGGGCGGCTGGGTGCCCGTCGACCCCGCCGCGGTGCAGTCCGGTGTGGTGGCGCCGATGAGCCGCCAGGTGGTGCAGCTGCTCGACGAGTCGGCCGCCTGGGCGGAGACCCTCGGCTCGCTGGCGCAGACGTTCCGGCGTACGCCGTCGGGGGAGGGGCACCTGCGCGAGATCCGCGGGCTGCCGAGCATCAACCGGTTCCTCGAGGCGGCCGTCGACGACGCCGAGGAGCAGCTGCTCACCGCACAGCCCGCTGGGGCCCGTCGCGCGGTGGTGCTGGAGCAGGCCATCGACCGGGACCTGCGCGCCCTGGAGAGGGGCGTGGAGATGCACACGCTCTACCAGCACACCGCGCGCCGCAGCAAGGGAACCCGGGCCCACGTGAAGCGCATCCTCGAGCACGGCGCGAAGGTGCGCACGCTCGACGAGTTCTTCAACCGGCTGATCGTGATCGACCGTCGGCTGGCGGTGATCCCCGGCGGCACGCCAGACGTCGCCGTGGTGATCCACGACCCGCACCTGGTGTCCTACCTCGCCGACATCTTCAACCGCTCCTGGGAACGCGCGCAGGACTACGACGAGCTCGGCTCGCCCACGGAGAGCAGCATCGACGCCGAGGTGCGGCGGCTGACCGTGCGGATGCTCACCGAGGGGCACAGCGACCCCGCCAGCGCGAAGCGCGTCGGAGTCAGCACGCGGACCTACGCGTCCTACGTGGCCGCCCTCAAGGAGGAGTACGGCGTGGAGACTAGGTTCCAACTCGGTCTGGCGATGGGCAGCAGGGACCCGGAGTCAGCCCCCGAGAGCTGACCGACTCAGAGTCACCCTGCTGCATCGCCACAGAGGGCCCCCGCTGCTTGGCTCAACGGGGTGGTGACGCGAAGGGCCCGCGCGCGGTGTGTGGGGACGGAGAGACGCGCGAGCCCTCGCGTGGCTCAGCCCCAGCCGGTGTCGTTGAGGACGTGGCTGATCGGGGAGGCTTCGGCGGCACCCACCGGGGCGGCGCCGACCGTGAAAACGCCCACCGCAAGAAGAGCGGCGGCAATCGACTTGGCAATACGGCGTGTCTTCATTGAGCCATCCTTCGCATCTATGGGCCGAGGTACATGGTGCCCACGGGAGCGCGTGCTCAGACCGTTCCGGAACCCTCATAAGTGTGCAATGCACGATCATGCAGAAATGTGAGCGGATGAGAATCGCCCCGGACCCAGGAGGGTCCGGGGCGACTCAGCCTGCGGAGGTGGCGGGATTTGAACCCGCGAGAGGGGGTAACCCTCAACCCGCTTAGCAGGCGGGCGCCATAGGCCACTAGGCGACACCTCCCGATCAAGCAGGGCACAGGCTACCCATCACGTGGGCCCGGCCAGAAATCGGGCCGGGAATCGGGCCGGAAATCGGGGCGGGAACAGGCCGGGTCAGCTCAGGCGGCGGTAGCCGTGGCCCCGGTCGAGGTGCGCGCTGAGCGCATCGACGAGGGTCGTGCTGGTGCCTTCGAGCGCGTCCACCGGCAGGGTCGTCGTACGCCCGTCCCGGAGGCGGAGCACGACGCACCGATGACCGCCCACCGTCGTCGCCTGCAGGTCGAGGACGTCGGTCCAGCGGGCCGACCGGGCCTGGGCCGAACGCAGCCCGCGCACCCGGTAGCCGTGCTCGTCCAGGCGCAGCACCCAGTGCCGCAGCCCGACCAGGAGCCCGAGGGTGAGCACGCACAGGGCCGCGAGGACCACCAGGCCCGAGACCACGGCGGTGGGCAGCCCGACCAGCCAGCCGACCAGGACCGCGACCACCACGACCGTCCCGAGCGCCGTGAGGCCGGTGCCGAGGAGGCGTGCCCGGATCGTCGCCGCGAGCGCGAACTCTGTGGGTCCGGAGGGCGTGGGCGTGGCGGTGGGGTCGGTCGGCGAGGTGCTCATCGTGACGATTACACCGTCGCAGGTGGTTGACCACAAAATCTTCCTTGCCCACGGGGGTGACCTGAGTCACACTCGAGATCCCATCTGTGCACGGACAGTCGTGGAAGGTGGTTCGAGATGCCTCCTCTCGAAACCGCAATCAGGGAACTCCGGCAGATTCTCGCCGACGACCCCGCAGCGCCCCAGTGGCGCTGGAAGGTCCGGCTGCGGCTGTCCGACTGCAAGGAGGCACTGGCCGTTCCAGAGACCGCCCAGCCCGAAGCCTGGCTCGCCGCGCGGGCCGCTCTCTCCGGGCGTGACCGCGTGCAGCTGCAGGCGCGGGTGGGCCGGCTCTCCGCGGGGGTGCTGGACCGCCTCGACCCGGAGACCATCGAGCGAGAGGTACGCCGCCTGCTCGGGGATCTCGAGCGTCACGTGCAACGGCTGCACGACCTGGTCTACGACTCTGTCTCGCTGGAGCTGGGCGGGTCGGAGTAGGTCTGCCGTTCGGCCGCCCGTTCGGCTGGGGCGTCGCCGAGATGTCGCAGAGGAACATCCCCCGCTGCGCTCCTCCTGTTCATCTGCGACGTCTCGGCTCCACACCCTCTGCGCGCGCGTAGCGCGCACTTGCAGAGGGGGCGGGATTCGAACCCGCGGCTGACATCACTGCCAGCGACCGCTTTCAAGGCGGTTCCGATCGGCCGCTCCGGCACCCCTCCTCGGTCCCCGGGGGGACCGGTGGACGAGTCTAGTGGTGCGGGTCAGTGCAGGGCACGAAGGCGTCCGGGTTCGTCACGGTGCACCACACCCGCGATCACGGCGCGGCCGGTGAGCAGGGTCTCGACCCGGATCAGCAGGTAGGCCAGGACCAGGCCGACGACGATGCCGTACCCCGCGCCCAGCGCGGCGGCGGCGAGGGTGTCGGTGGGCTCGGCCAGCCGAGCCGTCACCGAGGCCGTGGCGGCGGTGCCGAAGGCGCAGGCCCACCAGCCCTGGCGTCGTCGGGAGCGCATGGAGACACCCCAGGCCAGTGCGGGGACGCCGATGAGCATCGCCGCCGGAGTCGGGATCCCGCCGAGGTGCTCCAGCGCCCAGGCCTCGGCGCTGCGCACCTGGATCACCAGGTCGGGTGAGCCGTACCTCGTCAGGGCCGCTGTGTAGACGACCACCACGACGAGCAGGACTGCCGCCGCTCCGACCAGGATCAGGCCTCGTTTGCCCAGGCTGTGCAGCCCGCCCCCGAGGCGGTAGACCAGTGCCACCGTGCTCACGAACGCCAGCGCGAGCACGGTGTAGGCGAGTCGTTCGCCCGAGAGGTCCCTCGTGAAGCCGGCGGCGCCGAGCGCGCCCGCTCCGGCCACGAGGTGGGCCAGCAGCACTTCGAGCGTGACCAGCCGGAAGCTGGCGGCTGGACGGCTGCCCAGGACGGCCAGGCAGGCGGCCAGCACCCCCGTCGCCACCGCGGCTCCGGCCAGCAGAGGCAGCCACTGCGTCGCGACGGCGCCGGCTCCGAGTCCCACCGTCACCACGACGGCCAGCAGGACGGGTCCGCCCGCGCGGACGGCGAGGCCTACGGCCAGGACGAGGGCGAGGGCGACGGCGACACCCTGCTGGGCCAGCTCAGGCCCCTCGATCACCCGCAGCGTGACCAGGCCGCCGGTCGTGGCCAGCAGTGCGAGCGCCCACCCGACCCGTAGGGCCGCGGCCGACCGGCGACCGGCGCGCTGCCGCGGCTGCTGCTCGTCACCTGCGCGGTGGACGTGCCCGCTACGGGCCCTGGCGGGCAGCTCGCGGGTAGCGTCGGGCCGTTGCGGTGGCACGCCCTGACCGCTGCCCGGCATGTTCTCGACCCCTGGCACGTCCAGACGATACCGAAAACGACTCACATGCGGCGGTTCACCAGCGACGGGTTGGTGCGGCGTACGTCCGCCACCGCGTCGCGGTCGACCACGGCGTCGAGCACGGTCGCGTCCTCGTCGGCCTCCACCACGATGTCGCCGTCGGGAGCGATCACCATCGAGTGACCCGTGTAGCGCGGGCCCGGCTGGCCGACACCGATGATCCAGACGGTGTTCTCGATCGCGCGCGCCCGCAGGAGCGTGCGCCAGTGCTCGACCTTGCGTGGGCCTGCCACCCACGCAGCGGGTACGACGAGCGCCTCGGCGCCCTGGTCGACCAGCGAGCGGGCGAGCTCGGGGAAGCGCAGGTCGTAGCACGTCATCAGCCCGAGGGGGAAGCCCTTCACCTTGACCGGGGCCGGCTCCACCGGCCCGGCGCTGATCGTGTCCGACTCCTTGTAGCCGAACGAGTCGTAGAGGTGGATCTTGCGGTAGCAGGTGAGGTCGTCGCCCTCGACCAGGGCGAGCGTGTTCAGCGGTCGGGCGCGGTCGGGCGCCGTCTCGAACATCCCGGCCACCCACGCGGCCCCCGTGCTGCGGCTCACGTGGCGCAGCCTGGTCGCGAACCGGCCCTCGAGGCTCTCCGCGAACGGGGCCAGGTCGGAGCCGGGCTCGCCGAAGTCGCGGGCGAAGGCTTCCGGCAGGACGACGAGGTCGGCGTCTCCAGGGAGCGTCGCCACCTCGTCGAGCGCGGCGAGGTTCGCTGCCGGGTCGAGCGCGGAGGCGCGCTGCACCAGACGCACCCGAACGTGATCAGCCATGTCCCCCAGAGTGCCAGCCGAAGTGCCAGACTGCGAACCGTGAGCACGCCGGAAGCAGCCGAGCTCGGTGGGATCGTCCTGACCGGGGGCAGCGCCGTGCGCTTCGAGGGGGCCGACAAGGCCTCGATCGAGCTCGCCGGCGTGACCATGCTGGAGCACGTGCTCGGAGCGCTGGCAGAGGTGCCCGACGTGGTCGTGGTCGGCGCGGAGATGGTGTGCAGCCGCCCGGTCACGTTCCGTCGCGAGCAGCCGCCCGGGGGAGGCCCGGCGGCCGGCCTGCTGGCCGGTCTGTCGGGCTTTGCGGTGCCGCCGCGGTTCGTGGCCGTGCTGGCGGTGGACATGCCCCTGCTCACGACCGCCACGATCCGCCGGCTGACGCTCTCGGCCGCCGCGGACGGCGCGTTGCTGGTCGACGATGACGGTCGTCGGCAGTACCTCTGCGCGGTCTACCGGACCGAGGCGCTGCTCGCGGCCGCGCCCGAGGACGAGGGCCAGCAGGGCCTGCCCATGCACCGACTGGTGGGGGGCCTGAGGCTGGCGGAGGTCCCGGCGCTGGCCTGGGAGACGCGCGACGTGGACACCTGGGACGACCTGGTGGAGCTGCGTGAGCGACTGGGCGGTTGAGGCACAACTTCCGTCGAGTTGTCGCATTCTGCTTGCCAGCACAGCAAGTCCGTCCAAGACTGTGGGCGTGAACCTTCACGACTGGATCGACGAGCTTTGTGACGAGCTGGACATCGAGGTCGAGGTCGACGAGGCGCTGATCCTCGACCTCGCCCGCGACACCGCCCACAACGTGGAGCGACGGTCCGCTCCGATCTCCACGTTCCTTCTCGGATACGCAGCGGCCCAGCACGACGGGGATCCCCGACACGTCGAGAGGCTCGCCGGGCTCGCCGCGGCCCTGGCCAGCCGATGGGACAAGTCCCCCGAGCAGCTGGAGCGCGACGACGACGACGACGTCGAGGTCGACCTGGACAGCGAGATCCCGGCTGAGGTCGCAGAAGAGGTCGAGGTCTGACCCACCCGTCACGGGTGGTCCCCGCACCGCTTCCGGCACCTCCTAGGGTGGCCGCATGCGCGCCGTCACTGCACCCGTCCCCGGTGGCCCCGAGGCCCTGACCCTCACCGAGCTCCCAGACCCGGAGGCCGGGCCCGGGGAGGTCGTGATCGACGTGGTCGCCAGCGCGGTCAACCGCGCCGACACCCTGCAGCGGATGGGGTTCTACCCGCCGCCGCCCGGCGCCTCCGACGTGCTGGGCCTGGAGTGCTCGGGCCGGATCAGCGCGATCGGCGAAGGCGTCGACGGCTTCGAGGTCGGTGACGAGGTGTGCGCGCTGCTCGCGTCCGGGGGGTACGCCGAGAAGGTCGCCGTACCCGCCGGCCAGGTGATGCCGCTGCCCCCCGGCGTCGACCTCCTCACCGCCGCGGTGGTCCCCGAGGTCGCCTGCACCGTGTGGTCCAACGTGTTCATGGTCGCCGGCCTTCAGCCCGGCGAGACGCTGCTCGTGCACGGTGGCGCGGGCGGCATCGGCAGCTTCGCGATCCAGCTGGCCACGGCGCTCGGCGCCCGGGTCTTCGCCACCGCCGGCTCGGCCGAGAAGGTCGCGCTGTGCGAGTCGCTCGGAGCCGAGCGGGGCATCAACTACCACGACGAGGACTTCGTCGAGGTGCTCGCCGAGGCCGGTGGGGCCGACGTGATCCTCGATGTGATGGGCGCGAAGTATCTCGGCCGCAACGTCGCTGCCCTGGCCACCGAGGGCCGCCTCGTGGTGATCGGGATGCAGGGAGGCGCCAAGGCCGAGCTCGACCTGTCCGTGCTGCTGCGCAAGCGGGGCGCCGTGATCGCGACCACGCTGCGTTCCCGGCCGGCGCCGGAGAAGGGGGCGATCTGCGCCTCCGTCGTCGAGCACGTGTGGCCGCTCATCGGCGAGGGCAAGGTGCGCTCCCTGGTGCACGAGCAGGTGCCGCTCGCGGAGGTGGCCCGCGCGCACGAGCTGATGGAGTCCGGGGCGCACAGCGGGAAGATCCTGCTCACCGTCTCCTCGCCGGCCGGATAGGGCCGCTGGATAGGGTCTGAGCCATGTCGACACCGAAGAACGAGCACGCCGAGGACCACGTGATGGTGATCGGTCCCGACGGCCAGCCCATCGCCGTACCCCGCGGGGCCCAGCTCGGCAGCGAGGCCGACGACCCCGGCGAAGGCCTGTCCGAGCGCGCGCACAGCGTTGCCGAGCTCGTCGAGCAGCCCGCCAAGGTGATGCGCATCGGCCGGATGATCCAGCAGCTGCTGGAGGAGCTGAAGTCCGCGCCCGTCGACGAGCCGAGCCGGAAGCGGCTCGCCACCGTGCTGCACGCGTCGATCCAGGAGCTCAAGACGGGTCTGGCGCCCGAGCTGGACGAGGAGCTCGACCGGCTGATCCAGCCGTTCGACGAGGCCGCGCCGAGCGAGGCCGAGCTGCGGATCGCGCAGGCCCAGCTGGTCGGCTGGCTCGAGGGGCTCTTCCACGGCATCCAGACAGCCATCTACGCCCAGCAGATGGCCGCGCGTTCCCAGCTGGAGGAGATGCGCCGGGCGCTGCCACCAGGGTCGATGCCGAACATGCACGGCGACCACGGCGACGCCTCGCACGAGGCGGGCTCCCAGGGCGGGATGTACCTCTAGGGAGCAGGCGTGGCCGGGACGGGTCGCACCATCACCAGGTGTCCGTCGACCCCGGCGCCCCGCAGCTGGGTGAAGCCGCACTTGGCGAGGACCCGCAGCCCGGCACGGTTCTCCGGGCGCACGCTGGCGCGCACGCGTACGCCGCTCCGGTCGACCTGCTGCAGCAGCGCGGTGAGTGCCTCACTGGCAGCGCCGTGACCGCGGGCGTCGCTGACCAGGCCGAAACCGATCTCGGCCTCCGGCACCTCGTCCGGTCCGGGGGCCGGTGCCCCGAAGAACCCGATCGAGCCGACGGTCACCCCGTCTCCTGACCGCACGATGTGCCGCGGCCCCCAACCGGCGTCCGGGTCGCCGTCCTTGACCATCGAGGCGGCGTCCTGGTCCTCGGCGCGCGGGTAGTCGGGGTGCCACGAGACGCGGCGTCGTCCGGAGACCATGCCGGCAGCGTCCTCGGGGGTGACCAGCGGCAGCCGCAGTCGCGGCGTGGAGACCAGCTCGGGCAGGCTCACGGGAACCAGCGGCGCAGCTCCACGGCGGCGCCCTCGTCGTAGACGGTGTCGGTGCTGGCGTCGGCTGCCTCGTGCACCTCCGTCACGGACTGGCCCATGGCCACGCCCCGCCGGGCCCACTGGAGCATCTCGATGTCGTTGCGGCCGTCCCCGATGGCGAGGACGTCAGCGGCGGAGAACCCGAGCTTGCCCACGACGTGGTCGAGCCCGGAGGCCTTGGACACGCCCACCGGAGCGAGGTCGAGCCACGCGGTCCAGCCGACCACGTAGTCGGTGCCCTGGAGGCCCAGCTTGGCGGCGAGGCGCACGAAGTCGTCGGCCGAGGCGTTGGGGTCGCGGATGATCACCCGGCTGACCGGGCCGCCGACGATCTCGTCGAGGTGGGTCTCGATCATCTCGCCGGACAGCTCGCCGGGCGGGAACGGACGGTTCACCCGGTAGCCGACCCCGCGCTCCTCGACCGCGACCAGCGCGTCGGGATGGTGTTCGAGCACCTGGTGGACGGCCTCGCGGGCGTCGAAGGTCTCCTCGTGGACGACCTCGAGCGGCGGGTAGCGGAAGATCACCGCGCCGTTGGACGCGACCGCCCAGAGTCGGTCGTCGCCCTCCCGCGGCAGGTCCAGCAGGTCGGCGATCTTGTCCATGCCGTGGGGGGAGCGGCCGCTGGCCAGCACCACGTGCGCGCCGGCGTCCACGACGGCCTGCACTGCGGCGTACACCTCGGGCGAGATGAGCTCGTAGTCCTGGCCGGCGCCCTCGACCCACTTCAGCAGGGTGCCGTCGATGTCCAACGCGACCACGCGCGGCTGCCAGTCGAGAGGGGGGTGGTCCTTCACGGGTCAGCCGCCGCTCGTGAGCGGTTCGAGCACGGTGCGGCCCTGCATGTAGGGCTGCAACGCCTTCGGCACGCGCACGGAGCCATCGGCCTGCTGGTGCGTCTCCAGGATCGCGACGATCGTGCGCGGGATGGCGACCAGGGTGCCGTTCAGCGTGGCGATCGGTCGCACCTCGCCGTCGAAGCGGCCGCGGATGTCGAGGCGTCGGGTCTGGAAGTCGGTGCAGTTCGAGGTCGAGGTGAGCTCGCGGTAGCGGCCCTGCGTCGGCACCCAGGCCTCGCAGTCGAACTTGCGCTTGGCCGACAGGCCGAGGTCACCGGCGGCGACGTCGATGACCCGGTAGGCGAGCTCGAGCTTGTCGAGCCACTCCTTCTCCCAGCCGAGCAGCCGGTCGTGCTCGGCTGCCGCCTCGTCGAGCGTCGTGTAGGAGAACATCTCCACCTTGTCGAACCAGTGCACCCGGATGATGCCGCGCGTGTCCTTGCCGTGCGAGCCTGCCTCCTTGCGGAAGCAGGGGCTGAACGCGACGTAACGACGGGGCAACGTCTCGGCGTCGAGGATCTCGTCGGAGTGGTACGCCGCCAGCGGGACCTCGGACGTGCCGACCAGGTAGGTGTCCTGGCCCTCGATCCGGTAGACGTCGTCGGCCGCCTGGCCGAGGAAGCCGGTGCCCTCCATCGCCCGGGGCTTGACCAGGGTCGGCGGGATCATCGTGGTGAACCCGGCCGAGCGGGCCTGGTCCATCGCCATGTTGACCAGGCCGAGCTCGAGGTCGGCCCCGGGGCCGGTCAGGTAGTAGAACCGCGAGCCGGACACCTTGGCGCCGCGCTCCACGTCGATCGCGCCGAGCATCCGGCCGAGCTCGATGTGGTCGCGGGGCGTGAAGCCCTCGGCCTCGAAGTCGCGGGGGGTGCCGTGCTCCTCGAGCACGACGTAGTCGTCCTCGCCACCCGCCGGCGACTCCTCCGCGGCCGGGTTGGGGATCGCGTAGACGGCGTCGCGCCAGTCCTGCTCGGCAGCGGTCTGCGCCGCCTCTGCAGCCTTCACGTCGGCGGCCAGCGTCTTGGTGCGCGCCAGGAGGTCGGTCTTCTCCTCGCCCTGTGCCTTCGCGATCAGCTTGCCGAGCTGCTTCTGCTCGGCCCGCAGCTGCTCGAAGTCCGCGATCGACGCGCGGCGGGCCGCATCGGCGTCGAGGGCCCGGTCGACCACCGATCCGGACAGGCCCCGCTTCTCCTGAGCGGCTCGGATGAGGTCAGGGTCGTCGCGCAGCAGTCGTGGGTCGATCACGGCCCGAGACTAACCGGCTGCGGCAGCGGCGAACTACTCAGCCGGGGGAAGGACGAGCGGGAAGCCGGCCGCGACGGGCGCGACGGGTGTGCTCGCCTTGCCGTATGCGGTCCAGCCGGTGCTGCTCTTGGGCAGGTAGTGCGTCGCGACCGTGGGGGCGTCGGCACAGAACAACCAGGTGACACCGGCGGCGTCGGTGAAGCCCGCACCCAGGCGGCACGGGTTGGCGGGAAGCGCCGCCAGTCCGGGCGATCCGGCCGGGAGGACGGTGCCTCCGTCGCGGGAGATCGGGGCGGTGTCGGCCGGGCCGTAGCCCGGGGGCTGGGTCTCGTCGCTGTCGATGCTCTCCACCCACGGCTCGCCGGTGTTGCGGTCGAAGCCGTTGGTGAAGATCCACTTCCCCGAGGGAAGCGTGTTCGCCAGCTTGGCCTTGCCGCCGGAGACGTTCACGGCCCACACCCGCGACTTGGTGTCCACGACGCGCAGGGTGTCGTCGCTGGTGGGGTCGAACGCCCATCCGATCGGGTCGACGTCGCCCTTGCCGGACCGCGCCCGGATGTCGACCACGGTGGTGCCCGTGCCCGTGAGCGAGTAGACCTTGAGCTTGCCGCTCTTCTGCTCCGCGTTGGAGACCCCGGTGTCCGGGATCGCCCACTGGCGGTCGCCGCTGACCAGGAGTCCGGCCTGCTCCGGGGCCGTGCTGGCCGCCTTCACCGGGGGCATCTTGTGTGCCGAGGCCACGCCGGTGGAGGGGTTGTAGCTGACGTAGACGGTGGTGCTGGTCTCACCGTCCGCGCCGCCGGCGGTGGTCATCCCGAGCAGCCACTCACCCTCGCCGGCGCTCGTGTCGGGTGCGGCGGCGGCGGGCTCCTCGCTGGGTGCCTCGGACGGGGTCGCGTCGGTCTTCGTGGTGACCGAGACGTTGCCACAGGCAGCGGTGAGCAGCAGCGAGGCGACGGCGGCCGCGAGGGCGGCCGATCGGGTGGAGGTCGTGCGCTGCATCAGGTCTCCCTTGATGAGTGGCGATCAGCTCGAATCGGCCACATTGGCCCGGTCCGCTCCCTCAAATGGTCCCACACGCGTTGCGCCCGGGGTAGCAGATCGGTCCGCGCGGGCGTTCGTGCCGCCGCCGGGGCGGTCTCCTCCAGGTCAGGTGGGTGACGGCATACTTTCGCGGGACCGCACCATTCCGTGACACCGCACTCGCATCTGGACGGACCGTGACTGAAGCCGAACTTCGCCCAGCCCGACTGTGGTGGGGTGCCCTGTGTCTCGGGTCGTTCGCGGTCCTGGCCGTCCTGGTCAGGACCGGGTGGGGTCCGCTGCTCTCGCTCGACGACACGCTGGGACGCTGGCCGGAGTCGTTCACCCGCGAGCACCACGGCGTCTACCTGTTCTGGCACTACCTTGCCCGGGCCACCGACACGCTGCCCGAGACGATCGCGACCATCGTGGCCGGCATCGCCCTGGCGGCCAAGCTCTACCGGCGCGCCGCGATCTGGACCGTCGGCGTGATGGCGACCGTCGGGCTGTCGACCTTCCTGCTCAAGCAGCTGGTCGGCCGGGACCGGCCCGTGTGGGAGGACCCGGTCGAGGTGCTGAACTCGTTCTCGTTCCCTTCCGGGCACTCGTCCGGGATCGCCGGCGCGATGGGCGTGACGATCGTGCTCACCCGGATGCTGGTCCGCCGTCGCGGCGTACGCCGGTTCGTGGTGGGCCTCGCGATGACGCTGTTCGTCCTGGTCGGCCTGGACCGCGTCTTCCTGGGCGTGCACAACGTCTCCGACGTGCTCGCCGGCTATCTCCTCGGGGCCGGCATCGTGCTGGTCTCGCTGGCGTTGTTCGACCCGACCCCGCGGTCGATCGCGCGTGACCAGGCGCCCCTGCCGGAGGCCGTCCCGAACCCGCGCAAGAAGCTCGCCGTGATCCTGAACCCGAGCAAGATCGACGACCCCGGCCAGTTCCGCACCCTCGTCGAGTCGCTGGCGCTCGAGTCGGGGTTCGCCTCGGTGGTGTGGTGGCAGACCACCGTCGAGGACACCGGCTACGGGATGGCGCACGAGGCGGCCGTCAGTGGCTGCGACGTGGTCCTCGCCATCGGCGGCGACGGCACCATCCGCGCCGTGTGCGAGGAGCTCGCCGGCACCGGCATCCCGGTGGGGATCGTGCCGGCGGGCACCGGCAACCTGCTGGCCCGCAACCTGAACATCCCGCTCTACCTGCGCTCGGCGGTCGACGTCGGCCTGAACGGCCAGGACCGGGCGATCGACATGGCGACGGTCAGCGGCGACAACATGGAGGACACCAACTTCCTGGTGATGGCCGGCATGGGCTTCGACGCCGCGATCATGGAGGGCGTCAACGACAGCTTCAAGGCCAAGGTGGGCTGGCTGGCCTACGTGTGGTCGGGCCTGAAGTCGCTGATGTTCCCGGCGATCCGGGTCGAGATCTCCGTGGACGGCGGCCCGTTCACCCGGCACCGGGCGCGGACGATCGTGGTCGGCAACGTGGGCTTCCTGCAGGCGGGCATGCCGCTCATCCCCGACGCGGCGATCGACGACGGCGTTCTCGACGTGGTGCTGCTCTACCCCCGCCGGTTCCTGTCCTGGGTCCCGCTCGCTGTGCGGGTGCTGACCAAGGACAAGCGCACCGACGAGACGATCACCCGGATGACCGGCCGCGAGGTCGTCGTACGAACCAGTGTGGACGCGCCTCGCCAGCTCGACGGAGACCTGATTGCCCCCGGCAAGGAGCTCCGCGCCACCTGCGTGCACGGGCGGTTGCTGGTGCGGGTGCCGCGGTAGGGCCCCCGGGGTTTCCCACGGTCCCGTGGTAAACCCGAGCTTCCCGTGCTTTGCAAAGGACGGGAAGCTGGTGTTTCCCACGGGACCCAGGGAAACTTGTTAACCAGTGGGACTCGCGCAGGCGGGTCGGGGAGGGCGGGCTGGCGCCGTCGGGGCGTACGCCGACCCGCTCGGCCTGCTCGGCGGCGGCGCGGAGGTTGACCGAAGCGCAGCGGTGAGACCGCGGTGATCTGGGGTCGGGTCAGGGCTTGGCGCGGGAGATCGCGTCCTGCTCCTCGGGGGAGAGCTGGGTCTCGCAGGACCAGCCGGCGATGCTCTTGGCGTAGGTGCGGGACTCGTTGCGCCCCTGGATCGAGGTGAGCACGGCGCCGCTGCCGCTGTCGTCGAGGAGCGCGATCGACCAGGAGAGCTGGCCGCCGGTGTCGGTGAACGCGTCGTAGCGGACCACGGCGACGTGGCGCAGCGCCTGGCCGCTCTCCGCCTTCAGCGCCGCGACCTCCTGGCGCAGGGCCCGCGGGTCCTGGGGGAGGCTGCTGGCGTCGGCGGCGTTGCGTCGACGTCCCGGCGCCCGGCGACCCGCCACGGCCACCGCCAGTGCGGCGAGGGCGACCAGCAGGGCGAGGGCGGCGAGAGCGGTTGTCACGTGCTGAGGGTAGAGAGCAGCGCGGGCCGGGCCGTGGAGACTCGCGGGATCTGCCGACGTGACGTGGGAAACTCGCCAACGTGACCACGACAGGCCGACGCCGCATCGCCTACCAGGGCGAGCCGGGCGCGAACTCCCACATGGTGTGCAAGCTGAGCTACCCCGACGCCGAGCCGGTGCCCTGCGCCAGCTTCGAGGACGTCTTCGCCGCCGTGGAGACAGGGGAGGCCGAGCTGGCGATGATCCCGATCGACAACTCGATCGCGGGCCGGGTCGCGGACATCCACCACTTCCTGCCGCACTCCCACCTGCACATCATCGGCGAGCACTTCATGCGCATCCAGTTCGCGCTGATGGCGCTGCCCGGTGCCTCGATGGAGACCATCAGGACCGTGCACAGCCACGTGCACGCGCTCGGCCAGTGCCGCAACGTGATCCGCGAGCACGGTCTGCGGCCGGTCATCTCCGGCGACACCGCCGGCGCGGCCCGCGAGGTGGCCGAGTCGGGCGACCTGAGCCAGGCGGCGATCTCACCACCCCTCGCCGCCGAGACCTACGGCCTGGAGGTCCTCGCCCGCGACGTCGAGGACGAGGAGCACAACACCACCCGGTTCGTGGTGCTCTCGCGGGAGCTGGTCGAGGCGGAGCCCGACAACGGCCCGGTCGTCACCACCTTCATCTTCAACGTGCGCAACCTCCCGGCCGCGCTCTACAAGGCCCTGGGCGGCTTCGCCACGAACGGAGTGAACATGACCAAGCTGGAGAGCTACATGGTCGGTGGGCACTTCACGGCCACCCAGTTCCTGGCCGAGGTCGACGGTCATCCCGAGGAGCCCGGGCTGCGCAACGCGCTGGAGGAGCTCGCCTTCTTCACCACCGACGTGAAGATCCTCGGCGTCTACCCGGCCGACGACTTCCGGCTGCGCTGAGGGTGGCCCGAACGGGCTAGTCCCATCGCACTAGTGGCAGGCAGGGAATTCCATCCCCTTGGGTGGTGCCGCGCTCGCCGGCACGGGGGGACCATCGAAGACATGCGAGCCACATACAAGTTCCTGGCGTACGCCGTGGCGGCCCTGGTAGTGCTCCAGGCCGCCATGATCGCGTTCGCGCTCTTCGGTTTGGGCAAGTGGGTCGAGGACGGCAACAGCCTCACCCCCGCGGTCCTGGAGGCTGACGAGCCGCCGGACTTCCTCGGTGCGATCGGCTTCATGATCCACGGCATGAACGGGATGATGCTGATCCCGCTGGTGGCACTCCTCCTGCTCATCGTCTCGTTCTTCACCAAGATCCCTGGTGCGGCGAAGTGGGCCGGATTCGTGCTCCTCACCGTGGTGGTGCAGGTGTCGCTCGGGATGTTCGGGCACGGCATGCCCGCGCTGGGCATCCTGCACGGTGCCAACGCGTTCCTGCTGCTCTGGTTGGCGTGGCACTCCGCGCGGCTCCCAGACCTGGCCCAGTCGGCTGAGGTCTCGAGCTTCGAGGCGGCGTCCGTCAGCAGGTGATGACGCGCGGGCGGGTCGGTGCCCTGGCCGGTGTCCTGCTTGCGCTGGTCATCGTGGGGCCGCTCGGGTGGCTCTGGTGGGACAGCCGCCTGCCCGCTGCGTACTCCGTGATGGACATGGGCGAACCCGACTACGGCGGGGGCCCTCGCGCGGCAGGCTCCGGCCACGCCCACCACGGAAAGGCCGACGCCACGAGCGTGGCCGACCTGGGGACCCTGGGGGTCGACGGACGTCGGCCCGACGTCGTCGTCGACTGACCGCCCGGGAGGGAGAGGTCGAGCTCGCCTCCGGACGGAGGGTCGAGGGCTTCTCGCTGAACAACACCTCGCCGGCTCCACTCATCGAGGCGACCGTCGGCGACCTGGTCGAGGTGCGGCTGCACAACGAGTCCGTCCAGGACGGCGTCGCGTTGCACTGGCACGGCGTCGACGTGCCCAATGCCGAGGACGGCGTCGCCGGTGTCACCCAGGACGCCGTCAAGGTCGGGGAGGACCACGTCTACCGGTGGATCGCCCCCGACGCCGGGACCTACTGGTACCACTCGCACCAGATGTCCAACGAACAGGTGGCCGGGGGGCTCTTCGGTGGGATCCTGATCCACCCGAGCGACCGGGAGGCCGATGTCCGGGACGTCGTCGCGCTGGCCCACCTCTACGACGGCGAGGAGACGGTGGACGGCCAACCGGGCTTCAAGGCGGTCCCGGCCCGCGCCGGCGAACGCGTCCGCGTGCGGCTGGTGAACACCAACAACGGGGTGCAGCACGCGTGGTCGACGGTGCCGTTCCTGCTGCGTGCGAGCGACGGCTTCGACGTCGTCGGGCCGACCCTCGTCAGCGACCGGTCGGTCCGGATCCCCGCTGGCGGGCGGGTCGATCTCGAGGTCCGCGTGCCGGTCGACGGCAGCGCCGTGAGGATCGAGCTGCTGGCCGGGGTGGGGCTGCTGATCGGTCCCGAGGGCAGTGACGCGGCCCGCGAGGCGCAGCCCGACGAGGAGCTCGACCTGCTCGACTACGGCTCGGCGGCACCCATCGGCTTCGACCCCGCCGCGGCAGCTCGTCAGTTCCGCTACTCCATCGGCCGACGGCCCGGATTCCTCGACGGGCGGCCCGGTCTCTGGTGGACGGTCAACGGGAAGATGTACCCCGACATGCCGATGATGGTGGTGCGCGAGGGTGAGGTGGTGCGGGTCCGGATCTCCAACCACAGCGGGCAGCTCCACCCGATGCACCTGCACGGCCACCATGCCGTGGTGCTCTCCCACAACGGGGTCGAGGCCTCCGGCAGCCCCTGGTGGTTCGACTCGCTCGACGTCGAGAACGGTGACAGCTATGAGGTCGCGTTCCGCGCCGACAACCCCGGGATCTGGATGGACCACTGCCACAACCTCAAGCACGCCACCGAGGGCCTGGTCACGCATCTGATGTACGACGGAGTCACGACGCCCTACCTGGTCGGGGACCAGTCGGGCAACACCCCGGAGTGACAGGCGACCGCACCGGTAGTTTGAACGCGTGACCGACTCGCCCCATCCCCGCACCGCCGATCTGGGCTATGCCCGTGTGGACGTCGACCGCGCAGCGCGGACCGGCGACCCCGAGGTCGTCTACGGAGCCGGCAAGACACCTGAGCAGGTCGTCGGCATCCTGCGCACCCTGCACGATCGGCATCCCGAGCGGGCGGTGCTGGCCACCCGGCTCTCGCCCGAGGCGCTGGACCTCGTGGGCACCGCGCTCCCGGAGGCGGTCGTCGACGACGTGGCACGGGCCGTCACCCTCGGACCGCTCCCCGTCGGCCGTGGCCTGGTGGCGGTGATCAGTGCCGGCACCTCGGACGCGCCCGTGGCGGCGGAGGCGGTCCTCACCGCTGCCGTGCACGGAGCCCGGGTCGAGCGGATCGAGGACGTCGGTGTCGCCGGGCTGCACCGCCTGCTCGAGACCCGCGACCGGTTCGCCGCTGCCGACTGCCTTATCGTGGTGGCCGGGATGGAGGGCGCCCTGCCCAGCGTGGTCGGCGGCCTGAGCGGCGTACCGCTCGTCGCGGTGCCGACCAGCGTGGGCTACGGCGCCTCGTTCGGTGGCATTGCGGCGTTGCTCGGGATGCTCAACTCCTGCGCGCCAGGGGTCACGGTCGTCAACATCGACAACGGCTACGGAGCCGGCGTCTTCGCCGCGCGCGTGGCCAGACGGGCCCACCGGCCCGAGGCAGGAGAGCTCCCGTGATCGCCTGGATCGATGCGTCCTCGGGAGCGAGCGGCGACATGCTGCTCGGTGCCCTCGTGGATGTCGGGGTCCCGCTGGGCGTGCTGGCGGCGGCCGTGGACAAGGTGGCCCCCGGGCAGGTGCTCCTCCGCGAGGAGCGGGTGCGGCGCGGCGGCTTCGCAGCCATGCGCTGCCACGTCGAGGTCGAGGACTCCGAGGAGCACCGCACCTGGCGCGACGTAGAGCGCCTGCTGGGTGGCGCCGGACTGCACGAGGACGTCCGGGCGCTCGCTCACGACGTGTTCGCCCGGCTCGCCGAGGCGGAGGGCCAGGTCCACGGGATGCCGGCCGACGAGGTCCACTTCCACGAGGTGGGAGCCCTCGACGCGATCGCGGACGTCGTCGGAGTCTGTGCCGCGATGGTGCACCTGGGCCTGGACCGGCTCGTCGTGTCGATGGTGTCGGTGGGGGGTGGCACGGTGACGACCGAGCACGGCCGACTGCCGGTTCCGCCGCCGGCGGTGGTCGAGCTCCTGCGCGGGGTGCCCAGCACGGGCGGGCCCCTGGAGGTCGAGCTGTGCACCCCCACGGGTGCCGCGCTGCTCACCGCGCTGGCCGACGACTGGGGCGGCCAGCCCGCGATGGCCGTCTCCCGCGTGGGCATCGGGGCCGGAGGTCGCGACCCCGAGGGGCACGCCAACGTGCTGCGCCTGCTGGTCGGCGATGCGGTCGGCTCGACCAGCTCGACCAGCGGCGTGGGGACGGCGGTGCTGCTGGAGACCAACGTGGACGACCTCGACCCGCGGATCTGGCCGGAGGTGATCGCGGCGCTGCTCGACGCAGGCGCCAGTGACGCCTGGCTGACCCCGATCACCATGAAGAAGGGACGGCCGGCGCACACGCTGAGCGTGCTCGTCTCCGAGGCACGTGCCGACGCCGTCCGCCGCGAGGTGCACCGGCACACCACCACGATCGGACTGCGCGAGCTGCGGGTCGGCAAGCGCGAGCTGGACCGGGAGATGCGTCAGGTGGAGGTGGACGGGCACCCGATCGCGGTCAAGGTGGCGCGGTTGCACGGTGAGGTGCTCAACGTGCAGCCGGAGTTCGAGGACGTGGCCGCCGCGGCCAGGACCCTGGGGCGCCCGATCAAGACCGTGATGGCGGACGCCGTCGCGGCGGCCCGCGGCCTGATCTGATGTCCCTGGCGATCATCGCCGTCGTGTTCGCGACGATCTTCGTGGTGGAGCTGCCCGACAAGACCTTCGTCGCGGCGCTGGTGCTCTCGACCCGCTACAAGCCGCTGGCGGTGTGGGTGGGCGTGGGCCTGGCGTTCTTCGTGCAGACGTTGATCGCGGTGCTGGCCGGGCACCTGACGACGTACCTCCCCGAGACGCTGGTGCGGTCGGTCGCGCTGGTGATCTTCCTGATCGGCGCTGTGGTGCTCTTCCGGTCCGCACCCGGGGCCGAGGCCGACGAGGCCCGGCAGGAGGAGGAGTACGCCGCGCAGTCGGAGGCGCCCCGCACCGGTCTCAAGGCCGTGGCCACCTCCTTCCTGGTGCTCTTCGCCGCCGAGTGGGGTGATCTCTCCCAGCTGCTCACGGTCAGCATGATCGCGCGCTACGGACACCCGGTGAGCGTGTTCCTCGGCGCCTGGGGAGCGCTGCTGGTGGTCTCCGGGATCGCGGTGCTGGCCGGCCGGGTGCTGCTGCGACACGTCCGGCTGGCGGTGATCCACTACGTGGGCGCGTCGGTCTGTCTGGTGCTGGCTGCCGTCACAGCCTGGGAACTGCTGCGCTGAGTGCGCGTTGCCGCGACGAGCACCTAGGCTGACGCCATGAGCGAAGCTTCCAGCCAGGCCAACGCCGCAGCCGGTGTCACCTCCGAGGTCGGTCGGCTCCGGACCGTGATGCTGCACCGCCCCGGGCCCGAGCTGCAGCGTCTGACACCGCGCAACAACGACAAGCTGCTCTTCGACGGCATCCCCTGGGTGAGCCGCGCCCAGGACGAGCACGACGCCTTCGCGGAGGCCCTGCGCAGCCGCGGCGTGGAGGTGCTCTACCTGACCGACCTGCTCGTCGAGACGCTCGCCTCCGAGGACGCTCGCAGCCACGCCATCGAGGCCGTCACCGGCTCGCTGCGTCTGGGCGACACCCTGCGCGACTACCTGGTGAAGCGACTCGGTGAGCTGTCCCCCGAGGAGCTGAAGAACGTGCTGACCGCGGGACTGCGCAACGACGAGGTGCGTGGCGGCTTCGGGCTGGTCACCAGCCTGCTGCACAGTGACGACTTCCTGATCGACCCGCTCCCGAACCTGCTGTTCACCCGCGACTCGAGTGTCTGGATCCGCGACAAGGTCGCGATCACCTCCCTGGCGATGCCGGCGCGTGAGCGGGAGAGCCAGCTCACCGAGCTGATCTACACCGACCACCCGCGGTTCGCCGACTCCCCGAAGATCCACGGCTGGCGTCGCGAGCACGTCGAGGGTGGCGACGTGCTCCTGCTCGCGCCCGGAGTGATCGCCGTCGGCGTCGGGGAGCGTACGACGCCTGCGGGGGTCGAGCGGCTGGCCCGTCAGGTCTTCGCCGACGGGGCCGCGCACACGGTGCTGGCAGTGCCGATCGCGCAGGAGCGGGCGACGATGCACCTCGACACCGTGTGCACCATGGTCGACTTCGACAAGATCGTGATGTACCCCAACGTGGCCGACCACCTGACCGCGCACGCGGTCACCGCCGGCGAGGACGGCAACCCGGTCGTCTCCGGGGCCGAGCCCTTCCTGGTCGCGGCCGCCAAGGCGATGGAGATCGACACCCTGCACCAGATCGACACCGGGCTGGACCCGGTCACCGCCGAGCGCGAGCAGTGGGACGACGGCAACAACACCCTCGCCGTCGCGCCGCGGGTGGCGGTCGCCTACGAGCGCAACGTGGAGACCAACGCCCGGCTGGAGGACGCCGGGATCGAGGTCATCGCGATCTCCGGTTCCGAGCTCGGCTCCGGTCGCGGTGGTCCGCGGTGCATGTCCTGCCCGATCGCCCGCGACGAGGTGTGAGCCGGCCTGCGGGCCGGCACGGAGACCCGCGCCTCAGCTGAGGATCGTGTAGACCGCGTTCACCAGCAGCGAGGCGAACAGGGCGGCGGGCACGGCCCAGGTCGCCCAGACGCCGGCGATCACCAGGCCGGGCTGCCAGCCGGCGCGGCGCGCATGGAAGCCGAGGTAGCCGCGGCCGGCGGCGAGCGGGTCGCGCTTGAGCTTGCGGCGCGGCTGCGGACCGGCCTGGCGGCGCAGCTCGTGGTCGTAGGCGGACACGTGCCGATCGGCGAGCTGCAGGATGCCCACGACCGCAGCGGCGGAGAGCAGGAAGGGGACGCTCGCCCAGGACTCGTCGCGGGCGAGCAGGGCCACCACCACCCCGCCGGTCAGGGCCAGTCCGGCGAATCCGGACAAGGTGATCGCCCGGCGCCCGTCGGCGCCCTGGCGGGCCGCCACCTCGGCGGGCAGGGATGCGTCACTCACGTGGTCGACCTCCGGTTGCGGGGCATTTCGACCCGGGAAAGCAGGCGCCCGACCGGTGTTGACGGGGGGGACAACATCGGTCGGGCTTCTTAAGAATGTAATGCATGCTCAAGGCACCGACAACTACTGGGCCAGCCAGTACGGAGCGTGTCAGGCGCCCGTTATCGGATCGTCAGTTGACGGCTGGCCAGCCCGGCCCGCGCGGCGCGCTCGTCGGCGGTCAGTGGCTCCGATGATGCCATGGCCTCGTCGAGTGCGTCACGCAGCCGTGCGGCCGGTTCGGCGAGCGCGGCTGCCCCGGTGCCCAACGGCAGGTCCCAGACGGGCGCGACCAGGCCATGTGCCCGGAACATCCCGATCAGGCGGTCGTTCTCGACCAGGGTGTCGGCGTGCCGGACGTGCAGGCGCGCCAGTCCGTCGAGCACCCGGTCCTCGTCGTGCGGCAGCACCCAGCGGAGGTACTCCCGGTTGCCCACGGAGGTCCAGTACGCCGCGTCCACGCCGTCCAGCCGCTCGGTGGGAGCAGCGGCTGCGTTGGCCTCCTGCAGGGCCGCGGCCATCGTGCCCTCAGGGTCCTCGAGGTCGGCGACCCAGTAGTCGAAGCCGGCGTGCACCTCCACCTCGAGCGCGGCGTCGGTCACCAGGTCCTGCAACCGCGGGCCTGGCCCGGGGGCGTCGGTGAGTCCGACCATGGCGCCGGGCTCGGCGTCCAGCGCCTTGACCAGCACCGCCCCGAGGTCGCGGCTCGGGTCGCCGTACGAGTGCTGCACCTGCAGGCCGAGCCACACCGTGCCGTCGGCGCGCACGAGCGCGGGTGAGGCGCCCGGCAGCAGCGAGCACAGCAGGACCTTGCGCTCGTCGTCGATGAGCTGCAACGGCACCGTGGCCGCGGGCACGAACTCACGCAGGGCGACCACATCGGCCTCGTTCGGCAGTCCGGCGAACGGGCGGGCGACGAAGACCGGGACAGACCCGGCCTCACTGCCGTGGCAGGCCTTGTAGCGCCGTCCGGAGCCGCAGGGGCACGGCTGGCGTGGGCCGACGGCGGCGTCGGCAGCCCCCGCGGTGTCCTGCGTCGAGGTGGCCGTGCGGTTGCGCTGGCGTGACTTCTTTCCCATGGCCGAAGACTAGGCCGCGCCTCGCGAGGTCCGGCGAGCCGGTCGGACGAGTGGTGACCGGTGCCCAGCCGGGTGGCTCAGGCGATGGCCAGCAGGGCGTGCACGGTGGTCCTGGAGTGCGTGGACTCGACCCACCAGCGTGCGGAGACGCTCTCCACGATGGCCAGCCCTCGGCCGGCGAGGTCGGAGACCCCGGCTTCGACCTTCTCCGGGGCGGTGCGGGCGCCGCCGTCCGTCACGGCGATGTCCAGGCCCTTGGGGCCGGCGACCCAGGCCACGTGCATGGTGCCGTCGGCGAGGGGTCGGGCATGCCGCACCGCGTTGCCGACCAGCTCGCTGACCACGAGCCGAGCATCCTCGCGCGCGTCCTGACGCAGCTGGACCTGACGCATCCAGTCCAGCAGGTGGCGGCGCGCGATCGAGGCGCTCTCGGGCGTGAACGGCAGGGCAAGGCTCATCGGGCTCCCATCCACGTGCGCACCGTGCGTCTCCGGCATGCTTCCTCCACCTGGCTCGAGCACTGCTCGAGCTCTCGGGCGTCAGGGTGCCCCCCACCGGCGGCGGTGAAACTCGGTGAGTCGGGTCAGTCCGACAAAGTTCGCAAATGCGAAACCGCTTGGGCCGGGAGATCGGTGATGATCGCCTCGAACCCGAGCTCGACGCACCGGTCGATGTCCTCGGTCGTGTTGACGGTCCAGCAGTGCAACCGGGAGGTGCGGCCGATCCGCCGGATCAGCGCGGGGTTCTCCCGGACCAGCTCGATGCCGGGGCCGGTCATCCAGTCGGCGTCGACGAACGGGCGTGTCCGGAGCCACTGTGCTGCCGTCTCGATGAGCAGCACCAGCTCGAGGTCCGGAGCGAGCCTCCTGATCCGGCGCAGCGCCACCCAGGAGAACGACATCACCCGCGCCGGTGAGTTCTTGCCCGCCCAGCCGAACTCGTCGAGGAGCTGCACCAGCCGTCGCTCCACCAGCCCCGCGTAGCGGGTCGGGTGCTTGGTCTCGATGGCCAGCTCGACGTAGCCGGGGTAGTCCGCCACCGTCTCGAGCAGGCGTCGCAGCGTGAGCACCTTGTCCAGCTCGGGGTCGCCGTCGGGTGCCTCGTCGTCGAGCTCGGCCCAGGGGTGCTTCCAGGCTGCGAAGTCGAGGTCCTCGAGGTCGGCGAGCTCCATCGTGGAGACGATCCCGTCGCGCTGCGCGATCCGCCGCAGGTCCCGGTCGTGCACGCAGACCAGGTGGCCGTCGGCGGTCAGTCGGACATCGCACTCGAGGGCCTGGGCGCCCTCGTCCAGCGCCGCGACGTATGCACCGAGGGTGTGCTCGGCGTTGGTGGCACTCGCCCCGCGGTGGGCCACCACCTGCGGCCGTCGCTGGACCATGCGGCCATTGTGCACGGCCGGGCTCGCACCCGCGGGCCGCACTCGCGGTCCGGGGCGCCGGACTTGCCCGCGGAGCGCCGTTGTCCATAGGTTGGTCCGTCCACGCACGTCGCGACTCGGTACGACGCACGGGTCGCGGCCGCATCCCTCAGGGGCCCGCGGAACGAGCAGCGCCGGGCTCCGTTGCCCGGAGGAGACTCGTGAACCGAACTTCGATCCGCCGTTTCAAGATCCTGTCCATCGCCCTGGTCGGGGCATTCGCGCTCGGGGCCTGCGGGTCCGGCAAGGCCGAGGGGCCGGGTGGCGCGGAGCTGCTCAAGACCGACGAGCTGGTCGTCGCGATGAGCGGGGAGTTCCAGCCGTTCAGCTACCGCGACGGCAACACGCTGACCGGGTTCGACTACGACATCGCCAAGGCGGTCGCAGACGAGATGGACCTGAAGCTGGAGACCAAGACCGGAGCCTTCGACACCCTCATCGGTGGGCTGAAGTCCAACCGCTACGACGTCCTGGTCGCCTCGATGACCCCCACCGAGGAGCGCAAGACACAGGTGGACTTCACTGACGGCTACTACAGCTCCGGCGCTCAGGCCTTCGTCGCCGCGAACAGCGACTGCTCCGACGTGGCCCAGCTGGACAAGCCGACGATCGGCGTCGCCGCTGGCACGACCTACAACGACTTCCTCAAGGACAAGCCCTGGGTGGGCAAGGTCCGCACCTTCGGCTCCGACGTGACAGCGCTGCGCGACGTGAGCTCCGGGCGGCTCGACGCGGCTCTCACCGACCGGCTGGTCGGGCTCTACCAGATCAAGGAGGCGGGGCTCGACCTGAAGGCGTGCGGGGACCCGCTCTACAGCGAGGAGCCGGCGTTCGCGGTCAAGAAGGGCAACGACAAGCTGACCGCGGAGCTGAACAAGGCGCTGGCGGCGATCGAGGAGAACGGCACCTACGCCGAGATCAGCAAGAAGTACTTCGGCCAGGACATCTCGGGCAGCTGACCCGGTGACCAACTTCGTCGACCTCTTCGTCGAGTACGCGCCGCTCTTCCTCGAGGCCAGCTGGATCACGCTCCGGCTGACGGCGGCCGCCCTGGTGATGGCCATGGTGTTCGGTTCGCTGATCGCAGCCATGGGGATGAGCTCGATCGGGCCGCTGCGCTGGATCGCGACCGGCTACATCGGCCTGGTGCGCGGTACGCCGCTGATCACGCAGATCTTCGTCATCTACTTCGGGCTGACCTCGGTGCTGGTGCTCTCGGCCTTCTGGGCCGGGGCGCTGGCGCTGGCGTTCCACAACTCGGCGTACATCGCGGAGATCATCCGGTCCGGGTTCCAGTCGGTGCCCAAGGGGCTGACCGAGGCGGCCCGCTCGCTCGGACTCTCCAAGCTCAAGACGCTGAAGAGGGTCCAGGCGCCACTGGCGCTGCGGACGACGCTGCCGGTGATGGGCAACCAGTACATCATCGCGGTGAAGGACTCCTCGCTCGTGTCGTTCATCGGGATGACCGAGCTCTTCCAGACCTCGCGCAACATGGCGGCGTCGACCTACCAGGAGCTCACGGCCTACACGATCGTCGCGATCTACTACCTGGTGATCGTGCTCGTGCTGACCTTCGTGGTGAACAGGCTCGAACACCGACTCAGTGCCCACAGGAGGCCGGCCGCCCAATGAGCCAACCCCAACAGAACCCGACCAGCCAGAACCCGGCCGACGAGGCCCCGCTCGTGAAGATGCGGGACATCGTCAAGAAGTTCGGCACCACCACCGTCCTCGACGGCGTCGACCTCGACGTCGCGCGGGGTGAGGTGGTCGTGCTGATCGGGCCGTCCGGCGCCGGCAAGAGCACCTTGCTGCGGTGCGTGAACGGGCTCGAGCAGATCACCAGTGGATCGATCGAGGTCGGCGGTGTGCCGCTCAGCTATGACCAGAAGTCGCTGAACCGCACACGAGCGCACCTCGGCATGGTCTTCCAGCAGTTCAACCTGTTCCCGCACCTCACGGTCCTGGCGAACATCGTGATGGCGCAGCGAGAGGTGCTCGGTCGCTCGAAGGACGAGGCGAACGAGCGCGCGAGGTCGCTGCTCGAACGGGTGGGGCTGTCGGAGAAGGAGAAGGCCTATCCCGACAGCCTCTCCGGCGGCCAGCAGCAGCGCGTCGCGATCGCTCGCTCGCTGGCGATGGACCCGACGCTGATGCTGTTCGACGAGCCGACGTCGGCGTTGGACCCCGAGCTGGTGGGCGAGGTGCTCGACGTGATGCGCGATCTCGCGGAGGGAGGCATGACGATGATCGTCGTCACCCACGAGATGCGGTTCGCTCGTCGGGCCGCCGACCGGGTCGTGCTGCTCGCCGACGGGGGCATCGCCGAGCAGGGGACCCCGGCCCAGGTGCTCGACGAGCCGGAGAGCGAGCGTGGCAAGGCGTTCCTCAGCCAGCTCTCGGAGCACTGAGGGGGCCGACGCCCCGTCCGGTTCAGGTGGTCGGGCCGAGCGTGCTCTCGCCGGTGCGGTGGGGAGCAGGCTCCTTGAGCTCGATGAACATCGTGTGCGTGCGGGTCTCGCCGATGTTCTCCCCGGAGTGCTCCTGGGCGTCGAGCCAGCGAGCCTTGAACGCGGGCATGTCGACCTCGACCGAGATCTCTCCGGAGACCAGGCGCCGACGGAAGTCGCTGAGCGTCACCATCACCGAGTCCGGGTGCGAGTGCGGCTGGGTGCTGGCGCCCGGCCCGTCGACGTACTCCAGGACGCGGACCCGGTCGTTCTCGAAGACCACGCTGTAGAACTCCGGGTTGGTCTCGACTGGGTCCGGCATCTCTCACCTCCGCTAGGCCGCCGCTGGGGACGGATGCACCAACCAAGCATGACCTCGGGACCGGCGGCAATGGCCCGCGTGGGTCAGTCGCGGTTGATGCTCAGCCTGGTCACCTCGACGTCGTACGCCGCTTCCAGAGCCGCCACCGGCTCGGCGAGCTCGCTGCGGCTCGGTCGGCGGGTGCCGACGAAGTAGGTCACCTCCAACGGCCTGCTGGTGCCGGAGCCCGGGAGCCGCCAGTAGCCGGTGAGCCGCCCGTCGACCATCAGCGGCGCGAGCATCAGGCCGTTGGCTGGGAGCCAGAGCTGCCGGTAGTCGCCCGGGTCGACGAACCGCTCCCGCGCCGCCGGGTCGTAGGCGCACAGGAGCGCGTCGAACTCCGGCAGCAGCCGCACCCCGGGCAGCTCGACCTGTCCGGGGGCGTCGAGAAGGTCGACGTAGGTCCGTCCGTCCGGCCCCTCGTCCGCGGCGAGCTCACCGGCCAGCCGGGCGAGGCTGGCATCGACCACCCGCAGCCCGAGCCCGGACCACCAGGAGAGATCGTTGCGACTTGCCGGCCCGTGCGCGGCCAGGTGCCGGAGCACGAGCGCGTCGACCGAGCCGTCCACGTCCGCGATCCGATCCGTCCGGTCGCCGAGGACCGCGGCGGCCGTGCGATAGCCGGGTGCGCCCTGCTCGTGCCACCCTCCGGACAGGGGACGCCGGATCAGCCCCCCGTGGCCGAAGCAGAAGTAGCGCCACCCCTGAGCGTCCTTCGCCGGCTTCGCACCGGGGTCGTGCGTGCTGAGCCAGCTGTCGAGGTGCTCGCCGAGCTCGGCAGGCGTGCGCCACTGGTCACGGGCGAACTCCTCGATGCCGTGCCACAGGTCCTCGAGGCTGGTGCGAGCGAGCTTGAACGTGCGCTGCCACAGAGCCCGTTGACCGGTGCGGGTGGCGACCTCGAGCAGTGGGTGGTCCTCCGGCACGCAGGTGTGCACCGTGCCGCGGAGGGTGCTGCCGCGGACGAGACAGCTGTCCTCGTAGGTCGCAGAGATCGCGTCGTTGCTCACTCCCGGGAGCCGGGCTGCCAGCGCGAGGAACGGTGACCGCGCCGTCTGCGACTGGATCGGCCCGATGCGTCGTACGGTCTCGGCGACCGCCTCCGCGTCGAGACCGGCAACCTGCGGGAACTGCCGGGCCAAGGTGTGGCCGGCCAGGTCGGTCCACGAGTACGGCATCGGTCCTCCCGAGCTTCGAGGATGTCCGCAGCACAGTAAGGCACTGCACTCGGGCGAAGCCCGAGGTGGAGCCGAGACGTCGGAAACGAACAGGGGGAGCGCAGCGGAGGATGTTCGGCTTGCGACATCTCGGCGACCCCACAGACCAAAGGCGCGGACGGGAGCAAAGGTGTGTACGCCGCTGGATCCCAGCGGCAGTCCACAGACCAAGACGACCCCTTGACTCGAACACCCGTTCGAACCAGAATAGACCCATGACAGCGCTCCTCGACCGCCACCCCGACACGGCCCACCCCGTGCTCGCCGGCGTCGCCGAGCTGCACCACCTGCTCGACCAGCTGCACGACAACGCTGCCTCCGGAGTCAGGACACGCGACCACGCCGCACTCGTCGCCGACCTCGACCGCGCCGGGCGCCGCCTCGACGCCCTCAAGCTCAAGATCCTCGCCGCCGCCGACCACGCCGGCACCGCCCGCGACGCCGGGTTCACCGGCACCGACGCCTGGACCGCCCGACACACCAACACCTCCCGGACCACCGCCGCCCGCGAAGTCCACCTCGCCACCGAGCTCGAGGCGGGCCACGACACCACCGCCCAGGCCCTCGACGCCGGACTGGTCTCCCCCGCCCACGCCGCCGTCATCCTCCACGCCGCGGACCAGCTGCCCGCCGGGGTCAGCGACCAGCAACGCGCCACCGTCGAAGCCGCCCTCGTCGAGCAGGCACAACGGCTCAATCCCGACCAGCTGCGCCGGCTCGCGCGCCGCGCCATCGAGACCATCGAACCCGACCAAGCAGCCGTCGACGCCCACGAGGACGGCCTGCTCCGCACCGAGGAGGAAGCCGCTCGGGAGAAGTGCTCGCTGAGCCTTCACGACAACGAGGACGGCACCACCACCGGCCACTTCACCATCCCGACCCTGGCCGCAGCGATCCTGCGCAAAGTCATCGAGTCCATGACCGCACCCAGGCGGATGCGACCGGGGGTATCTACGGGCTCGACCGAGGACCACCGCGCCTTCGACTGGCGGCACCGCCGAGGCCTCGCCTTCGCCGAGCTCCTCGAGCACCTGTCCACCGACCACCTGCACCCCAAGACCGCAGCCACCGTGGTGGTCACCATCGACCACACCGTCCTGACCGGGGCGCTGAAGGCAGCCCACCTCGACACCGGACACACCATCTCCGCCGGCGAAGCCCGCCGCCTCGCCTGCGGAGCCGGGATCCTCCCCGCGATCCTCGGCTCGAAGTCAGTGACCCTCGACCTCGGACGCGAGAACCGGCTCTTCTCCGAAGCCCAACGACTCGCCCTCGGGGTGCAACACCAGACCTGCGCCGCCGACGGCTGCGAAAGACCCTTCGCCTGGTGTGAAATCCACCATCGAGAACCCTGGAGCCACGGCGGCCGGACCGACCTCGAGGACGCCGTCCCGCTGTGCCACTTCCACCACCAACGCATCCACGACCCCGAGTTCAGCCATGCCGCCGTTGACGATGACCGACCAGCCGGTGCCCTGCAGTTCAGGAGGCGAGGGTGAGCCGCCCCTCGTGCAGCTCAGTGCTGGCCAGCTCGATGCTGGAGGGTTCAGCGCTGGCCGCGCAGGAACTTGCCGAAGTGGGGGACAGTGAAGGCGACGCTGCCACGCTCGGCGGAGAAGACCAGGCCCTTCTTGATCAGGCCGTCGCGCGCGGGGGAGAGGGACTGTGGTCGGCGGCCCAACAGCTTCGCGATCTCGGCGGTGTTCACGGCCCGATCGCCGGTGCCTTCCCCGAGCTCGGCCATGGCCACCATGTAGTCGCGCTCGGCGGGGGTGGCCCGGTCGTATCGGGCCCCGAAGAACCCGACCCCGAGCTCGGCCTCCGCCTCGGGGCTTGCTGCTTGCACGTCCTCGGCGCGGATCGGGGTGTCCACCGCGACGTCCCAGGTGACCTTGCCGTAGGCCTGCACGAAGTAGGGATAGCCGTCGGTGAGGCGGTAGAGCTCCTCGAGCGCGTCGTCCTCGTACTTCACGTCCTCGGTGCTGGCCGGGAGCGTCCAGGCGCGCTCGGCCATCTCGCGGGGCAGCCGGTCCACCGAGACGTAGCGGAAGAGTCGCTCGGCGTAGGACTTCGACGCCGAGAGCGCCACGGGGAGGTGCGGCAGTCCGGCTCCCACCACGATCAGCGGCGCCCCCTGCTGGCTGATCTCGTGCACGGCGCCGCACAGGGCGGCGAGCTCGTCGGGGGCGATGTCCTGCATCTCGTCGATGAACAGCGCGATGCCGACTCCCAGGTCGCCGGCAAGTGCTGCCACGTCGGTGAAGAGCTCGATCAGGTCGAGCTCGAGGTCGCCGGAGTCCGCCCTGCCGGTGGCGGCCAGCACGTCGGTCGGAGGCTGCCAGCGGTTCGGGCGGGACCCGGCCTTGCGGTCCTTGAGCTCGGTGCGCAGGGCGAACGCCTTCAGGACGCCGGTGACCTCCTCGACCCGCTCCTGGTCGCGGTGGCGGTGGGCGACCTCGCGAACGGCGGCGTGCACGGCCTGGGCGAGGGGGAGGCGCAGCGACTGGTCGGGTCGGGCCTCGATCTTGCCCGTGCCCCAGGCGCGCTTGACGGCCAGGCTGCGCAGCGCGTTCAGCAGCACCGTCTTGCCGACGCCGCGCAGACCGGAGAGCACCATGCTCCGGTCGGGTCGGCCGGCGGCGACCCGCTCCAGGGTGACCTCGAACTGCTCGAGCTCGCGGTCGCGTCCGGCGAGCTCCGGGGGCCGCTGGCCCGCTCCGGGGGCGTAGGGGTTCCTGATCGGGTCCACGCTCGGAGGGTATCGGCGTGTCTACGATTTGCCGTAGATATGGTTAGCGAGTCGGATCGAGTTCTGAGGTGGGCGCTCAGCGCACCGAGTCGCACGCCGCATCCAGACCTGCGCGCAAGGCGTCGATCAGTGTCGGGACGTCCTCGACCGGAAGCCGGAAGGTGCCGGTGCACTCGTCTCCGCGCCACAGCGAGAGCAGCACCAGGCCGTCCTGGCTGTGCCAGCGCACCCGCATCGATCGCGCGTCACCGCGGGCGTCGAGGAAGAACTCGGCGCCAGCAACAGCGGGTGAGACCACGGCGGCCATGAGCCAGTCTCCCTCGGCAACTGCCCGGAGACCAGCCGGATTGGCCCACCTGGAGCAGTACCGTGGGAGCGTGCCGGAGCTGCCCGAGGTCGAAGCATTGGTCCAGGACCTGTCCAGACGACTGGAGGGCCGGGCCATCGTGCGCGTGGACATCGCGGCGTTCAGCTGCCTGAAGACCTATGACCCGCCGATCACCGCACTGGCCGGCGGCATGGTCGACGGGGTCACCCGGCACGGCAAGTTCCTGGACATCGACGTCTCCGGCACCCACCTGGTGCTGCACCTGGCCCGGGCCGGGTGGGTGCGGTGGAAGGACGAGGTCCCGCCGCTGCCGCCCAAGCCGAGCAACAAGTCCCCGCTGGCCGCGCGGATCGTGCTCGACAACGGGTCCGGTCTCGATGTCACCGAGGCGGGGACGCGCAAGAGCCTGGCGCTCTACGTCGTTCGTGAACCGGGCGACATCGAGGGGGTGGCGCGCCTCGGGCCGGACCCGCTCGCGGACGAGTTCACCGTCGAGGTGCTCGGTGACATCCTCGAACGCGCTGGTCGTGCCCAGATCAAGGGAGTCCTGCGCCACCAGGGAACGATCGCCGGCATCGGCAACGCCTACTCCGACGAGCTGCTGCACGCGGCCAAGTTGTCGCCGTTCAAGCCGGCGAACGCCCTCACCGAGACCGAGCTGCAGACCCTGCACGACGCGATCCGCGGGGTTCTCGGCGATGCCGTCAGTCGTTCGTCGGGTCTCGCAGCCAGCGAGCTCAAGGGCGAGAAGAAGAGCCACATGTCCGTGCACGGACGCGCCGGGCAGGACTGCCCCGTGTGTGGCGATGTCGTGCGTGAGGTGAGCTTCGCCGACTCCAGCCTGCAGTACTGCGCCACCTGCCAGACCGGCGGCAAGCCGCTCGCCGACCGGCGGCTGTCCCGGCTGCTGAAGTAGCTCGTCGTCGGGTTGACCCTGCGAGCCGTCCCTGGCGTAATCTGCCGGAATGATTGAAGTTCCGACGATCGAGGTCGCCCAGGTCCCCGATCCGCTCCCAGAGGGAGTCACCGTGCTCGATGTGCGCGAGCAGATCGAGTGGCACCACGGCCACATCGACGGCGCCGTGCACATCCCGCTCACCGAGATCCCGGACCGGGCCGGCGAGCTGCCGAGCGACCAGCAGCTGCTGGTCGTGTGCAAGATGGGTGGTCGTTCCGCGCAGGCCACCGCGTTCCTGCTGGAAAAGGGCCTGGAGGCGATCAACGTCGCCGGCGGGATGGTCGAGTGGGCCGGCGCCGGCCGCTCGATGGTCGCCGACGCCGACGGCGACCCACTGGTGGTCTGAGGCGGCCGCGGCGTTCTCAGGAGTCTGGCTCTTGTCCGGCTCCCTCTCGTCTAGCGCCACGGCTCCGGCAGCGGAAGCGCCAGGGCACGCTCCAGCCGGTGCAGGTAGTCCTGTCGCGGCACGTCGACGACGCCGAGCGACGCCAGGTGCGGGGTCTGCCACTGCGTGTCCAGGAGCCGCTCGTCGGCGTACTCGTCGCTGAGCAGGTCGACGAGCGCGAGCAGTGCCACCTTGGAGGCGTCGCGCCTGCGGCTGAACATCGACTCGCCGGCGAACAGGCCGCCGATGGCGACGCCGTAGAGGCCGCCGGCGAGCTCACCGTCGTGCCATGCCTCCACCGAGTGCGCCCAGCCCAGCTGGTGCAGGCGCTGGTACGCCGCTGAGATGTCCGGGTCGATCCAGCCACCCGAACGGGACGGGTCGGAGCAGCCGGTGATCACGCGGGTGAAGGAGGTGTCCACCCGGATCTCGTACTGCCTCGCCGACTGCCGCAGCGAGCGGCTCACCCGCATCCCGCCCAGAGGCAGCACGCCGCGTCGCTCGGGGGACCACCAGGCCATCACCGTGCCGACCTTTTTCGAGGGGTGGTCGACGGCCATCGGGAACAGCCCGCCCCGGTAGGCGGCCAGCAGCGTGCCAGGCTCCAGGTCGGCACCCACGGCGACGAAGTCCCCGTCTGCGGCGGCGGCCGGAGGGAACGCCCAGGGGGAGGGCGCTGGTTCGACAGGCACGGTGCCATCGTTGCAGGCGGGTGCACGGGGTCGACAGGGCCACGAGGTCGTGGGCGAGGTTTGTAGGCTGGCCGCATGAGCATCGCCAAGCGCCTGGGCAAGACCCTCGCCCCGAAGATCACCGAGATGGCGCCGCACGCGACCGCGGGCTTCGTGCACCGAGCCCTGGAGCTGGCCGTCCGGGGAGCCGGCCCGCTCGACGGAGCCCGGAAGGCTGCCGAGAAGGAGCTCGAGGAGCACGAGGGCGACCTCGACGCCGCGATCCGCTCGGTCATCGAGAACCATGTCCGGATGGCCGGGGCGCAGGGGTTCCTGACCAACCTCGGCGGGCTGGTGACGATGACGGTGACGCTGCCGACCAACGTCGCGGGGATGGCGCTGATCCAGTGCCGGATGGTCGCGGTGATCGCGCACCTGCGTGGCTACGACCTCGACGACAAGCGGACCCGCAACGCGATCCTGGCCAGCCTGCTCGGCGAGGAGCGGATGCTGGCGATGATCAAGGCGAAGCGGATGCCGGGCACGCCGATGGCGTTGGCCACCGCCCCGGTGCACGACCCGAACCTCGACGACGTGATGGCCAACGAGGTGGCGGCCGAGCTGATGACCAAGGTCGCGGGCAAGCGGATCGCCACCACCGTCGGTCGGCGGGTGCCGGTGGTCGGTGGCCTGGTCGGAGCGGGCGCCGACGGGTTCTCGACCTGGAAGATCGGGCGCTACGTCGACCGGGAGCTGCTGCCGCGCAAGCGGCGGTAGACCGAGAGCGCCATCCGCGCCAGGGAGTTCGTCCGGGACAGGCCCACGAGGCGTTCCTTGGCCTTGTAGCTGCGGGTCCCGTGGAACTTGTCGAGCTGGCCCTTGAGGTCCTCGACCGCCGCGAGCAGCTCGCCCTCGACCGCGTGCAGCCGCGCGGCCTCCTGGGTCATGATCGCCAACGCGTCGAGCGCCGCGTCCGCGACCAGCTTCTCGTCGCAGCTGTCGGGGTCGACGAACGGCTGGGCGCCGTGAGGGACGAGGTCGTCGAGGTTGCCGATGACGTGGTAGCCGCGCAGGGCCAGCTCGCTCACCCACGAGCGCCCCAGCTCGCTGGCCCACTTGTGCGCGTCCTCGGGCAGGGCCAGCCGCGCCGAGTCGGGGCGACCGGAGAGATTGCGGTGCACCAGGTGCTCGCGCACCAGCCGGCGGTAGTCCTCGTTGGGCAGCACGTCGTTGAGCCGCTGGTTGAGCCGCCGGATCATGGCCGACTCCGGGACCCCCAGCGAGGCGTTGGTGCGGTCACCCGGCGCGAACTCGAGGGGGTCGATGCCGAACAGTCCGGCGAACCGCTCCCAGAGCAGGGTCGGACTGGCGCCTGCCGGAGGAACGGTGACGAGGTGCACCCGGTCGTGGGGGATGGACGCTGCCCACCGGTCCAGCACGTCGGGGGCCTCCTGGACGCCCCAGAACCACTGGGCCACCTCGGAGGGCCTGGCCGGGTCGCGGAGCTGGTCGAGGAAGGCGGCGTAGCGCTTCGTACGGCGGTGCTTGACGTTCTCCTGCCACTCGGCGGGGATCTGGCGGACCAGGTCGCGCGCGGAGAACACGATGTGGATCTCGGTGTCCTCGTCCGGACCCCTGAGTGAGGCCAGGGCCCGCTCGACGTGGACCCGGGACGCCGTGCCGAGGATCTCGTGGCTGATGATCGAGGTGCCGGGCCAGGCGCGCACCTGGGCGGCGAGCCGGTCCCAGGCGCCGGTGGCCTGGTGCTCGAGCCCGCCCCAGGGCAGCTCCATCAGGTCGAGCGCGGCGAGGAAGTGTGCGTCGTGGCGATCCCCGGCGTAGAGGATCCCGCGATCAGCGAGGACCTCACGGTGCGTGAACAAGATGTCCTGGACGAACGACGTGCCGGTCTTGGGCGCCCCCACATGGAGGAGTACGCGTCGGGTCACGAGCCACCTCCCAGGTGCCAGGTCCGCAAACAGGCCATCAGGGCCAGCTCGAGGGTGTGCTGCCGGTCGACCCTGCGCGCTGTGTGCTGCTCGGTCGGGGCCAGGGCGCCCGGGTCGCCGTGCACAGGGTAGCCAGCGCGCTGGAGGCGCGTTCCGCCGGCCGCAGCGACGGACCGGGCCCACTCCCGGGCACCGACCGGAGTCGACGGTGCCGAGCCGTCCTGCGGGTCGAGGTCGGCCAGCCAGTCGGCCAGCATCGTGGCGAGGCCCTCGACCTGGTCGGGTCCGTGGGTCAGCGCGGTCAAGCGGTTGACCCGGCGGAGCAGGTCGGGCAGCGCGGCGGCCGGTGTGCCCTGCTTCGGCGGTGCGGGTGCCCCCAGCACCTCCGCCGCCAGCGTCATGGCCTGCTCGGGGTCGCGGCCGATCACGACATGGACCGGCTCGCGCCGTCGCCCCTCGAGCGACTCGCCGACACGGGCCACGTCGATCGGTCGGGGAAGCCGGTCCTTCGCCTGGGCGCGTCGCCACACGGTGCTCCACTTCAAGGCGCTCCCGCGGCGCACGGACGCGGCCCAGTGCTCGGCCATCATCAGGTCGACGGGCAGGGCGATCACCACGTGGGTGGGCCGCCAGTCGGACTCGACCAGGCCGGACGCGCGGAGGTGGGCGCGCAACGCCGCCACGGTCTGTGGGGCGCCGTGCAGCCGGAAGCGGCGTCGCCAGGGCATCGCCCAGCGAGCGTGCACGTGGCTGGTCGGTGCCGGGTGCTCCGCCGGAAGCAGGTGGGCGAGCACGCCCACGGCGAGCCGGATCAGCTCGTCATCCGGCATCTCGTCGGGCTCGACGGCCGGCGTGCCGAAGACCTTGGGCGCCGGTGGCCACGGCAGCGGCACGTCCAGGAGGCCGCGACCGGGCGAGGCCGTCGTGAGCACCCGGTCGGCCAGACGGGCGAGGTCGATCCCGGCGGCGAGCTCCGGGTGTCGCGCTGCGGTGACGTTGAGCAGCCGGACGAGCTCGAGATGGGTGGCGTCGGGCAGCGGGTGCCGGATCGCGGCGGCCGTGACGTCGGACGGCGCAGTGGTGCGCCAGGTCGACCAGGTCGTCGTACCCCCGGAGCGAAGGTGCTCGGCCCAGGCGGACACGGCTTGTTCGTACGACGGGACCGGACCGGATGTCTGGGAGGTCATCAGCGCAGCAGCCGTCGGGCCAGCCGCGAGATCGGACCGCCCTCGCCGGGGGAGCCGATCTCGTCGAGCACATGGGCCAGTGCCGCGATCGCGGCGTCGGCCACCTTCTCCGGGTCCGCGACATCGGGATCGGACCAGGGGTCCCCGTCGTCGGGCCAGACCGAGCGCAGCTCCTCGAGGTCTCCGACCACGTCGACGCCGGACGCGCGGATCTGTCCGAGCCAGGACGCGGTGATCTCGTCGACCCAGGCATGCCGCTCGGGCGGGACGGTGGCCGGCTCCATCCCTGAGCGGGCTGCCAGGACCTGGCGGACGATCGTCTCGCGCACCCACTCCACGTAGGCGTAGCGCGGCAGCTCGCGCTCGGCCAGCTCCACGTTGAGCCGCCGGAGCATGGTGACCTCGGCGCCGCCCAGGGAGGCGTTGGTGGTGTCGCTCTCGGCGTACGCCACCCCCGGATCCAACCCGACCACGCCGGCGAAGCGCTGCCAGAGCAGGTCGCGGGGACCACCGCTGGGCGGCACGGTCACCAGGTGCACCCGATCGGCGGGGACGTCGGCCCCCCAGCTGGCCAGGATCCGCGGCAGGTGCTGGACCCGCCAGAACCACATCAGCCAGTCGGTGCGGGCGTAGTTCTTCTCCAGTGCCTTGAGGAACTCGGCGTACTCGCGCCGTCCCCGGTGCTTGACGCGCTCCTGCCACTCGGCCGGCACCTGTCGGCCGAGGTCCCGAGCGGTGACGACGACGTGCACCTCGTCCCCGGCGAAGGCGGTCAGGGCGCGGGCGACGCTCTCGGGTCCGGCGGCGGCGAGGATCTCGTGGCTGACCAGCACGTCGCGGGAGCTCCTGTGCGCCTCGCCGACGAGAGCGTCCCACTGACCCCGAGCGGCCTTCTCCTCACCCGCCCAGCGGTCACCGATCAGGTCGAGGGCCGCCTCGAAGTGGTCACCGGTGCGCGTGGGCAGGTAGTCCAGCCCCTGCCTGGCGAGCTCGGCCCGGTTCAGCGCGAACTTGTCCTGGAGATAGCTGGTGCCGCTCTTCGGCGTCCCGACGTGCAAGAAGACGCGACGGCTCATGCGCGCATTGTGCCGGGTCGGTCAGGCCTCGACGACCACGGGCGGCGGCTCGGCCCGGCACCGGTCACCGGGACGTCACCGGACGCCGGTCGATGGGCTCATCGCGGTGACCACGCGCGACGGGCTCGGTCGGCCGAGCACGCCGGCCATCCAGGTGCTCGTCCGCACCAGCGCACCCAGGTCCACACCGGTCTCGATGCCGAGACCCTGCAACATCCAGACGAGGTCCTCGGTGGCGAGGTTGCCGGTGGCGCTGTCCGCGTAGGGGCACCCGCCGAGGCCGCCGGCACTGGCGTCGAAGGTGGTGATGCCGTGCTGCAGGGCGGCGAAGGCGTTGGCCAGCGCCTGGCCGTAGGTGTCGTGGAAGTGCACGGCCAGGGCCTCGTTGGGCAGTCCGGCGGCGTTGAAGGCGGTGAGCAGATCACCCACGTGGCCGGCGGTGCCGACTCCGATGGTGTCGCCGAGCGAGAGCTGGCTGGCACCGAGGTCGAAGAGCCGCTTGCCGACCCGCACGACCTGCTCGATCGGCACGACGCCCTCCCACGGGTCGCCGAAGCACATGCTCACGTAGGCGCGAACGTCCAGGCCCGCCTCGCGGGCACGCACGACCGTGGGCTCGAACATCGCGAACTGCTCGTCGAGACTGCGGTTCAGGTTGCGCTGGGCGAAGGTCTCGGTGGCGCTGCCGAAGATGGCGATGTGCTCGCACCCGAGCTCGAGAGCGCGCTCGAGCCCGCGCTCGTTGGGCACCAGGACGGGAAGTGCCTTCCCGGTCTCACCGAGCCGCTCCATCAGGTCCGCCGCGTCGGCGAGCTGTGGCACCCACTTCGGGTGCACGAAGCTGGTCGCCTCGACGACCGGCAGACCGGCGGCGAGCAGGCGCTGGATGAACTCCACCTTGGCCTCGAGCGGGACGATCCCCGCCTCGTTCTGCAGCCCGTCGCGGGGCCCGACCTCGTAGATCGTCACCCGGTCCGGAAGCTGCGTGCCGGTCGCCTGCTCAGTCATCGTCGACCTCCACCGTGAACAGCACCTCTCCGAGGGCCACCTGGTCACCGGTCGCGGCGCCCACGGTGGTGACCGTCCCGGTGTGCGGGGCCCGCAGCGCCAGCTCCATCTTCATCGCCTCGAGCACACCGAGGCGCTGGCCCTCCTCCACAGCATCCCCCACGGCGACGTCCACCGCGAGGACGGTGCCCGGCATCGGGGCCAGCAGGGTACCGTCGCTGAGGCCGGCGCCGCTGCCGGGACCGAACGCGTCCGGCCGGGTGAACCGGCGGGAGTGCCCGCGGTGGGCCACCTCGACCAGGTGCGTTCGGACGACGACGACGGCCTCGAGGACGACTCCGTCGATCTCCAGCCGCACGACCTCGCGGTCGCGGTCCACCTGGGCCACGGCGTGGGTGCCGGACGGGCCGACGACCTCGTCGGCGGAGACGAGCCAGCGTTCGTCGAGCTCCACGACGACAGGCGCTGGGGGCCCGGCCGAGCGCCAGCCGTCGCCGACGCCGAAGGGGCTCTGGTCGCGGGGCGCGTCCTGAGCCACGATCCAGGCCGCGAAGACTGCTGCCACGTCGTCCTCGGGGAGCCGGATTCCCTCCGGGTGGCGGTCCAGCCAGCCGGTGTCGATGCTCGAGTCTCGGAAGGCGTCGCTCGCCGCGAGCTCGCGCAGGAACCCGGTGTTCGTGGTCAGGCCGATCACCGCGGTGTCGTCCAGCGCCGCGACGAGCTTCTTGCGGGCGGCCTCGCGGGTGGGGCCGTGCACGATCACCTTGCCCAGCATCGGGTCGTAGGACGTGCTGACGGTCTGCCCGCTGGCGAGTGCCTCGTCGTTGCGGGCCAGGTCCGACCAGTGCACGATCGTCGCTGTCCCGGCCTGGGGCAGGAAGCCGTTGAAGGCGTCCTCGGCGTAGACCCGTGCCTCCATGGCGTGCCCGGTGCAGCTCAGGTCGTCCTGGGTGAACGGCAGCGGCTCCCCGGCGGCGATGGCCAGCTGGAGGTCGACGAGGTCGACACCGACGACCAGCTCGGTGACCGGGTGCTCGACCTGGAGACGGGTGTTCATCTCCAGGAAGTAGACGCCGTCGGCGCCGCGGGCCGGGTCCACGAGGAACTCCACCGTCCCCGCGTTGACGTAGCCGACCTGCCTGGTGAGCGCCACGGCAGCCGTGGTGAGCACCTCCCGGACCTCCGGGGTCACACTCGGGGAGGGGGCCTCCTCGATCACCTTCTGGTGACGGCGCTGCGCGGAGCAGTCGCGCTCGAAGAGGTGGACGACGTTCCCGTGCGCGTCGGCGAGCACCTGCACCTCGACGTGGCGGCCGTTCTCGACGTACCTCTCGATCAGCAGGGTGTCGTCGCCGAAGGAGCTCTGCGCCTCCCGACGGGCCGAGTCGATCGCCTCGGCGAGGTCCGCCCCCTTGCGGACGACGCGCATCCCCTTGCCGCCGCCCCCGGCCGCGGCCTTCACCAGGATCGGGAACTCGTCCTCGGTGAGGTCGGTGACGTCGACGGGGTGGTCCGGGACGACCGGCACGCCGGCCTCGACCGCGATCACCCGGGCGCGGTCCTTGCGACCCATCTGGTCCATCACGTCGGCCGACGGGCCGACGAACACGAGACCGGCCTCGACCACGGCGCGCGCGAACTCTGCACGCTCGGAGAGGAACCCGTAGCCGGGGTGGATCGCCTGGGCGCCACTGGCCCGGGCAGCAGCGAGGATCGCCTCGATGTCGAGGTAGGACTGGCTGGCGGGGGTCGGGCCGATCCGACAGGCCAGGTCTGCCTCGCGCACGTGGGCGGCCTGACGGTCGGCGTCGGAGTAGACCGCCACGGTGCGCAGGCCGCGGGCCTTCGCCGAGCGGATCACCCGGCGGGCGATCTCGCCCCGGTTGGCCACGAGAAGGGTGTCGAATCCCGTCATGGAGAACGAGTCCTTGAGAGGTGGAGTCACGTCACATCCTGAAGATGCCGTAGGAGGGCGGGGGGACCGGGGCGTTCGCCGCAGCGGCGAGGCCCATGCCGAGGACCCGTCTGGTGTCGAGCGGGTCGATGATCCCGTCGTCCCAGAGCCGGGCCGTTGAGTAGTACGGCGAGCCCTGGTGCTCGTACTGGTCCCGGATCGGCGCCTTGAAGGACTCCTCCTCCTCGGCCGACCAGTCGCCGCCCTTGGCCTCGATGCCGTCGCGCTTGACCGTGGCGAGCACGCTGGCGGCCTGCTCCCCGCCCATCACCGAGATCCGGGCGTTGGGCCACATCCACAGGAAGCGCGGGTCGTAGGCGCGGCCGCACATGCCGTAGTTGCCGGCACCGAACGAGCCGCCGATGACCACCGTGAACTTCGGGACCACCGAGCAGGCGACAGCGGTGACCAGCTTGGCCCCGTCGCGGGCGATGCCGGTGTTCTCGTACTCCTTGCCGACCATGAAGCCGGAGATGTTCTGCAGGAACACGATCGGCGTCCGGCGCTGGTTGCACAGCTCGATGAAGTGCGCCCCCTTGCGGGCCGACTCGGAGAACAGGATCCCGTTGTTGGCCACGATGCCGACGTCGTAGCCCCAGACCTTCGCGAAGCCGCAGACCAGCGTCTCCGCGTAGAGCTGCTTGAACTCGTGGAACCGGCTGCCGTCCACGATCCGGGTGATCACCTCGCGCACGTCGTACGGCGTGCGGGTGTCGGTCGGGACCACGTCGTAGAGCTCGCGTGGGTCCTTGACCGGCTCCTCGACCGGGCCGGCGGGCCGCGCCTCAGTCGTGGCACCCGGTCGAGACCCCGCGGACTGCGGAGGGAGTGTCGCGATGATCGACCGGATGATCGCGAGCGCGTGGGCGTCGTCCTCGGCCAGGTGGTCCACCACCCCGGACTTGCGTGCGTGCACGTCGCCGCCACCGAGGTCCTCGGCCGTGACCACCTCGCCGGTCGCCGCCTTCACCAGGGGTGGCCCGCCGAGGAAGATCGTGCCCTGGTCCTTGACGATGACGGTCTCGTCGGACATGGCCGGGACGTAGGCGCCGCCCGCCGTGCAGGAACCCATCACGGCGGCGATCTGGGGGATGCCCTCGGCGGAGAGGTTCGCCTGGTTGAAGAAGATCCGGCCGAAGTGGTCGCGGTCCGGGAAGACGTCGTCCTGCATCGGCAGGAACGCGCCGCCGGAGTCGACGAGGTAGATGCACGGGAGCTTGTTGGCCTTGGCCACCTCCTGGGCGCGCAGGTGCTTCTTGACCGTGATCGGGTAGTAGGTGCCGCCCTTGACCGTGGCGTCGTTGGCGACGATGACGCACTCGCGGCCCTCGACCCGGCCGATGCCGGTGACGATGCTGGCGCTCGGAACGGCGTAGTCGTCGCTCTGGCCGTCCTTGCCGGCGGCGTACATCCCGTAGGCGGCGAGCGGGCTCAGCTCCAGGAACGGGCTGCCGGGGTCGAGCAACGTGTCGATGCGGTCACGGGCCAGCATCTTGTCGCGATCGGTGTGCTTCTTGCGCGCCGCCTCCGAGCCGCCCTGCCACACGCGGGCGGTGCGCTCACGCAGCTCGTCGACCAGCTGTTGCATGCCGCCGGTTGTGGTGTCCGCCACGTCCCCTCCTCAGGTCGAGCCTCATGTTAGCGGTCGTTAACATCCGTGACTATCCTGTGCTGCGTGACCACCCAGCCTGCCACGACCCGACGCGAGCAGATCATGGCCATCGCGGCCGAGCTGTTCGCGGAGAAGGGCTTCCACGGGGTCTCGATCGCCGAGCTCGGCGCCGCCTGCGGATTCTCCGGGCCGGCGCTCTACCGGCACTTCCGGTCCAAGGACGCAGTGCTCGCCGAGATGCTGGTCAGCATCAGCGACGAGCTGCTCACGGTGGGCAGGCAGCGGGTGCGCGAGGCCGGCTCGCCGGTCGAGGCGTTGCACGCGTTGATCGACTGGCACGTGACGTTCGCGCTGGACCACAAGGCCCTGATCGTCGTCCAGGACCGGGACTGGGCGGTGCTGCCGATCGAGGCGCGCGAGAAGGTGCGCGAGACCCAGCGCAAGTACGTCGAGGTGTGGGTCAAGCAGCTGCGCGCGATCGACACCGACCTCACCCCCAAGCAGGCGCGGGCCAGCGTGCACGCGACCTTCGGGCTGCTGAACTCCACCCCGCACAGCGTCTTCCTCCCTCCCGAGGAGATGCGCACGCTCCTCGCCGGGATGGCCTGCCGGGCGCTCGGCTGCTCCTGACGGGTGGCGCTGCCCCCTCAGAGCAGGCGCGACACCGCTTCGTCGTACGCCGCGACGGCGGCGTCGGCCAGACCATGGCCGGCGGGCGCCTGCTCGGCGAGGGCGAGGACCTGGGCCGCCCGGACGCGTGCCTCCTCGCGCTCGACGATCCCCGGGGGAGCCGCGCCGGAGGCCAGCCGGGCGATCTCGGCGAGCAGAGCCTCGCGAGTGCGACCGCGCAGCAGCAGCAGCACGTAGGGATCGCGGTCGACCTGCCAGGCGAGCTGGTAGAGCAGGGCCAGGGCGTGCACGCACGGGTGGGCCCAGGCGTCGCACTCGCAGGCGGTGTCGATGTCACCGGGGCCCGGGAGCAGCTCGACGCCGGCCTCGTCGGCGTGCTCGACCAGGTCGGTGGGCAGCTCGCCGGCCTCCATGGCCGCGGCGTAGCCGCTCTCCCTCGCCGCTTCCCGGGCGAAGGCGGTCCAGCCGGCATCGTCGAGGCGGGCGACCTTCACCTGCGCCATCCGGGGCCGGTCGCCTCCCGGGTCGCTCACGGCGGAGGCCATCGCCTCGATCACCACGATGGCGCCGAGCCGACCCGAGCGGGCCAGCGCCCGAGCGGCGACGAGGTCGCCGGCGTCGACGGTCAGCTCCTCGAAGGAGCGCACGAACGCCCGTCCCCACCAGGTCGAGCTGCGTGCTGCCGACCCGCGGGTCCGGGACAGCCGGGGAAGCACGATCGGGTCAGGCATGGTCGTCGGTGGAGCCGGCCGGGGCCTTGAGGGTGACGAGGTCGCGGAGCTCGTCGTTGCTCAGCTCGGTGAGCGCGACCTCGCCGGAGCCGAGCACCGAGTCGGCCAGGCTGCGCTTGTGGGTGAGCAGCTGGGCGATGCGCTGCTCGATGGTGCCCTCGGTGACCAGGCGGTGCACCTGGACCGCCCGGGTCTGCCCGATCCGGTGGGCGCGGTCCGTGGCCTGGTCCTCGACCGCGGGATTCCACCAGCGGTCGAAGTGGATCACGTGGTCGGCGCGGGTCAGGTTGAGCCCGGTGCCGCCGGCCTTGAGGGAGAGCAGGAAGACCGGAGCGGCCCCGGCCTGGAAGTCGCGCACCATCTGCTCCCGGGCGCGCACGGGGGTGCCGCCGTGCAGGAACAGGGTCGGGATCGAGGCGGCGGCGAAGTGTCGTTCGAGCAGCCGAGCCATGGCGACGTACTGGGTGAAGACCAGCACCGAGCCGTTCTCGGCGAGGATGGTGCCGAGCAGCTCGTCGGTGAGGTCGAGCTTCTCCGAGCGTCCCTTGAGCCGGCCGCCGGACTGGCGCAGGTAGTGCGCGGGGTGGTTGCAGATCTGCTTGAGCCCGGTCAGCAGGGCCAGCACCAGCCCGCGGCGGGCGTCCTCGTCGGCCCGTTCGATCCGGTCCATCGACTCACGCACCAGCGCCTCGTAGAGCACCACCTGCTCGCGGGTCAGCCCGATCAGGTGGTCGGTCTCGGTCTTCGCCGGCAGCTCGGGCGCGATGCCCGGGTCGGACTTGCGGCGGCGGAGCAGGAACGGCTCCACCAGCTGGGCGAACCTCCGGGCCACGGCCGGGTCGACGCCGCTCTCGATCGGGGCGGCCCAGACCTTGCGGAACGCGTTGCGCGAGCCGAGCAGGCCGGGCGTGGCCCAGTCGAGGATCGCCCAGAGCTCGGTCAGGTTGTTCTCCACCGGGGTGCCGGTCAGGGCGACCCGGCACCGCGAGTGGATCGTGCGCAGGTTGCGCGCCGTCGAGGACGTCGCGTTCTTGATGTGCTGCGCCTCGTCGGCGACCACGAGGTCCCACTGGACCTGGGCCAGGGTGGTGTGGTCGCGCCGCATGGTGCCGTAGGTGGTGAGCACGAACCCGGAGTCGCCCCCGGCGTCCAGCCCGCCGAGGTCGCGCGCGGCGCCGTGGAAGCGGCGTACGCCGACACCCGGCGCGAACCGGTGGATCTCGGCCTCCCAGTTGCCCATCAGGCTGGCCGGGCAGACGATCAGGGTCGGTCCATGCGCCAGCCGGCGCTGACGGCGGTGCAGGTGCAGCGCGATCAGGGTGATGGTCTTGCCCAGCCCCATGTCGTCGGCCAGGCACGCCCCGAGCCCGGCCCCGGTGAGCTCGGCCAGCCAGGTGAGGCCGTGTCGCTGGTAGTCGCGCAGGGTCGCGTCCAGGCTCGCCGGTGTGTCCATCGGGGTGGCGACAGCCGCTCCCACGATGCGTTCGCGCAGCGCGAGCAGCGTCGCGCCCGGATGCACCTCGACGGTCTCGCCGTCGAGCTCGATGGTGCCGGTCAGGGCCGACTGCAGGGCGACGACGGGCTTGAGGGTCCGCTTGCGCTGCTCCACCCGCTTGCGTGCCCGTCGGGCCACGACCGGGTCGATGATCATCCAGTTGTCCCGCAGCCGGATCACGGGCGTGGTGGCCTCGGCCAGGGCCGCCATCTCGTCGTCGGTGAGCGTCTCGCTGCCGAGGGCCAGCCGCCAGTCGAACTCGAACATCGCGCCGGGGCCGAAGAGGCCCTCGACCAGCGGACCATCCCGCGGACCCGAGGCCACCTCGACGCGTGCCTGGGGGATCAGCTCGCCGCGCAGGCCCCGTGGCCAGAACACGTCGATCCCCGCGCGGTCGAGCGCCTCCAGCCCGGTCTCGAGCAGGTCGGCGAGCTCGTCGGCCTCGAGCACCATCCGGTCGGGCACCTGCTGACGCTGGAGCCGGTCGAGCGGCGGCCACACCGCCACGGCCCGGCGCAGGGCCACGCTGAGGTTGACCCGGGCCCGACGGGAGAACCCGTGGTCCTCGCCCAGCCAGAGCCGGTCGGCGTCGACGACGTGAGTGTCGTCGTCCACCTCGTGCGCCTGGAGCACCACGACCACGCCGCCACCCTCGAGGACCTCCGACGGCGCCTCGACGCGCAGGGTGATCCGGACCTGCTCGGGGAGGTCGGAATCGTCCTGCTCGGCTGAGGCTCTCCGATCGGCCCGGTCGGCACCACCGCGCTCGGCCACCACCGGCGCCGAGGGCGGCCGCGCCATCGTGTCCGCGACGGCGTCGAGCAGCTGCCGGATCAGGTCCTCGGCCTCCTCGGCGGAGGTGTCGCCGTGGGCGCGGGCGGTCGCGAGCGCGCGCAGCCGGTCGTCGTCCTCGGGCTGGAGCGGACCCACGCGCCAGGAGTCGCCGGTCTCGGAGAGCCGCACCCGACCGGCCGCGACCAGCTTCATCGCGAGCAGGGTCGCTCCACTGAGCAGACCCACGGACGGGTGCGCGTCCTCGACGCGGATCGCGCGGGTCAGCACCGGGATGGCGCCACGCATCGGCATCCGGATCGTGCGGGCAGGACCGGAGAACTCGATCTCGCTCATCCGCGGAGGGTGGCTGGGCACCCAGGTCGCGCGGCCCTGCAACGGAACGAAGCTCACGTGCCCGACTCGCCTCCCTGACCTCAGCGTCGAACCTAGCCGGTGGCGCCGACAGGTCCTCCCGGCGCCCCGCGGCCTGTCCGGACGCCCTCTAGCCTGAGCCCATGACCTTCCCGCCGCTCCGGCCCCACGCCTCCGGACTGCTCGACGCGGAGGGCGGCGCCCAGATCTGGTGGGAGGCCTCCGGCAACCCCGCGGGCAGGCCGATGGTGTGGCTTCACGGAGGGCCGGGCAGCGGCCTGGGCGAGGGGTACCGTCGCCGGCTGGACCCCGAGGCGTGGCTCGTCGTCGGCCTCGACCAGCGCGCCTGCGGGCGTAGTCGTCCGCTGGCCACCGAGCCAGGCTTCGACCTAGGCACCCTGACGACCCAGCAGATGGTCCGCGACCTCGAGAGGCTCAGGGAGCACCTGGGCATCGAGCGATGGCTGGTCTCAGGAGGCTCATGGGGCTCGACCCTGGCCCTCGCGTACGCCGAGGCGCACCCCGACCGGGTCACCGGGATCGTCCTCGTGGCCGTGACCACCTCGGCACGTCGCGAGATCGAGTGGATCAGCGAGGGAGTCGGTCGGATCTTCCCGCGTGAATGGGCCGAGCTCGAGGCGGCATCGGGCCGCCGACCCGGGCAGCCACTGCTGGACGCCTGTCTCGAGCGGCTGACCGACCCCGACCCCGACGTGCGGGCAGCGGCCGCGCGGGCGTGGTGCGACTGGGAGGACGCGCACGTCTCGCTGGACCCGGCGCACACGCCCCACCTCGCGGTGCTGGATCCCGAGTCTCAGCTGCTGATGGCCACGCACGTGGTCAACAACTGGGCACACACCGCCTGGCTCGGCGAGTCCGGCGTCCTCGACGGGCTCGACGCCGTCACCCATCTCCCCGCCGTGCTGATCCACGGACGTCTCGACGTGAGCGGCCCGCTGGACACGGCGTGGGAGCTGCACCGCCGCTGGCCGGGCAGCCGCCTCGTCGTGGTCGAGGGCGAAGGGCACGGGGGTGCCGCGATGAGCGAGGAGCTGGAGGCGGCGTACGCCTCCATGCTGGGGTGAGCGGCCTCAGCCGTCGCCCCGGATCGCCCGGGCCACGGCCTTGGGCACCTTGTCGTCGAAGACGCTGGGAATGATGTAGCTGGCGTTGAGCTCCTCGTCGGTCACGCACAGCGCGATCGCGGTCGCGGCACGGAGCAGCATCTCGGTGGTGACGTCACTGGCGCGCGCGTCGAGCAGCCCGCGGAAGACGCCCGGGAACGCGAGCACGTTGTTGATCTGGTTGGGATAGTCGCTTCGACCGCTGGCCACGACCGCGGCGTGCATCGCCGCATCGGCGGGGTCGATCTCCGGATCGGGGTTCGCCAGCGCGAACACGATCGGCTTCGGGCCCATGTCCTTGATCCACTCGGCCTCGAGCAGTCCCGGCCCGCTGACCCCGATGAACACGTCGGCGTCGACCAGGCCGGCGTGCAGGTCCCCGCGCACGCGACGGGGGTTCGTCCGGCTGGCCAGCTCGGCCTTCGCCGGGGACAGGTCCGGGTCGTCGGCGGACAGACAGCCCTCGCGGTCCCACACCACGACGTCACCGGCGCCGGCGGCGAGCAGGAGGGTCACGATCGCCGTACCGGCGGCTCCGGCTCCGGCCACCACGATCCGCACGTCGGGCAGGTCGCGCTCGATGCAGCGCAGCGCGTTGGTCAGGGCAGCGAGCACCACGATGGCGGTGCCGTGCTGGTCGTCGTGGAACACCGGGATGTCCAGGCGCTCACGCAGCCGACGCTCGATCTCGAAGCATCGGGGGGCCGCGATGTCCTCCAGGTTGATGCCACCGAACCCGGGGGCGATCGCCGCCACCACCTCGACGATCAGGTCGGTGTCCTGGGTGTCCAGGCAGATCGGCCAGGCGTCGATGTTCGCGAACCGCTTGAACAGTGCCGCCTTGCCCTCCATCACGGGCAGGGCCGCGCCGGGTCCGATGTTGCCGAGGCCGAGGACCGCCGACCCGTCGGTGACCACCGCGACGCTGTTGCCCTTGATGGTGAGCCGGGAGACGTCCTCGGGGTGCTCGTAGAGCGCCATGCTGACCCGGCCCACGCCCGGGGTGTAGGCCATCGAGAGGTCGTCGCGGGTGCGCAACGGGACCTTCGAGCTGACCTCGATCTTGCCGCCGATGTGCAGCAGGAAGGTCCGGTCGGAGACCTTGTGCACGGTCACGCCGTCGAGGTTGCGCACCTCGGCCACGATCTCCTCGGCGTGCTCGGAGTCGGTCGCGGAGCAGGTCACGTCGACGATGACGCGATCGTGCCGGGACTCGGCCACGTCGAGTGCGGTGACGATGCCGCCCTCGCTGGCGATGCAGGTGGCGATCCGGCCCACCACGGCTGGGTCCACGTGGGTGTGCAGCCGCATGGTGATCGAGTAGGAGCCGCTCGTCGCCGCGCGGCGCTTCTTCTTCGGGGTGGGTTCGGGGACCTGGTCCATGACGTCCATCCTGCCCGGACTCGCGGTTACCCGCGAGTCCGAGCAGGAGCGCGGCTCAGCCGGCGGTCACGTCCGGGGTCACGGGGTGGTTCGCCAGGAACACGCCCTCGGGGTCGTACTGCGCGCGGACCGACTGCAGCCGTCGCCAGGTCTGCGCCGGGTAGGAGTCGGCCACCTTCACCGGATCCTCGGCGAAGTTGAGGTAGTTGCGACCGTTGGCGTACGCCGCGAGCGCGTCCACCAGGGCCGACGCGTCTGCCCGTCCCTGGTGCGCCAGCTCCGGTGTGGCAGCGATGGTCGCGGCGAAGAGCAGGAACTGTCCCTCGACCATCGACAGCGCCCCGCCACCCGCGGCGGGCCGGCCGAGCGCGCCGCCGAGCTGGCGCAGCTCGGCGAGCAGCAGCGAGGACCCGGAGTCCGGTCCGGTGAGCGCGAGGAAGGCCTCGACCGCCAGCTCGGGCAGCGCTTCGAGGAGCGCCGTGCCGGAGACGCCGGGCGTCGGGCCCTCCGGGTCCATGTGCAGACGGACCAGTGAGGAAGCAGGGACGCGCGCGAAGGTGTCCATCTCCGGCTCGAGCTCGCGCAGCGGCGCGAGGATCTCCTCGGCGCGCTCATCGGTGTCGAGCACCGCTCCGTCGATCACGACGAGCTGTCGGCCCCGGAACCGCTCGGGCAGCTCCGGCAGGGGTGGCAGGTTCATCATCCGGAACGACGTGGTCACCTCGTCGGGGGCGTCGGGGCTCCACTGGGCCCAGCGTCGGAGCACCTTCTCGGCGTCCTTCTGGTCCCAGACCAGCCATCCGGCGTACGCCGTGTCGAAGTCGAAGAGACGGAACTCGATCGCCGTGACGACGCCGAAGCTGCCGCCGCCGCCACGCAGCGCCCAGAACAGGTCCGGGTGGTTCTGCGCGTCGGCGCGAACCAGCTCGCCGTCGGCGTCCACGAGCTCGAACGCGGTCACGCTGTTGGTGGCCAGTCCGAGCTTGCGGGCGTACCACCCCATCCCGCCGCCCAGGCTGTACCCGGCGATGCCCACGTCCGGCGAGGATCCGTGGAGGGTGCTCAGGCCGTGCTCGGCTGCTGCCTCGACGGCATCGAGCCACAGGGCACCGCCCTCGACCCGGGCCACCTGGCTCTCGGGGTGGATGGTCACGCTGCGCATCGCGGAGGTGCGGACGAGGACGGCGTCGTCGAGTGGAGCCAGCGGGCCGGCGTTGTGGCCGGTGCTCTGCGCGGCGACGCGCAGCCCTGCGCGCCGGGCGGCCCGGACGACCTCGGCCACCTCCTCGGCGCTGGCGGGGTAGGCCACCGCGGCAGGGCGCTGGTCGACCGCGACGTTCCACGGAAGCCGGGCGTCGTCGTAGCCGGCGTCACCGGGCAGGTGGACGGCGCCGCCGCACAGACCTTGCAGCACGGATGCGCGGGTCGAGGGGGTTGTGGACTCGATGGTCATGGTGACTCCTGATCGTGGGCTGGTGATCCGCTCACGCTGCACCCGCGCGCTTGGCGGGCACTTGGCGCAGACTTGAGACCCCCGGACCCGCGTGCGGGACCGGGGTGGCGCCACGGCTCAGAGCTCGGCGAGCGCCGCCTCGAGACCGGCGAAGTCGGTGACGCCGAGCCGCTCGGACACCGACGTGATGCTCTGCCGCACCATGTGCGGGGTGAGGAACAGCGACTCCGCGATGGCCTGCACGGGCACGCCGTGGACCGCCTGGGCCGCGATGTGACGCTCGGTGGTGGTCAGGGTGGAGCGGGCCGACGGCTCAGGCGAGACCCGCACCCCCAGCTCGCCGAGCCTCGCGGCCACCCGCGCGCGCAGCCCGTACGCCGCACAGCGGTCGGCGATCGGGAGTGCCATGGTCAGCGCGGCTCGCGCCTCCGGGCCGTCCTGCCCGCGGCGGATCAGCGCCTCCGCGAGCGCGGTCAGGGCACGCGCGTGCTCGAGGCGGTGCGTCCCCTCGGCCAGCAGGGAGACGGCCTCGCGCAGCAGGTCGACCTGCTCGGGGTCCGGTCCGTGCGGGTCCTGGCCCGGGGGGCCGAGCTCGCCGAGGATGCGCGTGGTGCGGCCGACGAGGTCGGGCAGCCCCCACCGGCGGGCCAGCTCGAGCTCGGTCTCGACGAGCGAGCGTGCTTCGTCGTGCCGACCCAACGCGGACAGGACCACGGCGCGGTCCGAGCGCCAGGGACGCCAGGCCGGGTTGGCCACGATCGCCATCTCGTTCTCGACCGACTCCAGCGCGTCCAGGGCAGCGTCGGGTCGCCCCTCGGTCAGGAGCACAGCCGCCTCCGCCTCCCCGAAGAGGCGGACACCCTCACCGAAGCGGTTCCGTGTCCTGGCCTCGTCGAGCTGCCGGCGGGCTCCGGCCAGGTCGCCCCGGTCGAGCAGGATCCGGACCGCGAACCCGTCGACGTAGGGCTGACCCAGCGTGGTCTCGCCCCAGAGCTGGTGCTGCTCGCGGCAGTTGGCCATGGACTGCATCGCCTCGCGGAGCTCCCCACGTCTCCACTGGGCGAAGCCGAGCCACAGGTGTGAGCCCAGCACGCCGAACAGCGCCCCGCGCTGGTAGGAGTCGTGCAGGCACTCGTTCCAGTAGCCGACGGTGTCCTCGCCGCAGAGCTCCATCACGATCCCGGCGACGACCCACGACAGCCCGGCGTCGACGGCACGGAGCCGATCGTCGGCGACCGCGAACCGGGCCAGCTGGAGCGCGCGGTCCCGGTGCTCACCGGAGATCACGTCCTCCCACGCCAGCGTCGCGGACAGCGCCCGGGCACCGGTGCCGCGACCGTGCACCTCCGGGCGCACCGACGCGGCGTACTTCTCCGGGGGGAGGTCGTGCATGTAGCCACCGATGCGCTCCATCGCCAGCAGCGCCTGCCGCTCGTCGGCGAGATCGTCGGGCAGGCGGTCGATCGCTGACCTGGCGCAGATGCTGGCGGCGCCCCGCTCGCCCGCGAAGATGAGGGTCCGGGACAAGATGACGCTCGCCCGGGCCCGCAGGCGTGGTTCGCGGAGCCCGGAGCAGGCAGCGGTCAGGTCGGTGACGGCCGCGTGCCCGTCGGTCATCGCCTCGAGCGTGCCGAGCTCCAGCAGGATCTCCGGAAGGTCCGCGGCGGGAGGAGGCTCCAGGACCGCGCGCCGCAGGTAGCGCGCCGCACTCTCCGCCGACCCGCGCAGCGCGTCGCGGGCTGCCGCCTCCTGGAGGGTCCGGACGACGCCTGCGTCCGCGCGGGCCGGCACCAGGAGCAGCTGGGCGGCGACCTGCTCGGGGGAGGCGCCGAAGGAGGAGAGGACGCCGGCCGCACGCTCGTGGGCGAGCTCTCGCTCGCCGAGCGGGATGTCGCCGTAGACCGCCCCCTCCACCAGCGGGTGCACGAACCCCAGCGGCGAGGTGTCCCGCAGCAGCTCGGCGCGAGCGAGCGCGGCCACCGCCACGGCGGTCTCATCGTCGGACAGCCCGGTCAACGCGGCGACCACCGGCAGCGAAGCCCCGTCGCCGAGCACGGCGACGCTGCGTGCCACCTCACGACTGTGCTCGGGCAGTCTCGAGAACCGGAGCAGCACCATGCTCGACACCGCCCGGGAACCGATCGCGCGAACGATGTCCGCGTGTGCGGCGTCGGGCGGTACCCGGTCCGTGGCGAGGGCCCGGAGCAGCTGGAGCAGCAGCAAGGGGTTGCCCCCGGTGGTGTGGTGGCAGGCGTTGATGAAGTGGAGATCGGCCCCCTCGCCGAGCCGTGCACGGACCAGGTCGCCGACGCCGGCGGGGGACAGCGGTCCCGGGCGCACCGACTGCGCGGTCGGCTCTCCGGTCAGCTCGGCCACGAGTCCGTCGGCGTACTCCTCGCCGGTGCGGACGGTGGCGACCACGGTCACGGCCAGGCCCTCTACCCGGCGCACCAGGTAGGCCAGGAAGCGCAGCGAGCCGGTGTCACACCACTGCAGGTCGTCCACGGCCAGCAGCAGCGGTTGGCGTCCGCTCGCGTTGACGGCGAGCCAGTAGAGGCCGTGGAGCACTCCGAACACCCCCTCCGCGCGGTGGTCGGGGGTCTGGGTGGCGTCGAAGACCCCGCGAGCAGCGGCGGCGGCCCCGTCGAGAAGGTCGTCCCGGTCGCTGCGAGCCAACGCGGGTTCGAACAGCTGGCGTACGGCGCCGAAGCCGAACTCCTTCTCGAGCTGGCTGCCGCGCGCCGACAGCACCAACGCGCCCGCCGCCGACGCGGCCGCCTTCACCTCGTCGAGCAGCCTCGTCTTCCCGATGCCCGCCGGGCCCGAGATCACCACCAAGCCGGAGCGGCCGGCGCGGATGCCGCGAACGGTCTCGCGGAGGTGACCCATCTCGGTCTCGCGGTCGACGAGCTCGTCACCCGGTGCCTGGTGTGGGCCTGTGAGCGAGACCGCCGTGACCGAGACCGCCGTGGCAGGGAGAGCTGCGGCGGGGACCGGCGCGTCCAGGCGCTGGGACTGGGCCAGCACCTCGGCCTCCAGGGAGCGCAGCGCCGGACCCGGGTCGACGCCGAGCTCCTCACCCAGCATGGTGCGGGCCCGGCGCAGGGTGGCCAGCGCGTCGGCCTGACGGTGCGAGCGGTAGAGCGCGAGGGCGAGGAGTCGCCACCGCTCTTCACGGAGCGGCGCCTCGGCCAGCAGCGACTCGATCTCCGGAACCAGGATCGAGCTCTCGCCCGCGTCCAGCCGGGCTGCCAGCAGCTGCTCCCGGGCCAGCCCGTGCAGCTCGGTCAACCGGTGTGCGTCCGGGCGGGCCCAGTCCTGGTCGGCGTACTCCGCAATCGCTTCACCGCGCCAGAGCCCCAGTGCCGCATCCAGGGCGGCGACCCTGGCGAGGGGGTCGCCGAGCGCGCTCGACGTGCGCACCAGGTCCTCGAACCGCCAGGCGTCCACGGCCTCCGTGGGCACCCGCAGCGCGTAACCGTTGCCGTGGCTCACCAGGACCGTGGCGGGGGACCGTGCGGGGCGGTCCGGCTCCAGCCGGCGACGCAGGTGGGAGACGTAGGCGTGCAGGGAGGCGTTCGCGCTGGGCGGCGCTCCGCCGGCCCAGACCGCCTCGGTGAGCCGGTCGGTCGAGAGCACGCGTCCACGCGCCAGCAGCAGCGCGACCAGCACGCTGCGTTGGCGCTGGCCGCCCAGGCTGACGGGCTCATCGTCGAGGCTGGCGACGAGCGGGCCCAGGATGCCGAGCGCCAGGCGGGTCGTCACCGCGCCCCTGGTCAGGGTCATCGACCACCTCCCGCCGCCGGATCAGGCCATCGCACTGACGATAGGCGTCGCGGCGGGGTCCGACCAGTGCCCGGTCCTGCTGGACCTGGCGGGGGTCAGGACTCGGTGCCGAGCGCGACCGGCAGCACGGACCCGGCGCCGGCAGCGCGGAGCGCCCTCGCGGCCATCGTCAGGGTCCAGCCGGTGCCGACGAGGTCGTCGACCAGCAGCACCGGACCCCCGTCGAGAGGCTCATCCACCGTCAGGGCGAACCGTCGCCCGACGGCGGCGACCCGCTGGGCGGAGTTGGCGGCTCCCTGCCCGGGCGAGACCTCCGGGTCGACGATCTGCCAGCGAGCGACGAGCGGCAGCTGCATGGTCCGTGCCAGCCCCTCGGCCAGGTCACGGGTCAGCTGCGGACGCCGTGCCGACTCGACGTAGGCGACCCCGGTCGGGCGTGCCGACCAGCTCGGCGCCCAGTCGCCGAGCACCTGCAGCAGGGCCGCGACCAGGCTCCGGGGGGCGGGGCCGTCAGGGGTCTCGGGGCGGAACAGCTCACGCAGGGCCTGGCCGTGCCCGAGGTCGGTGAGCCGACCGACCGCCCGGCCCTCCTCGGCGGCATCGGTGATCTTGCCCTTGAGGTCGATGCCGAGGTTGCTGAGCGCGGAGGGCCACATCTTGCGTGCCGCGATGGTGACGCCCGGTCGACGTAGCAGCTGACCGGCCTCCTCGAGGGCCGTGCCGGAGACGTCGCGGGTCGGGGCGACGCCGGTGCAGTTGTCACAACGGCCGCAGTCCGCGGCCCCCGGGTCGTCGAGCTGCTCGCGCAGGAATCGCATCCGGCATCCGTCGGTCGCGACGTAGGCGAGCATCGCCGACTGCTCGTCCCGGCGTGCCGCGGCCACCCGCTCGTAGCGGTCCTGGTCGTAGACCCAGTCCTGGCCGGTGGCGGTCCAGCCGCCGCGGACGCGGTTCACCGCGCCGTCGACGTCGAGCACCTTGAGCATGGTCTCGAGGCGGGTGCGGCTCAGGTCGACGTGGGTCTCCAGCGCCGCCGTGGACATCGGGCCGCCGTGCTCCGCGAGGGTGCGCAGCGTGGTGCGCACGTGCTGCTCGGGCGGGAAGGCCAGCGAGGCGAAGTAGCGCCAGATGTCGCGGTCCTCGTGCGCGGGCATCAGCACGACCGTGGCCCGGTCGGTGCCGCGACCGGCACGTCCGACCTGCTGGTAGTAGGCCACCGGCGAGGACGGGGCACCGAGGTTGATCACGAACCCGAGCCGCGCGTCGAACCCCATGCCGAGGGCGCTGGTGGCGACCAGCGCCTTGAGCCGGCCCGCGAGCAGGTCCTGCTCGAGGCTGAGCCGCTCGGTGGTCTCGGTCTTGCCGGAGTACGCCGCGACGGCGTGGCCGTGCGAGCGCAGGTGCTCGGCGACCTCCTGGGTGGCGGCGACGGTGAGCGTGTAGATGATCCCGGACCCGTCGAGCTCGCCGAGGTGCTCGCCCAGCCAGGCCAGCCGCTCCTCAGGTCGCTCGAGCTGGAGCACGGCGAGGTGCAGCGACTCGCGGTCCAGCGACCCGCGCAGGACGAGCACGTCGGTGCCGAGCTGCTCGGCGACGTCGCCGGTGACCCGCGCGTTGGCCGTGGCGGTCGTGGCGAGGACCGGGATGCCGTCGGGGAGGGTGGTGAGCATCTGCCGGATGCGCCGGTAGTCGGGGCGGAAGTCGTGGCCCCAGTCGGAGATGCAGTGCGCCTCGTCGACCACCAGCAGGCCGGCCGTCTCGGTCAGCTGTGGCAGCACCTCGTCGCGGAACTGCGGGTTGTTCAGCCGCTCCGGGCTGACCAGCAGGACGTCGATCTCGTGGGCCTCGACACGCGCGCGGATGGCTGCCCAGTCCTCGATGTTGGTCGAGTTGATCGTCGCCGCACGGATGCCCGCCCGCTCGGCCGCCTCGATCTGGTTGCGCATCAGCGCGAGGAGCGGGGAGATGATGACCGTCGGCCCGGCACCCAGGCTGCGCAGCAGCGCCGTGGCGACGAAGTAGACCGCCGACTTGCCCCACCCGGTCTTCTGCACGACCAGCACCCGGCTCTGCTCCACGACCAGGGCCTCGATCGCGGCCCACTGGTCGTCGTGCAGGCGGGCGTCGTCCCGGCCGACCAGCGCGCGCAGGTGCTGCTCGGCCTCGTCGCGGGTGCTGATGGCGGTGGTCATGCCGTCCTGTCTACCAACAGGCTCCGACACTGGGGCGGGCGGCCGGCTGCGGTGGCCGATCCGCCGGATCGGCGTACCTCCAGCACCAGCTTCCCGTTCGAAACCTGAGCTTCCCGTCCTTTGCAAAGCACGGGAAGCTCGGGTTTCCCACGGGACCGTGGGAAACCGCGGGACGGTCCCGCTACTCCCGCCGCAGCACCACCGCACCGGTGTTCGTGGCGACGGCGACCAGGCCGGGGCTGACGGCGAGCTGGTAGGGCCAGTAGGTGGTGTTGATGCCGTCGGTGGGGAGGGGGGCGGGGGAGGTCATCTCGCCGGTGTCGAGGTCGAGCACGTGCAGCGCCGTGGTGCCGCCGACCAGGACGTGGTCGGCGTCGAGCATCGGCATGCTGTCCAGCTCGAAGCCGTAGGGCAAGAACTGCGGCTGCGCCGGGACCGTGTGCGTCCACAGCCGACGGCCCCCGGTGATGTCGTAGGCCGACCAGAGGTTCCCGGCTCGCACGATGATCCGTCCCGAGCGCAGGGCGACGTCGAAGGTGCCTCGTGCCGGGAGGGCGTACCAGAGCTGGTTGCCCTCGACGTCGATCGCCTTCAGCAGGGCGGTCCCGGCGCGGGTGCTCCACTCGGTCAGCACGGCCGTGCCGGTGGCGGCGTCGGTGCCGACCACGTGCACGTCGGTGCGGGCGGGCAGGGTGCGCTTCCAGATGGTCTTGCCGTCGTCCGCGGAGACCAGCACCAGCGCGGGCCCGGCGGCGCGGTCCGCCATGGCCTCTCGGTCGAACAGGCCGAAGTGGTCGCGTCCGCCGACGAGGAGCTTGCCCTCGGCGAGCTCCCCGAGGTAGTCCCCGGAGCCCGCGTCGAGGGTGCGTTCCCAGACCTGCGAGCCGTCCCGGCCGTCGATGCGGGAGAGGAGCTCGCGCTCGCCACCCGCGGGAGCCAGCACGGCGACGTCCTCGTCGTCGAGCACAGCGGTGGCGAACGGGTCGCCGGGGCGTACGACGGTCCGACCCAGCGTCGTGCACAGCAGACGGCGTCCCGTCCCGGCGTCGAGCGCGACCAGGTCGGGCGGGCCGTCGGCGGGCATGGTGGTGACGAGGTACCGCTCCGCGCTGGCGTCGTACGTCGACCGCTTGGTGCGCACCTCGACGCTCCAGCGTGGCCGCAGCGTCTGGTCGTCGAGCATGGTGAAGTCGGGGTTGTCCCGCGTCCGGATGCCGATCCCCTGCTCGAACGCCGAGATCTGGGCCCACTGGTCGTAGTGGTAGCCGACAGCGCCGAGCACCTCGCCGAAGGGCGCCGGGGCTCCGTCGAGCGCCGAGACGAGGGCGTCGCGGTCCCGGTCGGGCTGCTCGGCGCGGCCGGTCGCGTCCAGGAACGGGGAGCGGGAGCCGGCCGCGGCCAGCTCGACCACGTCCTCGCCGCACGAGGCGAACCACTCCGGCACCAGGCGCGGCACCGCCACGGTCCCCGCGGCGGTCACGACGACGGCAGCGGCCATCCCGACCGCCCACGCCCGTCTGCTCACCGGGTCAGCGTAGGGCCGCCACCCTCGCGGGCCCGACCGGTCAGGCGCGACGGCTCCGGATCTCCTCGTTGATGGCCGGGACCACCTCGTGCATGTCGCCGACCACGGCGTAGGTCGCCTTGGTCATCATCGGCGCCTCGGCGTCGGTGTTGATCGCGAGGATCACCTTCGAGCTGGCGCACCCGGCCCAGTGCTGGATGGCGCCGCTGATGCCGCACGGGATGTAGATCTCCGGGGCGATCCGGCTGCCGGTCTGGCCGACCTGCTCGTGGTGCGGGCGCCAGCCCAGGGACGTGACCACCCGGGAGACGCCCAGGGAGCCTCCGAGCAGCTCGGCGAGCTCGATCACGTCGGCGAACCCATCAGGTCCACCCGCTCCCCGCCCGGCTCCGACGACCACGCGGGCGGACTTCAGGCCGTCGGCGCCGCCGGCGGCCTCGCGCTCGACGGAGACGACCCGGACCAGCAGGTCCTTCTCGGAGACCTCCACCGCCAGCGGGGTGAGCTCGGCCGGCCCGGCGGCCTCGGCCGGCGTCGGCTCGACGGCGTGGCCGGCGACCGTCAGCACCGCCGGGCGTCGGGACAGGTTCATCTCCTCCAGCACCGCGCCACCGACCACCTGGCGGGTCACCACGAACGGCGAGAGCCCGCCGAAGGAGACCACGTTGGCCGCCATCGCGACCTCGAGCCTGGTGGCGACGCGGGCCATCACCTCGTTGCCCCGGTTGGTCCCGCCGGCCATCACCACGACGGCGCCGGCGGCAGCCCGGGCGGCCACCACCGCGGCTGCTGTCGCGGCGCCGGAGTAGCGGTCGAACCCCTCGGCGTCGGCGTGGTGCACCGTGCGCACGCCGTACGCCGCCAGCTCGGCCTGCACGCCGTCGGCCAGCGGACCGGTGACGACAGCGTCGACGGGCACCCCGCCTCCGGCAGCAGCCAGCGAGCGGGCGAAGGTGACGGCCTCGAGGGAGACCTCGCGGACGCCCTCGGTCGAGGTCTCGACGTAGACGACGATCATCGGGCCACCCCCAGCTTCTGCAGCAGGTCGACGACGACCTTGGCGGTCTCGGGCCCCTCACCCAGCATCTCGGCCGAGCTCGGCACCGGCGGGGGAAGGGTGAGCTGCACCCGGCCGCTGCCGACGGCGGCCCCGGAAGCCGAGCGCTCCTCGACCGCGATCTTCTTGGCCTTCATCCGGCCGGTGATCGTCGGGTAGCGCGGCTCGACGCCGCCCTCCAGCACGCTGACCACGCACGGGGTCGGCACCTCGAAGGTCTCGGTCCCGTCGGGTCCGTCGCCGCGCAGGGTGGCCACGCCGTCGGTCACCGAGATGGTCTGGATGCCGGTCACCACCGGCCGGTCCAGCAGGTCGGCCAGCCGGACCGCGACCTGGAAGTCGCCCGAGTCGGCGGCGTCGTTGCCCAGCAGCACCAGGTCGTACGCCGTCCCGCTCGCCTCGTGGTCGCGGACCACGGCGGCGACCTCACGGGCCACGTCGGCCGGCCCGAGGGCCACCGGGTCGGCCTCGACTAGCACCCCGGCCGTGCACCCGACGCCGAGCGCGGTGCGGATCTGCTCGATGGACTCGGAGGAGCCCACGGACACCACAGCGGCCTGGCCCTCGGTGCCGGCGGCCAGCTGCACCGCCAGCTCGACCGCGCAGGCCTCGTGGTTGCTGGTGGTGAAGCCCACGTAGCGCGCGTCGACCGACTGCCCGTCGTCGGTGAGGAGCACCTCGCCGGAGACGTCGGGGACGCGCTTCACGCCCACGAGGACGTTCACGGTCTCACCTGGCATGGCGGCGGGTCACCTGATCCGGTCGTTGGTCGGGTCGAGCAGGGGGGTCGCGTCGACCGAGCCGACCGTCACCGGGTAGAGCTCCTCCATGTAGGACACGGCGAGCTGGTTGCCGATCGTGGCCTCCTCGGGCGGCAGGTAGGCCATCAGGATGTGCTTGCCCAACGACGGCGCGGACCCGGCGGAGGTCACGTAGGGGTGGTGCCCGTGCCCGTCGGTGAGGGTGCCGCCGTCGCGGGTCAGGATCGGCTCCCCGCCCAGCATGTAGCGCTTCACGCCGCTGGCCGAGGTGTGGTCGTCCACGGTCATGGTGCACAGCACGGTGGCCGGCTCGCTCTCGCGCTGGGCGAGGTAGGCGTCGCGGCCGACGAACTCGGCGGCCTTCACCTTGGGGCGCTGCATCCCGGCCTCGACGATGGTCCGCTCGGCGTCGAGCTCGGCGCCGAACGCGCGGTAGCCCTTCTCCAGCCGGCCGGTGCTGCCGTAGACGCCGATGCCGACCGGGACGGCGCCGTGGTCCTTGCCGCCCGACAGCACCGCGTCCCAGAGCTGCGCCGCCTGGGCGAACGGCACGTAGAGCTCCCACCCGAGCTCGCCTACGTAGGAGATCCGGGAGGCGAGCACGGGCGCGTCGACGCCCTTGACCGCGATCTCGCGGCAGGTGAGGAAGCCGAAGCCGCCGTCGCTGACGTCGTCACCGGTGAGGCCGGCGAGGATGTCGCGGGCGTTGGGTCCCCACAGGCCGACGGTGGAGATCTCCTCGGTGTGGTCGTGCAGCTGGGCGCCGTCGGCGAGGTGGTTGCGGAACCACTGCCGGTCGACCATGCCGTGGGCGCCGCCGGTGACCACCCGGAAGTGGTCGTCGCCGAGCCGCATCACGGTGAGGTCGGAGAGGAAGCCGCCCTTCGCGTCGAGGACGGGGGTGTAGACGACCTTGCCCACCGCGACGTCGCACTGCGCCACACAGGTCTGCTGCACCGACGCCAGTGCGCCGGGACCGGTGATGTCGAAGATGCTGAAGGCGGTCAGGTCGATCACGCCTGCGTTCTCGCGCATGGCGAGGTGCTCCGCGTTGATGATCGGGCTCCACCAGCGCGAGTCCCACTCGTTCTCGCGCGGCATCACGGCGTCGCCGTACTTCGCCACCAGGCCGGCGTTGGACTCGTACCACCAGGGGCGTTCCCAGCCGACGGTCTCGTAGAACACCGCACCGAGCGCCTTCTGCGAGTCCACCATCGGCGACCAGCGGACGCCGCGGTCGGACTCGTACTGCTCGGCGGGGTGCACGATGCCGTAGGTCTTGATGAACGACTCGCTGGTGCGCGCCCGGACGTGGGCGCGCTCGCGCTCGTGGTCGTGGAACCGGGCGATGTCGCTGTGCGAGACGTCGATCTCCGAGTGGCCGTGGGTCATCCACTCCGCGACGGCGCGACCGACACCCGGGCCCTCCTTGATCCAGACGGCGGCGGCGACCCACAGGCCACGGACCTCGCTCTCGCCCAGGATGGGCGAGCCGTCGGCGGTGAGCGAGAGCAGACCGTTGATCGCGTAGCGGATCTCGGCGCCGTCGGCGCCGAGCAGCTCCGGCATCAGCTCGAGTGCCTGCTCGAGCTGGGTGTCGAAGTCGTCCTCGGTGAACGGCATCTCGGTCGGGGAGAGCTTGGCCTGCTCGATGGAGGGGATCTCCTCGGGCTCGTGCAGGATCGGACGGTGGGCGTAGGAGCCGACCTCCATGTCGGCGCCGTGCTGGCGCTCGTAGCAGAACGTGTCCATGTCCCGGACGATCGGGAAGGAGATCTCGCCCTCGCGCTCGGCGAGCTGCGGGCAGGGACCGACCGAGATCATCTGGTGGACCGCGGGAGTCAGGGCGATCTTGACCCCGGCCATGTCGCCGATCTTGGGGCTCCACACACCGCAGGCGATCACGACGTACTCCGCCTCGATGACGCCCTGGTCGGTGTGCACCCGGCGGATCCGGCCGTCCTCGACGTCGAGGTCCCGGACCTCCACGTTCGGCACCACGGTCAGCGACCCGGAGGCCAGGGCCTTCTCGCGCATGATCGTGCCGGCTCGCAGCGAGTCGACGACGCCGACAGACGGGGTCCAGAACGCGCCGATGATCTGGTCGGCGTCGAGGAAGGGCACCTTCTCGGTGACGAACTCGGGGGAGACCATCTCGGCCTCGATGCCCCACGCCTTCGCGCTGGACATCCGGCGGCGCAGCTCCTCCATCCGCTCCTCGGTGCGGGCGACCTCGAAGCCGCCGGACTCGGTGAAGACGCCCATCTCCTTGTACTGCTTCATGGAGTCCAGGGTCAGATCGGTGATCTCCCGGGAGTGGTCCACGGGGAAGATGAAGTTCGAAGCGTGGCCGGTCGACCCCCCGGGGTTGGGCAGCGGGCCCTTGTCCAGCTGCACGATGTCGGTCCAGCCGAGCTCGACGAGGTGGTGGACGAGACTGTTGCCGACGATGCCGGCCCCGATGACGACGACGTTTGCGGTGGCGGGCACGGTGGCCAAGGTGACTCCTCGATGTTGCGCTATGCGCAACGTGATGCGCATTAAGAAACGGAACTCTGCAAGGATCTCCCCGTGGTGGGGGCGTGTCAAGACATGGGAGACCTCCGGGGAGCCCTTGAGGCCGGGACCTCGTCGACAGGTCCCGGGCACACGCGTGCGATCGAGGCGGTCTCAGGCGCAGCGCTTGTTCGCACCGAGCAGCCACGACTCAGGGTTCTGGCTGCCCTTGCGGTAGGCACCAGCGTCAAGCCAGTGAGCTGTCCGCCTCCAGCCGGAGGAACTCCAGGTGCCGTTCGTACTGGTCGAGCACGTCGTCGATCAGCTGGGTGTGGGTGTAGCCCAGGACGTCGTAGCTCTGCCCTCCCTCGGACAGGTGCACCTCGAGCCGGGCGTAGGTGGCGTGCGGAGCCTGCGCGCCGTAGGTCGGACGCGGGACCTCCTTGGGCCAGAGCACGTAGCGGAACGAGTGCTCGGCCTCCTCGTCGGCCACCAGCTCGACGTAGCGGTGACCGTCCTCCTCCGTGCTGCGGGCGATCGCCGGGATTCCCTGACCCTGCAGCTCGCGCGCCACGTCCTCGAGGGCGGGGAGCGCCACCTCGTCGAGGTAGCCATGGGCCTCGGACAGACCCGGGAACGACAGGGTGCGCTTCAACCGTTGTCGCCACTGGGAGGGGTCCGAGGCGTCCGCGGCCGGTGCCGACGTGCCGGTGCTTCGACCGGAGAGCACCCCCGGCAGGGCGTGGTGCAGGCTCTCGGTGCGGTGCGCCTCGACCCGGAGTGCCTTGTAGAGGCCGAGCATGACCAGCACCATCACGAACGCGAACGGCAGCCCCATGATCACGGTGGCGTACTGCAGCGCGTAGATGCCACCGACGCTGAGGATGGCCAGCGTCAAGGCGCCGGTCGCCACCGCCCAGAAGATCCGGAGTCGCCGTCCACCGTCGTCGGAGACGCTGCCCAGGTGCGAGGAGAGGTTCGCCATCACGAGCGCACCGGAGTCGGCGGAGGTGATGTAGAACAGCAGACCCACGAGGGTTGCCAGGCCGGCCACGAAGGTGAACGCGGGGTACTCCGCCAGCAGCGCGTAGAAGCCGCCCTCCGGGCTCGCTGCGGCCACCTCGGTGAAGGCGGTGTTCCCGGAGCGGACCTCGTCGATGGCCGCGTTGCCGTAGATCGAGATCCACATCACGATGTAGCTGAACGGGATCACCATCGTGCCCGCGACGAACTGCCGGATCGTCCGGCCACGGGAGATGCGTGCCAGGAACAGCCCGACGAAGGACGCCCAGGCGATCCACCAGGCCCAGAAGAACAGCGTCCAGAAGCTCATCCAGTCCCCGGTGTCCTCGTAGGCGAAGGTCTGCATGGTCATGTCCGGGAAGAGCCGGAAGAAGTCGCCGACGTTCAGCACGGCCGCGTTGAGCAGGTACGTCGTCTTGCCCGTGACCAGGATCCAGCCGGCCAGGCCGAGGGCCAGGATCACGTTGAGCTGGGAGAGCCGCTTGATTCCCTTGTCGATGCCGCTGACGGCCGAGATGGTTGCCACTGTCACGGCGAGCGCCAGCAGGCCGAACTGGGCGGCCAGCCCCTGGGGGATGCCGAACAGCTTGTTGAGTCCGACGTTGAGTCCGACCACGCCGATGCCGAGCGAGGTGGCCACGCCGAAGATCGTGCCGAGCACCGCGGCGATGTCGACACTGTGCCCGATGGGCCCGTTGACCTTCTTGCCGAACAGCGGGTACAGCGCCGACCGGACGGCGAGCGGCAGGTTCATCCGGTACGAGAAGTAGCCGAGCGCGATGCCCATCAGGGCGTACATGCCCCAACCCGTGATGCCGTAGTGGAACAGCGTCCAGGCCGTGGCCTCCCGGGCCGCCGTGACGGTCTCCGCGGAGCCACTGGGGGGCGTGAGGTACTGCACCACCGGCTCGTTCACGGCGAAGAACATCAGGTCGGTGCCGATGCCTGCGGCGAACAGCATCGACGCCCAGGACAAGGTGCTGAACTCCGGTCGCGAGTGCTGGGGGCCCAGGCGCACGTGGCCGTGGCGGGAGAAGCCCAGGAAGAGCACGAAGAACAGGACGGTCGTGGCGAGCGCGATGTAGAACCAGCCGAACCAGTCCGACACGTAGCCCACCCACGAGGCCAGGGTGGCTTCGGCACGCACTGGCGCGACCACGCACCAGATCGTGACGGCGAGGGTGCCCAGCGCCGAGCCGAAGAACACGGGACGGTTCAGGCGTGAGCTCTTGCTCCGCCGGCCGAGGGGCTCCGGACCTGCAGGCGGCCTGCTCTCTTCGAGGTTCGTGCTCATGAGGTGGCTCCCGCCGACTCGATGCGGTTGTTGCGGGCGTCCCCAGGCGGGTAGAGCGGCGAGTTGTCGCGGTGCCGGTAGTACGGCACCTTCTCCGCTGCGAGCGGCGTGTTCCCGAGAATGAGATCGGCCGCCTTCTCGGCGACCATCATCACGGGGGCGTAGATGTTGCCGTTGGTGACGTAGGGGAAGACGCTGGCGTCGACCACACGGAGCGACTCGACGCCGTGCACCTTCATCGAGCCGGGGTCGGTCACCGACATGTCGTCGACCCCCATCTTGGCCGTGCACGAGGGGTGCAGCGCGGTCTCGGCGTCCTTGCGGACCCAGTCCAGTATCTCCTCGTCGGTCTCGACCGATGGCCCGGGGGAGAGCTCGCCGGCATTGAACGGCGCGAAGGCCGGCTGGTTCAGGATGTCGCGCGCCACCCGGACCGCCTCGACCCACTCCCGACGGTCGTTGGGGGTGGTCAGGTAGTTGAACAGCATCTTGGGGTGCTGGCGCGGGTCGGTGCTGCTGATCCGGACCCAGCCGCGGGTGTCGGCGTACATCGGACCGATGTGGACCTGGTAGCCGTGGCCCTCGGTCGGGGAGGTGCCGTCGTAGCGCACCGCGATCGGCAGGAAGTGGAACATCAGGTTGGGCCAGTCCACGTCGTCGTTGCTGCGGGCGAACCCGCCACCCTCGAAGTGGTTGGTGGCACCGAGGCCGCGCCGGTGGAACAGCCAGTTGTAGCCGATGCCGGGACGACGGTGCCACGCCATGCCGGGCGCGATCGAGACCGGGAGCTTCGAGGCGTACTGGATGTAGACCTCGAGGTGGTCCTGCAGGTTCTCCCCGACGCCCTTGAGCTCGCTGACCATCTCGACGCCGAGCGGCTGGAGGTGCTCGGGGTTGCCGATCCCGGAGAGCTGCATCAGCTGGGGTGTGTTGATCGCACCGCCGCAGAGGATGACCTCGCCGGCCCGCACGGAGCGGTGCGCCTTGCCTGCGCGGACGTAGTCGACGCCGGTGGCCCGCTTGCCGTCGAAGTTGATCTTGGTGGCCATCGCCAGGGTCTCGACCCGGAGGTTCGGACGATCCATCACCGGGTGCAGGTAGGCCCGTGCCGCAGAGAGACGGCGGCCGTCGTGCACGTTGCGGTCGAACCGCGCGAACCCCTCCTGGCGGTAGCCGTTGACGTCGTCGGTGAGCGGGTAGCCCGCCTGCTGCGCAGCTTCGAAGAACGCTCCGAACAGTGGGTTGGTGGCGGGTCCGCGCTCGAGGACGAGCGGGCCGCTGCCGCCGCGCCAGGTGTCGGCCCGGCGCTGCCCGTCGACCATCAGGGTCTCCATGCGCTTGAAGTAGGGCAGGCAGTGCAGGTAGTCCCAGGACTCCAGGCCCGGGTCGCCGGCCCAGCGCTCGTAGTCCATCGGGTTTCCGCGCTGGAAGATCATCCCGTTGATCGAGCTGGAGCCGCCGAGCACCTTGCCGCGGGCGTGGTAGATCCGCCGGCCGTGCATCTCCGGCTCGGGCTCGGTCTCGTACTTCCAGTCGTAGAACCGGCTGCCGATCGGGAACGGCAGCGCCGCGGGCATGTGGATGAACGGGTCCATCCGGAAGTCGGAGCGACCGGCCTCCAGCACCAGGACGCTGGTGGCGGGGTCGGCGCTGAGCCGGTTGGCGATCGCGCACCCGGCCGATCCGCCGCCGACGATGACGTAGTCCCAGTGGTCGCGCTTGCGGCTGCTCATGCGTCGTCTCCGGTCGTTGGGCCTGCTGTCGCCCCGAACCAGCCCTGAGGGGCGGGCGCGATGTTGTGCCACACGTGCTTGGTCTCGCGGTACTCCTCGAGCCCGGCGCTGCCGAGCTCACGGCCGATCCCGGACTGCTTGTAGCCACCCCACTCGGCCTGCGCCACGTAGGGGTGGAAGTCGTTGATCCAGACCGTGCCCATCCGCAGCCGGGCCGCGATCCGCTGCCCGCGACCTGCGTCCTGCGTCCAGACGGCACCGGCGAGCCCGTAGATGGAGTCGTTGGCGATCCGGACGGCATCGTCGTCGTCGACGAACCGCTCCACGGTGAGCACCGGCCCGAAGGACTCCTCCTGGGCGACCCGCATCCCGGAGTGGACGTTGCCGAGGATGGTGGGTGCGAAGAAGTAGCCGTCGGCGAGAGCGCCGTCGGTGACCCGGTTGCCGCCGAGCAACAGCTCCGCGCCCTCGGCGATGCCGGTCTCGACGTACGCCGCCACCTTGTCGAGGTGGTCCAGCGAGATCAGCGCCCCGGTCTCCGCCTTCTCGTCGAACGGCCCCCCGAGCCGGATGTCGGCGGCCCTGGCGACGAGCTCGGCGACGAAGTCGTCGTGGATGGAGTCCTCCACGAGCAGCCGCGCTCCCGCCGAGCACACCTGGCCGGAGTGCAGGAAGACCGCGGTGAGCGCCATGTCGATGGCACTGGCGCGGTCGGCGTCGGCGAAGACGATGTTGGGGTTCTTCCCGCCGAGCTCGAGCGCGACCTTCTTCACGGTCTCCGCCGCCGCGGCCATGATGCGCTTGCCCGTGGCCAGGCCGCCGGTGAAGGAGACCAGGTCGACCCGGGGGTCCTCGCTCAGCGCGGCACCGGCGTTCGGCCCGTCGCCGAGCACGAGGTTGCCGACGCCGGGCGGGAGCCCGGCCTCGGCGAGCAGCCGCATCAGGTGGACGGCGGTGTGCGGGGACAGCTCGCTGGGCTTGAGCACGAAGGTGCACCCGGCGGCGAGCGCCGGCGCGACCTTCCAGGAGACCTGGAGCAGCGGGTAGTTCCACGGTGTGATCAGCCCGCACACGCCCACCGGCTCGTGCACGACCCGGCTGACGACGTCGGCACGACCCGTGTCCACGACGCGGCCCGCATCGGTGTCGGCGGTGTGGCCGAAGTGCCGGAAGACACTGGTGACGTCGTCGATGTCGTACTCGCTCTCGACCAGCCGCTTGCCGGTGTCGAGGGACTCCATCCGGGCCATCTCGGAACGGTCACGCTGCAGCAGGTCGGCGACCCGGAGCAGCAGGTCGCCGCGCTCACGCGCACTGGTGTCGCGCCACGGGCCGTCGTCGAAGGCGCTCCGGGCGGCCGCGATCGCCGCCTCGGTGTCCTCGCGGGTCGACTCGTCGACCTCGGCGACCAGCTCGCCGTTGGCCGGGCACCGGATCTCCCGGCGCCCGCCGGCGCGTGCTGACGTCCATTCCCCTGCGATGAAGTTCTCGGGCATGTTGGTCCGTTTCCCGCTGATTGTTGCGCTATCCGCACTGAAACAGCGTCATGTGAAACACAATGCTGACCGGGCCGGTCAGCGTCAAGGCTTGTGAGGAGATCGGCACGTTTGGTCTGATCCACGCCCGGACCGGCTCGTACTGGTCACCGGGCCCCCCAGCCGAGCCGGTGCGAGAGCTCCGCGGCGGCGTCCACGAGCAGCGGGGTGACCACCTCCACGCGCTCGGCAGGCAGCCGGAACGTCGGACCGGAGAGGCTCATCGAGCAGATCACGTCGCCGTGGGCATTGCGGACGGGAGCGGCGATCGCGGTGAGGCCCACCTCGAGCTCGTCGACCGCGAGCGCGTAGCCCTGCCCGCGGACGCAGTCGAGCTCGCGCCGCAGCTGGGTCTTGTTGGTGATCGTCAGCTTGGTGTACGCCGGCAGCCGGCCGAGCAGGTCGTCGAGGTCGTCGGGCGTCAGCCAGGCCATCAGCACCTTGCCGTTGCTGGTCGCGTGCAGCGGGATGTGCTGGCCGACCCAGTTGTGCGGTTGCAGGGCGGAAGGCCCCGCGACCTGGTCGAGGTAGAGCGCGCTGTGGCCGCTGAGCGTGGCCAGGTTGACGGTCTCGCCGGTGGACGCGGCCAGCTGCTTGCACAGCGGTCGGGCCTCCTGGACCACGTCGAGCCGGGCACTGGTGGCACCCGCGAGGCGGAGCAGCCCGAGCCCGAGCCGGTACTTCCCGCGGCCCTCGACCTGTTCGACGAGGCCGTGCTGCTCGAGGGTTGCGACCAGCCGGAACGCCGTGCTCTTGTGGACCTCGAGCGCTGCCGCAATCTCGGTGACGCCGGACTCGCCGGAGCGAGCGAGGATCCCGAGAATGCGCAACGCCCGGTCGACGGACTGCACGCCGCCCGTGGACTCGACCGCAGAGTTGCTCATCGCGCAACCGTAGACCGGAAGACGCAACATGACCATCGCCGGTGAAGACCACCGCGCGCGGGGCAGGTCGGGCTCCGTGCGATGATCCCGGCTGGCCTGCGGCGCCCCCGCCGGACCACGAGCAGCCCCCGTGAGGAGACCCGGAAGCAGATGCAGGCGAGGTATGCCACGACGTGCGCGACGTGCGCCCAGCGGGTGGAGCCGGGCGCCGAGATCGTGCGCGCCGCCGGTGGCAAGGCCTGGGTGCACGATGCCTGTGCCACCGCAGCCGCGGGCCCTCGCGAGGCGGATCCGCCGGTGCCGACCGGCACCACCGAGGTCTTCACCGACGGCGCCTGCCGCGGCAACCCCGGCCCGGGCGGGTGGGCCTGGGCAGTGCCCGACGGCGCGGAGGGCTCGGGCCACGACCCGGCCACCACGAACCAGAGGATGGAGGTCCGGGCCGCCTACGAGGCGATCCGGGCGATCCCCGGCCCGCTCGTCGTGGTCAGTGACTCGACCTACGTCGTGAACTGCTTCAAGAACTCCTGGTGGACCGGTTGGCGTGCCCGCGGCTGGCTGAACTCCGCCAAGAAGCCGGTGGCCAACCGCGACCTCTGGGAGCCGCTGGTCGATCTCGTCGAGGAGCGCGGCGACGTCAGCTTCCGCTGGGTCAAGGGCCACTCCGGCCACCCGATGAACGACCGCGTGGACCTGCTGGCCGTCGAGGCCAGCCACCAGACGACCTGAGCCGGCCCACGGCCGGGCTCATCCGCGGAGCGCAGCCACCCCGGGTCGGACCTCGCGAGCCGCGCCGGTGCCGTCCCCGGTGACGCTCATCGGCAGGGTGAAGTGGAAGGCCGAGCCGTGGCCCGGCTCGCTGTCCGCCCAGATCCGGCCACCGTGCGCCTCCACGATGCGCTGGGTGATCGACAGCCCGAGCCCGGTGCCGGTCGTCTGTCCGGTGCCGTCCGGGTCGACCTGGTGGAACCGGTCGAAGATGGCGGTCAGCTCATCCTCGGGGATGCCCCGGCCGGTGTCTCGCACGGTGACCCGCAGGGTGTGGGCGAGCTCCTGTGCCGTGAGCGTCACCCGACCGCCGCGGTCGGTGAACTTCAAGGCGTTGCCCAGCAGGTTGACCAGGGCCTGGGTCACCCGGTCGCCGTCACAGACGACCCTGACCGAGGCCGGCAGGACCTGCACCTCCACCCCGGCCCCCCGGGCCAGGGGTGCCAGCGACTCGGCGGCGTCCACGAGCAGGGGGTACAGGTCGTGCGAGGCCGGGTGGAGGCTGAAGCTCCCGCTCTCGAGACGCTCGAGGTCGATGATGTCGTTGACGAGTCGGGAGAGCCGCTCGCTGCCGCGGCTGGCCATCTCCACGACCGGACGGGCGCTGCTGGGCAGGTCCCCCGCCTCTCCGGCAGCGAGCAGCTCGAGCGCCCCCCGGATCGCCGTCAACGGCGTCCGCAGCTCGTGGCTGACCGCGGAGACGAACTCCCGCTTCATCGCGTCCAGCCGGCGGTGCTCCGCGGTGATCAGCCGGATCTCCTCGGTGCGGGCCGCGACCCGCAGCTCGAGGTCACGGCGCATGCGCCGGTTGTGCTCGGTCCGGGTCAGCTGGCGCAGGCCCGTCAGCGACAGGAGTGTCGCGACGAGCACGATCTCGGCCGGGCCGTTGATCCCCTTGACCAGACCCAGGGCGAGGGCTCCCAACGCGGCGAGGTCGGGCAGGAAGGTCGCGATCGGACCGGAGAAGTCCCGCTGCAGCACGCGGCGGTGGGTGTTCAGCGTGGCGGCGGCGAGGGCAGCGCCCGCCAGCAGGACTCCGGCGAGGACGTACCCGAGCTGGTAGACGCCGCTGAGTGCCACCCCGCGCACGCTGCTCAAGGAGAAGCCGAGGTCGGCGACGGCGAACGCACCGAAGGTCATCGCGACGAGGACCACGTCGATCCGGAGCCGACCGGTGCTGCGGAGCAGCACCACCACGAGCAGCGAGGCGACCAGGGCGTCGGTGACCGGGTAGACCAGGTAGACGAAGGCCTCGCTGCCCTCCAACGCCCGACTGACCTCGCTCAGGCCCAGCACGGCGCTGAGCAACAGCATCGAGGAGCCGAGGACCAGCCCGTCGAGCAGCAGCGGGCGCCAGGTCCGGCTGAGACCCTCGGTCATCGGGTAGCGCACCAGCCCGGCCAGCGCGGGGACCAGTGCCAGCAGGAAGAGGATGTCGGCCGCGGATGCCGAGCGCGGCGTCTCGGAGGTGCCGCCCTCGAGGAGCCACCACGCGCCGCCGGAGGTGTTCAGCAGGATCATCGCGGCCAGCAGCAGCCACGACTGGCGGAGCGCGCCGTCACGCTTGGCCGCGGCGTAGAGCGCGCACGCGACCGCCATCGCCCCGGCCAGCACCACGAGGGAGTCGCCGGTGAGCATCGGCCCCCACGAACCCGGGGCGACGATCACCCAGCAGGCGACCAGCAGCAGCACCGCGAGGCCCGTGGCCGCGATCGTGGGCGCGCGACCGCGCGGCCCCACCTCGCTCCCACCCACGGTCTTCACTTGGCAATGTTCGCAGGAGAATCGTGACCAAAGTGATGAACAGCGCGACCTAGTACATATGCGCCAGAGACTCTGCCAAGCAGCATGTAAATCGGGGTTATGGACGCTCATCAAGGCCTGTTCCGGCCCGAAAGCGTCCACAACCCTCGCCAAGTCGTCGCTGTGATCGGGAGGATGGCCCCATGAGTACGCGCGCCCCTGGCGATGTCCTGGTGCACCTGCGTCGAGCGCGCGACCACGTCGACCGGCACTACGCCGAACCGCTGGACCTCGAGGTGATGGCCCGCGCGGCGGGTCTGAGCAAGTACCACTTCCACCGTCTCTTCGCGGCGACCTACGCGATCACCCCGGCGGCCTATGTCACCGAGCGACGGGTGGAGCGCGCCCAGGACCTGCTGCGCGCCACGAACCTCACCGTCACCGAGGTCTGCCACGAGGTCGGGTTCAGCAGCCTCGGGTCGTTCAGCAGCCGGTTCAAGGAGATCGTCGGCGAGAGCCCGCGCGACTTCCAGCGGCGCTGGGGTGCCGGCGCGCCACGGATCCCGGGCTGCTTCGTGCTGATGTGGGGCCTCGCGGAGCGGCGTACGCCGAACCAGGAGCGGTAGCGGTCCGCAAGCGTGGAGAAGCGCGAACGGCCGTGCGCCTCTAGGTTCGTCCCATGATCACCAACATCTCCCTGACATCGGTCTTCGTCAAAGACATCGACGAGTCCAAGAGGTTCTACGTCGACGTGCTCGGCTTCGTGGAGGGCGACGACGTCACCATGGGCGAGGGCTATCGCTGGTGCACCGTGCGCCACCCCGACCAGCCCGGGCTCGACGTCCACCTGAACATCCCCGGACCGCCGTTCGCGCCGGAGATGATCGAGTCGATCCGGCGTGCGATGGACGACGGCGGCATGCACGGCCTGGGCCTCGCCGTGGACGACTGCCACAAGACCGTCGAGGACCTGAAGTCCAAGGGTGTCGAGTTCATCCAGGAGCCCTCGGACCGGCCGTACGGCGTGGAGGCCGTGATGCGCGACAACTCCGGGAACTGGATGGTGCTCGTCGAGCCGAAGGAGTACCAGCCCGCTGACTTCGACTGACCCCGCCAGACGGGGTCAGCGGAAGACGACGGTCCGGTTGCCCTCGACCTGCACCCGCGACTCCGAGTGCCACCGCACCGCGCGGGACAGCACCTGGGCCTCGACGTCACGACCGGCTGCGGTCAGCTGCGCCTGGTTGTGGTTGTGGTCCACGCGGATCACGTCCTGCTCGATGATCGGCCCCTCGTCGAGGTCGGCCGTGACGTAGTGGGCGGTCGCTCCGATCAGCTTCACCCCCCGCTCGAACGCCTGGTGGTAGGGCCGGGCCCCCTTGAAGCTGGGCAGGAACGAGTGGTGGATGTTGATCGCCTGACCCGACAGCCGGCGGCAGGCGTCGTCGGAGAGCACCTGCATGTAGCGGGCGAGCACCACGAGATGGATCTCGAGCTGGTCGTGCAGCGCCATCAGCTCGGCCTCGGCCTCGGCCTTGGTCTCCGGCGTCACCGGGATGTGCCGGAAGTCGAGGCCGTAGCTGCGGACCAGCTTCTCGGCGTCCGGGTGGTTGGAGACCACCATCGGGATGTCGATCTGCAGGCTGCCGTTCGAGTGCCGGAACAGCAGGTCGTTGAGGCAGTGCAGCTGCTTGCTGACCATGATCAGGGTGCGGTAGGGCACCCGCGCCCCCCACATCTCGAAGCTCATCTCGAACTTCTGGGCGACCTCGGTGAAGTCGGTGCGCAGCGAGTCGACGCTCACCGACGGGTCGGAGACGGAGAAGTCGATGCGCATGAAGAACCGGCCGCTGAGCCGGTCGCCGAACTGCTGGCTCTCGACGATGTTGCCGGCCTGCTTGACCAGGAAGCCGGTGACGGCGTGCACGATGCCGGGCTGGTCGGGACAGCTCAGGATGACGACGAAGTCGCCGGACGGGTTGCTGGCGTTGGGGGAGGTCTGCACCGGCATCAGTCCCCGAGCTCCTTGCGACGGCGTACGACGTACTCCTCGAGCTCGGCCCGGATCGCCTCGTCGAGCGGCGGCTCCTCGTAGGAGACCAGTCGCTCCTGGTAGATCTTCGTCGCACGGGCGGCCGCGTCCAGTCCCCCGTTGCGCGTCCAGCGCTCGTAGTTCTCCGACGACGACAGCAGTGGCCGGTAGAAGCAGGTGCGGAACCGCTCCATCGTGTGCATCGCACCGAGGAAGTGTCCGCCGGAGCCGACCTCCTCGTGCGCGCCGAAGGCGAGCGACTCCTCGGTGATCTCGAGCGGGGTGAACTCGGCCTGCATCATCTGCAGCAGCTCGATGTCGACGATGAACTTCTCGTAGCCAGCCACCAGGCCACCCTCGAGCCAGCCGGCCGAGTGCATCACCCAGTTGGCGCCGGCGAGGAAGGTCGGCAGGAGGGTCATCAGTGCCTCGTAGCCGGCCTGGGCGTCGGGTACCTGCGAGGAGGTCAGGGTCCCGCCCGAGCGGAACGGCAGCCCGAAGTGCCGGGCGATCTGGCCGGTGCAGAGCAGGCCGATGCCGGACTCCGGCGTGCCGAACGTGGGCGAGCCGGACTGCATGTCGATGTTGGACAGGAACGACCCGAAGATCACCGGGGTGCCGGGGTTGATCAGCTGCGCGAGCGCGATGCCGGTCAGTGCCTCGGCGATCTGCTGGACCAGGGCGGCGGGGATGGTCACCGGCGACATGGCGCCCATCAGGATGAACGGCGTGAGCACGACCGGCTGGCTGGCCTCGGCGTACTCGAACAGCGCGTCGAGCATCCGGTCGTCCCAGCGCAGCGGGGAGTTGCAGTTGATCAGCGAGATGGTCGCGGGGGTCTGGGTGATGCTCGCTCGCCCGGCCTCGCGTCCCTGGCCGCCCCCGAACAGGATCGAGGCCATCTCGATGGTGTCGCGGGCGTTGGGTCCGGAGACGACGTTGCCCATGAAGATCTTGTCGGTCAGCGTGGCCAGCGCGTAGGTCATGTCCAGGTGGCGGCTGTCCAGCGGGGTGTCGTTGGGCTCGCAGATGATGCCGCCGGCCGAGTCGAGCGTGGGGAACGACTGGGCGAGCTTGGTGAAGTTGGTGAAGTCGGACATGGTCGCGTCGCGGCGGACGGCGCCCTCGCGGACGAACGGCGGGCCGTAGACGGCGCCGAACGACATCATGTCGCCGCCGATGTGCACGTTGTTGGCGGGGTTGCGGGCCTGTACGTCGAACTCGCGAGGCGCCTTGGCCACCTGCGCGAGCACGAACTCGGGGTCGAAGAACACCTTGTCGCCCTCGACCCGCTGGCCCGCCTCCTTGAACAGCTCGAGGGCCCGCTGGCTCATGAACTCCACGCCGAGCTCGGAGACGAGGCGCCTCCAGCCGCCGTCCAGCGTCTGCATCGCATCCGCGGAGAGGATCTCGTAGCGCGGCATCTGGTTGCGGAACATCAGTTCTCCTGGGTGCTTGACCGACGGGACGTGGAAAGCCTAGCCTCACGATGTGGGCAAGTTGTTCCACATCGTGGGAGTGCTCTACAGCACACCTTGGACCGAAGAGGGAAGGGTGGTCAAGGGTGGCAGCCAGTTCCGTCATCGAGAGCTCCGGTGGCACCCAGGCCGTCGACCGCGCCGCAGCCCTGCTCACCCACGTGGTCGAGGCCGACGCGCCGGTCACATTCGCCCAGCTCAGCGAGGTCTCCGGGCTCGCCAGGTCCACCACGTCGCGCCTGCTCTCGGCCCTCGAGCGCACCCGGTTGCTGGAGCGCTCCGCGACGGGGGAGTACGTCGGCGGTCCGCTGTTCGTGCTCTACGCCGCCCGGCACGACCGCAACGGCGAGCTCGCCCGGTTGGCCCGACCGATGCTGGTGGCACTCGGCGAGCGCACCGGCGAGACGGTGCACATCGCGGTGCCCAACGGTGGCCAGGTCGCCCACGTCGACCAGGTCGACTCGACGTTCGTGCTCGGCGCCCGCGACTGGACCGACGTCGAGGTGCCCGACCACTGCTCGGCGCTCGGCAAGGTGCTGCTCGCCTGGGGCGCGCTGACGCTCGCCGACGAGCTGGAGATCCTCACCGAGCACACCCTGGGCACCCGGAGCGAGGTGGAGGAGGAGCTGCGGCGCGTGCGCGCGGCTGGCTTCGCCGTCACCCGCGACGAGCTCGAGGTCGGGCTCGCAGGTGTGGCCGCACCGGTCTTCGGGCCGGACGGGGCGGTCGTCGCGGCGGTGGGTGTGTCCGGGCCCACGGCGCGGTTGAAGGACCGGACGAACGAGGTCGGTCGGCTGTTGATCGACCAGACGGACGCGCTCTCTGCGCTGCTCCGGCACGGCTCCCAGAAAGAAGGCCTGGCATGACACCTGACGAAATCCTCAAGGGGCTCTACGACGAGACCCTGGTCGGCAACGCTCCCCGGGTGCTGGAGCTCACCCATGAGGCCCTGGGCATGGAGATGGAGCCGCAGAGCCTGCTCTTCGACGCGCTGATCCCGTCGCTGGAGGAGGTCGGCGCCCGCTTCGAGCGCGGCGACTTCTTCGTCCCCGAGATGCTGATCGCGGGCCGCGCGATGGCCGGGGCGATGGAGGTGCTGCGGCCGCTGCTCGCGGAGACGGGCGTCGAGACCGTCGGCAAGTTCCTGATGGGCACGGTCAAGGGCGACGTGCACGACATCGGCAAGAACCTCGTCAACATCATGCTGGAGGGCGCCGGCTTCGAGGTGATCGACCTCGGCGTGCAGGTGGCCCCCGAGACGTTCGTGGCCAAGATCGAGGAGCACAAGCCCGACATCGTGGGCTTCTCGGCATTCCTCACCACGACGATGCCGATGTTCAAGGCGAACATCAACGCGCTGCAGAAGGCCGGCATGCGCGACAGCGTGATCATCATGGTGGGCGGGGCCCCGGTCACCCAGGAGTACGCCGACGCGGTAGGTGCTGACGGCTACGCCGCGGACGCATCCAGCTGCGTCAAGCGCGCCAAGGCCCTGCTGCACGAGAAGCGCACGAAGGTCCCTGCATGAGCGCCCCGATGTACGAGACCCGGATCCGGTCGGCCTCGAAGGAGGTCGTGATCGGCAGGCAGCACCGCTTCGCCCTGATCGGCGAGCGGATAAACCCCACGGGGCGGCGGATCTTCCAGGAGCAGCTCCGGGCCGGTGACATGTCGGCCATCGAGCGCGACGTCGTGGCCCAGGTCGCCGGCGGAGCCGACATCCTCGACGTGAACATGGGCGTCCCGCTCACCGACGAGGCCGAGCTGCTCGCCAAGGCCGTCACGATGATCCAGCAGCTCACCGACCTGCCGCTGTGCATCGACTCCTCGGTCGTCGAGGCCCTCGAGGCCGGGCTCTCGGCGTACGAAGGGCGCGCGCTGGTCAACTCGATCACCGCCGAGGACGAGCGGATGGAGCAGATCCTCCCGCTGGTCAAGAAGTACGGCGCCGCGGTGATCGCGCTGCCCAACGACGTCGACGAGATCCCGATGGAGCCCGAGAAGCGGCTGATGCTGGTGGAGAAGATCGTCCGCGTGGCGACCACCGAGTACGGCATGGCGATGGAGGACATCGTGATCGACCCGCTGGCGATGCCGATCGGGGCCGACACCAACAACGCGCTCGCGACGCTGGAGACGATCCGCCGGATCCGCGACGAGTTCGGCCTGAACATGACCTGTGGCGCCTCCAACGTGTCCTTCGGGATGCCCGGGCGGCACGAGCTCAACGGCACCTTCCTGACGATGGCCATGACGGCGGGCCTGACCAGCGCGATCATGGACACCCGCACCCCGTCGGTGGTGGCGGCGATCAAGGCAACCGACCTGATGATGGGTCACGACGAGTGGGGCGGCACGTGGATCGCCAGGCACCGGGCGGCTCTCGCCGCCGCACAGTGATCGCCGACGGCCCCGCAACCAGCCTCGGCAACGTGGCGCGCGAGGGCCTGATCGCCGCGCCCGGCGCGCCGGTCACCTCGCACGACGGCAGTGGCCGGGTGCAGCTCTCGTTCACCGTCGAGGGCGGCCAGGACCGCTCGGTCCGGGTGCCCCCAGGGGTGACCGTGTTCGACTCGGCGTCGTGGAACGGCATCGCCATCGACTCCACGTGTGGCGGCCACGGCACCTGTCACAAGTGCAAGGTGCGCGTGGACGACGGTGGCGCGGCGGGGCTGCCCGTCTCCCGGCACGACCGGCGCACGTTCTCCGAGGACGAGCTGGCCTCGGGCTGGCGGCTGGCCTGCCTGGCCACCGCGACCCGCGACCTGGCCGTCCACGTGCCGCCGCTGACCACGCGACCCAAGGCAGCGACCGTGGGTGTCGGGCGTCAGGTGATCCTGCGACCCGCCGTGCAGAAGCGCTACGTCGAGCTGGCCGACGCCTCCCTGAAGGACCAGCGCAGCGACCTGCAGCGGCTGACCGACGCCATCGACGACCTCGAGCTGACCGCCGACCTCGCCCTGCTCCGCCGGCTGCCCCAGGTGCTCCGGGAGGGCGACTTCAAGGTGACGGCCGTGATCGTCGACGAGGCGCTGATCGACGTCGAGCCCGGCGACACCAGCGAGCTCCGCTACGCGATCGCCTTCGACCTCGGCACCACGACCGTGGTGGCCACCCTGCTCGACCTCACCACCGGCACGCCGGTGGCCGTCGCGTCGATGCTGAACAAGCAACAGCCCTTCGGCGGCGACGTGATCACCCGGATCAGCGCCACGATGATGGATCCCGGTGCCCTGGCCAAGCTCCAGCAGCTGGCCGGCGAGACCATGGACGAGCTCGCGCAGCAGGTGTGCACCGAGGGTGGGGTCGACCCCCGCAACGTCTACGAGGTCGCCGTCGCCGGCAACGCCACGATGACCGCGCTGGCCCTCGGCATCGACCCCGAGCCGCTCGGTGTGGCGCCCTTCGTGATGAGCACGGCCCAGCCCCCCGTCGTCCTGGCCACCGACGTCGGGCTCGCCGTACACCCCCAGGCGCGGGTCGCGATGTTCCCGGCGCTCGGCGCCTACGTCGGCGGCGACATCGTCGCCGGCATGCTGGCGACCGGGATGGACCGGGACAAGCGGACCAGGTTGTTCATCGACGTCGGGACCAACTGCGAGATCGTGCTCAGCAACGGCGACACCCTGGTGGCGACCGCGGCTCCGGCCGGTCCGGCGTTCGAGGGCGGTGCCATCCGGTGCGGGATGCGGGCTGCCGACGGCGCGATCGAGGTGATCCGGCTCGACCCGGAGAGCTCGGAGGTCGAGCTGCAGGTGATCGGTGACGTCGAGGCGCGCGGCCTGTGCGGCTCCGGTCTGGTGGACGCTGTCGCCGAGCTCGTGCGGGTCGGCCTGCTGGACTCCAGCGGCCGGTTCATCCCCGACGAGGTGGCCGCCGAGAAGGTGCCGAACCTGGCTCCGCGGCTGGCCAAGATCGGGGAGGAGCGTGTCTTCATCCTGCACCGGCCCAGCCCGGACGCCGAGGTCACCGACTGCGTCTACCTCTCCCAGCGCGACGTGCGCGAGCTCCAGTTCGCCAAGGCGGCGATCGCCACCGGGTGGACGCTGCTGTTCGAGGAGCTCGGGCTCGAGGCCGACGACATCTCGCAGGTGCTGCTCGCCGGGTCGTTCGGCTCCTACCTCTCACCCGCCTCCGCCGTGCGGATCGGCCTGGTGCCCAAGCTGCCGGTGCTCCGGATCGTCTCGGCGGGCAACGTCGCCGGAGAGGGAGCGAAGATGGCGCTGCTGTCCTTGCGCGAGCGCGCTGGGGCGGCCACCCTGCTGGAGGAGGTGCAGTATGTCGAGCTCTCCGATCGCCCCGAGTTCAACGACCGCTTCGTCGACCAGCTCGCGTTCCCCGGCTGAGGGTCGCTCGGCTCTGATCGCCTGCGGGGCGATCGCCCAGCCGGCCGCCCGGATCGTCGAGGAGCGCGGCTGGCCGGTCGACGTACACCCGCTGCCGCCGCTGCTGCACAACCAGCCGCAGCGGATCGCCGGTGAGGTCGAGCAGCTGGCGCTGCGGTTGCGCGTGACCTACGCGAGCGTGGCCGTGGGGTATGCCGACTGCGGCACCTACGGCGCGCTCGACGAGGTGTGCGACCGGCTCGGCCTGAGGTTGCTCGACGGGCTGCACTGCTACGACGTGTTCGCCGGAGCGAGTCGGATCGAGGAGTTCTTCGCCGACCAGCCCGGCACCTACCTGCTCACCGACTTCCTGGTGAAGTCCTTCGCCCGCACGGTGGAGACCGAGCTCGGCCTGGACCGCTATCCGGAGCTGCTCGAGGACTACTTCCAGCACTACACCCGCGTCGTCTGGCTGGCCCAGGAGCCGACCCCCGAGCTGCGCGAGGCCGCCGAACAGGCCGCCGCCCGCCTCGGCCTGCCCCTCACGGTGGTCCCGACCGGCACAGGGGGACTGGAAAGAGCCCTGGCAACCCTGCTCCTGACCAGCTGAAGCGCGCCGACACGTCGCAGATGAACAAGGAAAGCGCGCCGACACGTCGCAGATGAACAGGCAGAGCGCGCCGACACGTCGCAGATGAAGCCAGAGGCCGACGCCGGGGACGGCCGGCGTCCGTGCCCGTCATCTGCGACGTCTCGGCGACGCCAGGGCGTTCATCTGCGACGTCTCGGCGGCCGTAACGCGTTCATCTGCGACGTGTCGGCGATGTCTCGGCGCCGTAGCGCGTTCAGAGTCGGGCCAGCAGCTCCTGGCGCCAGGCCTCGGTCTCGGCGATCTGGTTGAAGGTGAACACGTGCAGACCCTCGATCAGGGACTCCGGCTTGGCGGCGGTGGCGGCGCACTCCTCGAGGAACTTGCTGCCGGTGAAGCCGCCGGGGGCGGCCAGTCGGGCGAAGGTGCTCTTGTGCTTGGCCAGGAAGCGGGTCGACTCGCCGACGCCGATCTTGGTCGCCATCGCCAGCAGCTTGGTCCGGTCGATCGGGCCGGGCATGCCGAGCAGCAGCGGCATCGTGACACCGCGGCCGCGCATCCGCCCCACCCACGAGCTGATGGCGCCGGCATCGAAGGTCAGGTTGCTGACCACGTGGGTGGCGTGTCGGCGCTTGTCCCACATCGACTGCACGGTCAGGTCGTCGGTGATCTTGGGGTGCGTCTCGGGATAGCCGGTGATCCCGATCTGCTCGAACGACTTGTCGAGCGACGCGAGGTCCTCGAGCAGGCTGAACGCGTCGGCATAGTCGCCGACCGGGTCGACGTCACCGCCTGGCACGAAGACCCTGGTGATGCCGGCATCGGCCAGCCGGTCCCGGATCTCGACCAGCTCCGAGCGCCCGCTGATCATCCGGGCGGCGAGATGCGGCACGGTCACGTAGCCGTGCTTGGCCAGCGACTCCGCGAGCAGCAGGGTGGCCTCGAGCCCCTTGGCGCCCGATGCGGTCACCGTGACCGCGAGATCGAGCGGGACCGAGGCGAGGACCTTGTCCTCGGTGCTCGCCGTCGGCAGGACCTCGTAGCGGGTCTGGGTGAGCAGTCGCTTCAGGGTCTGGGACCGAGATGCTGCTTTGTTGCGCATTGAGCAACTCGTTTCGTCATACGCACCACTGATGCCTCAGGCTACTGCGAGCGGGCAGCGTCGACAAGGGGCGGAGGCACCACATCTGTCCGGTTCTCAGCCAGCGCCGGTTCGGGTCAGTGGTCGGGGCGCAGCTGGCTGTCGGGGCTTGCCGGGTCGTCCGCCCCGTCAACGGGTACGACGACCACGGGAACCTGCGCGTGCCGCACCACCTGGTCGGCCGTGGACCCGAAGAGCAGGCCACGGAAACCGCCGGCACCGCGCGAGCCGACCACCAGCATCTCGGCGCCAGCTGCCGCCTCGAGCAGCCGCCTGCCCGCTGAGCCGTGCAGCACGTAGCACTCCACGTCGACGGCGTCGGGCAGCCCGAGAGCAGCGATGTCGCTGCGCAACCGGTCGAGCACCGCGGCCTCGAAGTCGGTCATCGGTGGGACGTAGCCGGGCGCGGCGGTCGCCGGACGGGGAGCCGACGAGATCGCCCAGGTCCGGACCACGCGCAGAGGGCAGCCCAGTCGGGCCGCCAGCCGCGCGGCCCAGCGGACGGCATCGGACGAGGGGGCCGACCCGTCGTGGCCGACGAGGATGCCGCCGTCGACAGTCAGCGTTGTCTGGACCTCGATCATGGCTTCCTCACCAGATCCGGACGCGGTCGGCCGGGTCGAGCCAGAGCCCGTCTCCGGGCTGCACGTCGAACGCCTCGTGGAACTCCTCGAGGTTGCGCGCGATGTTGGCCCGGAACTCAGCGGGGCTGTGCGGGTCCGTGGTGAGGAACTGCAGGGCCATCTCCTTGCGCCGCTTGGTGCGCCACACGAACGCCCAGCTCAGGAACAGCCGCTGCACGCCGGTCAGGCCGTCGCGGACCGGCATCTCCTGGCCCTCGAGCGTGATCAGGTAGGCGCGGTGGGCGATGGTCAGCCCACCGAGGTCCCCGATGTTCTCGCCGACGGTCAAGGCCCCGTTGACCTTCTCGCCGGGCAGGTCGCGCGGCTCGAGGGCGTCGTACTGCTCGATCATCGCCCGCGACCGCACCTCGAACGCCGCCTTGTCGTCGGCCGTCCACCAGTCGTTGAGGTTGCCGAGGCCGTCGAACTGCGCCCCCTGGTCGTCGAAGCCGTGCCCGATCTCGTGCCCGATCACCGCACCGATGCCGCCATAGTTCTCGGCCGGGTCAGCGTCCGCGTCGAAGAACGGCCGCTGCAGGATCCCGGCCGGGAAGCAGATCTCGTTGGTGCCGGGGTTGTAGTAGGCGTTGACGGTCTGCGGCAGCATCAGCCACTCGTCGCGGTCGACCGGTGTCCCGATCTTGCGCAGCTCCCGGTCGGTCTCGAACGCGGTGGCCGCGAGCACGTTGCCGAGCAGGTCGTCGGCGCTGATCTCCAGGGCGGAGTAGTCGCGGAACTTCTCCGGGTAGCCGATCTTCGGCCGGAAGGTGTCCAGCTTCTCGAACGCCCTCTGCTTGGTCTCCTCGCTCATCCAGTCGAGCGCGGTGATCGAGCGCCGGTAGGCCTCGAGCAGGTTGGCGACCAGCTCGTCCATCATCTCCTTCGAGCGCGGCGGGAAGTGCCGGGAGACGTACTCGCGACCCACCGCCTCACCGAGGGCGCCCTCGACCAGCGCGACACCACGCTTCCAGCGCGCGCGCAGCTCGGGCGTGCCGGACAGGGTGCGGCCGTAGAAGTCGAAGTTGACCTCGACGAACTCCGCCGAGAGGTACGCCGCGGCTGTGCGGATCGCCCGCACGGTGAGGAAGTCCTTCCAGTCCTGGAGCGGGGTGTCGGCCAGGACGCTCTCCAGGTGGGTGAGGTAGGACGGCTCCCGGACCACCACCTCCGCGATCGTGTCGTCGGTGCCTCCGAGCGCGGTCACCCACGCCTCGAAGTCGAAGGTCGGCACCGCTGCCTTGAGGTCCTCGACCGTCATCAGGTTGTAGGTCTTCAGCACGTCGCGGGTGTCGGCCCGGGCCCAGTGCCCCTGAGCCAGCCGGGTCTCCAGCGCGAGGACCCGGGCGGCGGTCCCGGCCGGGTCGGGACGCTGGGCGAGGCTCAGCATCCGTTCGAGGTAGGCGACGTACTTCTCGCGGATCTCGGCGAACTTCTCCTCGCGGTAGTAGCTCTCGTCGGGCAGGCCGATGCCGCCCTGCAGCACGTTGACCACGTAGCGCTCGGAGTTGCGGTCGTCGGAGTTCACGTAGGAGCCGAACAGCCCGCTGCCACCGCGCCGTTCGAAGAAGCCCAGGAAAGCACCGAGCTCGGCGACGTCAGCCAGGGCGTCGATCTGCTCGAGCAGCGGCAGGATCGGGGTGTGGCCGAGCTCCTCCACGCGGTCCTCGTCCATGAAGCTCGCATAGAGGTCACCGATCTTGCCGGCCTCCTCGCCCGCGAGCTTGCCCTCGGCGCAGGACTCGATGATGTCGAGGACGTGCTTCTGGGCCGTGTCGGCGAGCATCACGAACGGACCCCAGGTGGAGCGGTCGGCCGGGATCTCCGCGGTCTCCAGCCAGGCCCCGTTGACGTGGCCGAACAGGTCGTCCTGGGGGCGGATGGAGAGGTCCATGCCCTCGCGGGCGTCGTCAAGAATCGTCACCCTTCAAACCTAACGTGCCCACCCACCCCGGCGCCCGTAGGCTGCTGCGTCATGACTTCTTCTGCGTCGAGCCCCACGGTGTGCATCATCGGAGCGGGCTCCTCGGGCATCACGGCTGCGCAGGTGCTCCAGGCGCGCGGCGTCGCGTTCGACTGCTTCGAGTCCGGCAGCGAGATCGGCGGCAACTGGCGCTACGGCAACGACAACGAGATGTCCTCGGCCTACGAGTCGCTGCACATCAACACCTCCCGTCAGCTGATGCAGTACGCCGCCCACCCGATGCCCGAGTCGCTGCCGGACTACCCGAACCACCGGCAGATCACGGCCTACTTCGACGAGTTCGTCGACCACTTCGGCCTGCGGGAGAAGATCACCTTCCGCACCGAGGTGACGAAGGTCGAGCCCCTGCCGGGGAGCGGGGGAGACCGCTGGGCCGTGACCGTGCGGCACCGTGACGGCGAGGAGCCTGAGACGCGGACCTACCGCGACGTGATCGTCGCCAACGGCCACCACTGGGACCCGCGCTGGCCGGAGCCGTCCTTCCCGGGAGCCGAGACCTTCCCGGGCGTGCAGATGCACGCGCACCACTACCGGACCCCCGACGTGCTGGCGGGCCGACGCGTGCTGGTGCTGGGGATCGGCAACTCAGCCTGCGACATCGCGGTCGAGTCCAGCCGGGTGGCGGCGAGGACCGCGCTCGCGATGCGTCGCGGGGCGCACATCCTGCCGAAGTACCTCTTCGGGGTCCCCACCGACCACCTGACCGACTCGCCGCTGGCCCGTGGCCCGCTGAAGCTCCAGCAGCTCTCTATGGCGGCGCTGCTGCGCCTGACCCAGGGCAAGCTGACCAGCTACGGCCTGCCCGAGCCCGATCACGACGTGCTGCACGCACACCCGACGATCAGCCAGGACATCCTCACCCGCCTCGGGCACGGCGACATCGACGTGCGCCCGAACATCGACCGGTTCGAGGGGTCGAAGATCTTCTTCACCAACGGCATCGCCGAGGAGTACGACGTCGTCGTCTACTGCACCGGCTACAAGGTCTGCTTCCCCTTCTTCGACAGCGAGGTGGCGCAGGCCGAGGACAACCGGATCGACCTCTACCGTCGCGTCGTCCACCCCGGCCATGCCGGCCTGTTCTTCGTCGGCCTGATCCAGCCGCTGGGGGCGATCATGCCGCTGGCCGAGGCGCAGGCGGAGTGGGTGGCCGACCTGATCACCGGCGCCGGAGCGCTGCCGTCACCCCGCGAGATGCGACGCGAGATCGCGGCGTACGACACCCGGGTGAAGAAGCGCTACGTCGCCTCGAAGCGGCACACGATCCAGGTCGACTTCCACAGCTACCGCGCAGAGCTGGCCAAGGAGCGGGCGCGCTCGCGCAGGCGTGCCGGCTAGGCGGTCGCGCCGCTGAGCCGGACGTCGAGCTCGGCCAGCCAGGGGAGGGCACCCATCTCGGTGAACTGGGCGCGGGCGTGCTCGAGCAGCCGGGTGGCCTCGTCGGCTCGTCCCTGCCGGCTGAGCCACACGCCGAGGTCGGCCGCGATCTGCCCCCTCACCAGGCCCGCCCCCCAGGTCTCTGCCTCCGCCAGGGCTGCGCGCAGGTGCTTCTCGACCTCCGCAGACTCGGCGCCGTCCCAGATCGCGGTGAGCCCGCGGTGGTGCTCGCGGATGGCGCGCAGGCCGCGCGAGTGGGTGCCGGGGTGATGGCCGTCGACGATCGCGTCGAGCTGACGCAGGGTCTCGCGGTCATCGACCCGACGTGCGACGTCGGCCGCGATGGTGAGGAACAGGGCGAAGTCGTCGAAGATCTCCACGATGCCGTGGATCTCCCGGACTGCGGCCAGGGCCAGGGCGGCCGCCTGTGGGTCTTCTTGCGTCGCGCCTGCCACGGCCCGCGTCAGGGCCCGGAACGCGGGCGTGATTCCGCTCTCCTCGCCGTTCTCGTCGGTGTAGCCGGAGTCGTCGGTGTCCCAGTCCTGGCCGCGGCTCGCGGCCAGGAAGCACTTCGCCAGCGTCCACATGGGCCGCTGGAGCTCCCAGGCCTGGCCTGCCGAGATCAGCGTCTGTGCCTCGGCCCACTCACCGGCCAGGATCAGGGCGAACGTGCAGTTCATCGCCGCGTTCGACGCCCACATCGCGTCCGCCAGCGTCGCCGCGAGCTGCACGGACTCCCGGCCGACCGCGAGTGCTTGCGCCATGTCGTCCTCGGTCCACATGGACGTCAGGTTGGTCAGGGCGCGAGTTCGCATGGGGGAGTCGTGGTTGCGCTGCGCCAGGTCGGCCGCTGACTGCATCAGGCTCCGGCTCAGGCTCAGCGCGCCGGTGGCGCCGTAGTACAAGGACAGGCTGATGTAGGAATCGGCGATCTCCGAGCCGTCACCGGCGAGCTCGGCGAGACGCACCTTCTCCTCGGCCAGGTCCCGGAAGGGGTGACCGAGGGAGAACTTCGCTCCGATGAGCGCACGCAGCAGCTCCAGCTGCACAGCGATCGCGTCCTCACGACCGCGCAGCTGGCCGAGCCGTTCCTCGGCCAGCGCGATGGACGCCTCGTGGTCACCGGCCAGCGTGGCCAGAGCACGCGCCCGCACGGCCGCAGCTGCGCCGGCGGCGACGACGTCCCCGAGCCGCTCGAATGCCGCACCCGCCGACTCGGCGTGCACGATCGCGCCCTGGTCGTCTGCGATCCGCTGCAGCTCCCGGGCGAGCTGGAGCTCGATGCTGGCTCGCTCGAGCTGGTCCGTGGTGCGCCCCAGGGCCGTCTTGAGGTGACCGGCCGCCTCGGCGGGGGCTCCCAGGGCACTGGCCCGGGTGGCGGCGCGTCGCAGCTGGTCGACGGCGGCCGCCGCGAGCTCGACGCTGTCTGCCTCGTCGGGCACTGCGTCCAGTGCCTCGAGGTAGTGCTGGGCGATGATCGGGGCCAGCTCGTCAGCGGGGTCGTCCTCGGCCTCGAGCTGGCGTACGACGGCGAGGTGGCTGGCCTTGCGGTCGCGGCGGGAGAGCGTGCTGTAGGCGACCTGGCGAACACCGGACTGCACGAAGCGGTACTGCCCGAGCTCGGTGCTGAACCGGCTGGACTCCTGCCGCAGCAGCTGCACCCGGACGAGGGCGGCCAACGCCGCGTCCAGGTCGGGCAGCTCGGGGCACAGTGCGGCGATGCCCTCGCGGGTGAAGGCGGCGCCCAGCACGCTGGCCTGGTCGATGACCCGGCGCAGCTCGGGCGTGAGCGTGTCGAGCCGCGCCGACATCAGTGACTGCAGGGAGGCAGGGGCCGCCACAGCGTCGAGATCGAGGCCGGCCGGGTCGGCGAGCACGTACTGACCAGCACGGGGAACGACGAGGTCCCGGTCTATCAGGGAGCGCACGGTCTCGACGGCGTAGAGCGGGATGCCCTCGGCGCGTTCCACGAGTGCCGCACGCGCGGAGTCGGGGAGACCGGCGACGAGACCGTCCAGCAGGGCACTCATCTCGGGTCGCGTCAGGGCCTCGAGATGGAGCACAAGGACCCGCCGGTTCGTGGCCAGGGTGGGACGGCTCTCCAGCAGCGTGGGGCGGGCGAGCAGCATCACGAAGCACGGGAACGTCCCGACAGCGAGCAGGTGCTCGACGAAGTCGAGGAGCCCGTCGTCGGCGTGCTGGGCGTCGTCGATCAGCAGCACCACCGGGTCGCCGCTGCCGCTGACCCGCTGCAAAAAGGTGGTCCAGGCGGCGAACAGGTCCTCGCGTTGGTAGGCACCAACCGCGTTCACGCCCAGGAGCGCGCCGAGTCGGGGCTTCATCCAGGCGCGCTCGTCGTGATCGGGGACGAGGTGCTCCAGCCCCTTCTCGAGCAGCTCGGTCTGGTCCACGGCCTCGTCGTCTGCGCTGTCGTCCTCGGCGCAGAGGTGCTGCAGCCGGACCCGGATCGCCTCGGCCAGGGCGAAGAACGCGACGCCTTCTCCGTAGGAGAGGCACCGGCCCTGGTGCCACCAGATGGTGCTGGTGAGGCCGTCGGTGTACTTGTCGAACTCCCAGCCCAGGCGGGACTTGCCGACGCCCGCGTCTCCGCTGACCACGAGGAGCGACGGCCGCTGGGTCTCCTCGGTGCCGTGGAAGAGCTCCTTGACGAGTCTGAGCTCCCGGTCGCGCCCGATGTGGGGCGCCTCGAGGCCGTCGGCGCGCTGGGAGCCGCCCATGCCGGCGACGATGGCGCGCACCGCCCACAGTGGCATCGGGTCGGCCTTGCCCTTCATGGCGTGGCTGCCGACGTCGGCGTAGGTGACTGCCGCGCTGGTGAGCAGTCGGGTGGTCTCGTCGACCCACACCTGTCCGGGGGCGGCGGCGGTCTGCACGCGGGCGGCGGTGTTGACCGCGTCGCCCGCGACCATGCCCTGCTGGGTGGCGCCGACGGTGACGGCGACCTCGCCGGTGACGATCCCGACCCGCATCGCCAGGTCCGGGACCCCGAGGTCGGCGCCCAGGGCGGTGATCAGGTTGACCAGCTCCAGGCCCGCCCGAACGGCGCGCTCGGCGTCGTCCTCGTGCGTCGTCGGCACCCCCCACACGGCCATCACCGCGTCGCCGATGAACTTCTCCACCGTCCCGCCGTACCTCGCGATCACCTGGCTGCAGGACTCGAAGTAGCCGGAGAGCAGCTCGCGCACGTCCTCCTGGTCCCGGGTCTCCGAGAGCGCTGTGAATCCGACCAGGTCACCGAACAGCACGCTGGTGATCCGGCGAGAGGCCACCGGCGCCGTCGCCGGCGTGGGCGTGGGGGCTGCGGGGACCCCGGTCTGCGGGGCCGCGCACTCGGGGCAGAACTTCGCACCGGGCGGTACGTCGGAGCCGCAGGCCGCGCATCCCGGAGCCCGAAGCGGAGTCGCGCAGTTGAAGCAGAACCGGGCGCTCTCGGGCAGGTCCGAGGTGCCGCAGTGGGGACACGTCGTCACGAGGGGCTCAACTCCCGGAGCTAGGCATGGGACACCGCACCGAGCCGGGTGTCGAGCTCGCCGAGCTGAACGGTCGCCCCCATCCGGGTGAACAGGGTCCGCGCCTGCTCCACCAGGCCTGTTGCATCTCCCGACCGGCCCTGCCTGGTCAGCCAGACCCCGAGGTCGGCCGCGATACGGGCCTGCACCAGTCCCGATCCCCAGGCCCCGGCCTCGGCCAGCGCCGTGCGGAGATGTTGCTCGACGACGTCGGGTTCCGCGCCGTCCCAGATCGCCTCCAGCCCACGATGGTGGGTCCGGAGCGCTCGCACCCCGCGGGGGTGGGTGCCGGGGTGGTGGGCGTCGACCACAGCGTTCAGCTGGGCCAGCGCCTCGCGGTCCTCGAGGCGAACCACCACCTCGGCCGCCAGCGCCAACACCGTGGCGAAGTCGTCCACGATCTGCGTGACGTCGTGGACCATCGTGACCGCCTCCACCGCCAGGCGGGCTGCCGAGGGCTCGCCCGCGACGGCTGTCACCACGGCTCGACGCAGGAGGCGGAACGCGTTGACCGCTGTGGCCACGTCGGCGTCCTCGAGCGGCGTCGCCGCTGGGTCTTCGACTCCGGCCGGTCTCCCGCCGCTGACGGCGATGTAGCTCGAGATCAGCTCGGTGTAGGGCTGGTCCGTCCCCCAGGACACGTCCTGGTCCATCAGGTCGGCGGCCTCGGACCACTCTCCCTCCAGCAGCAGGCCGAGGGCCAGGTTGATGAAGGCGATGGAGGTCCAGCTTGCGTCGCCGAGCGCACTCGCCTCCCGGCTGGCCTCGCGGCCGATCTCCACCGCCTTGGCGGTGTCCTCGTTGGTCCAGAGCGCATTGAGGTTCACCAGCACCCGCGTGCGCATGAGGCGGTCATGGTTGCGCTGGGCGATCTCGGCCGCCGACTCGAGGATCGTGCGGCTGATGCTGATGGCACCGGAACGACCGCAGTGCAGCGCGAGGGACACGTAGGCGTCCGCCATCTCGGAGTCGTCTCCGACGAGCTCCGCGAACCGGAGCTTCTCGAAGGTCTCCTCGCCGAAGTCCTGACCGGTGTCGAGCTTGCAGCCGATCAGCACGCGCAGCAGCTCGAGCTGGACCCGGTGAGCGTCGTCGAGACCTCGCACGGTGTCGAGCCGCGCGCGCACCATCTCGATGGCGCCGTCGACATCCCTCGACCGGTACCACAAGGCGTGGCTCAGCACGGCCGCCGCTGAGGCGGCAGAGATGGGCTCGTCCAGCCGGTCGAAGGCTTCCAGGGCCGAGGTCGAGTGAGCCATGGCGCTCTCGAGGTCACCCTGCATCTTGAGCTGCTGGGCCAGCTCGAGCTCGATGGTGGCCTGTGCCCGGACGTCCTCGGACCGTGCCAGGGCGGACCTGAGATGTCCGGCCGCCTCGGCCGGTGCGCCGAGTGCACTGGCACGCTCAGCAGCCTGTCGGAGCCGGCGGATCGCCGCGTCGGTCAGCTCCTGACGATCGGGGGCGTCCGGGACGGCGTCCAGTGCCTCGAGATAGTGCTGGGCGATGATCGGACTGAGCTCGTCGGAAAGGTCTGCGGAGCTCTCGAGCTGGCGTACGGCGAGCAGGTGGCTCGCCTTGCGGTCGTGTCGGGAGAGCGTGCCGTAGGCGACGTGGCGCACGGCGGACTGGACGAAGCGGTACTGGCCGCGCTCGGCGCTGAAGCGACTCGCCTCCTGGCTGAACAGCTGCAGCCGGACCAGCTGACCGAGGGCGCCGTCGAGGTCGGGCAGGTCCGGGCACAGACCCTCGATCGCCTCCCGCGTGAAGGAGTTGCCCAGGACGCTTGCCTGGTCGATCACGCGTCGCTGATCGGTCGGCAACGTGTCCAGCCGGGCGGCGATCAGCGCCTGCAGCGAGGCCGGTGCGGCGATGTTGTCGAGGTCGAGGCTGGTCGCGTTGGCCAGGACGTACTGACCCCCGCGGGGCACCACCAGGTCACGGTCGATCAGCGACCGGACCGTCTCGACGGCGTAGAGCGGGATGCCTTCTGCCCGCTCGATCAGCGCGTCGCGGGTCCGGTCGGGCAGCCCGACCACGAGCCCGTCGAACAGGGCACTCATGTCACCCGGGGAGAGCACTTCGAGGTGCATCACGTGCGACCTGCGGTTGGTGGCCAGGGTGGGTCGGCCCTCCAGCAGGGAGGGTCGGGCGAGCAGCATCACGAAGCACGGGAAGGTGCCGACGGCGAGCAGGTGCTCGACGAAGTCGAGGAGCCCGTCGTCGGCGTGCTGGGCGTCGTCGATCAGCAGAACCACCGGGTCGCCGCTGCCGCTGACCCGTTGCAGGAAGGTGGTCCAGGCGGCGAACAGGTCCTCGCGCTGGTAGGCACCCACGGCGTTCACGCCCAGGAGCGCGCCCAGGCGGGGCTGCATCCAGGCGCGCTCGTTCTCGTCCGGGACCAGGCTGAGCAGCCCGGTCTCGAGCAGCTCGGTCTGGTCGGTGGCCGTGTCGGCTGCTTCGTCGTGGTCGGCGCAGAGGTGCTGCAACCGGACCCGGATCGCCTCGGCCAGGGCGAAGAACGCGACGCCTTCGCCGTAGGAGAGGCAGCGACCGTGGTGCCACCAGGTGGTGCTGCTCAGGCCGTCGGTGTACTTGTCGAACTCCCAGCCCAGTCTGGACTTGCCGACGCCGGCCTCGCCGCTGACCAGGACCAGGGTGGGTCGCTTCGTCTCCTCGACGCCGTGGAAGATCTCCTTGACCAGCCGGAGCTCGCGGTCGCGGCCGATGTGGGGTGCTTCGAGGCCGTCGGCGCGTTGGGAGCCTCCGACGCCGGCGACGATGGCGCGCACCGCCCACAGTGGCATCGGGTCGGCCTTGCCCTTCATGGCGTGGCTGCCGACGTCGACGTAGGTGACCGCGGAGCTGGTGAGCAGTCGGGTGGTCTCGTCGACCCACACCTGTCCGGGGGCGGCGGCGGTCTGCACGCGGGCGGCGGTGTTGACCGCGTCGCCGGCGACCATGCCCTGCTGGGTGGCGCCGACGGTGACGGCGACCTCGCCGGTGACGATCCCGACCCGCATGGCCAGGTCCGGGACCCCGAGGTCGGCGCCCAGGGCGGTGATCAGGTTGACCAGCTCCAGGCCCGCACGGACGGCGCGCTCTGCGTCGTCCTCGTGGGTGGTCGGCACCCCCCAGACGGCCATGACCGCGTCGCCGATGAACTTCTCCACCGTCCCGCCGTACCTCGCGACCACCTGGCTGCAGGACTCGAAGTAGTTGCTCAGCAGCTCTCGGACGTCCTCCTGATCGCGGGTCTCCGAGAGCGCGGTGAACCCGACCAGGTCGCCGAAGAGCACGCTGGTGATCCGGCGTGAGGCGACCGGCTGGTGGGCGACCTGGGGAGGGGGAGGCGCGGGTGCGCCTGCCTGGGCCGTGCCGCACGAGGGGCAGAACCTGGAGCCGGGTGCGAGCTCGAAGCCGCAGGAGCCGCAGCCGGGTGCCTGCAGCAGGTAGCCGCAGCTGAAGCAGAAGCGGGCGCCCTCGTGCTGGCCAGGCGTACCGCACCCCGGACAGACGGACACGGAGACCTCCCCCGGCGACCAGGGCAGGTCGCGCATTGTCAAACAATGCACCAGTCCGGGCCGGGATGGAACGATCTGGCGGAGAACCTCCGGGGGCCGAGACCCGGCGGCTGTGTCGATGAGCAGCCGTGCGGCTCTGATTCACGGTCATTAAGAATCAGGCTTGACTGTTTGTTGTTGCGGGCCGAGGATGGTCGGGTGTCCCCCACCAGGCCGGCCCCGGCCAGCGCTTCGCCCAGAACGCCGGCCGGCGCTCCGGCCCGAGTCCCGCAGGAGGAGCGCACGCGCGCGATGCGTCGGCGGCTGCTCGAGGCCACCGTCGACTGCCTGGTCGAGCACGGCTGGAGCGGCACCTCGACCACGCTGGTCTCGCAGAGTGCCGGGGTGAGCAGGGGTGCCCAGCTGCACCACTTCCCGACGAAGAACGACCTCGTGCTCGCCGCCGTGGAGCACCTCAGCGAGGTCCGGGGTGCGGAGCTCCGGGAGGCGTCGCAGGGGCTGCCCACCGGCCGCGGGCGCACGCGGGCGGTCCTGGAGATGTTCGCCGACCACTTCACCTCTCCGGTCTTCACCGCTGCGCTGGAGGTCTGGGTCGCGGCCCGCACGGACGAGCAGCTGCACGCGGCCGTCGTACCCCTCGAGCAGCGGGTCGGGCGCGAGGCGCACAGCATCGCCCTCGACGCCCTGGGGCTCGAGGAGGACCAGCCGCGCGTCCGCGAGCTCGTCCAGGCGACCCTCGACCTGGTCCGCGGACTCGGCCTGGCCAACACGATCACCGACGACAAGGCCCGACGGGACAGGATCCTGGACGCCTGGGCGCACACCCTCGACGCGGAGCTGGGACAGCCATGAGCACAACGTCCGGCAGCAGCATCCTCGACCAGGTCCTCGACGACCTCGAGGCGGAGGGTGCCGCGCTCGAAGCGCTGGTGGCACCGCTCGACGAGCCCGGGTGGCGTACGCCGACCCCGGCGGCCGGCTGGGACATCGCCACCCAGGTCGCGCACCTGGCCTGGACCGACGAGGTAGCCGTGGCGGCCGCCACCGACAAGGAGGCCTGGGACACCTACGTGCTCCTCGCGATGGCCGACCCAGAGGGCTTCGTCGACGAGCAGGCGCTCGCCGGGTCGCGCGTCGAGCCCGCCGTTCTGCTGACCCGCTGGCGGGCGGCGCGCCCGGCCCTGCGGCAGGCGTTGCGAGCCATGCCCGAAGGCACGAAGATGCCGTGGTTCGGACCGCCGATGAGCGCCACCTCGATGGCCACGGCCCGCTACATGGAGACCTGGGCGCACTCGCTCGACGTGGCCGAGGCGCTCGGTCTCGACCCCGAACCCAACGACCGGATCCGGCACGTCGCCCACCTCGGCGTGCGTACCCGCGACTTCTCCTTCGGGGTGCACTCCCTCGAGGTGCCGGGCGAGGAGTTCCGCATCGAGCTGCGCGCGCCCTCCGGTGAGCTCTGGGCGTGGGGTCCTGCGGACGCCGCCCAGACGGTGCGCGGGTCGGCGTACGACTTCTGCCTGCGGGTGACCCAGCGCCGTCACCGTGACGACCTCGACCTGGTCGCCGTCGGTGCGGACGCGCAGCGGTGGCTGGACATCGCCCAGGCATTCGCCGGCCCGCCGGGACCCGGGCGCGAGGCGAACCGTGGCTGAGCAGCCGCTCCGCGTCGGGAACTGCAGCGGGTTCTACGGCGACCGGCTCACCGCGATGCGGGAGCTGCTCGAGGGCGGTTCGGTCGACGTGATCACCGGCGACTACCTGGCCGAGCTCACCATGCTGATCCTCGGCAAGGACCAGCTCAAGGACCCCTCGCTCGGCTATGCGCGCACCTTCGCCACCCAGGTCGGCGGCTGTCTCGCGCTCGCCCTGGACCGGGGCGTGCGGATCGTCGCCAACGCGGGTGGCCTGAACCCGGCCGGGCTGGTCGACAGGCTGCGCGAGGCGGCGTCCGCTCAGGGCCTCACCCCGAAGATCGCCTGGGTGGACGGCGACAACCTCGCGCCGCGGGCGGCGGAGCTCGGCCTCGCCGGCGCACTGACGGCCAACGCCTACCTGGGTGCCTTCGGGATCGCCCGGGCCCTCGAGGCGGGTGCGGACATCGTCGTCACCGGCCGTGTCACCGACGCCTCGGTCGTCGTCGGACCGGCGGTCTGGCGGTTCGGCTGGTCACCCGAGCAGTACGACGAGCTGGCCGGCGCCGTGGTCGCGGGCCACGTGATCGAGTGCGGCACCCAAGCGACCGGCGGCAACTTCTCGGGGTTCCTCGACCTCCCCCGCGACGACCGCCCCCTCGGCTTCCCGATCGCCGAGATCGCCGCCGACGGCAGCTGTGTGATCACCAAGCACCCGGGCACCGGCGGCCTCGTCTCCGTCGACACGGTGACCGCCCAGCTGATGTACGAGGTGCAGTCGCAGCACTACCTCGGCCCGGACGTCACCGTCGACCTCACCACGATCGCGCTGCACGACGAGGGCGAGGACCGGGTGCGAGTCTCCGGCGTACGCGGTCTGGCGCCGCCGGCGCAGCTCAAGGTCTGCGTCAACGAGCTGGGCGGGTTCCGCAACCAGATGGAGTTCGTGCTGACCGGGCTCGACCTCGAGGCGAAGGCCGACTGGCTGCGCACCCAGCTGGCACCCCGGCTCGGCGCCGCGTCGGTCACCTGGTCGATGGGCCGCTTCCCCGAGCCGGACTCCGAGACCGAGGAAGGTGCGTCCGTGCTGCTGCGGTGCGTGGTCAAGGACGAGTCGGCTGCGGTCGCGGGCAAGGCATTCACGGGCGCGGCGGTCGAGCTGGCGCTGGGGTCCTATCCGGGCTTCACGATGACAGCACCTCCTGGCCCGGCGTCGCCGTACGGCATCTACCGGGCGGCGTACGTCGACCGCGACGTCGTCCGGCACACCGTCCACCTCCCCGACGGCACCACCGAGCTCGTCCCCGACCCGCCGGTCGGTCCGCAGCCGGACAGCGCGACGCACGACCCCGCGACCACGTCGTCGATCGACGGGACGAGCGACGACGCGACCGCCCGGCGCCTCCCGCTGGGAACGTTCGTGCACGCGCGCTCCGGCGACAAGGGAGGCGATGCCAACGTCGGCCTCTGGGTGCGCGCCGGCGAGCGCCAGGCCGAGCGGGCCAAGTGGCTGCACCAGCTGATCACGGTCGACCGGGTCCGCCAGCTGGTCCCCGAGGCCGCCGACCTCGACGTCGAGGTGTTCGCGCTGCCCAACCTGCACGGCGTGAACGTGCTGATCCACGGGCTCCTCGGTGAAGGCGTCGCTGCCAGCACCAGGTTCGACCCCCAGGCGAAGGGTCTCGGGGAGTGGCTGCGCTCGCGGTACGTGGATGTGCCGGGGGGGTTGTTGTGACGGGCCGTGCGTGGTTTCCCACGGTCCCGTGGGAAACCCGAGCTTCCCGTCCTTTGCAAAGCACGGGAAGCAGGAGTTTCGAACGGGAAGCTGTGAAGGGTGAGGTACGACGATGAGCTGGTCTGCTGACCAACGGGCCCTTCAGGACTCGACGCGCGAGTTCGTACGCCGCGAGGTGACCGACCACCTGCAGGACTGGGAGGACACCGGCGAGATCCCGCGGTCGTTGCACCCCGCCGCCGCGAAGGCCGGACTGCTCGGCGTCTCGTTCCTCGAGGAGGTCGGTGGCCAGGGAGGCACGCTGCTCGACTCGGTGGCGATGCAGGAGGCGTTCTTCGAGGAGGGCGGCTCCTCGGGGCTGGCGGCAGGCCTGTTCACCGGCGGCATCGCACTGCCGCACCTCGCGGCGCACGGCACGCCTGGGCTGATCGACGCGTTCGTGCGGCCCACGCTGGCGGGAGAGAAGATCGGCTCGCTCGCGGTCACGGAGCCCGGCGGCGGGTCCGACGTCGCCGGCATCCGCACCACGGCGGTGCGCGACGGTGACAGCTACGTCGTCAACGGCGCCAAGACGTTCATCACCAGCGGGCTTCGCGCCGACTTCGTCACCACCGCCGTGCGGACCGGTGGGGCCGGGCACCGAGGCGTCAGCCTGCTGGTCATCGAGAAGGGCACGCCCGGGTTCAGCGTCGACCGCGGTCTGGCCAAGATGGGCTGGCACTGCTCGGACACCGCCGAGCTGTCGTTCGTCGACGCCCGGGTGCCGGTGACCAACCTGGTGGGTGAGGAGAACAGCGGGTTCGTGCAGATCGCGGAGCAGTTCGTGGTCGAGCGGATCGCCCTGGCGGTGCACGCCTACGGCATCGCGGCTCGGTCACTCGCGCTGACGGCGGCGTACTGCCGGGAGCGGGAGACGTTCGGCCAGCCGCTGATCAGCCGCCAGGTGGTGCAGCACAAGCTCGTGGAGATGCACCGGCAGGTCGAGGCCGCGCGCGTGTTCACCCGCCACGTGGCGGCCCTGCACGTCGCCGGGGAGAGCGTCATCGCCGAGGCCTGCCTGGCCAAGCAGACGGCCGTCGAGGCGTGCGACCACGTGGTCGACCAGGCGGTCCAGCTGCACGGCGGCACCGGCTACATGCACGGCACCGAGGTCGAGCGGCACTACCGCGACTCGCGCATCCTCGGCATCGGCGGTGGCGCGACCGAAGTGCTCACCGACCTCTCCGCCCGACTGCTGGGATACACGCCATGACCGCCCGCCGAGACGTCGCAGATGAACAGTCAGACACCGTCGAGACGTCGCAGATGAACGCAACCGACGACTCCCGCCGCAGCTCGATGCTCGCCAAGATCGCCGACCTCGAGGCCCAGCACGCCGTCGCGGTCGCCGGCGGCGGTGAGAAGTACGTCGAACGCCACCACGCCCGCGGCAAGCTGATGCCGCGCGAGCGGATCGAGCTGCTGATCGACCCGGGCAGCGCCTTCCTGGAGCTGTCCCCGCTGGCGGGCTGGGGATCCGACTTCACGGTCGGCGCCAGCGTCGTCACCGGCATCGGCGTCATCGAGGGTGTCGAGTGCATGATCACTGCCAACGACCCGTCGGTGAAGGGCGGCGCCTCCAACCCGTGGACGGTCAAGAAGATCTTCCGCGCCTCCCAGATCGCCGAGGAGAACCGGCTGCCGACGGTGTCGCTGGTGGAGTCCGGCGGCGCGGATCTCCCGACGCAGAAGGAGATCTTCATCCCCGGCGGCAAGCTGTTCCGCGACCTCACCCGCTCGTCGGCCGCCAAGGTGCCCACGATCGCCCTGGTCTTCGGCAACTCCACCGCGGGCGGCGCCTACGTGCCCGGCATGAGCGACTACACGGTGATGGTCAAGGAGCAGGCGAAGGTCTTCCTCGGCGGACCCCCGCTGGTGAAGATGGCCACCGGCGAGGAGTCCGACGACGAGTCGCTCGGCGGCGCGGAGATGCACGCACGCACCTCGGGGCTGGCCGACTACCTCGCGGTCGACGAGCTCGACGCCATCCGGATCGGTCGCCGGATCGTGGCCCGGCTGAACCGGCAGCGACCCGACATCCGCGACGTCTCGACGGGTTCTGGGCGTTCATCTGCGACGTCTCGGCGGTTCGCGGAGCCGGCCGGTGGTCCCGACGAGCTGCTCGATCTCATCCCGACCGATCTCAAGGAGCCGTTCGACCCCCGCGAGGTGATCACCCTGGTCGCCGACGGGGTGAGCGCCGAGAACGGCGCGGTCTTCGACGAGTTCAAGCCGCTCTACGGCAGCTCGCTGGTGACCGGGTGGGCCCGGATCCACGGGCACCAGGTCGGCGTACTCGCCAACGCGCAGGGCGTGCTGTTCTCCGAGGAGGCCCAGAAGGCCACCCAGTTCATCCAGCTCGCCAACCAGATCGACGTACCCCTGCTGTTCCTGCACAACACCACCGGCTACATGGTCGGCAGCGCCTACGAGCAGGGCGGGATCATCAAGCACGGTGCCCAGATGATCAACGCGGTCAGCAACTCCAAGGTGCCGCACATCTCGATCATCATGGGCGCCTCCTACGGCGCCGGGAACTACGGGATGAACGGCCGCGCCTTCGACCCCCGGTTCCTGTTCACCTGGCCGAGCGCCAAGTCCGCGGTGATGGGGCCGGCCCAGCTCGCCGGAGTGCTCAGCATCGTGGCGCGGGCGGCGGCCGAGGCCAAGGGACGGGAGTACGACGACGCCGCGGACGCCGGCATGCGCGAGTTCATCGAGGCCAGCGTCGAGGAGCAGAGCCTGCCGTTCTTCCTCTCCGGGATGTTGTACGACGACGGGGTGATCGACCCCCGCGACACCAGGACCGTGCTCGGCATCTGCCTGTCCGTGATCAACAACCAGCCCATCGAGGGCACCGATCGCTTCGGCGTCTTCAGGATGTGACTGCACCCATGACCATCACCCGACTCCTGGTCGCCAACCGCGGCGAGATCGCCCGCCGGGTCTTCGCCACCTGCCGCAGGCTCGGCATCGAGACCGTGGCGGTGCACTCGGATGCTGACGCAGACCTGCCGTTCGTGCGCGAGGCCGACTTCGCGGTGCTGCTCCCGGGAAGCACCCCCGCCGAGACCTACCTGCGCACCGACCTCGTCCTCGCTGCCGCACGCCGCACCGGCGCCGATGCGGTCCACCCGGGTTACGGCTTCCTCTCCGAGAACGCCGAGTTCGCCCGCGCGGTGATCGACGCCGGGTTCACCTGGGTGGGTCCCGCACCCAAGTCGATCGAGCAGATGGGCTCGAAGGTGCAGAGCAAGTCTCTGATGGCCGCGGCCGGTGTGCCCGTCCTGGAGAACCTCGCGGTCGACACCACCACCGAGCAGCACCTGCCCGTGCTGGTGAAGGCCTCGGCCGGCGGTGGGGGACGCGGCATGCGCGTCGTGCGCTCCCTGGCCGAGCTGCCGCGCGAGGTCGAGGCGGCCCGCGCCGAGGCGCAGTCGGCGTTCGGTGACGGCACCGTCTTCATCGAGCCCTTCGTCGAGCACGGTCGCCACGTCGAGGTGCAGGTCTGGGGCGACCACGGTGGTAGCCACGTCTCGGTCCTCGGTGCCCGCGACTGCTCCCTGCAGCGCCGCCACCAGAAGGTCGTCGAGGAGGCGCCGCCGCCCGGCCTCGACGAGGACACCCTGGCTGCGATGTACGCCGCAGCCATGGCCGCAGCCTCCGCGATCAGCTACGTCGGCGTCGGGACGGTCGAGTTCCTCGTCGACGCCTCGGACACCACCCGCTTCTGGTTCCTGGAGATGAACACCCGCCTCCAGGTCGAGCACCCAGTCACCGAGGCCGTGCTGGGGGTGGACCTCGTGGAGCTCCAGCTGGCCGCCGCCGAGGACCCGTCGCGGCTCGAGGCCCGTGCCACCGGTCCGGACGGCCATGCCATCGAGGTGCGGCTCTACGCCGAGGACCCGGCCGGCGACTACCAGCCGCAGAGCGGGCTGCTCGAGACCTTCGACATCCCCGGCGTGGACGTGGAGTTCGGCCCCCTGGCCCGCCCCGGGCTGCGCCTCGACTCCGGCTTCGAGTCCGGGAACGAGGTCGGGATCCACTACGACGCGATGCTGGCCAAGCTGGTCTGCTGGGCCCCGACCCGCGGGCAGGCCGCCCGCCGACTCGCTGCCGCGCTGAGCCGGGCCCGGCTGCACGGACTCACCACCAACCGCGACCTGCTGGTCGCCTCCCTGCGCCACCCCGCCTTCCTGGCGGGCGAGGTCTCGACGGACTTCTTCGAGCTCCACCCGGAGGTGCGGGACCGGGCCACGGTCGACCTCGAGCCGACGGCCTTCGCGGGGGCGTTGATGCTCGCCGAGCAGGACCGCCTCTCCCGACGGGTCCAGCACGCAGCCCCAGTGGCTTGGCGCAACGTGGTCTCGCAGCCACAGCGCACCGTCCTCCAGGTCGACGGCGCGGAGCAGGTCGTCGAGTGGTTCGGAGGACGCGGTGGCTACGCCCACGCCACTCGTGACGAACTGGTCGTCGTCGAGGCCACCGCCCAGAGCGTGCTGCTCGACGTCGCCGGGGTGCGGGTGCGGTTCGACGGCGTCCGGTCCTCCGTCGCGCCGGGCGCAGCACGCGAGCTCTACGTCGACAGCGCCCGTGGCTCGGCCAGGTTGAGCGAGGTGCCCAGGTTCGTCGACCCCGCGGCCGTCGTGGCGCAGGGCTCCCTGCTCGCCCCGATGCCCGGCACCGTGATCGGCGTACCCCTCGAGGTGGGTGCCGCTGTCACCGCAGGCCAGGCCGTCCTGGTGCTCGAGGCGATGAAGATGCAGCACACGATCAGCGCCCCCACGGACGGTGTCCTCGCCGAGCTCGCCGTGTCCCTGGGGCAACAGGTCGCGGCGGGCGAAGTGCTCGCCGTGGTCTCGACCGAGCTCGACCACCACGAAGGAGACCCCGCATGAGCAGCTTCACCGAGTCCGAGGAACGGCAGGCCCTCCGCAAGGAGGTCGCGAGGCTCGCCGGCGGCTACGGGCGGGAGTACTTCACCCGGCAGGCACGCAACGGCGAGAAGACCACCGACCTGTGGCTGGCGATCGGCAAGGCGGGCTACCTCGGGGTGAACATCCCCGAGCAGTACGGCGGCGGCGGTGGCGGCATCGGCGACGTGGCCGCGGTCTGCGAGGAGCTCGCCGCGCAGGGCTGCCCGCTGCTGATGATGGTCGTCTCGCCGGCCATCTGCGGCACCGTGATCGCCCGGTTCGGCACCGACGAGCAGAAGCGGAAGTGGCTGCCGGGGATCTGCGACGGCACCGAGACGATGGCGTTCGCGATCACCGAGCCCGACGCCGGCACCAACACCCACAACATCACCACCACGGCCCGGCGCGACGGTGACGAGTGGCTGCTCAAGGGCCAGAAGATCTACATCTCCGGGGTCGACGAGTCGAAGAACGTGCTCGTGGTCTCGCGCGCCGAGGACGCCAGGACCGGCAAGCTCAAGCCGTGCCTGTTCGTCGTACCCACCGATGCGCCGGGGTTCAGCTTCACCCCGATCCCGATGGAGATCGTCAGCCCCGAGCAGCAGTTCCAGGTGTTCATCGACGACGTCCGCCTGCCCGCGGACGCGCTCGTGGGCGACGAGGACGCCGGGCTGGTGCAGCTGTTCGCCGGGCTGAACCCCGAGCGGATCATGGCGGCGTCGTTCTCGACGGGGCTGGCGCGGTTCGCGCTGGGGCGGGCCACGGAGTACGTCAAGACCCGCGAGGTCTTCGGGGCCCCGATCGGCAGCCACCAGGGGATCGCGCATCCGCTGGCGCAGTCCAAGATCGAGATCGAGCTGGCGCGGCTGATGACCCAGAAGGCGGCCGCCCTCTACGACGCCGGTGACGACATGGGTGCGGGGGAGGCCGCCAACATGGCCAAGTACGCCGCGGCCGAGGCTGCCTGCGATGCCGCCGACCGCGCGGTCCAGGCCCACGGCGGCAACGGCATCACCCAGGAGTACGGCATGGCCGGGCTGCTGGTCGCTGCCCGCGCCGGCCGGATCGCCCCGGTCAGCCGGGAGATGATCCTGAACTTCGTCGGGATGCACTCGCTGGGCCTGCCGAAGTCGTACTGACTCACCACCACGCAGGCCGCCATGTAGCGCGGGGTTATGGTCGCTTCGAGGGCGGCAGAACCCTTGTTGAGCGTCCATAACCCCGATTTACATGGGTTTTCGAGCCCCGAGGAAGGCACCATGCAGAGCGACGCAGTCACGGTGGCCGACTACCTGGCCGACTTGCCGGAGGAGCGACGTGAGGCGGTCGGCGCGGTGCGCGACACGATCAACGCGCACCTGCCGGAGGGGTACGTCGAGCAGATGGACTGGGGGATGATCTCGTGGGTCGTCCCGCTGGAGACCTGCCCGAAGACCTACAACGGCAAGCCGCTCGTCTACGCCGCGCTCGCCTCGCAGAAGCAGCACCTGTCGGTCTACCTGATGGGGCTCTACACCGACGGTCCGGAGCTGGGCTGGTTCCGGCAGCAGTACGCCGACCGCGGGATGAAGCTCGACATGGGCAAGTCCTGCGTGCGGTTCAAGCGGCTCGACCAGATCCCGCTGGACGTGCTCGGTGAGGTGATCGGCATGATCCCGGTCGAGGAGTACGTCGCCCGCTACGAGTCCGCTCGAGGAGCCTGATGACAGACGACCAAGCCGAGCTGGTGCACTACGAGGTCGTCGACGGAGTCGCCACGATCACGCTGGACTCGCCGCACAACCGCAACGCGCTGTCGCGACGGCTGGTGAACGAGCTGTTCGAGAGCCTGGACCGTGCCGAGCGGGACGTCGCCGCTCGGGTGGTGCTGCTCCGTTCGGCCGACCGGGTCTTCTGCTCGGGAGCCGACCTGGCCGAGGCGGCGCAGGGCGGCATGGACGAGGGTGCGCGGGCGCTGGTCGCCCTGCAACGGCGCATCCTCACCCACCCCTGCCCCGTCGTCACCCGCCTTGCCGGGCCGGTGCGCGCCGGGGGTCTCGGGATCGTCGCGGCGAGCGACGTGGTGGTCTGCAGCGACGACGTGACCTTCGCGTTCACCGAGGTGCGGTTGGCCCTGACACCTGCCGTCATCTCGTTGACCGTGCTGCCTCGTCTGACCAGCCGGGGGGCCGCCGAGTCGTTCCTGACCGGGCGCAGCTTCGGCGCCGCCGAGGCGGCGGAGATGGGCCTGGTCACCCGGTCGGTGGCGCCCGAGGAGCTCGACGACGAGATCGCCGGCGTGTGCACCGACCTGGCGAAGGGTCACCCGCAGGGGCTGGCCGAGACCAAGGCCCTGCTGGCCCGCGAGATCGTGGCACACCTCGACGCCAACGCCGAGGAGATGGCAGTGCTGAGCGCGCGGCTGTTCTCCTCCGACGCGGCCCGTGAGGCGATGACGGCCTTCCTCAACAAGGGGAAGTGAGCCCGGGCGCCGACCGGATCACCGGTCCCCACCAAACGGGCCATTCCGCCTCCGCGAGGGCGGGCGCGGTGTCACCCTGCTTGCGTGATCTCCGCCCGTCGCCCGGCCCTCGCCGGGGTTGCCGTCCTCGCCGCCGTCGCGGCCACGCTGCACCCCGTCACGGTCTCCGCCGCCGCCACGCCGTGCTCCGCCGGACTGGTCGCACTCACCTTCGATGACGGCCCGGCCCGCGTCGTGACCCCACGCCTGGTCCGCATCCTGACCGAGCTCGACGTCCCCGCCACGTTCTTCATGGTCGGCTCGCGGGTGCGCAGCGACCCGGCCGACGCACGCCTCGTCGCCCGCAAGGGCTTCGTGATCGCCAACCACACCTGGTCGCACAGCCGGTTGACCAGGCTGAGCGACGGCGCGATCCGCTCGGAGCTGGCGGCGACCCGGCGCGAGCTCCTGCGGCTGGGGATCACCCCGAGCAAGCTGATGCGGCCGCCGTACGGCGCCATCAACGCGCGGGTCGACCGGGTGGCCCGGGGCGCCGGGCTGGTGCCGGTGCTCTGGACGGCCGACTCCCAGGACTGGGAACCCAACTCGGCCGCGCAGATCGCGGCACGGGTCCTCGGCAGGCTGCGGCCGGGGAAGCCGAACATCGTGCTGCAGCACGACGGAGTACGCCGATCGCCGACCTCGCTCGCTGCCGTCTCGCGGATCGTCAAGGGTGCGCGCGCTCGTGGGTACTGCTTCACGGATCTGGACAACGCCGGCCGACCGGTGGTGCCGGTGCCCACCCTGGCCGTCACGGTGACCGGCGCTCGCGAGGCCGGCCGGGTCCCGGCGAGGTTGCAGCTGAGCCTCGACCGGCCGACCAGCCGGGCCGTCTCCGTGCGGGTGACCACCCAGGGCGGCACGGCCACCCCGGGTGCCGACTTCACCCCGGTGTCCCGCACGGTGGTCATCCCCCGGGGCAGCACGAAGGCGACGGTGCTGGTCCCGGTCGTCGACGACGACGCCTACGAGCCGGTGGAACGGTTCACCGTGCGCTTCTCGCACGCGAGCGGGCTGCGGCTGACCACGGGTTTGCGGAGCGTCACGATCACCAGCGACGACGCCCAGCCGCCTCCTCCGCCACCTCCTCCGCCACCACCGCCTCCGCCACCCGGGGAGAACCCTCCGGCCTGACCCGGCCGCGGTACCGCGGTGCTCAGTCGAGCCAGCGGCCGAGCCGCTCCAGCCCCTCGCTGATGGCGGCGGAGCTCCCGGCGAACGACATCCGCACGAACTGGTGTCCGCGTGCCGTGTCGAAGTCGACGCCGGGAGCGGTGGCGATCCCGGTCTCCTCGAGCAGCCGCAGGCACCAGGCGTGGGAGTCGCCTCCGTCGCGCCCGGTCAGGTGGCCGATGTCGGCGTAGACGTAGAACGCCCCGTCGGCCGGGGCGAGCCGGTCGATGCCGAGCTCGGGCAGGCCGTTCAGCAGCAGCGCTCGGTTGGTCGCGTAGCGGGCCACGTGGCCGTCGAGCTCGGCGTAGGACTCCGGGGTGAACGCGGCGATGGCGGCGTACTGGCTGAGCGTGGGTGGGCAGATGGTGAAGTTGCCGGTCAGCACGTCGACCGGGCGACGCAGGTCCTCGGGCACCAGCATCCAGCCGAGTCGCCAGCCGGTCATCGAGAAGTACTTCGAGAACGAGCCGAACACGATCCCGGTGCGCGAGGTGTTCCATGCCGACCTGGCACCCGGCTGGTCGCCGTCGGCGTAGGTGATCCCGTGGTAGATCTCGTCGCTGACCAGCCGGACGCCCCGCTCCTCGCACCACAGCGCGATCGCGTCGAGCTCGGCGGGCAGCAGCATGGTGCCGGTCGGGTTGGCGGGCGAGGCGATCACCAGTCCCGCGATCGGGCCCTCGACGGCCTCGAGCTGCTCGACGGTCGGCTGGAAGCGGGTCTCCGGACCGCAGTCGATCTCGACGACCTCGCACCCCAGGGCGGTCAGCACGTTGCGGTAGCAGGGGTAGCCGGGCCTTGCCATCACCACCCGGTCTCCGACCTCGAACGCGGCCAGGAACGCGAGCAGGAACCCGCCCGAGGATCCCGTGGTGATCACCACGTCGTCCGGCGTCACCGCGATGCCGCTCGTGCGCCGGTGGTGCGCCGCGACCGCCTCGCGCAGGCCGGGGACCCCGGTGGCGACGGTGTAGCCGAGCGTCTCCTGGTCCAGCAGCCGCTTGGCCTCCTCCCGGACCGCGTGCGGCGCCCCGGTCGAGGGCTGCCCGGCGACGAGGTCGACCAGGTCGCCGTGGCTGGCCTGCCGCCGCTGCGCCGCCGCCAGCAGGTCCATCACGTGGAACGGCGGCACGTTCGAGCGCTGCGCCACCTGCATCCGGTTGGTCATCGGGCTCCCTCGTCGGTGGGCCACATTCTGCTTGTAACGCGGGGTTATGGACCGTAAACATGCTGCATGCACCGGCTTTACGGTCCATAACCCCGCGTTACAGCGGCGGGCAGGTCGCGTCAGTGCGTCCGGCCGGCACCGGTCGCGAGGTGGAAGGCCGGCTTCGAGAGCGAGGGTACGGCGAGCACCCGCGGCGTCCGGCCGATGCTGGCACCGGCCTCCCGAAGGGCCTCCTCGACGGTGGCGGTGGTCCGCGCACCCATCGCCCGCGCCAGGTCCGGGCGTCGAGCCCCGGCGACGTACACCGCACTGGAGTGGTCACGGGCGATGCCGCCGACGTAGATCATCGAGAACGCGTGGAACGGGTGGTAGCCGTAGTGGTGCCGGTAGCGGTAGACCCACTCCGGGTCCGTGGCCAGCGCCTCCTGGTGCTCGACCATGTCGGCCGGGTGCTGGCACTGCCGCAGCAGGTCGAACGCTGCTTCGTACGGCGGGAACTCGGTGCTGTTGAACCACCCGTCGCACACGGCCGCAGCGATCACGATCGGACGCTCGACCAGCGCCCGCTTGGCCCGCACCAGGCTCGACCCGATGGCCTGCATCATCAGGATCGGGTTGCTGCCCATGCCGGGGCCGTAGTGGAAGTTGCGGGGGATGCCCAGCACCAGCACGTCGGCAGGCTCGCCGGTGACGTCGAGGTCGGTGCGTTCGCTGGCCAGTGGCCAGGTGGCCTGCTCCACGTCGGGGATCCGGCCGGCGCGTACGCCGAGCTGGCGCGACGCCGAGTCGAGCACGGCGTCGACGCTGAAGAACGGCTGCGGCATCCGCGCCTCCATCGCCTGCCCGATCGAGGTGAGCTGGTCGCGGAACCGGCTGCGGGTCGAGGCCGGGACGAAGTCGTCGCGGTACAGGCTGCGGGGGGCGTGGTGCGCGGCGATCGACCGCCAGGACGTGAGCCCGGTGGCCGGCATCTTGTAGCCGCCGCTGAATCCGCCGTAGGGGTTGCCCGCGGTGTGCCCGATCATGATCGAGAGGTCCGACTCCACCACGGCGCTGTTGACCTGCACGGGGTCCCCGAGGCCGGAGAGACCGAGATCGGCCATCCCGTCGGGGTCCTCGGCGTCGTGGTTCACCACGTTCGCTGCCGGGACCCGGTCGAGCACCTCCCGGCCGAGGTAGCCGAGGAACTCCTCGGGACGGTTCTTGCGGTGCAGCCCGATGGCGCAGACCAGCCGGACGTCGGTCAGCCGCACCCCGGCCTTCTCGAGCTCGTCGAGCAGCAGCGGCAGCACGACCTTGCGGTGTGCGGTGGCGTGGACACCGCCCTTGACCCGGTCGGGGAACGCGATCGTGACGGTGTCGCCGGAGCCGACGAGGTCGCCGATCGGCCCGCTGCCCAGGGGATCGGCCAGCGCCTCCCGGGTCGCGGCGACGGGGTCCGTCAGCGGCGGGGGCTCGTGGCCGACGTGGTCCGGCGAGATCACCGTGGTGCCGTCGGGCAGCTCCACGTCGACGTGACCGTCGCCGTACTCAAGGGCGAGTCGCATACAGATCCTTCCGAGATGTGTCCGTATGGTGCGCTGGACCAGTTGTACAGCAAGGAGTTCTCGGGTGATCGTCGTGGTTCGTCGCGCGCTGCTGCCGTTCCTCGGCGTGGCCATCGTCATCGGTGGGTGGTGGCTGCTGGTCGCCACCGGGCTCGCCGAGACGACGCCGTCACCGGCCGCCGTGTTCGGGAGAATGGTCGAGGGGATCGGCTCCGGTGAGCTCCTGGTGGACATCAGGCTGAGCGTGCTGCGTGTCCTCATCGGGGTCGCCATCGGCTGCACCGCGGCGATCCCGGTGGGCTTCGCGCTGGCGTGGTTCCCGACGGTGCGCAGCCTCTGCAACGCCCTGGTGAGCTTCTTCCGCGCGCTGCCACCACTGGCCCTGATCCCGCTGGTGATCGTCTATCTCGGCATCGACGAGACCGCACGGATCTCGATCCTGGTCTACGCAGCGTTCTTCTCCGCGGTGATCGTCATCTACGAGAGCATCGCGGCGATCGACGACATCTACGTGCGCGCCGGCCGTGCCCTCGGAGCCACGGAGCTCGAGCTGTTCCGACGGGTGGTGGTGCCCCTGACGGTCCCCCAGATCTTCGTCGCGGTCCGGGTGGCGCTCGGAGTCTGTTGGGCCACCGTGGTGGCCGCTGAGCTGGTGGCCGCGCAGCGCGGGCTCGGCGCGATGATGCAGGACGCGGCCAACTTCTTCCGGCAGACCGACGTCTACGTCGGCATCATCCTGATCGGCCTGAGCGCGCTGGCGATGGACCGTGTCGTCCAGCTGCTGATGGCGAGAACCGTGCGGTGGCAGGAGCGGGTGGCCCGATGACGACCAAGGCAGCGACAGGACCGGGCGTGCCCGGCTCCGACGAACGGATCCGGTTCAGCGACGTACGACTCGGCTTCGGGCACCGCAAGAAGCGGCTCGAGGTCCTGGACGGCGTCTCCTTCGACGTGCGGACCGGCGAGTTCGTCAGCGTGCTGGGGCCCAGCGGGTGCGGGAAGTCGACGCTGCTCAACCTGGCGGCAGGGTTCCTCCGTCCCGACGAGGGCCGGGTCGAGGTCGACGGGGAGAGGGTGGTCGGCACGGATGCTCGTCGTGGCGTCGTCTTCCAGCAGTACGCCATCTTCCCGTGGCTCACCGTCGAGCAGAACATCGCGTTCGGCATCACCCTCAAGCACAACCGGCGACCGAAGGCCGAGGTCGCGCAGATCGTCGCGAGGTACGTCGACCTGATGGGACTGGGCGGCTTCGAGAAGGCGTTGCCGAAGACGCTGTCCGGTGGGATGCGTCAGCGGGTCGCACTGGCGCGCGCCTACGCCACCGATCCCGACGTGATGCTGCTCGACGAGCCGTTCGCCGCGCTGGACGCCCAGACGCGTGAGTTCATGCAGGAGCTGCTGCACGAGGCCAGCCAGCGCGAACGACGCGCGGCGATGTTGATCACCCACTCGGTGGAGGAGGCGATCTTCCTGTCCCGCCGCGTCGTCGTGCTCAGCAACCGCCCGACCCGCGTCGTCGAGGTGGTGGACGTCGACGTCGACTGGCCGCGCACGCCCGACTCACGGCACCAGCCCACGTTCATCGCCCTGCGCAAGCACCTCGAAGAGGCGATGCGGTCCATGTCCGCCCAACCCGGAAAGAAGGAACTGGCATGACACAGCTGCGACGACTCCTCGGGACGGCCCTGGTGGCCGTGCTCGTCCTGGCACTGGCTGCCTGCAGCGCGCTCGACGAGGGAGGTGACAGCAAGGACGTGGTGAAGGCCAAGGACGGCGCCACCGAGGTGAAGGTGGGCTACCTGCACACCATCGCCGTCGACGACAAGCTCTGGCTCGGCCAGGTCGAGGGCCAGTGGGCCGACGCCGGGCTGGACATCAAGCCGACCCAGTTCGACACCGGCATCGAGCTCAGCCAGGCGCTCACCGGTGGCAGCATCGACGTGGCGATCATGGGTGGGGTCACCTCCAGCTTCCCTGCGCAGGGGCAGGGCAAGATCTTCATGCTGAACTCGCGTGAGACCGCCACCGCACGGCTCTTCGTCCAGGGCGACAGTGGGATCAGCTCGGTGGCCGACCTCAAGGGCAAGAAGGTGATCACCACCGAGGGCACCACCGCAGACATCTACCTGCACCGTGCGCTGGAGGAGGCCGGGCTGAGCCGCAAGGACGTCACCGTGGTCAACGCCAAGATGCCGGACGCCGTGCAGGCCTTCGTCAGCGGCAAGGTGCCGGCCGTCGCGCTCTGGGTCCCGTTCGACCTGCGCGTCGCCGAGGCGGCCAAGGACGCGAAGGAGATCGACGACGCCGGCAACTACCCCGACGCCGGTGTCGGCGACGGCTGGATCGCGAACAACAAGTGGTACGCCGCGAACAAGCCGACGATCAAGAAGATCATCGGCGCCTGGCTGGAGATCAACGAGGCCTACCGGGCCGACCCCGAGGGCTCGCTGAAGAAGGTGCACGAGGTGGCCTACAAGGACGCCGCGTCGTTGACGGACCTGCAGCACCAGGTGGAGTTCCAGGAGGACTACAGCAACGAGGAGTGGCTGCAGGCCTACGAGAACGGCGACGTGCTGAAGTGGGTCGGAGATGCCGAGCGTGCCTACGTCGAGCTCGGCGGCGTGCCCGAGTTCGTGGACCCGAAGACGTTCTTCGACACCAGCCTGTTCATCGAGGCGGCCAAGGCCGGTCAGTGACCGCCGTCGGTGCGGGCGGAGCTGACGCCGGTGCGGGCGCCGGTCTCGGTGCCGGGGTCGGGGTCGTGGGCCTGGGGGCGATGGGACGCCCGATCGCCGACCTGCTCGCGACCCGGGGCTCGGTGGTGGTCCACGACCTGCGGGCGGACGCCCGCGAAGCAGCGGCGGCCGCAGGACTCGACGTCGCTGACTCGCTCGCCGAGCTCGCGGGCCGGTGCTCGACGGTGCTGCTCTCCCTGCCGGGAGCGGAGGCCGTCGATGTGGTGCTGCGCGAGCTGCTGGGGAACGGCGCCCCGGCGCTGATCCTGGACACCAGCACGATCGGCCCCGACTCGGCGCGGGCACACGGCGAGCTCGCGGCCGCCGCCGGTGCGGCGTACCTCGACACACCGATCCTGGGCCGACCGGACCTGGCGGGTCAGTGGACGATCCCCGTTGGGGGCCCGGCCGCGGCGTACGAGCTGGCGCAGGTGGTTCTCGGGCCGCTGGCTCGCCGGGTGGTCCATGTCGGAGAGCTGGGCGCGGCCGCCACGGTGAAGGTCGCCAACAACCTGATGTTCAGCGTGATCAACGCGGTGACGGCCGAGGCGCTGCTGCTGGCACAGGCCGGCGGGGTCGACCCGGGCCTGTTCGTCGACACCGTGCTCGACTCCGGGGCCGCGACGGTCAGCGGCCTGTTCCGGTCGATCGCCCCCCGAGCGGTGGACGGCGACTTCACGCCGACGTTCTCGCTCGACCTGGTGCGCAAGGACAACGGCCTCGCCGTCGAGCTCGCCGACCGCCTCGGCCTGCATCTGGGCGTCGGTGCCGCGGCCCTCGACCTGCACCAACGCGCGGTCGGCGCCGGCCACGGTGCGGAGGACTCCATCGCGGTGCTCCGCCTGCTCGAGGAGGAGTTCGGCCAGCAGGCGCGACGTACCCCCGCCCAGCTGTAACGCGGGGTTATGGACCGTAAACATGCTGCATGCACCGGCTTTACGGTCCATAACCCCGCGTTACAGCGGTTGCGGGCTCAGAACATGTCGGGGCACCACGGCGCCCGGTGCCAGCCGAAGGCGGTGGAGGCGGCGGCGACTGCGCCTGGGGTGTGCTCGGTGACGCGCTGGGCGCGGTGCAGGTTCATCAGGGGTACGCCGCCGAGGTAGATGCTGCCGAGGTCCCGGATGTCCAGCGAGAGGTCCGGCTTCCCGGACACTCGCGTGACCTCCGCCGCAGACCCGCCGGGCTCCCCGTCGGTCACGAGGCGGAAGCAGCCCGCGTTGGCCGGCAGCAGCGGGTCGTCGACCTCGATCACGAGATCGACGCCGGCGGCGTACTGCCGGGCGCGCAGGGCGGCCTCGACGTCGACGATCCGTAGGTAGATGTTGTCGCTCAGCTCGGTCTCGACGGCACGGTGGTCGGCGACCAGCAGGGGCAGCAGCTCGTCGGTCGGGGCGTTGCCCCACTTGAACTTCCGGGCCAGGTCCAGGTCGAGCAGGTAGCGCCAGAGCCCGGCGTGGGCCGTGGGCTCCTCCGCCCACAGCTGGGACACGCGCACCTCGCCGGCCGGCTCGCTGCCCTCCCAGTTCTCCTTGAACCGGTAGGTGCCGAAGCCGTCGACATCCCCGGAGTCGCCGTAGTGCAGCAGGTACCTCAGCTCCGAGGCGCCCTGGCGGGCGAACTCCATGTCGAAGACGGCCCACTCCCAGAGGTCCCCGCCGCGCACCATCGTGCCGGGGCGCTCGGTGCGCATGGCCTCGTGCAGGCCCGGGACGACCTTCAGGAACTGCTCGCGGGTCACCTCGTCCACCGAACCGGAGGCTCCGACGCCGGGCAGGAACTCCAGGCGCCGGTTGGTGCCCGAGAGCACGGCGCGCGTGGTGGCTGCGCCGTACCCGAAGCGGCCGTAGATGTGCGACTCCGAGGCCCACAGCGCTGCCAGCGGTTCCCCTCGCCGAGCGACGTCCTCGAGCTGGTGGCGCATCATCGCGGTGAGCAGTCCGCGGCGGCGGAAGGGTGGGTGCACCGTCACCACGGTGACCGCGGCGACGGGCACGGCGGCGCCACCGGGAACGGTCATGCTGCGGGTCAGGGCACCGCAGGTGGCGATCCAGCGTCGCCCCACCTTGAAGCCGAAGTTGCGCTCGTTGTCGAAGAACTTCCGGTCGAACTCGCGCGTCTGCGGCCGTGGCTGCTCCTGGAAACCGCGGGTGACCGCGTCCATGTACTCCACGAAGGTGGCGTCCGTGACGTACTTCAGCTGCGGCTCGACGAGGTGCGGCGCGGTGGAGCGCTTGACTGGCATGGGCTCATTCCAGCGGAACTCGGGCCTGGGGGAAAGCGGATTACCGCTCTGCTGCGGTGTTGTGGACCGTGAGTACGTCGTACGCCGCGGGTCTACGGTCCATAACCCCGCGTTACAAGTGGGGACCGGGGCGCGAACTGGAACCTGTTCTGGCCAAGTGGTCCCCCTAGACTCAGAGCCCCTTCCCCCGAACCGCCGAGGTGCCGCAGATGACACTCGACGTCGAGTCCCTGAACCAGGTGCTCCTGGTCGGGACGGGTGTGCTGCTGCTGGCGATCCTGGCGGTGCGGCTCAGCGTCGGGGTGGGCCTGCCCAGCCTGCTGGTCTACCTGCTGATCGGAGTCGTCCTCGGCGAGGGCGGGATGGGGCTGCAGTTCAACGACGCCGAGGTCGCCCACGCCCTCGGGTTCGGGGCGCTGATGCTGATCCTCGCCGAAGGCGGGTTGACGACCTCCTGGCCGGAGATCCGTCCGGTGATGCGGCTGGGCGTCAGCCTGGCCACCGTCGGGGTGGCGATCAGCGTGCTGGTGATGGCCCTGTTCGGCCACTACGTCCTCGACCTCAGCTGGCAGCTGTCGATCCTCCTCGGCGCGATCACCTCGCCCACCGACTCGGCGGCGGTGTTCTCGGTGCTGCGTCGGGTCCCGCTGCCCCGGAGGCTCACCGGATCCCTCGAGGCGGAGTCGGGGCTCAACGACGCCCCCACCGTCGTGCTCGTCACCTTGGTCAGCATGGGCGAGACGCACGGGCCGATGGGCTTCGCCGTCGAGATCGTCGTCGAGCTGGTCGTGGGCGTGATCGGCGGACTGGCCATCGGCTTCGCCGGGGCGTGGCTGCTGCGCCGTTCGGCCCTGCCCAGCTCGGGCCTCTACCCGCTGGCGGTGCTGTCGTTCGCGGTGCTGGCCTACGCCGGCAGCTCGGCGCTGCACGGCTCCGGCTTCGCGGCGGTGTACGTCGCAGCGCTGGTGCTGGGCAACGCGGAGCTGCCGCACCGGATCGCGACGAGGTCGTTCTCCGAGGGGGTGGCGTGGCTGGCGCAGATCGGCCTGTTCGTCATGCTCGGCCTGCTGGTCTCGCCGGGACGGATCGACGTCTCCACCGTGGGGCTGGCGCTCGCGGCGGGCGTCGCGCTCACCTTCGTGGCCCGGCCGTTGTCGGTCGCGATCGCCTCGCTCGTGCAGCCGATGAGCGGGCGCGAGCTGGTCTTCCTGTCCTGGGCCGGGCTCCGTGGCGCCGTCCCCATCGTGCTGGCGACCATCCCCCTGGCCGACGCGATCGAGGGCTCGGCGAAGCTCTTCGACATCGTCTTCGTGATCGTCGTGGCCTCCACGCTGGCCACCGGACCGACGCTGCCGCTCGTCGCGAAGCTGCTCAAGGTCGCGCGCCGCAGCGAGCCGCGGGACGTCGAGGTGGAGGCCGCCCCCCTGGAGCGGATCGCCGCCGACCTGCTCCAGGTGACGATCTCACCGAAGTCGCTGCTGCACGGCGTCGAGGTCGGCGAGCTGCGGCTGCCGACCGGCTCGTCGGTGGCCCTGATCGTGCGCGGGGGGCACACGCTCGTGCCGGAGCGGCGTACGGTCCTGCGGCGCGGCGACGACATCCTGGTGGTGACCGCGCGCAAGGACCGGGAGGCGACCGAGAACCGGCTCAGGGCCGTGTCGGTCGGGGGCAGGCTGGCGCAGTGGCTGGGCAAGAACCCGCCCAGCTGATCAACGGCCGGTCACTGGACGTCGACGCAGGTCTCCACCGGCACGTCCAGCTTGAGGCGTCGGGGTGCCTTCGGGTCGAGGCCCTTGAACTTGTTGCCGACGAGCACGTCGACTCCCGGCCCGAGGTCCTTGTCGGTGACCTCCACCTGGGTGCGCTTCCCGAAGGCGAGCGCCACCAGCTTGGCGGCCGGGTCGTTCGGCTCCTTGGTCCACACGATGGCGCGCTTCACCTTCGCGCTGGTGGGTGCGTTGCCGGCGTTTCCGGCCTTGAAACCGGCCCCTTCGACCTTCTCCAGCGTCGACCCCGCCAGTCCGGAACGGGTGCCGGCGTTGAACACGCTGACCTGTACCTCGCTCCGGGTCAGGAACTCCTGGACCTCCTTCTGGGGGTCCGAGCAGCTGGGTGAGGCCGACGGCCCCTGGGGCAGAGGCTCGGTGAGCTTCTTGAAGCCGAAGACCGCCATCGCGCTGAGGACGAGGAGCAGCACCACCAGGGTGACCGCGGTGGTGATCCTGCGCCCGGTCACCCGGCTGAGTCCTCGACCACGTGCACGCGCGCGTGCACGACGTGTCGCTGCTGGAGGGCTGCCCGGAGTGCCCGGTGCAGCCCGTCCTCGAGGTAGAGCTCGTGGTTCCACTCGACCACGTGGGCGAACAGGTCGCCGAAGAAGGTCGAGTCCTCGTCGAGCAGAGCAGCGAGCTGCAAGGTGTCCTTGGTGGTGACGAGCTCGTCGAGGCGCACCTGGCGCGGCGGCAGCGCGGCCCAGTCCCGGGTGCCGAGACCGTGGTCCGGGTAGGGCCGGCCGTCACCTACGCGCTTGAAGATCACGAAGACACCCTATAGAGCGCCGCGACTAGTCTGGCGAGCATGAGTCAGACTCCCGAGCCTGCCCTGGACCCGATCAGCGCCGCAGTCGCGGCCGGCTATGCCTTCGAGGGCACGTCCCTCGAGCTGGGTGGGCTGATGGTGGACGCGGAGACGCTGACCGGGGTGCCGGTGCGGATCCCGCTGCGGATGCTGAACCGGCACGGCCTGGTCGCCGGGGCGACCGGGACCGGCAAGACCAAGACGCTGCAGCTGCTCGCCGAGCAGCTGTCCGCGGCCGGTGTCCCGGTCTTCGCCGCGGACATCAAGGGCGACCTCTCCGGGCTCTCCGTGCCCGGCACCTCGAACGACCGGATCACCGAGCGCGCCTCCTCGCTGGGCCAGGAGTGGGTGGCGCAGGGCTTCCCGGTCGAGTTCTTCGCGCTCGGCGGCGAGGGCACCGGCATCCCGCTCCGGGTGACGATGAGCGCGTTCGGCCCGACCCTGCTGGCCAAGGTGCTCGGGCTCAACGACACCCAGGAGTCCTCGCTGGGACTGGTCTTCCACTACGCCGACAAGGCCGGCCTGCCGCTGCTCGACCTCTCCGACCTGCGCGAGGTGGTGAAGTACCTCGTCTCCGACGAGGGCAAGCCCGCCCTGAAGGACCTCGGTGGCCTGGCCAGCTCGACCGCCGGTGTGATCCTGCGCGAGCTGATCGCGTTCTCCGACCAGGGTGCCGATGAGTTCTTCGGGGAGCCGGAGTTCGACACGGCCGACTTCCTGCGCACCACGGCCGACGGGAAGGGGCTGATCTCGCTGGTGGAGCTGCCCGACCTGCAGGACCGGCCGGCGGTGTTCTCCACGTTCCTGATGTGGCTGCTCGCCGACCTGTTCAACGACCTCCCCGAGGTCGGCGACATCGACAAGCCCAAGCTCGTCTTCTTCTTCGACGAGGCCCATCTGCTCTTCAACGACGCCTCGAAGGCGTTCCTCGACTCCATCGCCCAGACGGTGCGGCTGATCCGGTCGAAGGGCGTCGGCGTCTTCTTCGTGACCCAGTCGCCCACCGACGTACCCGACGAGGTGCTGGCGCAGCTGGGCTCCCGCGTCCAGCACCAGCTCAGGGCGGCGACGCCCAACGACGCCAAGGCGCTCAAGCAGACCGTGAACACCTACCCGCACTCCGACTACGACGACCTCGCGAAGGTGATCCTGTCGCTCGGCATCGGCGAGGCGATCGTGACGGTGATGAACGAGCGGGGGGCGCCCACCCCGGTGGCCTGGACCCGGTTGCGCGCGCCCGAGTCCCTGATGGGTCCGGCCGATACCGGCACCATGGAGCAGGCGGTGACGACCTCCACCCTCTTCGCCAAGTACGCCGAGACGGTGGACCGCGAGTCCGCCCGCGAGATGCTCGCCGCCAAGCTCGAGGCAGGGGCGGAGGCCGCTCGGCGCCAGGAGGAGGCCGAGGCCACGGCCGAGGCCGGGTCGATGGAGGAGAAGCTGCGCCGCGAGGGCGAGAGCGCCTCGAAGGGCAAGACCTCCACACGTTCGCGCCGCCAGGAGAAGTCCACGGTCGAGAAGGTCGTGAGCTCCTCGGCGTTCAAGCAGTTCGCCCGCACCGCGGCGCGGGAGATCGCCCGCGGGATGTTCGGCACCGGTCGCCGCCGCTGACTCACGACCGACACTCCGTCCGGAGGTGTCACCGGACGCTGGCTAGGGTCGAGAAGTGCCACCCGGACGCCGCCCACACAACGCCGCCTCGGCGGCCCTGCAGCGGCGCCTCGGACTCGCGCTGCGTTCCCGGGTCGCCGGTGAGGACGCGCCGGAACGCGCCAAACGCATCTGGGGGGCGGAGGGGGACCGCTGGTTCACGCCGGAAGACCCGATCTGGCGGGTGAACGCCGACGCCGCCATGTTCCCCGGTGGCATCGCGGCCCTGCTGCTGCAGTCCCTGCACCCGTCCGCGATGGCTGGCGTCGCGGGGCACAGCGGCTACAAGGGGGATCCCTGGGGTCGCCTCCAGCGCACCAGCCACTACCTGGCGGTGACCACCTTCGGGACGATCGCGCACGCACACGAGGCCATCGAGCACGTCAAGTCGCGGCACGCCGTCGTGCGCGGCACCGACGAGCTCGGTCGTGCCTACTCCGCCGACGACCCGCACCTGCTGCGCTGGGTGCACGTGGCGGAGATCTGGTCGTTCCTGAACGCCTTCCAGACCTACGCGGCCCAGCCGCTGACCCCGGTCGAGGCCGACCTCTACGTCGCGCAGGCCAACCGGGCGGCGACGCTGCTGGGTGCCCGTGACCTGCCGACCACCGTGGCCGAGCTCGACGTCATCCTCGAGGGCTACCGTCCCGAGCTGGCGCCGACCCGGGCCGCCCGGGAAGCCACCCGGTTCATGCTGCTGAACCCGCCGGTGCCGGTGATCGCCCGTCCCGGCTACGCGCTGATCGCCGCTGGTGGCGTGGCGCTGCTGCCCGACTGGGCGCGGCGTTCGCTCCGGCTGCCGCTGAACGGACCGGGGCTGGCAGTCGCCACCCGTGCCGGAGCGCTGTCCGCAGGTCTGGTGCGCTGGGGCATGGCCGGGCTCGAGGACCGTGCTCCCGGGGACGGTCCGATCGAAAAAAAGTCAGCATGAGCCTCGCTGGCGCCCTCGGCTCGCTCGGCCACGCCCGCGGGTGGCGCAACCTGGCGGCCACCGCGGCCGCGGTGACGCTCACCGCCAACATCGGCGCGAGGGCCACCACTCCCGAGCGCGGCTGGTACGACGCCCTGGAGAAGCCCCCGTGGCAGCCGCCCCCGATCGCCTTCCCGCTCGTCTGGACGCCGCTGTACGCCGACCTCGCCGTCGTCACCGCGGCCGCGTTGACCACCCTGGAGGGTGAGGGTCGCAACGACGAGGTCTCCGACCTGCGCCGATCGCTGGCCGTCAACCTGGCGCTGAACGCCGGCTGGAGCGTGCTGTTCTGGCGGGTCCGTCGGCCCTGGCTCTCGACCCTCTGGTGCGCCGCTCTCACGGGCCACTCGGCTGCGTTGGCCCGTCGGCTCGGCGCCGTGGATCCGGCACTGGGCACTGCCCTGGCGCCGTACCCCGCGTGGTGCGGGTTCGCCACGGCCCTGAACGCCTCGATCGCCCGCCGCAACACGCGAAGCGTGCGCGGCCGCAGCGCTCAGGTGAGCAGGTTGATCGCGAAGGTGTAGCGACTCGCTGCGTAGACGTGGTTCCCGCGAAGAAGGAGATGGTCGAGAGCCACGCTGCCCTGAGGTCGCGCCTCGAGCACACCGCGGCCTGAGGCACCTGCCGGGGGCGACCAGCCCCGCCCATCGAGAGACGTAAGAACGCCGGCCCGGCCCCTGGGGGCCGAACCGGCGTCATGCCTGGCCAGGCGTGGCGGAGGATAGGGGATTCGAACCCCTGAGGGCTGTTAACCCAACCCGCTTTCCAAGCGAGCGCCATAGGCCACTAGGCGAATCCTCCGTCGCGGAGACTACCTGCCCCGATTGGCCCTTGAGAAATCGAGTCCCTAGACTCTCCGCCAACCCCCCATGCGGCGGTATCCCACTGAATCCCCCAGGGCCGGAAGGCAGCAAGGGCAAGTGGGCTCTTCCGGGTGCATGGGGGGCCTTTTCGTCCCCGGCTCACGCCAGCCGGTTCGCCACCAGCGCCGCGATGTCGGCCATCAGTGCGTTGTCAGCGGTGTGGGTCGCGTCCCCGGACCGGCTCATGGCCGAGATCACCACGGCGGTGCCGTCGGGCAGCACCGCGATGCCGACGTCGTTGAGGGTCGCGTAGGCGCCCGCGCCGGTCTTGTCGGCGAGGGTCCAGCCGGCGGGGAGTCCTGCCCGCAGGCGTGAGCTGCTGGTCAGGTTGCCCTGCATCCAGGCACGGAGCAGCCACCTGTCCTCGACCGGCAGCTTCCGGCCGAGCAGGAGCTTGCGGTACGTCGCGGCCAGGGCGGCTGGCGAGGACGTGTCGCGCGGGTCGTCCGGCGCCGCCTCGTTGAGCTCGGGCTCCCAGCGGTCCAGCCGGGTGACCCGGTCGCCGATGGAGCGGGCGAATCCGGTCACGGCATCCGGCCCGCCGATCTCGCGGAGCAGCAGGTTCCCCGCCGTGTTGTCGCTGTAGCGGAGCGCCGCGTCGCAGAGCTCGCCGACGGTCATCTCGGTGCGCTCCGAGGCGATCGGGGAGTTCACGACCACCTCGGAGGCGGAGTAGCGGACCCGCCGACGCAGGAGGTCGCCACCCTGGTCGCGGTCGCGGAGGACGGCCGCCACCGCGAGTGGCTTGAAGGTGGAGAGCATCGGGAAGCGCTGGTCGTCGCGGTGCCGGATCCTGCGTCCGGTGGTCAGGTTCTCGGCGAACAGGCCGACCTGCACGCCGTACCTCTCCTCGAGCTCCTCGACCGACTGCGCCGCTCGGGCGGGCGTGTCGGCCGAGGCGGCGGTCGGTGCGGCGGCCAACGAGGCGGTCATGACTCCGAGCTGGATGGCCGAGCGGCGGCTGAGCCGGGGCGCGTCCGGGTGTTCCATGTGATCTCCCGAGAAGGTGGAGGTTCAGGGTCGGGACCAACCTAGCCACCTGCGGCGGGCACGCCGGGTACCGGCTGTCGGCGGCCATGGTTAGGGTTCAGACGTGGAGCCCTCCCTCGCGCTGTACCGCCGCTACCGGCCGGAGACGTTTGCCGAGGTCATCGGCCAGGATCACGTCACCGAGCCGCTGCGCGCAGCCCTGGCGAACAACCGGGTCAACCACGCCTACCTGTTCTCCGGCCCCCGCGGCTGCGGGAAGACGACCAGCGCCCGCATCCTGGCCAGGGCCCTGAACTGCGAGCAGGCGCCGATCTCGGACCCGTGCGGCGAGTGCCAGTCCTGTCGCGACCTGGCCCGGGGCGGCCCGGGGTCGATCGACGTGATCGAGATCGACGCGGCCAGCCACGGTGGTGTCGACGACGCCCGGGACCTGCGGGAGCGGGCGTTCTTCGCCCCTGTGGCCAGCCGGTTCAAGGTCTACATCATCGACGAGGCGCACATGGTCAGCTCGCAGGGCTTCAACGCCCTGCTCAAGCTGGTCGAGGAGCCCCCGGAGCACCTGAAGTTCATCTTCGCCACCACCGAGCCGGAGAAGGTCATCCCGACCATCCGCTCGCGCACCCACCACTACCCGTTTCGGCTGATCCCGCCGCGCACCCTGTCCGACTACCTCGCCGAGCTGTGCGAGAAGGAGGGCGTGAACATCGACCCGGCGGCGCTGCCGCTGGTCGTGCGCGCCGGTGCGGGTTCCGCCCGCGACTCGCTCTCCGTGCTCGACCAGCTGCTCGGTGGTGCGGGTCCGGCGGGGGTCACCTACGAGGTGGCCACCAGCCTGCTCGGCTACACCCCGGACAACCTGCTCGACGAGGTCGTCGACGCCTTCGCCGCGGTCGACGGGGCCGGTGTGTTCGGCGTCGTCGACAAGGTGATCGAGACCGGGCAGGACCCGCGACGCTTCACCGAGGACGTCCTGCGTCGGCTGCGCGACCTGGTCATCGTGGCTGCGGTGCCCGACGCCGCCACGACCGGGTTGATCGACGCGCCCGCCGACCAGATCGAGCGGCTGGTCGCCCAGGCGGCCCGGTTCGGCAAGGCCGAGCTGGTCCGTGCCGCCGACATCGTGGCTTCCGGGCTGACCGAGATGCGCGGCGCCACGACCCCCCGGCTGCTGCTCGAGCTGATCTGCGCCCGGCTGCTGCTGCCGGCCGTCGACGACGACACCATGGGCCTGACCGCGCGCCTCGAGCGCCTCGAGCGGAGGGTCTCCGTCGCCGGGGTGCCGACGTCCGAGGCCGGCTCCCAGCCCGCTCGTGCCCAGAGCCGTCCCGCCCCGGTCGCGGCGGTCCCAGCCGCACGCCCGGAGAGGCCGGCGCCGGCCCAGCCGACGGCGGTCGAACCCGTCCAGACCTCGGCTCCCGCCGAACCGGCTGCCTCGGTCGAGCCGCCCCGGTCGGTCGAGCCGCCCCCGTCGGTCGAGACGCCGTCGGTCGAGACGCCCCAGCCGAGCACTGCCGAGGCCGCCCCGACCTCGGCCGAGGGCGCCGCGTTCTCCCTGGCCGACGTACGCCGCATCTGGCCCGACCTGCTCGAAGCGGTCAAGAAGATGCGCCGGTTCACCTGGATCCTGCTCAGCCAGAACGCCCAGGTCATCGGCGTCGACGCGACCAGCCTGACCGTCGGGTTCAAGACGGCCGGGGCCCGCGACTCCTTCGTCGGTGGCGGCAGCGAGGAGATCCTGCGCCAGGCGGCCATCGACATGATCGGCGCCGACTGGAAGATCGAGGTCGCGGTCGATCCCTCCGCGCAGCCCGGTCAGGAGACGGCCCCCCGGGTGATCAGGCCGGCCGTGGCCGATCCGGCTGCCGGCGACCACTCCGCGACCGCCGCCGCGCCACCGGACCAGGCGCCACCGGAGCCGCCGAGCTGGGCCAGCGACGACCCGGGTGCCTCGGCGCGGTCGAGCTCGGACTCCATCGCCACGGCTCGCTCCAACATCAGCCCCACCCGACGTGGCGACGAGCCGGTGCCGGCGCAGACCGGCCCCGATCTCGACGCCGATGCCCACCGTGACGATCCGTCCTCCGCGGACAACGAGCTCGACAGCACCCAGCTGCTCGAACGCGAGCTCGGGGCCACCGTGATCGAGGAGATCACCCATGACTGAGCCCCACACCCGGTCGGCCACGGCCGGAACCGACCCCACGACCAGGAGCGAGTGACATGACCGACAACCCCTTCGGCGCCGAGGGCGGCTTCGACCTGCAGGCGATGCTCGAGCAGGCCCAGGCGATGCAGTCCCAGCTGATGGCCGCCCAGCAGGAGCTGGCAGCCACCACGGTGGACGGCAGCGCGGGAGGCGTGAGCGTCACCCTGACCGGGACCGGCGAGCTCACTGCCGTTCAGATCACCCCCGGCTCGTTCGACGGTGCCGACGCCGACTCGCTCGCCGACCTCGGGGACCTGGTGGTCGCGGCCTACCGGGACGGCAAGTCCAAGGTCGACGCCATCGCGTCGCGCGCTCTCGGCCCGCTCGCTGGAGGCGGCGCCGGCGACCTGGGCGGCCTCGGCGGCGGCCTCCCAGGTGGCCCCGGTGTATGAAGGCGTCCTCCAGGACCTGATCGACGAGCTGGCTCGGCTTCCCGGAGTCGGGCCCAAGGGCGCCCAGCGGATCGCCTTCCACCTGCTGGCGGCCGACCCCGTCGACGTACGCCGGCTCTCCGACGTCCTCGTCGAGATGAAGGCGAAGGCCAAGTTCTGCGGCGTCTGCGGCAACGTCTCGGAGGAGGAGCTGTGCCGGATCTGTCGCGACCCGCGGCGTGACCCGGCCCTGATCTGCGTGGTGGAGGAGCCCAAGGACGTGGTCGCCATCGAGCGCACCCGCGAGTTCCGGGGTCGCTATCACGTGCTGGGCGGTGCGATCTCCCCGTTGGAGGGCATCGGCCCCGAGCAGCTCCGGATCCGCGAGCTGATGGGTCGTCTGGCCGACGGCACCGTCACCGAGGTGATCCTGGCCACCGACCCGAACATCGAGGGGGACGCGACCGCGGCCTACCTCAGCAGGTTCCTCAAGGACATGGACTTGCGTGTGACCCGTCTGGCGAGTGGACTGCCAGTAGGCGGCGACCTGGAGTACGCCGATGAGGTCACACTCGGACGAGCATTCGCAGGAAGGCGCAACGCTGGTGAATGAACCACAGATGGACCCGGATCTCGAGGACTTCGCTCAACAGATCGCGGACGGGGTGGAGTCGTTCCTGGTCGCGCTGCAGGCGATGTCGGACGAGGAGAACCCCGGGACCGTGGTGCCGCTGCTCCTCGTCGAGGTCAGCCAGGTGCTGTTCGCCGGGGCACGACTGGGTGCTCAGCGCGACTTCAGCCCGGCGCTCGAGTACCAGCCGGACGTCGGCCCGGACCCCGACCTGGACGCGCTGCGGCTGCGCCTGGCCCGGTTGCTCGAGAGCGTCGACACCTACACCTACAACTTCGACGTCTACGTCAGCGAGATCGTCGAGGGGCTGCTCTCCGACGACCTGACCAGCATCGCCAACGACCTCGCCAACGGGCTGCGGCACTTCCGCGCCGGCGACGTGGCCGAGGCGTTGTGGTGGTGGCAGTACTCCTACGTCGCCAACTGGGGCAACCTGGCCAGCGCCGTGCTCCGGGCGCTGCAGTCGATCGTGGCCCACGACCGGCTGGACACGGACTTCGAGAGCGAGAGCGACCAGATCGCGGCCGCCGCGGCGGTCTTGGACAGCGGCGAGCCGGTCGTCTGACCCCACGTAGAATCGGGCGCGGCCGGACCCGGCCGACCAGCAGTCGATCACGAGCGAGGGGAGCGCACCGGCATGGGCATCGTGGTGCAGAAGTACGGCGGCTCGTCCCTCGCCGACCCCTCGGCGATCAAGCGGGTCGCCCGGCGGATCGTGGAGGCCAAGCGGGGCGGCAACGACGTCGTGGTCGCGGTCTCGGCCATGGGCGACAGCACCGATGAGCTGCTCGAGCTCGCCGAGGGCGTGAGCCCGCTCCCGCCGGCCCGCGAGCTGGACATGCTGCTGACCGCCGGCGAGCGCATCTCGATGGCGCTCGTCGCGATGGCCATCTCCGACCTCGGCTTCACCGCCAGGTCGTTCACCGGGTCGCAGGCGGGCGTGATCACCGACTCGGTGCACGGCAAGGCGAAGATCATCGACGTCACTCCGGGCCGCATCTCCACCGCTCTCGAGGACGGTCACATCGTCATCGTCGCGGGCTTCCAGGGCGTCAGCCAGGACACCAAGGAGATCACCACGCTCGGCCGCGGCGGCACCGACACGACTGCGGTCGCGCTGGCCGCCGCCCTGCAGGCCGACGTCTGCGAGATCTACACCGACGTCGACGGCGTCTTCACCGCCGACCCGCGGATCGTCCCCACGGCCCGCAAGCTCGACCGGGTCACCTACGAGGAGATGCTCGAGCTCGCTGCCGGCGGCGCCAAGATCCTGCACCTGCGCTGCGTCGAGTACGCCCGCCGCTACGGCATCCCCATTCACGTCCGTTCCTCGTTCAGCCAGCTGAACGGGACGATGGTCATGGGCAGCATCAACGACGAGGACCACCAGGAGGCCACCATGGAAGCCGCGATCATCGCTGGCGTCGCGCACGACCGGAGCGAGGCGAAGATCACCGTGGTCGGCGTACCCGACAAGGTCGGTGAGGCCGCGCGCATCTTCGACGCGCTGGCCAAGGCCCAGATCAACCTCGACATGATCGTCCAGAACGTCTCCGTGGCGGCGACGAACCTGACCGACATCTCGTTCACGCTGCCCCGCACCGACGGCCAGACCGCGATGGCTGCCCTGGACGCGCTGAAGGCCGAGATCGGCTTCGACTCGCTGCTCTACGACGACAAGGTCGGCAAGATCTCACTCGTCGGTGCGGGCATGCGCTCCCACCCCGGTGTCACCGCGAAGTTCTTCAACGCGATCGCCGAGGCCGGCGTGAACATCGGGATGATCTCCACATCCGAGATCCGGATCTCCGTCGTGGTCGACGAGGCGGGCGTGGACGCGGCCGTGGCGGCCACGCACACCGCCTTCGACCTCGACGCCGACGAGGTCGAGGCTGTCGTCTACGGCGGGACGGGGCGCTAGCGATGGGCGTGCGCATCGGGATCGTCGGAGCCACCGGCCAGGTCGGCGTCGCCATGCGGCAGATCCTGCTCGAGCGGGGCTTCCCTGCCGACGAGATCCGGTTCTTCGCCTCCGCCCGCTCGGCCGGCACCGTGCTCCGCTACGGCGACCGTGAGGTCACCGTCGAGGACGCCGGCACCGCCGATCCCACCGGGCTCGACATCGCGCTGTTCTCCGCCGGTGCGACGACGTCGCGGGCCCAGGCGCCGCGGTTCGCCGCGGCCGGGGTGACCGTGGTGGACAACTCCTCGGCGTTCCGGATGGACCCCGACGTGCCGTTGGTGGTCAGCGAGGTGAACCCCGAGGCGATCGCCCTGGCGACGTCGGGATCGGGCAGGGGCATCATCGCCAACCCGAACTGCACCACCATGGCCGCGATGCCGGTGCTCAAGCCGCTGCACGAGGAGGCCGGGCTGGTGCGCCTGATCGCCTCGACCTACCAGGCCGTCTCCGGCTCGGGCGTGGCCGGCGTCGAAGAGCTCGCCGGCCAGGTCGGCGCCGCTGGCGACAAGGCACGTGAGCTCGCCTACGACGGATCGGCGATCGAGTTCCCGGCTCCGGTGAAGTACGAGCGCACGATCGCCTACAACGTGGTCCCGCTGGCCGGTGCCCTCGTCGACGACGGGCTAGAGGAGACCGACGAGGAGAAGAAGCTGCGCAACGAGTCGCGCAAGATCCTCGGCATCCCCGACCTGCTGGTCTCCGGGCTGTGCGTCCGGGTGCCGGTCTTCACCGGTCACTCGCTGGCGATCAACGCGGAGTTCTCCTCGGCCATGCCCGTCGCCCGTGCCCGCGAGATCCTCGCCGGTGCCCCCGGCGTGGAGCTCAGCGACATCCCGACCCCGCTCCAGGCGGCCGGCCAGGATCCGTCGTACGTCGGCAGGTTGCGGCAGGACGAAGGCGTCCCCGACAACCGCGGCCTCGCGCTGTTCATCAGCAACGACAACCTCCGCAAGGGCGCCGCGCTGAACACCGTCCAGATCGCCGAGCTCCTGGCGAACCGCTAGGACTGATCTGGTCGGCGTAGTTCCACCAACCAGAGCTGCCCTCTCGCCGTAGCTGCAGCAACCAGAGTTGCCATGTCGGCGTGGCAGAAGGTCAGCTCAGGTCGACCGTCTCGTCGCGCTTGACCTCGACGAACGAGGTGGTCACCCACCACGAGAGCACGAAGGCGCCCGCGGTCAGCAGCGGGATGACCAGGAACATCCAGCCCGAGTCCACCGAGCCCAGCAGGAACAGCAGCACGAAGACGGCCACCAGCCCGACGGCGAGGAAGCTCGTGCTGAGCGAGTCGCTGAGCCGCCAGGCCTTGAGCACCATGGCGCCGAGCACGATCTCGATGGCCAGGACGCCGAGCAGCGCGACCAGCCCGATGCCACCGCAGCTGTCGACCCCGCGGACGGCCTCGCAGCCGCGGCTGGTCAGGAACGTGAGCAGCACCGCGATGAGACCGACGACGAGGCCGGTCAGAGCAGCAGCAGCCCGGGGGTCGATAGGCGGCAGGTCGAGCTGCCGGGGCTCGGCGCGCCGGCGCGCGACCGGCTCCTCGCGCGCCTCGTCGGCGACGTGTGTGTCTGGGATGACTGTGGTCGACTCGTTGTCGGCCTCGACGACTGCCGCGACGGGCTCGGCAGCGACGGCATCGGGTTCCGGCTCCGGTTCCGGCTCCGGCTCGGGCTCTGGGGCCGGCTCGGGTTCCGGTTCCGGCTCGGGGGCCGGTTCCGGTTCCGGCTCGGGCTCTGGGGCCGGCTCGGGCTCGATGGCTTCGGGGCGGCTGGGCGGGGGGACGGGCGGGACCCGCTTGGCCGTGCCGGCGACCGGGGCGATCTCCCCTGCGGGCTCGGGAACGGGGTCCGCTGCCAACGGGTCGCTGTCGTCCTGCCTCGCGGCCGCCTCGACGGGTGCCTCCGCGGGTGCCTCCGCGGGGCTCCCGGCCTCGGCGACCACATCCTCGGATGCTGGCTTCGCCTCCCGGTCCTTCTTCTTCCGGCCGAAGCCGAAGAGGGACGGAAGTTCCAGATTCGGTTCGTGGTCGTCCTTCTTGGGTGCATCCGCCATGGTTCGAATAGTGCCACGAAAGATCGCTGCCGAGGCCGCGTCTCGGCGAAAGGGCCGGCGCAGTGGGGGCCAGGGCGATGGCGGCGCCCGTTCAGGGCCGCGCGGGGACGACGGCAACCGCGCAGCGGGCGTGCTCGACGACCGACGCGGCGACGGAGCCGCGGGTGAGGTGCGAGAGCGGGCCGCCCTGATGTGCCCCGACGACGAGGAGGTTCATCTGCCCCGAGCGGCGGACCAGGCGGTCGGCGGGGCGTCCGTGCACGACCTCTGTCCGGACCCGGACCTCCGGGAACTTCTCGCCCATTCCCGCGAGCGACTCGGCCAGCACCAGGCGCGAGTCCTCGCCCTCGTCGTCGGGGCTCCGCACCGGCGACCTGCCCGGCGCCAGGCTCATGGGGTTCCAATAGCTGTGCAGGACGGTGAGTGGGAGGTCGCGTGCGGAGGCGATCCGGTAGGCGAACTCCAGCACATCGCGCGACAGCTCGGTGCCGTCGATTCCGACGAGTACCCCGTTGCGGACCGAACCGGGGTGGGCGGGGCGCAGCACCACGACCGGGCAGGCCGCATGCTTGCTCACTGCCACGCCCACGGAGCCCAGGAGCAGGCTGCGGATGGTGCCCCGACCCCGCGACCCGAGGACGACCATGGCCGCCTCGGTGGACAGATCGATCAGGACGGCGCGGGGGTCGTCGTCTCGGAGGGACTCGTGCACCTCGAGTCCCGGGCGCGCGACGACTGTGTGCTCGCGGGCAGCGGCCAGAAGCTCACGGCCGCCCTCGCGCAACGCACTTTCGAAGCCATCCGGGTCGAGACCCGCCTGGGTCGCGAGATCGGATTCGCCACCGCTCCGGGTGCCGTGCGCCAGCACGAGAGGGCGATGCTCGAGCACTGCCTCGGCAGCGGCCCACTCGAGTGCTCGCCCGGCGTGCTCGGAACCGTCGACTCCGACGACGATGCTGCCCGCGGGAACGGGCTCGAAGGGTGCGGTCATGGTGAGTGCCTCCTGCGGGATGTGGACGGGGCTCGAGGAGCCTCCCCTTGATCCTCGTCGTGTCGCTCGCGGTGCGGGAGGGCGCAACGGACCCGGACGGCGGGACCATCGGCCCTGCTGCGGGGTGGCTCGAGCGGCGAGGATCGACGTCACTTCCGACGATCTGAGGTGTCCCCGTGCACGAGTCACTCGATCTCAGCCAGGCTGAGTGCGAGCCCCTGCCCTGCTCCGCTCGGCAGCTCCATCCCTGGTTCGACGTCCTCAGCGGGTGCGCCCTGTGAGGTACGCCGACCTCCGCGACGCCGACGTCCTGCTCACCGACGGCACTGTGGCGGTCGTCCGCAGCGTGCTCCTCGACGACCACCAAGGCCTGGCTGCCCTGCACGAGGGCGTTTCCGTGACGAGCCTGCGGATGCGGTTCTTCACGGTCAGACGCGAGGCCGGCCGCAACTACGTCGAGCATCTCTTCGACCCCGACCAGCCGACGATCGCCAGTCTGGTCGTGACGGTCAGAGGTCGGATCGTGGCGCTCGGCACGGCAGAGCCGGTCTCCCCCGACACGGCCGAGGTGGCCTTCCTGGTCGACGAGAAGATGCACGGGCACGGGCTGGGCAGCCTGCTCCTCGAGCACCTCGCCGCCGTGTGCCGGGACCGCGGGATCCGTCGGTTCGTCGCCGAGGTACTGACTGAGAACCGCGCCATGCTCGGCGTCTTCCTCGACGCCGGCTTCGAGATCAGCCGAACCACCGACGCCGGGACCACCAGCGTGGAGCTGGGTATCGCGGCGTCGGCACGCGCCGTGGCCGCGGCCGACGTCCGGGAGGGTCGCTCCGAGACCCGCTCGCTCGCACCCCTGCTCTATCCGCGCAGCGTCGCCGTGACGGGAGTACGCCGGGACGGGACCGGCATCGGTGCCGCCGTTCTGGGCTCGATCCGAGCCGGCGGGTACACCGGCTCGCTGCACGTGGTCCATCCGGGCGGTGCAGTCGTGGCCGGTGTTGCGTCGTCCACGCGGTTCGTCGACCTTCCGGAGACCGTCGACCTGGCAATCGTCGCTGTTCCGGCACAGCGGGTGCTGGACGCTCTGGGCGACGCCGCCGCTGCGGGGGTTCCGACAGCGGTCGTGATCTCGTCCGGGTTCGAGGAGATGGGGGCCGAGGGGGCCGAGATGCAGCGCGCCATGCTCGATCTCGCGCGCGCCCACAGCATGCGCCTGGTCGGCCCCAACTGCCTCGGGGTGATGAGCAACGACCCGGAGATCAGGCTCAACGCGACCTTCAGCCAGACGGTGCCGCCCCCGGGAGGTCTCGCGATCGCTTCGCAGTCCGGCGGCGTTGGCATCGCCCTCATCGACATCGCTCGCGACCTCGGGCTCGGGGTCGGCTCTTTCGTCTCCCTGGGCAACAAGGCCGACGTGTCCGGCAACGACCTGCTGGCCGCGTGGCTCGAGGACCCCCGAGTGACGGCCGCCGCGCTCTACCTCGAGTCTTTCGGCAATGCCCCCAAGTTCGCCCGGGTGGCCCGTCACTTCGCCGAGCGCAAGCCGCTGCTCGCCGTCGTCGGTGGCCGGTCCTCCGGCGGGCAGCGGGCCGGTGCGTCGCACACCGCTGCCGCGGCGGCGTCCGGCGTCGGTGTCGACGCCCTCTTCGCCCAGGCGGGTGTCATCGGGTGCCACAGCGCCGAGGAGCTGGCCGAGACGGCGCTGCTCCTGGCCCACCAGCCACTCCCGACGGGTTCGCGGCTCGCTGTGGTCAGCAACGCCGGCGGTCTGGGCGTGCTCGCTGCCGACGAGGCCGACCAGTCCGGTCTCGTGGTTCCCGAGCTGTCGGCCGGACTCAGGGACATCCTGGCCGCGCACGTGCTGGGCACGACCGGGACCAGCAACCCGGTGGACGCGGGGGCCGGCGCCTCGGCCGAGGACGTGGGCGCCATCACCCGGGCTCTGCTCGGTTCTGACGAGGTCGACGCCGTCCTCGTGGTTCTCGTCAGCACGAGCGTCGGCGATCCGGGCCCCCTGGTCGATGCGCTGACAGCGTGCCGCCGGACCCATCCGGACAAGCCGCTGCTCCTGGTTCCCATGGGCGGCCTCGACCCGCGGCCGGTCGACCTTCCGGGCATCACCCGCTTCCGCTCGGTGAGCACGGCGATCCACGCGCTCGCGCGCGTCGCGCGGTACGCCGCGTGGCTGCGCGTACCGCGCGAGTCAACCGAGCCAGCGGACGAGGACCGCTCCGGGGCGGCACGGTTGGTCGGCACCCGGCTGCTGGCTGAAGGCGCTCGCGGCGGCGGCTGGCTCGAGCCGGCGAGCGCCACTGAGCTGCTCGGGCCCTACCGGCTCGCACCGGTGGGCCGGAGCGCGCGCGGCGGGGAGAGCGCTGCGCAGGCAGCCAGCGAGCTGGGGTTCCCGGTCGTGGTGAAGGTCGCCGAGCCGGGCATCGTGCACAAGACCGACCGTGGCCTGGTCCGGGTCGGGCTCACGTCCTACGACGCCGTGGTCTCCGCGGTCCGCGAGTTCGGTCTCGAGCTCGGGCAGGACGAGGTCCCGGTGCTGGTGCAGCCGGTCGTCTCGGGCGTCGAGCTCGCACTCGGCGTGGTCAGGGACCCCGGACTCGGCCCGCTCGTGATGGTGGCCGCCGGCGGAGTTGCGACCGACCTTCTGGCCGATCGTGTCTTCCTGCTCCCGCCCCTGACCCGGGGGGACGCCGGCCGGGCCCTGCGGTCGCTGCGCAGCTGGCCACTGCTCGACGGCTTCCGAGGGGCTCCCCGTGTGGCCGTCGCAGCCCTCGAGGAGCTGATCGTGTCCCTCGGTGCGCTCGCGACCGACGTCCCCGAGGTGGCGGAGATGGACCTCAACCCGGTGCTGGTCTCCCCGGACGGCTGCTGCCTCGTCGACGTCAAGGTGCGCCTCGCGGAGGCAGCGCCCCTCGATGCGGGCATCCCGCGTCGGCTGCGGCGGCCCCGCTGACGCTGGCCGACTTCACCGTCCGGTCACGTCCGGGCACAGCAAACGGCCACCCGGCGCACCAGGTGGGCGTTTGCTGCGCGGCTCGGGTCACCGCAGGACGGGGTAGTCCTGCACGACCTTCAAGCTGTTCCACCAGTGGCCGAGACCCCAGGTGTTGCCGGCGTTGAGGAGGGCCAGGGCGACCACGCTGAGTGCGCCGAGCAGGTGGTCGTCGATCAGCGGGTTGTTCTGGGGCGGCAGGACGACGGTCCACATCAGGACGTACATCGTGGCACCGGCAACGGCCGCGAAACGCATCCCGATCCCGAAGGTCAGGGCCGCCCCGATGCCGAGCAGGCCCAGCATGAAGAGGGTGTCGGCCCACGCCGTACCACCGATGCTGTTGTAGAAGCCTTTGAACGGGCCGTCGGCGCCGAACTTCAGGAAGCCTTCGGTCGGGCTGCCCCCGTTGATCCAGGCTGCCGGGCCGAAGCGGTCCAGCGTGGTGCCGGTCTGGTCGTAGCCCGTGTGGAAGCCGAGCGCGAACAGCTTGTCGACGAAGGCCCACAGGAACGTGAGCCCGAACGCGATGCGCAGCGCGGCCAGGACGCGGTGGGTGGTGCTGGTGTGTGCGTCGGCGGCGGCGCCGGTGACGCCCTCGACGTTCGTGTGCCGGTCAGTGACAGCCACGATGGCGACTTTTCTCGAGTAGTGGCGTTCCTTCGGTGGCAAGCGTCCCGTGGGACGTGGAGCACCGGCAGGGGCCGATGGCCCCCCGCAGGTGCCGGAGGTCCTCAGTGCGCCGGCAAGCAAGCCTTTGCTCGATCGTTCTCAGCCCTCACCACCCCCTCGCGGGCAGCCGCCTGGACCCGGCGGACAACCATGAGCGCGGGACCTCGAGGAGGCTGCCATGCGCGAGACCGCGAGACCGGGTGGCCGCCCGCGATTGTGCGGACTGGTGCGTTCCGGAATACTCCGGGCATGACAACCACACGCACCGCGAGCACGCACTGGGAAGGCAGCCTCTTCGAGGGTGCCGGCCGGGTGGAGATGAAGTCCTCGGGTATCGGCACCTTCGACGTCTCGTGGCCCTCGCGAGCCGAGCAGGCCAACGGCAAGACCAGTCCGGAGGAGCTGATCGCCGGCGCCCACTCCGCGTGTTTCTCGATGGCGCTGTCGAACGGCCTGGCCGGTGCCGGCACGCCGCCGACCTCGCTCGACACCTCCGCTGACGTCGAGTTCACTCCCGGCACCGGCATCACCGGCATCAAGCTCCGGGTCCGCGGGGTCGTCGAGGGGATGAGCAACGAGGACTTCGTCGCCGCCGCGGAGGACGCCAAGGCCAACTGCCCGGTGAGTCAGGCGCTCACCGGCACCACGATCACGCTCGACGCCGCCCTCGCCTGAAGGCAGCCAAGGGGCGCTTGAAGTGACGTTGGACCCATGCCGGTCGCGCTGTAGGCCAGTGCCCACCACAGCAACCCCGAAATGACAACACCCGAACCCACGTCTCCGTGGGTTCGGGTGTCGCCGATGTCCTGAGACATCACATGGTCGGGGTGACAGGATTTGAACCTGCGGCCTCGTCGTCCCGAACGACGCGCGCTACCAAGCTGCGCCACACCCCGAACGCGTTGGGAAGTCTACCGGAGGGATCGGGGTGCTCCTCACCCCCCTCGGTGCGTGTTCATCCGGACGTCGGCAGCAGGGTCATCAGGGTCGCCTCCGGGCGGCAGAACAGCCGGATCGGAGCGTACGGCGAGGTGCCCGCCCCCGCCGAGACGTGCAGCCAGCAGCTGCCGGGATCGCCGGGGCGGGAGTCGGCAGGGTGCCGGTGCAGACCCTTGGCGCGACGGGTGTCGAGGTCGCAGTTGGTGACCAGGGCGCCCTTGAACGGCAGGCACACCTGACCGCCGTGGGTGTGTCCCGCGAAGGTGAGGTCGTAGCCGTCGCGCGCGAACTGGTCGAGCACGCGCAGGTAGGGCGCATGGGTCACGCCCACCCTCAGGTCGACGTCGGTGGGTGCCGGGCCGGCGACGGCCTCCAGGTCGTCGTACTCCAGGTGCGGGTCGTCGACGCCGGTGAAGGCGATCGTGGTGCCCTCCACCTCGAGGCGGGTGGAGGTGTTGGTCAGGTCGCGCCAGCCGTGTCCTTCGAACGCGGCCCCCAGGTCGCGCCAGGGCAGCTTGGGGGTGTGTACGTGCCGTGATCCGTCGTCGGGGAGCAGGTACCACAGTGGATTGCGTGCGCTCGGGGCGAAGTAGTCGTTCGAGCCGAACACGAACACCCCGGGCACGTCGAGCAGGGGGCCGAATCCCTCGACCAGCGGTCCCACCGACTCCTGGTGGGCCAGGTTGTCTCCGGTGTTGACCACGAGGTCCGGCTCGAGCTCGGCGAGCGAGGCGAGCCAGCGACGCTTGGTGCCCTGGGTCGGGGTCAGGTGCAGGTCGCTCACGTGCAGCACCTTGAGGGGGCGCCGACCCGGTGGCAGCACGGCCACCTCGATCCGGCGTACGGCGAAGTTGCGGACCTCGATCCCGGCGGAGTAGGCGAGCGTGCCCAGCCCGGCCGCTGCGCCGACCCCGAGGCCGTACCCCAGGGTGCGCAGCCGACGGCGCGGTGCTGCGGGGATCGTCATGGCGGCAAGGCTGCCACAATGACCAGCATGAGTGACTTGAAGGACCGGCTCCGGACAGACCTGATCACCGCGATCAAGGCGCGCGACGACGTCACCTCCTCGACCCTGCGGATGGTGCTCACCGCGGTGACCAACGCCGAGGTCGCCGGCAAGGAGGCGCGCGAGCTCAGCGACGCCGACGTCCTCAGCGTGCTGTCCAGCGAGTCCAAGAAGCGTCGTGAGGCCGCGGATGCGTTCGAGGACGCCGGTCGCACCGAGCAGGCCGCCAAGGAGCGCGCCGAGGCAGCGGTGATCGCGGGCTACCTGCCCGAGCCGCTCACCGAGGACGAGATCAAGGCACTGGTCACCGCGACAATCGACGAGCTCGGCGCCCGTGACGACGGGATGCGCGCGATGGGTCGGGTGATGGGGGCCCTCCAGCCGAAGACCAAGGACCGTGCCGACGGCGGCGTCGTCTCAGCCGAGGTGCGTGCTCAGCTCGCCGGCTGACCGACTGTCGGCAGGCTGCTAGCCGGCAGAGGGGTAGACGTAGACCGTCGAACCGCGCGGCGCGGAGTCGCCGGTGCCGGGCGAGGTCGCCGCGACCATCCCCTTGCGCTCGGTCGAGGGCCGGCTCTCACCGATGCTCACGTAGAACCCGTCCCCGGCCAGCTGCTCAGCGGCCTTGCGCGGCGACATCCCGATGACGTCGGGGATCTTCACGTCGACCTGCTGGTCGGTGGCGCCACGCGACGGGGGCGTGAAGTTCTCGTTGGGGAGGTCGTCCTGGATGGCCCGCATCGCCTGGGCCCACATCGGCCCCGCGACCGTCGACCCGAACGCGGTCCGGATGTTGCGGCCGCCGACGCTCTGACCGTTGAGGGTGATCCAGCTGCCCTGCTGGTTCGCGCCCGCGATCATCGCTGCGGTCGCCAGTGCCGGGGTGTAGCCGTTGAACCAGACGGCCATGTTGCTGTTGATCGTCCCGGTCTTGCCGGCCGACGGCTTGTTCAGTGCCAGGCTCTGGCCGAACCCGCCAGGAGCCATCACCCCACGCAGGATGTCGTTGACGGTGTCGGCCGTCGACTCCTGCATCACCTGCTGGCAGTTCTTCGGGTAGTTCTTGAAGACCTTGCCGTCGCTGTTGACGATCTGGGTGACCGGACGGTTGTCGCAGTGCTTGCCGCGGGCGGCGAAGGTCGCGTAGGCGCTCGCCATCTCCAACGGGCTCACGTCGGCGATCCCGAGGACGAACGAGGGCACCCGCTCCCGGTCGGGGTCGCTGAGGTCCACCCCCATCGCCTTGGCCAGCGCGTAGGGCTCGCACAGGCCGGTCTTGCGCTCGAGCTGCGCGAAGTAGGTGTTCACCGACAGCTGGGTGCCCTTGTACATGTCGAAGGTCCCGCTGCCGGTGGAGTTCTTCGGCTCCCACAGGGAGGAGACCGGGTAGGGGCCGTCGCAGTCCCTGAACTGGTTCTGCGGGATCCTGACCTGTTCGGGGCTGTTGAACTTCGTCGACGTCGGCAGGCCCTGCTCCAGGGCTGCCGCGAGCACGAACACCTTGAACGTCGAGCCCGCCTGGAAGCCGTTGGCGTCGCCGTACTCGGTGTTCACCGCGTAGTTGAGGAAGGTCTCGCCCTTCTTGCGCTCACGCCCCATGGGCCGTGACTGGGAGATTCCGAGCACGTCTCCCGTCCCGGGCTCCACCATCGCGAGTGCCCCGATGGCCTGGTCCTTGGGGTTCACGGCTGCACTGGTCGCGGCGTCGGCGGCCCGTTGGTACTTCAGGTCGACGGTCGTCTTGACGGTCAGGCCACCGCTGTTGATCAGCTGCCGGCGGTCCTCGACGGTGTCACCCAGCGAGGGGTCCGCGAGCAGGAAGCGGCGGGCGTAGTCGCAGAAGAACGCGGCCTTGCTGCCCAGGCAGCCGTTGCGACTCTTGCTCACCTTCAGCTTTAGCGGCTGGGCGGTCAGCGTCGAGGCCTGGGTCGCCGGGATCACGTCGAGCTCGGCCATCCGGTTCAGGACCACGTTGCGACGTGCCAGCGCGCGCTCCTTGAACCGGGTCGGGTCGAAGCCCACGGGGTTCTTCACCAGCCCGGCGAGGGTGGCCGCCTGCAACGTGTTCAGCTGTCCGGCGTTGACCGAGAAGTAGTGGCGCGCTGCCGCCTGGATGCCGTAGGCGCCGTCTCCGAAGTACGCCAGGTTCAGGTAGCGCTCGAAGATCCAGTCCTTGGAGTAGTTCTGCTCGAAGGCGATCGCGTGCCTGAGCTCCAGGATCTTGCGCTGGTAGGTGTTCTCGGTGGCCGCCCGACGCTCCTCCTCGGTCTGCGCCTGGGCCAGCAGCGTCATCTTCGCCATCTGCTGGGTGATCGAGGAGCCGCCCTGGGTGCTGCCGCTGGAGGTCTGGTTGCTCACGAACGCGCGCAGGGTCCCCTTCAGGTCGAGGGCGCCGTGCTCGTAGAAGCGGTAGTCCTCGATCGCGATCATCGCCTGCTTCATGATCGGGGCCACCCGGTCCAGGCCCACGTTGACCCGGTTCTCGTCGTAGAAGGTCGCGATCAGCTCGCCGTTGCGCCCCAGGACCCGGGTGCGCTGCGCCAGCGGGGCGGCCTCGAGCTCGGCGGGCAGGTTCTGCATGGACCGCGCCGTGGCGCTCGCGCCGTAGCCGATGGCCCCGACCATCGGGACGACCAGGCCGGCAACCAGCACGCCGAGCACGGCGGAGACGGCGACGATCACCCCGAGATGGGAGACGACAGTGCCGAACGTGAGCTGTGGACGGCGTCGAGACATAGCACGATCCTAGAGGCGGGGTGAGTGCATTCGACCACTCGGCGTGGCGGAAGTAGTCATTTCGGGCTATACGAGATTGAGCCACCTGTGTCTGTTTCGAGTCCCTTCTTCTCTTTACTCTCTAGATGGGTTGAAAACGGGCGTTTCGGACCGAGCCGTAGATAAGACCCGGGACTTGAAACTTGGAGGGGACATGTCCTGGAACGAGATGTGGGCGAATGTGGCCCTGTGCAAGAAGGCGGCACCGGACGAGCTGTTCGTTCGTGGCGCCGAGCAGCACAAGGCCAAGACCGTGTGCGGGGCCTGCCCTGTGCGCGCCGAATGCCTGGCTGAGGCGCTCGACAACGAGATCGAGTGGGGCGTCTGGGGAGGTCTCACCGAGCGTGAGCGCCGTGCCCTGCTGCGCCAGCGCCCGAACGTGACGTCCTGGCGCAGCCTGCTCGAGACCGCGAAGTCGGCTCACGAGCAGTCCGCCACCAGCGTCACTGCCTGACGGCTTCAGCCGGTCGGTCACGCCTCAGCACTCTCGCTGAGGCTCAGCCGGCCGGCTGCCCGTCGGCGGCGCGGTGCGCGACCTGCGCACCGAGCAGCTCCCCGATCCGGCGCAGGCCATCGAGGTCATGCACGTCGGTCGGCAGTGCCGGCAGCACCGCGGTCGGTACGTCGGGATGGCTGGTCGCGAAGCGGCTGGTCAGCCGCTGCTCACGGGCGACGAGGACCATCCGGTCCGCGTGCAGCCGCAGCAGGCCGGCGGACAGGCTGTGGTCGGCGCCGGAGGCGCGCAGCTTCTCGACTCCGGCCATCGCCATGTTGGCCGACAGCTCGCCGGCCGGTGCCGTGCTGGCGCGGTTGACCACCAGGCCGGCCAGGGGCATCCGCTCGTGACGCAGCCGCTCGACGAAGTACGCCGCCTCGCGCAGTGCGTCGGGCTCGGGCGCGGAGACGACGACGAACGCGGTGCGCCGGTCCTGGAGCAGCTCGAAGGTGCGCTGCGCCCGCTGCCGGAAACCGCCGAACAGCGTGTCGAACGCCGCGACGAAGGCCTTCATGTCCTGCAGCACCTGCGCGCCGATGATCTTGGTGACCGCGTTGGTGACCATGCCGAACCCGGCCGTCATCAGCCGTGCCGGCCCCCGGGCGGGAGCGAGCAGCAGCTTCATGAACCGACCGTCGAGGAAGCTCGAGAGCCGTTCGGGAGCGTCGAGGAAGTCCAGGGCGCTGCGTGAGGGCGGGGTGTCCACCACGATGAGGTCGTAGCGACCCGTCCTGCGGGCCTCCTTGTCGAGCTGGCCGAGCTTCTCCATGGCCATGTACTCCTGCGTGCCCGCGAACGAGCTGGAGACCGCGACGTAGAACGGGTTCTCCAGGATCTGCTTCGCCTTCTCCGGGCTGGCCTGGCTCTGCACCACCTCGTCGAAGGTCCGCTTCATGTCCAGCATCATCGCGTCGAGCGAGCCACCGTCGGCCGAGCCGACTCCGGGCACGGGGCGCGGGGTGTTGTCCAGCGACTCGATCCCCATCGACTGGGCCAGGCGGCGCGCCGGGTCGATGGTGAGGACCACGACCTTGCGACCTCGTTCGGCGGCGCGCAGCGCCAGGGAGGCCGCCGTGGTCGTCTTGCCCACACCTCCTGCGCCGCAACAGACGATGATGCCGCGACTGCGGTCGTCGAGCAGGGCATCGACGTCCAGCACCAGTGCGGGGTCGTGGGTGGCGATGAGGGGGCCGATCCTGGCGACGGCACGGCTGTTGCGGTGGGTCGGGTCGTTCGAGGCGCGGCTCATGCCAGCCCTCCCTCGCACAGTGCGGAGGCCAGCTCGTAGAGCCCGGCCATGTCGATGCCTGCGGGCAGCAGCGGCAGCTCGTAGGACGGCGCGTCGAGGTCCTCGACCAGCACCCGTTGGGCGTCCTCGAGGCGGCGCCGCTCGGCGTGGTGGCGTCCCTCGCCCACCAGGGCCTCGACCAGCGCGGCGTCGTGGGGGATGCCGACCCGGTCCAGGCTGTCGGTGACCTCCGTGAGGTCGACGGCGTTCTCGAGGAGCAGCTTGCGCTCGTCGGTGTCGAGGTCCTGGGGCCGGACCATGTTCACCACGACGCCGCCCACGGGCAGCCCGGCCGACCGGAGCTCGGCGATGCCGTCACCCGTCTCCTGAACGGGCATCTCCTCGAGCACCGTGACGAGGTGGATCGCGGTGCGGGGCGAACGCAGAAGCGTGGTGACCGTGTCGGCCTGCGACTTGATCGGGCCGACCTTGGCCAGGCCGGCCAGCTCGTTGTTCACGTTCAGGAACTGGCTGATCCGCCCGGTCGGGGGCGCGTCCAGCACGATCGCGTCGTACTGCCTGGCGTCCTTGCGCCGGCGGTTGCGGTGCGCGGCCTCGTAGACCTTGCCGGTGAGCAGCACGTCCCGGACCCCCGGCGCGATCGTCGTGGCGAACTCGATCACGCCGAACCGGTCGAGCGCCTTCCCGGCGCGTCCGAGCCGGTAGTACATGTCGAGGTACTCCAGCAGCGCGGACTCCGCGTCGATGGCGAGCGCGTAGACGTCGCCGGAGCCGGAGGTCCCGCGTGCCAGCAGCCGCTCCTCGTACGGCAGGGGGGGCACGTCGAAGAGCTGCGCGATGCCCTGACGCCCTTCGACCTCGCACAGGAGGACGGTCTTGCCCCGGCCTGCGAGAGCCAGGGCCAGAGCCGCGGCAACTGTCGTCTTGCCGGTGCCGCCCTTGCCGGTGACCACGTGCAGCTGCACGTCCGGGAAGTCGGAGGTGCCGGCAGGTGCCCTGCGGTCGTGGGCAGGGGAGTCCTGGGCGGGCATGCGTCGCAGCCTAGCTCCGGGAACGAGCCGGACTCGGGTGACCTCCGGCACAGGGTTCGTGGCAGGATCGCCCGCGGAGGTGTTCTGACGTGGACAAGGTAGTAGCGAGCGCGGCCGAGGCGGTCGCCGACATCGCTGACGGTTCGACCCTGGCGGTCGGCGGTTTCGGGTTGTGCGGGATTCCGTCGGTGCTGATCGATGCGTTGCTGGAGGCGGGAGCGACCGACCTCGAGGCGGTGTCGAACAACTGCGGCGTGGACGAGTGGGGCCTGGGCCGGTTGCTGCTCGCGAAGCGCCTGCGCCGGATGGTCTCGTCCTACGTGGGGGAGAACAAGGAGTTCGCCCGCCAGTACCTCTCCGGTGAGCTCGAGGTCGAGCTCACGCCGCAGGGCACGCTCGCCGAGCGGATGCGCGCCGGCGGCTCGGGCATCGCGGCCTTCTTCACCGCGACCGGCGGTGGCACCCAGGTGGCCGAGGGTGGCCTGCCGTGGCGCTACGACGACTCCGGCAACGTGGTCGTCTCCTCCCCGCCCAAGGAGACCCGCGACTTCGGGGGCCGCGAGTACGTCCTCGAGGAGGCGATCATCGCCGACTTCGGGCTGGTCCGCGCCTGGAAGGGCGACCGGCACGGCAACCTCGTCTATCGCGACTCGGCCCGCAACTTCAACCCGCTTGCCGCCATGTGCGGGCGGCTGACCATCGCGGAGGTCGAGCACCTCGTCGAGCCCGGTGAGCTGGACCCCAACGACGTGCACACCCCCGGTGTCTTCGTGCAGCGCGTGGTCGCGCTCACGCCGGAGCAGGCAGCCGACAAGCGCATCGAGAAGCGGACCGTGCGACCGCGCACCGAGCCGCCGTCCGACGAGGTTCCTGCCGGCGGCGCGGCCGCCGGCATCGCAGAGGGAGGGGACGCCTGATGGCCTGGTCACGTGAGGAGATGGCCGCGAGGGCGGCCTCGGAGCTCTCCGACGGCTCCTACGTCAACCTGGGCATCGGCCTGCCGACGCTGGTGCCGAACTACGTCGGTGACGACGTCGAGCTGGTCCTGCAGAGCGAGAACGGCATCCTCGGTGTCGGTGCCTACCCCTACGAGGGTGACGAGGACCCGGACCTGATCAACGCGGGCAAGGAGACGGTCACGCTCCGCAAGGGTGCGTCCTTCTTCGACTCGGCGACCAGCTTCGGGATGATCCGCGGCGGCAAGATCGACGCCGCGATCCTCGGCGCCATGCAGGTCTCCGCCACTGGTGACATCGCCAACTGGATGATCCCCGGCAAGATGGTCAAGGGCATGGGGGGCGCGATGGACCTGGTCCACGGCGCCAAGCGGGTGATCGTGCTGATGGAGCACAGCGCCAAGGACGGCTCCTACAAGATCGTCAACGAGTGCTCGCTGCCCTACACCGGGCGCCGGGTGGTGCAGCGGATCATCACCGACCTGTGCGTCCTCGACGTCACGCCCGAGGGTCTGGTGCTCGTCGAGCTCGCTCCCGGCGTGACCGAGGACGAGGTCCGCAAGCAGACCGAGCCGGAGATCATCTCGGCTCTCTGAGCTCTCGCGTCCCTTCAGCGGCGCTTCAGTCGGATCGGCGAACACTCGGAGCCACACCTACCCAGGAGGCTCCGATGAAGAAGATGACGGCAGCAGCAGGGGTGCTCACGGCCGCAGCGCTGGTCGCGACGGTCGTCCTCGACCCGGGTGCCACCGGGTCGCGGGCTGCTCAGGTCGAGGCGCCGGTGTCGACGGCCTTCAGGGCGGCCATCGACCCGGCCGACTTCACCAGCCCGCGCGAGAACCCCTACTACCCGCTGCGTCGCGGCCAGGTGACCCGGCTCCGGGGCTCCTCGGACGGGGAGCGGTTCCGCGAGCGCGTGGCGGTGACCCACCGCACGAGGGTCGTCCAGGGCGTGCGCACGACCGTGGTCAGTGACGTCGTACGACGCCAGGACGGGTCGCTGGCGGAGAAGACGACCGACTGGTACGCCGCAGACAACCGGGGCAACGTCTGGTACTTCGGCGAGCGGACGGCGACCTACGACGCGCAGGGCAGGATCGAGAGCCGCGAGGGCACCTGGCTGGCCGGCCGGGACGGAGCCCGCGCAGGCATCATCATGCCCGCGGACCCGCGGCCCACCGACGCCTACCGACAGGAGTTCCTGCGCGGGCACGCCGAGGACCAGGCCTGGATCGTCGATCGCTCCGGCCGGGTCACCGTCCCGGCAGGGACCTTCCGCCACGTGGTCCGCAGCTATGAGTGGACCAGGCTGGAGAAGGATGTCGTGTCGCTGAAGCTCTACGCGCCGGGGGTGGGCATCGTTGCGGAGCGTGACGTCGCGGGCGGTGACGAGAGGTTCGTGCTGGTCTCGGTCAAGCGTGCCGGCTGACCCCGCTCCGAGGTGGCCGGCACCGTGAGCCGGCCACCTCGGAGCGCGAGCCCGGTCAGGCCCGGGCCTTGTCCACCTTCCAGATGTTGCGCGAGGCCGTCGCGGGAGCGTGCTTGACCCGCTGCCACTTCTTCCAGACGTTGCGGTAGTCGCAGACGCTGGGTGCGCCGTTGAACCGCTTCTTCATCACCGAGAAGTTGGCCGTGTAGTGGTAGGCGTGCAGGCGGTACTTGCGCTTCTTGCTCGCCGGCACGTTGGCCGTGTAGGTCCACGTGTCCGTCCACGACTTCGAGCCGCCCACGGTGATCCCGAGGCTGGTGGAGGCCTTCGCGAAGATCACGCCGGCCTCGGCCTGGACGGTCGCCGTCGCGGAGGCGTTGACCTCCATCGTGTCGCTCTTGGAGTAGCTGATGGTGCCGCCCTTGCGGAACATCGCCCAGTCGCTCTTGATGTTCGTGGGGTGGTAGGTGAACGACTTGTTCTTGAACACGTAGACGACTTCGCTGCCCGGAGCGGCGCAGCGCGCCTGGGCGGGCGCGGCGGTGACCGCCGGTGTGACCAGGGCGCTCGTGCACATGACGATGCCCGCGATGGTTCTCCTCATTGGTGGTTCTCTCCCTGTGTCGACCCGAGCGACGGCTCACGGAAATGAGCCGGCGGGATGTGGAGTCTCCCGCACTGACCGAACCGAAGAGAACCCCCTAAAACGACTCAATTCATATCAAATCAGTCTCGCAACAGTCCGAGCACGAGCTCGAACTCCGACCCGGCGGCGGCGATCAGCTCCATGTGGCCGACTCCGGGCAGCTCGTGCAGCTCGATCCACGGGTACGCGGCGACCAGGCGCCGGCTCAGGGACACCGGGACGTCCTCGTCACGGGTCCCGTGGACGACGTGCACCTGTGCCGCAGGCCGCTCGGACAGCAGCACCATCGGGTCCGCGTCGGCGGAGTCGTGGGTGCCGAGCATGGCGGGCACGGCGTCGCTGCCGAGGCCGAGCCGCGCGGCCTCGGCGAGATCGCACACCGGGGCGAGCGCCACGACCCGGCTGACCGGGAGGCCGCTCGTGGCCAGCCAGAGCGCCAGCTGGCCGCCGGCCGAGTGCCCGGTGAGAACGAGAGGCGCCGGAGGCACCCCGACGGAGGCGAGCAGGTCGGGCAGTCGCTGCACGGCGAGCAGGACGTCGTCCCCGGTCACCGGCCAGCCGCCGCCGGACCCGGCGCCCGACCCGACGCGGCGGTACTCGGGGGTGACCACGACCAGGCCGCGGTCGGCCAGCGCGCGGGCCATCGGTCGCGTGTGCCGGCGGTCCCACGCGGTCTTCCAGAACCCCCCGTGGAGGAGTACGACGACCCGGTCGACCGGCTCGGTGGGGAGTGAACCCGAGGGCAGGTGCACGTCGAGGACGGCGTCTTCGTGCCCGGCGTACCGGAGCACCACGTCGGGCAACATGAAGCGCAGGCTAGTCCCGCACTAGGGTGAACAGCATGACCAAGTGGGAATACCTGACCGCGCCCGTGCTGGTGCACTCGACCAAGCAGATCCTCGACAACTTCGGCTCCGAGGGCTGGGAGCTCGTCCAGATGGTTCCGGGCATGAACCCGGAGAATCTGGTCGCCTACTTCAAGCGGCCCGTCCAGTGAGCACGCCTGAGGAGCGCCTCGCGGCGCTCGGCCTGAGCGTGCCCGAGGTCGCGAAGCCGGTGGCGGTCTACATCCCCGCCGTCCGCAGCGGCAACCACGTCTTCACCTCCGGCCAGCTGCCCATGCGTGAGGGCAGCCTGATGATGACCGGCAAGGTCGGCGCCGAGGTCAGCACCGAGGAGGCGGTGGAGTGCGCGCGGCAGTGCGCCCTGAACGCGATCGCCGCGATCCGGGCCGAGGTCGGTGAGCTCTCCGCGGTGAAGAGGGTCGTCAAGGTGGTGGCGTTCGTCGCCTCGGCGCCGGACTTCACCGCCCAGCCGACGGTCGCGAACGGTGTCTCGGAGCTGCTCGGTGAGGTCTTCGGCGATGCCGGGGTCCACGCCCGCTCCGCCGTGGGTGTCAGCGTGCTGCCCCTCGATGCCCCCGTCGAGGTCGAGCTGATCGTCGAGGTCTGATGGCTCGGGTCCAGCTCCCGCCCCAGCTCGTGGCGGACGCACAGGCCTTCGCCGACGGAACCCGCGAGCCGGCCGAGCCGCGCAACGCGGCGACCGTGGTCCTGCTCCGTCGTGGCGACCAGGGGCCGGAGGTCTACCTGCTGCGGCGACAGACGTCGATGGCTTTCGCCGGGGGCATGTGCGTCTTTCCCGGCGGAGGGGTCGACCCTCGCGACTTCGACCATGCCGTCGCCTGGGCCGGCCCGTCGCCTGCCGAGTGGGCCTCGCGCCTCGGCACCGACGAGTCCGCCGCCCGGGCACTGGTCTGCGCTGCGGTCCGGGAGACCTTCGAGGAGTCCGGCGTCCTGCTCGCCGGGGAGTCGCCTGACACGGTGGTGGCCGACACGACCGGGGACGACTGGGAGAAGGATCGAGCGGCCCTCGAGGCCCGCGACCTCTCGTTCACCGACTTCCTGGACCGGCGCGGCCTGGTGCTGCGCACCGACCTGCTCGGCGTCTGGTCGGGGTGGCTCACGCCGGTCTTCGAGCCGCGGCGCTACCGCACCTGGTTCTTCGTCGCCGACCTCCCCGAGGGGCAGCGCACCCGCGACGTCTCGACCGAGTCCGACGAGGTCATCTGGCTGCCGATCATGGAGGCCGTGCGTCAGGCCGAGACCAAGCAGATCCTGATGATGCCCCCGACCTACATGACCTGCCTCGAGGTGGGTCAGCACGCCGACCCCGACGGAGTGCTCGTGGCCGCCCGCGGCCGCAGCGTGGAGATGTTCACGCCCGAGGTCGAGCAGACCGACCAGGGATCGACGCTCTCGATCCCGGCCCGGCTGGAGGCGTTGCTGGAGACCAGGCCGTGACCTCGGCCGTCGGGTGGTCGGGTGGCTCGTTCGGCGAGCGTGCCAGGTGTGTGCTGGCGCCGAACGCCGACATGATGACCCTGGACGGCACCAACACCTGGATCCTGCGCGAGCCCGGCGCTGCCCGTTCCGTCGTCGTCGACCCGGGCCCTCCGGACGAGTCGCACCTGGCGGCGATCGCCGAGGAGGCGGGCGACGTGGCCGTGGTCCTGCTCACCCACCACCACCTCGACCACTCCGAGGCGGCCAAGGAGTTCGCCTCCCGGATGGGTTGCGGCGTACGCGCCCTCGACCCGGAGCACCGCCTGGGCTCCGAGGGACTGGCGGGTGGAGACGTGGTGGAGGTGGACGACCTCGAGATCAGGGTCGTGGCCACTCCGGGGCACACCGCGGACTCGCTGTCGTTCGTGCTCCCGGCCGAGCGTGCGGTGCTCACCGGCGACACCGTCCTGGGGCGGGGAACCACCGTGGTCGCGCATCCCGACGGGCAGCTCGGTGCCTATCTCGACTCGCTGGACAGACTTCACTCGCTGGCCGAGTCCCGCGACATCGTCTCCATCTGGCCCGGCCACGGTCCGGTGCTCGACGACGCGCTCACCGCGCTCGACCACTACATCGCTCACCGGGCCCAACGGCTGGCACAGGTGGAGCAGGCACTGGCCGGGCTCAGGTCGGGCCCCCGCCCCGAGGGCCTCGCGGCCGACGAGCTGCCCCGTCGAGTGGTGGAGATCGTCTATGCCGACGTCGATCCCGTGCTGTGGGGCGCTGCCGAGCTCTCGGTCCGGGCGCAGCTCGCGCACCTCGCGCAACGGGGCTGAGCGAGACCGATCAGTGTCGGATTTGTGATAGTGCTCCGACCATCGGCGATCCCGGGATATCGTCTCCCGGTGCGGCAGAAGTTGGGGATGGCAGCGTTCGTGCTGCTGCTGGGGGCGGTGTGGGGAGTCGGGTTCCTCTGGTTCCGCGGTGACCTGAGCCCCAGTGCAGCTCCCGCGAAGCCGCCCGGTGCTGGTGCGGTTCCCAGCGCTCCCGGCGCACAGCCCGCGTCACCGTCGGCCGAAGCCAGCTCCTCCCCGGTCGCCGAACCCTCTGCCGCGCCGTCCGCCAAGCCGTCCGCCCGCCCGTCGGCCCGCGCGGTGGCGGAGGCCGCCGAGCGCAAGGCAGTGGCCATCAACCCGATCGCGCCGCGCCCGAAGCCGCGCCCGCTGCCCCCCGTGACCACGTTCACGATGGCCTCGTTCAACCTGCTCGGCAGCTCGCACACCAAGGGCGGCGGTGAGCGTGCCAAGCTCGCCAGTGGACCGCAGCGGATGGGTGGTGCCCTGGCCATCCTCGCCGGGCACGGCATCAGCGTGGTCGGCTTCCAGGAGTTCCAGCCGGACCAGCGATCCGCCTTCCAGAACCGTGCTCCGGGCTGGGAGATGTATCCCGGGCTCTCGATGGGGCGCCGTGCCGGCGAGAACTCCGTGGCCTGGCGGCGCGACACCTGGGAGATGGTCAAGCCCGGCCTGGTCTCGATCCCGTACTTCAACGGGCGCGAGCGGCCGATGCCGTACGTGCTGCTCCGGCACCGGGAGACCGGGGTCCAGGCCTACTTCTCCACGTTCCACAACCCCGCGGACACCGGCCGGTTCCAGGGCCAGCAGCGCCACCGCAACGCCGCGACGACGCGCGAGATCGCGCTGTTCAACCAGCTCGAGCGCACCGGCATCCCGCAGTTCGTCACCGGTGACATGAACGAGCGGGCCGAGTACTTCTGCCGCGTCACCGGCGCGACCACGCTGGTGGCGGCGGCCGGGGGCAGCAACGCGGGCGGCTGCATCGTCCCGAAGCCCACCCAGATCGACTGGATCTTCGGCAGTCTCGGGGCCACGTTCAGCAACTACATCGTGGACCGCAGCCCGACCGTCAGGCGTACGACGGACCACCCGGTGATCGTCGCGACGGTGAAGCTCGACCCGCTGAACTTCGACAACGCCTACGTCCCCGCAGGCGCCACCACTCCCTGATCGCTCAGCGTGCCCTGCGGCGCATCCGCTCCACGTCGTGGATCACGACCGAGCGGGGCTCCAGCCGGAGCCAGCCTCGGGACGCGAAGTCGGCCAGTGCCTTGTTGACCGTCTCGCGGGAGGCGCCGACCAGCTGGGCGAGCTCCTCCTGGGTGAGGTCGTGGTGCACGTGCACGCCGTCGTCGGCGGTGCGCCCGAACCGGTCGGCGAGGTCGAGCAGCGCCTTGGCCACGCGCCCGGGCACGTCGGAGAAGACCAGGTCGGCAACGACTTCGTTGGTCTTGCGCAACCGTCCGGCGAGCTGGGTGAGCAGGCCGAGCGCGACCGCGGGGCGCCCCTCGAGCCAGCGCAGCAGGTCGTCGTGGGAGAGCGAGAGGAAGGTCGACTCCGTGACGGCGGTGACCGTGGCGGAGCGGGGGCCCGGGTCGAAGAGCGAGAGCTCGCCGAACATCTGGCCCGGGCCGAGGATCGCGAGCAGGTTCTCGCGGCCGTCCGAGGAGGTGCGGCCGAGCTTCACCTTGCCGTCGGCGACGATGTAGAGGCGGTCGCCCGGGTCGCCCTCATGGAACAGCACCTCTCCACGGCGGAGACGGTTCTCGCCCATCGAGGCGCGCAGCGCTGCCGCCGCCTCGTCGTCGAGAGCACTGAACAGCGGCGCCTGCCGGAGTTCGTCGTTGTCCACGTGATGTCCCTTCACTGTGTGCCGCGGCGCCAATGACCCGCGTGGTGCAGGTCACAGTCTGACCCATCGGCTTCGCGCGCGCCACGCGACCCGGTCGCTCGGCGCGGGAAGGTGTGTGCTGGCCCCTCGCAACCCGGCGCGGGAGCGGCTCCCGCCAGCGCCGTACCCTGATCGTCGTGCCCGACTCCACTGCTGCCGCTGGGTCGACCACAGGGTCGACCACCGGACTGGTCCGACGCGCGCGGAAGGTCAACCGCGTCCTGGCCGAGACCTACCCCGACGCACGGTGCGAGCTGGACTTCGAGAACCCGTTCCAGCTCCTCGTGGTCACGGTCCTGAGCGCCCAGACGACCGACCGTCGGGTCAACGCGGTGCGGCCGAGCCTGTTCGCGGCCTACCCCGATCCACAGGCGATGGCTGCCGCCCCCCGCGAGGACCTCGAGCGGTTGATCGGGCCGCTGGGCTTCTTCCGCGCCAAGACCGAGTCCCTGCTCAAGCTGTCCGCCGCGCTCGTGGCCGACCACGCGGGCGAGGTCCCGCCTCGGCTGGACGACCTCGTCAAGCTGCCCGGGGTCGGCCGCAAGACCGCCAACGTCGTCCTGGGCAACGCCTTCGGCGTTCCCGGCATCACCGTCGACACCCACTTCGGCCGGCTGGCGCGCCGGCTCGGCTGGACCGAGGAGACCGACCCGGTCAAGGCCGAGCACGCGATCGGCAAGCTGTTCCCCAAGCGCGACTGGACGATGCTCAGCCACCACCTGATCTGGCACGGACGCCGGGTCTGCCATGCCAAGAAGCCTGCGTGCGGGGCCTGTCCGGTCGCCACCTGGTGCCCGTCGTACGGCGCCGGGCCGACCGACCCTGTCGTCGCCGCGGCCCTGGTGAAGACCCAGGGACCGGCATGAGGACCGTGGCGGCGCTGCTGGCCGCGCTCGTCCTGCTCTCCGGGTGCGGTGCGGACTCGCCGAAGGCCGACGCGCCGGCCCGGCTGCCGGACATCGCGCTCACCCCCCTCGACGGCGGCGACCCCGTGGAGCTGTCCACCCTCCGCGGCCCGATGGTGATCAACCTCTGGGCCAGCTGGTGCACGCCCTGCCGCAAGGAGCTGCCCTTCTACCAGGCCCTGGCGGAGAAGTACGCCGGACGACTGGACGTGCTCGGGGTCGACTTCCAGGAGACCCGCCCCGACGCGGCCCGGGCGCTGGCGCGCGAGACCGGGCTGACCTATCCGCTGCTGACCGACCCGGACGGAAGGTTGCGGGCGATCGGGCTGCCCAAGCTGGTGCTGCTCGACCGGGAGGGCACGGTGGCCCACGAGGAGTACCTCGAGGTCACGTCCCTGGCCCAGCTCGAGGCCATCGTCGCGAAGCACCTCGAGGTGGCGTCATGACGTTCCCCGCGTGGCTGGAGCCGATCCGGCACGGTGCGGGCACGATCACCGCGGACGACATCAGCCGGTTCGTGCCACCGCCCGGGGTGACGACACGCAAGGGGGCCGTGCTGATGCTGTTCGGGGAGGGCCCCCTGGGACCCGACCTGCTGCTGACCGAGCGGGCCCACGACATGCGCTCGCACCCGGGTCAGGTCTCCTTCCCGGGCGGCTCGATCGACGACACCGACCACTCCCCGGTGGCCGCCGCCCTCCGGGAGGCCGAGGAGGAGACCGGCCTCGACCCGCTCGGCGTGGAGGTCTTCGGCACGCTGCCGGAGCTGTGGCTGCCGCCGAGCAACTTCGCGGTGACGACCGTCCTGGGCTGGTGGAGGGAGCCCACGCCGGTGGACGTCGTCGACCCGTCGGAGGTCCATGCCGTGCTGCGGGTGCCGCTGGAGGAGCTGCTCGACCCGCAGCACCGGGTGACGGTCGTGCACCCGATCGGCTACAGCGGGCCGGGCTTCCTGATCGGCGACACCAAGGACCTGATCCTGTGGGGGTTCACGGCAGGATTGATCAACAAGCTGTTCGACCATGTCGGGCTCACCCGCCCCTGGGACGCGTCCGTGCACCAACAATTGCCTGACTACATGTTCGGGCTGGGACAAGATTGAGCCAGCTCACCGGCCGTCCGGCCGAACTTCTCGAAGGGCCCGAATGAACTTCCTCGACTGGTCCCTGGTCTTGCTGTGCCTGGCGTACGCCCTCTCGGGCTACTGGCAGGGCTTCATCACCGGGGCGTTCGCAACGGTCGGCCTGATCCTGGGCGGGCTGAGCGGGATCTGGTTGGCACCGGTGCTGCTGGGCGACGCGTCGCCCTCGCTGTGGGTGTCCCTGGGTGCACTGTTCGTGGTCCTGGTGACGGCATCGGCGGGCCAGGCTCTCTTCCAGTTCGTCGGCTCCCGGCTGCGCTCGAAGCTCACCTGGCAGCCGATCCGTGCCGTGGACGCCGTCGGGGGGGCCGCGCTCAGCATGGTCGCCGTCCTGGTGGTCGCCTGGATGCTCGGCGTGGCGGTCAGCGGCTCGCGCATTCCCGAGCTCGGCCCGCAGGTGCGCGACTCGCGGGTGCTGGGGACCGTCGACAAGGTGATGCCGGCGCAGGCGCAGCAGGCCCTGAGGTCCTTCGACGACGTGGTCGGGCAGAGCTTCTTCCCCCGTTACCTCGAACCGTTCGCACCCGAGCGCATCGTCAAGGTGCCCCCTGCCCAGAACCGGGTGCTTCGCGACCCGGACATCCGTGCTGCCGCGAAGAGCGTGTTCAAGGTGCGCAGCAACAACCGGTGTGGCAGCGGCGTCGAGGGCACCGGGTTCCTCTACGCGCCCAACAAGCTGATGACCAACGCGCACGTGGTGGCCGGTGTGACCGAGCCGATCATCAAGGTCGGCACCAAGTCGGTGCCCGGCACGGTGGTCTACTACGACCCGGACGTCGACGTCGCCATCATCGACGTGCCGGCTCTCGACGGCCCCACGATCACCTTCGACCTCAACGGCAAGGAGAGCGAGGAGGGGGCGGTGCTGGGCTATCCCCAGGACGGCCCGTTCGACGCCCAGCCGGCGCGTATCCGCAGCGACCAGCGGCTGCGGTCACCCGACATCTACGGCGACGGGTCCGTCACCCGGCACGTGTTCTCGCTGCGTGGCCTGATCCGGCCCGGCAACTCGGGCGGCCCCATGGTCTCGACCGAGGGGCGGGTGCTGGGGGTCGTGTTCGCCGCCTCGGTGAGCGACAAGGACACCGGCTACGCACTCACCGCCGACCAGGTGCGCCGCGCGGCAGTGGTGGGTCTGGACTCCAAGCGCAAGGTCTCCAGCGGCAACTGCGCCTGAGCCTCAGCCGCGCTTGAGCAGCTGCTTGTTCTCCTTGGCCTGCTCGATCGCGCGCTCCGGCGGCTTGACCTGCTTGATCTTGCGGACGCCGACGAGGCCGAGCACACCGGCGATCGCGACGTAGACCGCGAAGACGATCAGGAAGCACCACGCCAGGTCGAGGCCGGTCATGCGCAGGAAGTAGGCGAAGGCCACCGAGAGCATGATGATCGCCAGCAGCCCGAGGAACCCGGCAGCGGCGAACATCGCGATGCTCAGGCCGCCGGCCTTGATCGAGACGCGGAGCTCGGACTTCGCCAGCGCGATCTCGCTGTGGATCAGCGCAGACATGTCACGACTGGCGTCGACGACCAGCTTGCCGATCGTGGGGTCCTCAGAGTCGACAGACTCGCGGTGCGCCATAACAGGTACTTCCCTTCGGGGCTGGCAACGTCGGATCGACCCTATCGTCACGCCTTGCCCCGCCCCCGCTGCCGGCAAACGCCGGGTGGCGTGGCGTTCATCGCGCGGCGGCGGTTTGGCCGGTTGTGCCGATTCTGGGAGACTCTGACGCGTTGGAGGGGAGTATTCCTTCGCGGCGATCTCGTCATCACGGCCGGGCACGGTCCCGACCCGGGGTCGTCGGCCGCGGTTGCGGCGGAAGAGACCTCCGGACACGCACGATCAGCATGGGTTGCCTGCGCGGTGCCCGGTCCGGAGGACAAGCATGGATGTATCCCCCCTGGTGTGGTGGCTGACGATCGGCATCACCACCGCCGTCCTGGTCTTCGACGTGATCGTCATCGGGCGCCGGCCGCACGAGCCGAGCCGTCGCGAGGTCAGCCTGGCGCTGGGTGGCTTCATCGGGATGGCGATCGTGTTCGGCATCGGGGTGTGGTTCTTCGCCGGGGCGCAGTACGGCACCGAGTTCTTCGCCGGCTGGCTGACCGAGTACTCCCTGTCGGTGGACAACCTGTTCATCTTCTTGATCATCATGAGCAAGTTCGGCGTACCCCGGGAGCTGCAGCAGAGCGCGCTGCTCGTCGGCATCGTGATCGCGCTGATCATGCGCGGCGTGTTCATCGCCGTCGGTGCCGCGGCGATCAACAACTTCAGCTGGGTCTTCTACGTCTTCGGCGCCTTCCTCGTCTACACCGCGGTGAAGCTGGCCCGTGAGCGCGGCGACGAGGAGGACGACTTCGAGGAGAACCGGCTGATCAAGTTCGTGGAGCGCAGGTTCCCGGCCACCTCCGAGTGGCACGGCACGGCGATCCTGGCCAAGGTCGACGGCAGCCGCGTGGTCACCCCGATGTTCGTGGTCATCATCGCGCTCGGGACGACCGACCTGCTCTTCGCCCTGGACTCGATCCCGGCGATCTACGGCCTCACCCGCGAGCCGTTCCTGGTGCTCACCGCGAACATCTTCGCGCTGATGGGCCTGCGCCAGCTGTACTTCCTGATCGGTGGCCTGCTCGAGCGCCTGGTCTACCTCTCGATCGGCCTGGCGGTCCTGCTCGGGTTCATCGGCGTCAAGCTCGTCCTGCACGCGATGCACGAGAACGAGCTGCCGTTCATCAACGGTGGTGAGCACATCGAGTGGGCGCCCGAGATCCCGATCTGGCTCTCGCTGGTGGCCATCCTCGGCATCCTCGTCGTGACGACGGTGCTCAGCCTGCTGAAGTCCCGCAGCATGGCCAAGGGCGAGCGCGCGAGCGTCCCGACCGACTGACGAGCGGTGTGACGACCGCCTCATTCCGGGCGTTGCGGAACAAACCGAGTGGCTGACGTGTTCTGGTTTAAACGTCAACTACTTCAGGAGATCCGATGCGCATCTTGACTCTCGTAGGCAGCCTGCGGGCCGACTCCTGGTCAGGTCGCCTGGCCGAGGCGGCCGCCGGCCAGCTCCCCGGGGGCTTCGAGGCGAGCCCGTACGCCGGCCTGGCCGACCTGCCCCACTACGACCAGGACCTCGACACCGAGACGCCTCCCGAGGCCGTGGCCGTCTTCCGGGCGGCTGTCGACGCCGCTGACGGCCTGCTGGTGGCCACGCCGGAGTACAACGGCTCCCTGCCCGGGGTCCTGAAGAACGCGATCGACTGGGTCTCCCGGCCGCGAGGCGCCGCCGCGTTGGCCGGCAAGCCGGTGGCCGTGCTCTCCGCCAGCCCGTCCCCCCGCGGAGCCCAGTGGGCCCGCGAGGACGCCGAGAGGGTGCTCCGTGTTGCGGGCGCCGTACCTCTCGAGACCAGCGTGGGCGTCGCCGCGGTGCACGAGGTGGTCGCGCCGGGTCGTGCCACCGAGGAGAGCGTGCAGCGCGACCTCGTGGCCCTGATGGCCGACCTGGCCGTCGCCGTCACGAACGCAAACGACAACGACAACGACAACGACAACGACAACGACAGCGACAACGACAAGGTCGCAGCCGCCTGACACCACCGGCGACACGTCGCAGATGAACGCTGAAAGCACCCCGAGACGTCGCAGATGAACGCTCGGAACGCGCCGAGACGTCGCAGATGAACAAGAAACGGGTGTTCATCTGCGACGTCTCGCACTGTTCTACGTGTTCATCTGCGACGTCTCGAGTCGTTTTGCGTGTTCATCTGCGACGCGTCGGCGGATTCTGTGCTCAGTCCTCCGAGCTCGAGGACATGCCCTTGCCGATCAGGTCCATCACGGTGGAGTCGGCGAGGGTGGTCACGTCGCCGACCTCGCGGTGCTCGGCGACGTCCTTGAGCAGGCGCCGCATGATCTTGCCCGAGCGGGTCTTCGGGAGCTCGGGGACGACCATCAGCTGACGCGGCTTGGCGATCGCGCCGATCTGCTTCTGCACGTGGCTGCGCAGCTCCTGGACCAGCGACTCGGGTGCCTCCTCGCCGTCCTTGAGCGCCGACTGCCTGAGGATCACGAACGCGCAGACCGCCTGGCCGGTGGTCTCGTCGGCGGCTCCGACAACTGCAGCCTCGGCGACCTTGGGGTGCGAGACCAGGGCCGACTCGATCTCCGTGGTGGAGAGCCGGTGACCCGAGACGTTCATGACGTCGTCGACGCGGCCGAGGACCCAGACGTCGCCGTCCTCGTCCTTCTTGGCGCCGTCGCCGGCGAAGTAGTAACCCTGCTTGGCGAAGCGCGACCAGTAGGTCTCCTTGTAGCGCTCGTCGTCGCCCCAGAGGGTGCGCAGCATCGAGGGCCAGGGCTCCTTGATCACGAGCAGGCCACCGGAGCCGTCAGGGACGGAGTTGCCCTCGTCGTCGACCACGTCCGCGACGATGCCGGGGATGGCCTTCATCGCGGAGCCGGGCTTGGCGGCGGTCACCCCGGGGAGCGGGCTGATCATGATCGCGCCGGTCTCGGTCTGCCACCAGGTGTCGACGACCGGGGTCTTCCCGGCGCCGATGGTGTCGCGGTACCAGACGTAGGCCTCGGGGTTGATCGGCTCGCCCACGGAGCCGAGGAGGCGCAGCTTCGACAGGTCGGACTTCGCGGGGATCTCGTCGCCCCACTTCATGAACGTCCGGATCGCCGTGGGGGCGGTGTAGAAGATCGTCACGCCGTACTTCTCGCAGATCTCCCACCAGCGGCCCTTGCTGGGGGTGTCCGGCGTGCCCTCGTACATGACCGAGGTCGTCTGGTTCGCGAGCGGCCCGTAGACGCCGTAGGAGTGGCCGGTGACCCAGCCGACGTCGGCGGTGCACCAGTAGACGTCCGTGTCCGGCTTCAGGTCGAAGATGGCCCAGTGCGTGTAGGCGCAGCCGACGAGGTAGCCGCCGGTCGTGTGCAGGATGCCCTTCGGCTTGCCCGTCGTGCCGGAGGTGTACATCACGTAGAGCGGGTGCTCGGCGTCGAAGAACTCGCACTCGTGCTCGCTGGAGGCTGCGTCCACCGCCTCGTGCCACCACACGTCGCGGTCGTTCCACTCCACCTCCTCGCCCGTACGACGAACGACGAGCACGTTGCGGACCTCGTGGCCGTCCTTGGCCGACTTCTCGCAGGCCTCGTCAACGGCCGGCTTCAGGGCGGAGGGTGCGCCGCGGCGGTAGCCGCCGTCCGCCGTGATCACGACCTCGGCCTGGCAGTCGGAGATCCGGTTGGCCAGTGCGTCGGAGGAGAAGCCGCCGAACACCACGGTGTGCGGGGCGCCGATGCGGGCGCAGGCCAGCATCGCCACCGCCGTCTCGGGGATCATCGGCATGTAGATCGCGACCCGGTCACCGGTCTTCACGCCCAGCTCGATGAGCGCGTTGGCGGCGCGGCAGACCTCGTCCTTGAGCTCGGCGTAGGTGATGTCTCGGGTGTCGTCCTCGGGCTCGCCGATCCAGTGGAAGGCGACCTTGTCGCCGGCGCCGTTCTCCACGTGCCGGTCGACGCAGTTGTAGGCCGCGTTGATCTTCCCGCCGGCGAACCACTTCGCGAACGGGGGGTTGTCCCAGTCGAGGACCCGGTCCCAGGGCTGGTCCCAGTCCAGGCGCTCGGCCTGCTTGGCCCAGAAGGCAGGCATGTCCTTCTCGGCCTCGTCGTACGCCGCCGCGGTCAGGTTGGCGTGCTCGGCGAACTCGGCCGGGGGCTCGAACCGGCGCTCCTCGTGGGAGAGGTTGGCCAGTGTTCCGCTGGACTCGTCGCTCATGAATTCGCTCCTCGTGCTTCGACGTCTGGTGATTTCGAACCTACTGGGTGCACAGCGTCCGGACGACCCTCCCCGTGGGCCGCCCGGACGCGGTCGGTGCTGTCCTGCTCAGTGGTGGACGACGCCCTCGGAGCCCGCGCCGGTGAGCGCCCGGACCTCGAGCTCGGGGAAGCGCTCCTCGGAGATCGGCTCGTGCGAGGTGATAGTGCCCAACCAGCCCAGAAGGAATCCGGCCGGGATCGAGATGATGCCCGGGTTGCTGAGCGGGAACCAGGACCAGTCGGCACCGGTGACCAGGGCGGTGTCCGAGCCGGAAACCACCGGCGAGAAGAACACCAGCACCACGCAGGTGATCAGGCCGCCGTAGATGGCCCAGACGGCACCTCGGGTGTTGTACCGCGGCCAGAACAGGTTGTAGATCAGCGAGGGCAGGTTGGCCGACGCCGCGACCGCGAAGGCCAGGGCCACCAGGAAGGCGATGTTGATCTTCTGGGCCGGGATCGCCAGCGCGATGGCGACGCCACCGATGACGAACGCCGCGATGCGGGCGACCCGGACCTCGTCGACCTCGCTCGCCTCGCCCTTCTTGAACACCGTGGCGTACAGGTCGTGCGCCACGGACGAGGCCGAGGTCAGCGTCAGGCCCGCGACGACCGCGAGGATCGTGGCGAACGCGACCGCCGAGATCAGGGCCAGCAGTACGGCGCCTCCGGTGGTGCCGGCGCCACCCCCGACTGCCTCCGCCAGGAGCGGGGAGGCCAGGTTGCCCCCGGAGGCAGCCACCTTGCTGTCAGCACCCGTGTCGAGCATGGCCGCGGCACCGAAGCCGAGGACCAGCGTCATCAGGTAGAAGCTGCCGATCAGGCCGATGGCCCAGAGCACCGACTTGCGCGCCGCGTTGGCCGTCGGCACCGTGTAGAAGCGGATCAGGATGTGCGGCAGGCCGGCGGTGCCCAGGACCAGCGCCAGCCCCAGCGAGACGAAGTCGATCCGCGAGGTCGTGCTCACGCCGTACTTCAGGCCGGGCTGCAGGAACTCCTGGCCCTTGCCGGTGTTGTCGGCGGCTGCCTGGAGCAGCTCGGAGAAGTTGAAGTCGAACTTCGCCAGCACCAGCACCGTGATCAGCACGGTGCCACTCATCAGCAGCACGGCCTTCACGATCTGCACCCAGGTGGTCCCCTTCATGCCGCCCACGGTCACGTAGAAGACCATCAGCATGCCCACGCCGACGATCGTCAGGGCCTTGAGAGCCTCGGACTCGACGCCGAGGAGCAGTGCGACCAGGGCACCTGCACCGACCATCTGGGCCAGCAGGTAGAAGATCGAGACGACCACGGTCGAGGTCGCCGCGGCGGTGCGCACGGGGCGCTGGCGCATCCGGTAGGCGAGCTGGTCGGCCATCGTGTAGCGACCCGAGTTGCGGAGCAGCTCGGCGACCAGGAGCAGTGCGACCAGCCAGGCCACGAGGAAGCCGATCGAGTAGAGGAAGCCGTCGTAGCCGTTGAGGGCGATCAAGCCGGAGATGCCGAGGAACGACGCGGCAGACATGTAGTCGCCGGAGACGGCCATGCCGTTCTGGAAGCCGCTGAACGAGCGACCGCCGGCATAGAAGTCGGTCGTGCCCGATGACTGTCGGCTGGCCCAGAAGGTGATGCCGACCGTCAGCAGGACGACGGCGATGAAGAGGACTGCGGTCAGGGTCTGCGAGCTCATCGCGGGACCTCCTTGTCGTACTGCTGCTCGAGCTGGCGCGCGAGGGGGTCCACGTTGCGGTGCATGTAGCGGGCGTAGAAGAACGCGATGCCGAACGTGGTCACGAACTGCAGCAGCCCGAAGACGAGGGCGACGTTGATGTTGCCGACGACCTTCGTGTTCATGAAGCCGGTCGCCCAGTTCGACATGACGACGTAGAGGAGGTACCAGACCAGGAACGCGAGCGTGGCCGGGAAGGCGAAGCTGCGGTAGCGGCGGCGCAGCTCCTCGAACTCCGCCGTCTCGTGCAGTCGGCCGTAGACCGCGGCGTTGGCCGTGGTCTGCCGGTGGATGTCCACCTGGCCTTGGTCGGGCGTGGGATCGGGCATGTGCGCCACCCTTCGAGAGAGGTTGTGATCCCGGTCACCGTGGCAGTGCCCTCTGCCACGCCGCCACCCCGGCGCCGCTGCGGCGCGGCCAGCGGTGGGCACTCATCGGCAAGCGGTCGGCGGCGTACGACGAACGGTCGGCCTGGGGGTGCGCTCGGCCTGTCGAGGGGCCCGGCGGCCGTCCGGATCGCAAGGTTTCTGCAAGTGGCGTCGCCCATCGTGAGGGTTCCCATTCCTGGGTGCCCGACGAGATCGAGGTTGAGCCATGGTGCGACGTGGAACGAGGAGGACTCACCGCCGCGTGCTGCACAACAGCCTGGCTCCGGTGAGGCGGTCGGTGGCCGTGAGCGCGGTGATGGCGATGGTCTGTGCTCTCTTCGCGTCGTGGGCGGTTGCGCCACCCCAGGCCATGGCAGCTGCCCCGGAGGGGCAGGGCTTCACCGTCACGCCCTCCGACCTCGCGTACATCCTCAAGCAGATCAAGATCGCCGAGGCGCACGTCGCGAACACGACGCCCGCCACCGGCCCGTGTGGTGCCCTCGTCGGCCCCGGTCCCAACCAGATCCCGAGCCCGTTGATCTCGGCCGGCCTGCGGACCGTGGACGGCTCCTGCAACAACCTCGTCCCCGGCAAGGGCAGGATCGGGGCCGCCGATGAGGTGTTCCCGCGCCTCGCACCTTCGGTGTTCCAGGACGCGGGCGACGTGGCACCCGGCTTCGGGCCCCCCGGACGGACCTCGTACAAGCAGAAGAAGGGCAACGTCTTCGACACCCAGCCGCGCGTGATCAGCAACCTGATCGTGGACCAGACCTCGACCAACCCCGCCGCCGTCGCGGCCGCCGGGTTCCCGGTCCGCACCCAGGGCAGCCCGGGTGTGAAGCCGTGCACCACCGATCCCGATCCACTGGCCGAGCCTCCGGTGCTCGCGGTGCCGGCGGAGTGCACGCCCTCGCACCAGACGCTGTTCATCCCCAACGTGACGACCGACGTCGGCCTCTCGCCGCCGTACAACTCGATGTTCACGCTCTTCGGCCAGTTCTTCGACCACGGCATCGACCAGACGGTCAAGGGCGGCGGAACCGTCTTCGTCCCGCTCCAGAACGACGACCCGCTGATCGCCGGCCCGGACCACATCCGCGGCAACCGAGACGACCTCCCGGCGAGCAAGCGCTTCATGGTGCTCACCCGGGGGCAGAACCAGCCCGGCCCCGACGGCATCCTCGGCGACAAGCCGGGCACGGAGGTCGACGAGAGTGCCGACGACATCCAGGACGCGTTGAACACCGACTCGCCCTGGGTCGACCAGAGCCAGACCTACACCTCGCACTCCTCCCACCAGGTGTTCCTGCGGGAGTACGTGAACAACAGCGCGGGCCGCCCCGTGTCGACCGGCAGGCTCCTCGGCGGCGCACCGCCCAGCAATGGACCACGCGACCAGGACCCCGGCATGGCGACGTGGGCGACCACCAAGAAGCAGGCTGCCGAGCTGCTCGGGCTCAAGCTGGTCGATGCGGACGCGCTCAACATCCCCATGCTGGCTGCGGACGCCTACGGCAACTTCAAGCCGGGGCCCGAGCGCGGCCTGCCGCAGTACGTCACCAAGGGACCGGACGGTGTCCTGAGCACTGGCGACGACGTGCTCATCGAGGGCGACGTCAGCGCCCCGGTTCCCGTGCCGCCCGACGCCGCGTACTTCGACACACCGTTCCTGACCGACATCGCGCACAACGCGGAGCCCAAGCCCGGGCTCGTTCCCGACGGCGACTCGACCGCATCCGCCGACTTCGCCAGCCAGCCGGCCGGCACCTACGACGACGAGATGCTCGACGCGCACTTCATCGCCGGCGACGGTCGCGTCAACGAGAACATCGGGCTCACTGCGATCCACCAGGTGTTCCACTCCGAGCACAACCGGCTGATCGACTACATCAAGAAGGTCCTCACCACCGACACCTCGGCCAGTGGGGTCAACGCGCTCCGGCAATGGAAGGCGACTCTGGGTGCCGACGGCTGGAACGGTGAGCGCCTCTTCCAGGCGGCTCGGTTCATCAACGAGATGGAGTACCAGCACCTGGTGTTCGAGGAGTTCGCTCGCAAGATCCAGCCTGCGATCAACCCCTTCGAGCCGTTCGCCTTCACCCAGCCGGACCTGAACCCTGCGATCAGGGCCGAGTTCGCGCACGCCGTCTACCGCTTCGGCCACTCCATGCTGACCGAGACGATCTCCCGGCGCAACGCCGACGGCTCGGAGAACGACATCTCGCTGCTCGACGGGTTCCTCAACCCGCCGTCGTACACCCGCGGTGGTGGCGCCCGAACGCTGACCGCCGCGGAGGCAGCGGGCAGCATCGTCATGGGGATGTCGGACCAGGTCGGCAGTGAGCTCGACGAGTTCGTCCCCGAGACGCTGCGCAACAACCTGCTGGGCCTGCCCCTGGACCTGGCGACGATCAACATCACGCGCGCCCGCTCCGAGGGTGTCCCGCCCCTGAACGTCCTGCGTCGGCACCTGTTCGACGCGACCAACGACGGCCAGCTCGTGCCGTACTCCAGCTGGGTGGACTTCGGGGAGAACCTCAAGCACCCTGAGTCGCTCGTCAACTTCGTCGCGGCGTACGGCAGGCACCCGACGATCCTGACCGACGTCGGTCCCGATGGTGAGCTGGTCGACGATCCCGCGACCGCGGCCGACGAGACCGCGGACAACGGGCCCGCGACGCTGGCCTCGAGGCGTGCCGCGGCCAGGAGGCTCGTCCAGGCCCCGCTCGGCGAGCCGCACGTTCCCGCGGATGCCGCAGCGTTCATGAACAGCGTGGGCGACTGGAGCAACCAGGGTTCCCGCTCGATCACCGGGCTCGACAACATCGACCTCTGGGTGGGCGGCGCCGCCGAGGCGACCCACCCCTTCGGTGGACTCCTCGGCAGCACCTTCAACTTCGTGTTCGAGAACCAGCTGACCGACCTCCAGAACGGCGACCGGCTCTACTACCTGGCACGGACACCGGGCATGAACCTGCGCGCCGAGCTCGAGGGAAACTCCTTCGCTGAGCTGTTGATGCGCAACACCGAGGGAACGGACACCCTCAAGGCGGACGCCTTCGGCACGGCTGACTGCAAGTTCCAGCTGCGCAACCTGGCCGGAACTCCCGCGGGTTTCGCTGCCTCGGGCAACTCCGTGGCCGACGACCCGACGACCGAGTGCAACGAGAACGCACTGCTTCTCCGGCAGCCCGACGGGACGCTCCAGTACCGGGCGGTGAACTCGGTCGATCCTCCCGGGATCAACGGCCAGGCCGTGTACAACGGCACCGACGGTGCTGACCGCATCCGCGGCGGCAACGACAACGACACGTTCTGGGGGAACGCCGGCAACGACAGGATCGAGGGTGGTGCGGGTGCTGACGTCGCACTCGGTGGGGAGGGCGACGACATCATCACCGACCTCGGCGGCGACGACGTCCCCAAGGGAGGTCCCGGCAACGACGCCATCGACGCCGGCCCGGGTCTCGACATCATCATGGGCGGCGCCGGCAAGGACTTCACCAACGGGGGGGCGAACGCCAACGAGACCTTCGGCGGAGCCGGCGACGACTTCATCTTCCTCGGCCAGGGCCTCGACTCGGCCTTCGGTGACGCAGGTGACGACTGGGAGGAGGGTGGTGACCAGCCAGACCTGATGCAGGGAGACAGCGGGAACCTCTTCTTCCTCGACGACTCCCAGAAGCCGGGTCACGACATCCTGATCGGCCAGGGTGGAGACGACGACTACGACATGGAGGGCGGCGACGACATCGGGGTCGGCGGGTCCGGGATCGAGAAGGTCGCGGGCGCCTCGGGCTACGACTGGGAGATCGGTCTGGGGGAGGCCCAGCCGCAGGACATGGACCTGGCCCTGCCGATCCCACCGCTCGGAACCCTGCAGGTGGGAGTCCGTGACAAGTTCAACGAGGTCGAAGCCCTCTCCGGCTGGAAGTACGACGACACCCTCCGCGGCGATGACATCGTGCCGACCCAGGTCGGAGGTGCCGGGTTCATCGGCTGCGACGTCCTCGACCAGGACGGACTGGACCGGATCTCCGGCCTCGACCCACTGGTACCTCCTCTGAACACCCCGTTGTCCACCGTGGTCGCGCAGTCGGCCTCGCAGGACTGCCCGATCCTGACCGGGCCGAACGTCTGGGGCGACGGCAACATCCTCCTCGGTGGAGGCGGCAGTGACCTGATCGAGGGACGGGGCGCCGACGACATCATCGACGGCGACCGTTACCTCAGCGTGCGACTCAGCGTGCGGACCGACCCCGCCGACCCGGCCACGGAGATCGGCAGCGCCGAGATCACCGGCGCCGGCCAGAGCGCGATGACCAGCCAGTACCTTCGCGACTCATCGGGTTCGCTCACCGGCCCCACCCTGCAGCAGGCGGTCTTCGCGGGAACCGTCAACCCGGGCAACATCGTGGCGGTCAGGGAGGTCATCACACCGAAGTCGACACCGGCAGCGGACTGTGGTGCCGCCACACCCCTGAACTGCGACACGGCGGTCTTCTCGGGCCCGCTGTTCAGCTACACCCTCGCCTACGACGCCGGGACGGTCACAGTCACCCAGACCGGGCCGAGCCTCGTCGGTCAGAAGGCCAGCGACGGCACCGACACGTTGCGCAACGTCGAGCAGCTCAGGTTCTCGGACCAGACGGTCTCGGTCGTGCAGCCGAGCGCGCCGACGAACGTGTCGGCCACGGCGTCGCGCGCGGCGACCCTCGAGGGCTCGGCCACCGTCACGTGGAGTGCCCCCGCCGGCGCCGACCCTGCGGCGATCACGAGCTATGAGATCGTGGTGAGCTCCGACGGTGCCGTGGTCCGGACGGTGACGGACATCCCTGGCACGTCTCTGGCCCACACGATCACCGGCCTGGTCAACGGACGCGCCTACACCTTCCAGGTGCGGGCCGTGACCGTCCTCGGGCAGGGCCCGCTCTCGGAGGTCTCGAGCGCCGTCACGCCGGTCGGCCCGCCGGCCGCACCGGCCGCACCGACGGCCGTGCGAGGCAACCAGAGCGCGACGTTGAGCTGGTCGCCACCGGCCAGTGACGGTGGCGACCCGATCACCGGCTACACCGTCCAGGTGTGGACTGGTGCCACCGTCGTCCGCACGGTGGTGCAGAGCGGCGACGCCACGACCACGACGGTGACAGGGCTGACCAACGGGAGGGCGTACACCTTCCGGGTTGCTGCGACCAACGCCCTGGGCAGCGGCGAGCTCTCGGCGTCGTCGAACACGGTGACCCCTGGGGGCGGCCTGCCGTCCGCACCGGCCGCACCGAGGGCCGTGCGAGGCAACCAGAGCGCGACGTTGAGCTGGTCGCCACCGGCCGGTGACGGTGGTGACCCGATCACCGGTTACCGCATCCAGGTGCGGACTGGTGCCACGGTTGTCCGCACGGTTGTGCAGAGCGGCGACGCCACGACCAGGACGGTGACCGGGCTGACCAACGGGAGGGCGTACAACTTCCGGGTTGCTGCGACCAACGCCCTGGGCACCGGCCCCTTCTCGGCCTCGTCGAACACGGTGACCCCGGCGACCGTGCCAGGCGCTCCCGGGATCGGGGTGGCTGCATCCGGACCCGCGGGCGGCGCGCTGACCGCGGTCGCGAGATGGAGCGCCCCGACGAGGAACGGTGGCTCGGCCATCACCGGCTACCGGGTGAGAGCGCTGCGGATCCGTGCCGGGCTTCCCGATGAGACTCGCGCACTGGTCACCGTGGGCGCGGACATCAGGAGTCGGTCATTCACCGTGATCGCGGGGAACTACCGCTTCGAGGTGGAGGCGATCAACGCCGTGGGACTCAGTGCCCGCTCGGCGCGGTCCAACCTCGTAGCGGCGAGGTAGGCCCCGGAAAGCGCCCCGCACGGCAACCGATCCGCCTCCGCGGACTCCCCGGGCCTCCACCCGATCCGGGTGGTCGAGCTGCCGGAGCACCCGATGTCCCCCGCGTCGGGTGCTCCGGTTCGATGCCCGGGGCTTCCGGCTCACCGGCGTGTCAGCCGCGGTCGAGCTGGACCGCCTCGGGCGTGTGCAGCCGAACCATGAACCGTGTCGTGTGGGCCGGCAACCGGTGCCGCGTGAGTCGGGAGACCACGACCATCGTGGCGAAGGACAGCGGCACTGCCCAAGCCGCCGGCTGGCCCACCAGCGCGGCGAACCAGCCCGCGCTGCGGTGGGTGAGCAGGTTGTCGAGCACGGCGCCACCGGTGAGGAACCCTCCGACCAGCAGGCCGGAGATCGCGCCGGCGTCGGTCAGCCCGCGCCACCAGATCCCGAGGAGCAGCAGCGGGCAGAAGGTCGCTGCAGCCATCGCGAACGCCAACCCGACCACGGTCGCCACGGCCACGTCCTGCGCGACCAGTGCCAGGCCGAACGGCACCACCACGGCCACCACGGCGGAGAGCCGGAACCCGGTGACGCCCTCGATGCGCTTGCTCATCACGTCCTGGGTGATCACCCCAGCCACCGCGATGGTCAGTCCGGACGAGGTGGCCAGGAAGGCGGCGAACGCACCTCCGGTCAGCAGCGCGGTGAGCAGGTCACCGCCGAGACCGCCGATCATCCGGCCGGGAAGCTCGAGCACGATCCCGTCGGCGGCCCGGCTGCCGACGAGGTCCGGGGCGTAGAGCCTGCCGAGGGCGGCGTACACCGGCGGCAGCACGTAGAAGAGGCCCAGCAGGGCCAGGACGGCGACCGTCGTCTGGCGCGCGGCGCGCCCGTCGGGGTTGGTGTAGAAGCGCACCACGACGTGGGGGAGCCCCATCGTGCCGAGGAACGTCGCGATCATCAGCGAGTACGTCGAGTACAGCGCGTGGCCACCGGCGAAGTCGAGCGGGTCGGCCCACGCGGTCCCGGACTCGCCGCCCACGAACAGGCTCGGGTCGGCAGCCGAGCGGCCCCCGTCGCCGAGCCACACGATCACCAGGAAGACGAGCGGGACGACCAGCGCGGTCAGCTTGAGCCAGTACTGGAAGGCCTGCACGAACGTGATCGAGCGCATCCCGCCCGAGAGCACGTTGAGGAGGACGACGACGGCCACCGCCAGTCCGCCGGCCCAGACCGGAAGCCCGGCGGCCGCGCCCAGCGCGACACCGGCGCCGGCGAACTGCGGCATCAGGTAGAGCCAACCGATGACCACCACCAGGAGCGACGCCAGCGTCCGGACCGTGCGGGAGCCGAGCCGGGCCTCGGCGAAGTCCGGCAGGGTGTAGGCGCCGGAGCGCCGCAGGGGTGCCGCGACCAGCACCAGCAGCACCAGGTAGCCGGCGGTCCAGCCGACCGGGTACCACAGCATCTCGGCGCCGAAGCTGAGCACGAGACCGGCGATGCCGAGGAACGAGGCGGCCGAGAGGTACTCGCCGCTGATCGCAGAGGCGTTCAGGCCGGGCCGCACCGACCGGGAGGCGACGAAGAAGTCGCTCGTGGTGCGGCTGAACCTCAGCCCCCACGTCCCGATGGCCAGGGTCGCGACCGTCACCAGCAGCACCGCGACCAGACCGAGGGCGGGGTTCACGAGCGGTCCACCAGCCGCTTGAACGCCTGCTCGTTGCGCTCGGCCAACCGGACGTAGCGCCAGGCCAGCAGCACCAGCACCGGGTAGCAGCCGAACGCCAGAAGGCCCCACGACACCGGCATCCCGAGCACGTGGTGCGAGGTCAGACCGGGCGCGGCGACGAAGAGGAGCGGAAGCAGGCCGACCGTGAGCCCGAGCAGGAGCAGGCTGCCCACCGCGAGCCGGAGCTGGGCGCGCAGAAGCGTGCGCAGGTAGATCTCGCCGACCTCGCTCTCGGCGTCGATCTCGGTCGTGGCCGTGCGCCGCGGTCGCAGCCGGGGGCGGTCCGTCCACGGGCTGGTCACCCGCACGCGCTCCGGCGTCTCCGGGGTCATGGCTGCCCCGGACGTGCGTTGCGCACGAGCAGGTCGCGCAGCGCTCGTGTGTGCCGGCGGCTCACGCCGAGCTCCCTGCCGGCGACCGAGACCGTGCACCGGCCGCCGTCGACGCGCACCTCGTCGACGAAGTGGGTGGAGACCAGGATCGACCGGTGGATCCGCACGAAGCCGGCGTCCGCCCAGTCCTGCTCCAGCTGGCTCAGGGGCACCCGCACCAGGAAGCTGTCACCGTCGACGTGCAGCCGGGCGTAGTCGCCCTCGGCCTCGACGTACCTGATCTCGGAGACGCCCAGGAAGCGTGCGACGCCGCCCCGCTCGACGGCGATCTGGTCGGGGGCGCTCGCCGGACGGACGGCACCGAGCACGCGGCGCACCGCCTCAGCGAGCCGGGCCTCGCGCACCGGCTTGAGGACGTAGTCGACCGCGTTGACGTCGAAGGCGTCCACGGCGTGCTGGTCGTGCGCGGTGACGAACACGACGACCGGCGGCTGGCGGAAACGGGACAGGACCTGGGCCAGCTCGATGCCGGTGAGCCCCGGCATCTGCACGTCGAGGAAGACGGCGTCGACGTCCTGGGCCTGGAGCAGCCGCAGCCCGTCGGTGGGGGAGTCGGTGGCGCGCACCTCCGAGATCCGGTCGTCGCGCTCGAGCAGGAACGACAGCTCGTCGAGCGCCGGCCGTTCGTCATCGATGACCAGCACCCGCAGGCCGGTCACGGGGAGACCCCAGGGGCGAACTTCGGCACGCGTACGACGACCCTGGTGCCGGCCCCCGGTGCGGTCTCCACGACCAGACCGTACTCGTCACCGAACGCCGCGCGCAGGCGCTCGTCCACGTTCGCCAGGCCGACCGAGTCACCACCCGACAGGCCCGCCAGGACCTGGCGGATCCGTTCCGGGTCCTGCCCGGCGCCGTCGTCCTCGATCGCGATCACGCACTCACGGTCGACGTCTCGGGCCTCGATCGTGATGTGCCCCCCGCCGGCCACCGGTTGGAGACCGTGCTGGACGGCGTTCTCGACCAGGGGCTGCAGGCACAGGAACGGGATCCGCACGCCGAGCACCTCGGGCGCCACCTGCAGGCGTACGCCGAGACGGTCGCCGAAGCGCGCCTGCTCCAGCAGCAGGTAGCGCTCGATCGAGCGCAGCTCCTCGGCCAGGGTGGTGAACTCCCCGTGCTCGCGGAAGGAGTAGCGGGTGAAGTCGGCGAACTCCAGCAGCAGGTCGCGGGCGCGGTCCGGGTCGGTGCGCACGAAGGAGGCGATCGCTCCGAGCGAGTTGTAGATGAAGTGGGGACTGATCTGCGCCCGCAGCGCGCGCACCTCCGCGCGGGCGAGGCGGTGCCGTGACTCGTCGAGCTCCCCGAGCTCCAGCTGGCCGGAGACCCAGGTCGCAACCTCCTCGGTCGCCCGAAGCAGGTTCCCCGACGAGTGGTCGGTGAGGGCGACCAGGGCTCCGGCCACCCGGTCATCGATCACCAAGGGCGTGGCGATGGCGTGCGTGACCAGGCACCCCTGCGTGTCGCAGGAGAGGTCTCCGCGACCCGCGACCACGGTGCTGGTGGCGGAGACCGCTCGCAGGGCCAGCGCGTGGGCCTGGTCGGCGTGATGGGTCGACAGGCCGCCGTACCCGAGGAGCTGATGGGTGTCGCTCACGGCGACGGCGGTGGTGCCGAGCAACGTGCGCAGGTGCCGCAGGCTGGGCTCGACGGCGTCGCGGTCGAGCCCCTTGCGCAGGGCCAGTGAGGCGAGCGAGGCGGTGTGCAGGGTGCGGAAGGTGGCCAGGTCCGCGTCGCCGCCGAGCTGGCGCGCGTGCCAGCGGCTGCGCAGGCCCTCGAACAGCATCAGTCGACCCGAGTCACCGGAAGCTGATCAGCTGGGTCCCGGGGTCCTCCGGCGGACCGGGCCTGGTCGGGGTCTCCGGAGGGTCGACCGGGGACGAGACCGGTCGCCGGAGCGGCGGCGGCTCGGGCGGCAGCGCCTGGTGCAGGACGACAGCCCGGTAGCAGCGCGTCACGTAGGGCACCTGCATGCCGTCGTGGCCGCGGCCGTACTCGGCGTAGAGAGCGGCCACCTTGCCCAGCACCCGGGCCCGCTCGTGCTCGTTCATCGACGAGACGTGCGAGACCGACCGGGCCAGGTCCGCCAGCGAGGCCGCGGTGTGCGGCTGCCAGAAGCGGAACTGGCGGTGGTCGACGAAGCCGAAGTAGGGCGTCTCCATCAGTGGCATCGCGAGGTCGTCGTCGGATGCGCCGGCAGGGGTCAGGAGCCTCTTGAGCCGCTTCACCCACGGGATGCTCACGTCGTAGGTGTTCCACGCCAGCGCGAGCACGCCGCCGGGTCGGAGCACCCGCGCGATCTCCGGGAGGGCGCGCTCGTGGTCGAACCAGTGGAACGACTGTCCGCACACCACCACGTCGACCGATCGGGAGCGCAGCGGGATCTGCTCCGCGCTGGCGACGACGTGCCGTGCCGGCACTCGGCGGGCCAGTCGCACGAGCATCTCGGGCAGGGGGTCGGTGGCGAGGAGGTCGTGACCGGAGCCGTGCAGGACCTCCGTCAGCTTGCCGGTCCCGGCACCGAGCTCGAGGACCATCGACCGTCCGGAGCCGGTCATCCAGCCGATCGCCTCGTCGGGGTACGACGGGCGGGCACGGTCATAGGCGTCGGCCACCGGGCCGAACGACCGCTCAGGTGGTGGTTTCTGCTCGCTCATCGTGCGCTTGAAGTTACCCGATAGCCTTCGCGCCGTGTCGCTCCCGTCCTCCACTCCGTCCGCAGACCCCCTCGCCTGGCTCACCGAGCTGGAGGGGGTGCCGTCCGGCTTCGCCTCCACTCGGGACGGAATCGACGTGATGCTGCGCGACCGCGGCCTGCGTCGCACCACCCCCGAGCAGACCGCCGAGTCGCTCCTGCGGGGGGCGCAGGCCAGCGCCACCCTCGAGGGGTCGACCTCCACCGCCGAGGAGGTCCGGGCCGGCTCGGGCGACCGGATCGCGCAGGCGGCGGTGCGCGTCAGCACCGAGCTGCTCGCGCTGGTCCCGGTGCTCGGGCGCTCGCCGCTGCAGGCGTTCGCGCGGCTGCACGCCCTGACCGGGGGAGCCTCTGCAGGGCAGCCGGCCACCCCGGAGGGCGCCGAGCGGCTGCAGTCGCTGTCCCACACCCTGCTGCACACCAAGGCGCCCGCCCTGCTCGTGGCTGCACTCGTCCACGCCGACCTCGTCGCCAGCGCGCCGTTCGCCGACCACAACGGGATCGTGGCCCGCGCGGCCGAACGGCTCGTGCTCGTCGCCCGCGGGGTCGACCCGGCGTCGCTCGTCGTACCCGAGGCAGGGCACCTCGCCCTGCGGGCGGAGTACGAGTCGAACCTGCGTGCCTACCGGGAGGGCGGCCGCAGCGGCCTGCACTCCTGGTTGCTCTACGCGGCCGAGGCGCAGGCGAAGGGCGCCGAGGCGAGCCCGCTGCGCGACGCCGGCTGAGGCTGGCCGGACAGATGAGCGGCACCGGGATGCCCCAGAATCCTGGGGAGTCTCGATGCCGCTCGACACACGGGGCTTGGCTACCAAGCGTGCTTCTTCTAATTGTGGCCCCCGGCAGATCCGGGTATGACCAGCACCCTGTAGGAAGGGTAGATCGCCGCGTGGGTACCGCACCGTGTGAGCTCTGGAGTTGTGCCTCCTTTGTACGCCGGGCCCCGCCCCATCTCAAGGGTTGACTTTCAGGCCGACGTCCTTCTCCGCCTGGCTCCCAGCCACAGAGCGGTCGCTATCGCTGCCACGCCGGCAACGGTCAGCGCCGCAATGGTCGGCTTGGCCGGCGGCAGCCGCACGCGCGTGCGCAGTGCCACCGGCTTGTCGAAGACGAGGATGGGCCAGCCCCGCTCACGGGCCACCCGGCGGAGGTCCTTGTCGGGGTTGACCGCGTGCGGGTGGCCGACGATCTCGAGCATGTGGACGTCGGTGATCGAGTCGCTGTAGGCGAAGCACCGGTCGAGGTCGTAGCCGCGCTTGCGGGCCAGGTCGGTGATCGCCTTGGCCTTGTTCTCGGCGTACGCGTAGAACCGGATGTCCCCGGTGTACTTGCCGTCCTTGACGTCCATCCGGGTGGCGATCACCTTGTCCGCCCCGAGCATCTGGCCGATGGGCTCGACGACCTCGGAGCCACTGGTGGAGACGATGATGACCTCGCGCCCGGCCTGGTGGTGGTCCTCGATGAGGTTCACCGCCTCGTCGTACACCAGCGGGTCGACGATGTTGTGCAGGGTGTCGGCGACGATCTCCTTGACCGTCTCCACGTCCCAGCCGGAGCAGAGCTGCGACATGAACTGCCGCATCTTCTCCATCTGGTCGTGGTCGGCACCACCGACGAGGTAGACGAACTGGGCGTACGCCGAGCGCAGCACCGCGCCCCGCGAGATCAGGCCACCCGCCTGGAACTCGCGGCTGAAGGCCAGCGTGCTCGACTTCGCGATGATGGTCTTGTCGAGGTCGAAGAACGCTGCCGTCGGTCGGGCCACCGGGCTCATGGATGCAGTGTAGGCAGCGTGGGCGATTCCCCATCCAGTCGGCCGTTTCGCGTCCACAGGGTGGCGCCGCCGCCGTTCGTCCACAGGCCCGGTGTCGCCGGCGCGGAGCAACCCCCGATGCCGCCCACGATCACGGCATGGATGCCAGCCCCCCTCTCCTCGTCTCCGCCGACCCCGTGCTGGTCGCCGACGTCCAGCGCCTGTGTGCTGCGGCCGGAGTGGTGGCCGACGTCGTGCACGACTCGGCCCAGGCGCTGCGGCTGTGGAGCAGTGCCTCTCTCGTGCTCGTCGGGTCGGACTGCGCATCGGTGCTGGCCACGTGTGCCCCGCCGAGACGACACCGGGTGCACGTCCTCGGCCACGCGCCCCTGGGGGACTGGCTGTTCCGGGACGCACTCGGGGTCGGTGCGGAGACGGTCTCCGGCCTGCCGACGTCGGAGACCTGGTTGGTCGAGCTGCTCACCGACGTGGGTGACGGAGGGGCCGACCCCGGGCTGACCATCGGCGTCATCGGCGGTTCGGGAGGAGCCGGGGCGACGGTCTTCGCAGCCGCCCTGGCCCAGATGGCGGCCCGCTCCAGCCGAACGCTCCTCGTGGACGCCGACCCGATCGGGGCGGGCATCGACCGCGTCCTCGGCGTCGAGACCTCCGGGGGCATCAGGTGGGACTCCATGCTCCAGACGACGGGAAGGCTGAGCTCACGGTCCCTGCGCGAGGCGCTGCCCCGCTCGGGGCAGCTGTCCCTGCTGACCTGGCCGACCGATCGTCCCGCCTCACTCCAGCCGTTCGCGGTGCGGGAGGTGCTCTCGGCCGGTCGGCGTGGGTTCGACGTGGTGGTCGTGGACCTGCCGAGGCACCACGACGCCGTGGTCGAGGAGACGATCAGCCGGTGCGACCATGTCGTGCTGGTCTCGACCCTGACGGTGCCCGGCGTCAGCTCCGCGGCCCGGGTCGCTCACCGGCTGCCGGAGCTGGCACCGGTGCGCCACCTCGTCACCCGAGGAACGCGAGCCGGGGTGTCGCCGGAGTCGGTCAGTCGCCTGCTCCGGATGCCGCTGCTCGTGGCGATGGGCGATCAGCGCGGCCTCGACGAGGCGATCAACCTGGGCGCGGGCCCGGCGCGTGCCAGACGCGGACACCTGGCTCGGGCTGCGCGGTCCGTGGCCCAGACGCTCCTCGAGACGGGGCGGGCGGCATGAGCGCCGGCCGCGCGGTCCGGGGTGGCCCGGGATGACCGAGGAGCTTCCCGCCGACCTGCTCGACGGGGTCCGGGCCAGGCTCGCCCGGGACGCAGCGCCGCTGACCCCGCAGCTGGTCGCCGCTGCGCTCCGGGACCAGGGACGACCGGTGGGCGACGCCACGGTGCTCGCGGTGCACGACGCGCTGCGCCGCGACGTCCTGGGCGCCGGTCCCCTCGAGCCGTTGCTACGGCTGGACGGGGTCACCGACGTGCTGGTCAACGGCCCTCACCAGGTGTGGATCGACCGCGGATCCGGTCTGGAGCTGACCGCGGTCCGCTTCGCCGACGATCAGGCCGTCCGCCGCCTCGCTCAACGACTGGCCGCCAGCGGCGGGCGGCGCCTGGACGATGCTTCGCCGCACGTGGACCTGCGGCTGCCCGACGGCTCCCGGTTCCACGCCGTCCTGGCGCCGGTCGCACGACCCGGCACGGTGCTCTCACTGCGGGTCCCGCGCCGTCGGGTGTTCGCGCTCGACGAGCTGGTGCGGGCGGGGACCCTGCCCGAGGCGGGTGGTGCGCTCCTCGAGCAGCTGGTGGGCCAGCGGCTGGCGTTCCTGGTCAGCGGTGGCACCGGGACCGGCAAGACGACCCTTCTCAACGCGCTCCTGTCGCTGGTCGGCTCCCACGAACGGCTGGTGCTGGTGGAGGACGCCTCGGAGCTGCGGCCCGACCACGAGCACGTCGTGGCCCTGGAGGCACGCCCGGCCAACATCGAAGGCGCCGGCGAGATCACCCTGCGGACGCTCGTGCGACAGGCCCTGCGGATGCGGCCCGATCGGCTGGTCGTCGGGGAGGTACGCGGCGCCGAGGTGGTCGACATGCTGGCGGCGATGAACACCGGCCACGAGGGCGGGTGCGGCACGATCCACGCCAACTCGGCGCGGGACGTGCCCAGCCGGATCGAGGCGCTGGCGCTGGCGGCGGGCCTGCCGCGTGCGGCGGCACACAGCCAGCTGGCCTCCGCGGTGTCGGTCGTCGTCCACCTGACCCGTTTCCATGACGGCACCCGACGGATCCAGGAGCTGGGCGTCGTCACCAGGCGTCCCGATGGCGATGTCGAGGTGGTGAAGGGTCTCGGGTTCAGTGCTGCCGGCGAGGTCGTCCCTGGCCCAGCGATGACCGAGCTGAGCAGGCTGCTGCGCCCGTGAGCCCAACGGTCGAGACGGTCGTGGCGGCGGGACTGGTCGGCACCGCGGTCTCCCTCCTGCTCGGGTCGGCGCCCGCCCCCGTCGGCCTGCCGCGCTCGCGCGGTCCGGCCCGGCGTGCGCTCCTCGGGGTGACCTGCCTCGCAGCGGTCCCGGTCCTGTGGTGGTGGCTGGACGCCTCGAGGTTCGCCCTCGTCGTCGTGATCGGGGCGAGTGGGGCTGCCGCCGGACGACTGGTGCTGCACCGCCGCGAGACGATGGCGGCCGAGCGTCGCTCCGAGCGGGTGCTGGCGCTCTGCGAGGGGCTGGCCTCGGACCTCTCGGCAGGCCAGCCCCCACTGGCGGGCCTGTCCCGGGCGGCGGAGGAGTGGCCCGACTTCGGCCCGGTGGCGGCGGCCGGTCAGCTGGGAGCCGACGTGCCCGCTGCGCTGCGCGAGCTGGCGCTCCGGCCCGGAGCTGCACAGCTGAACACCCTGGCGGCGACCTGGCAGGTGGCCCACGACACGGGTGCTGGACTGGCCGGAGCGCTGGCCCAGGCCGCCGAGTCGATCAGGCAGCAGCGGCGTACGGCCCGGCTGGTGGGCAGCGAGCTCGCGGCAGCACGGGCGACGGCACGGATGCTGGCTCTGCTTCCGGTCGGGGTCGGACTGCTCGGGGCCGGCATCGGAGCCGATCCGATCGGGTTCCTGACCGGTTCGGTCCCTGGGCTGGTCTGCCTCGGTGCCGGGCTCGCCCTGTCGCTGGCCGGCCTCTGGTGGCTGGAGCGGATCGCCGACCAGGTGCTGGCGCGATGACGGTCCTGATGACCGTCCTCGTCATCGGGGCCGTCCTGCTGGCAGTGCCCGGCCACATCTCGTGGACAGACCAGGCGGGTCCCGATCGCGACGGATCAGCCGCCCCCGGGGCGATCCGCCCCGAGCGGGCCCTCCTGATCCGGGCGCGGCCCCTGCTCGCGCTCGGTGGAGCAGGCGGCGTGTGGGCCCTGTTCGACGGAAGAGTCGGGACCCTGCTCGCCCCGGCGGTCGCAGGGGTGGTCTGGGTGCTCCTCGGGCGGACCGAGGACCCGGCCGTCGTACGCCGCCGGGAAGCGCTGGAGCGCGACCTGCCGACCGGGGTGGACCTGCTCGCCTGCTGCCTGGGCGCGGGGGCGGCCCCGGAGTCCGCGCTGGTCTCGGTGGGTCAGGCCTTGGGTGGTCCCCTGGGGGAGGAGCTGGAGCTGATCAGGCACCGCCTGCAGATCGGGATCGATCCCGCCCAGGTCTGGCGCTCCGCGGCCGAGCACCCACAGCTCGCCCCGCTGGGCCGCACCGTCGGGCGGGCGCACGAGACCGGTGCTCCCGTGGCAGAGGCGGTCCACCGGCTCGGCGCGGAGCTCAGGGACCGGGCCAGGGCCGACATCGAGAACCGCGCCCGCACGATCGAGGTACGGGCAGCAGCGCCGCTCGGTCTGTGTCTGCTGCCCGCGTTCGTGCTGCTCGGCATCGTGCCCATGGTGGTCGGGGTGTTCAGCTCCATGGACCTGATCCGGTGAGCGGGTGACACACCAGTCGCCGTGCACAGGGCCGGTCCGCCCGGGGTTGTCCACCGGTGGGGCAACCGGGGTCGCAGACCTCTGCCAGATCCCGAAACCTCGACCGCACAAGGGAATCCATCCCGGACCGACCGGCCCGGGTGAGCAGTCAGGAGCTGTCATGCATCACACGTCAAACGTCCTCGTCCGCGACGAGATCGGCGCCACCACGGCCGAGTACGCCACCGTCACCGGCTGCGGGGTCGGTTTCGCCGCCGTGCTCTTCAAGTTCCTCACCAGCTCGGGAGGCCAGGACCTGATCAAGCTCGTCTTCAGCGCGATCAAGGCCCTGCTCCCGTTCTGATGACGTCGACCGACCGGCGGGGTGACGCAGAGGCTGATCGCCCCGCCGGTCATCCAGGAGCCAGTGGAGGATCCCGATGAGAGACCGGTCCCGAGAGTGCGGGGCAGTGACCGCCGAGACGGCGGTGACGCTTCCGATTCTCGTCGTGTTCACCATCTCGATGGCGTGGCTGATCAGCCTCGGGATCACCCAGGTGCGAGCCCTGGACGCGGCCCGGGAAACGGCCCGGGCAGCAGCCCGCTCCGAGGGCTCTTCCGCAGCGCTGGCCCTCGGACGACGTGTGGCGCCGGCTGGCTCCCGATTCTCGCTGCGGCGCGGGTCCGGCACGGTGGTCGTCAGGGTGAGCAGTCCGGTGCGCGGCCCGGCAGGTCTGTTCGGTCGCTGGGCGTCACTCCGGGTCCGCGCCGAAGCGGTGGCGGCCGAGGAGCCCGACCGGTGACAGGACGTGGAGAGTCCGGGGCAGCCACCGTGGTGGCGATCGCTCTGCTCGGCGTGCTGGTCACGGTCACGGTGGCGGTGGGCGGTGGCGTCGGTGTCGTGGCAGGACACCGCCGCGCGCAGGCTGCCGCTGACCTGGCGGCGCTGGCGGGTGCGACGACGCTGCAGGACGGCGGCGACGGCTGCGCGCACGCGGCCCACATCGCCGCGCGCAACGCCGCCCGGCTGGCGAGCTGCGAGGTCGACGGGTGGAGCGTGACGCTCACCGTGGTGACGAGCGTGCACGTGCCGGGAGGCGAGATCACCCTCGGGGCACGAGGCCGGGCAGGGCCGGTCGGGGAGAGCTGAGCGTCAGCTGCCGTCGGGCTCGCGCTCGTCGCGCTTGTACTCGTCGAGCTTGCTGCTGAGCTCGCTGACCTTGCGTCGGTCGGCGCGTCGTGCCGCCGCCCGCTTGGCACCGCTGCGGAACATGCCGAGGCTGAGCACGAAGAGCAGCAGCGTGCCCATGCCCATGAAGAACACGACCGATGCCGTCGCCTCCAGGTTGAAGGCGCCGAGGTCGACGACTGTCATGTCGGTGCCGCCGAAGAGGGCAGCCACCACCAGCAGCACGGCGATGATCAGGACGATGAGGGCTGCGACGAACACGGCGGACTTCCTTTACGGGTGACGTTGTGGTGCGACCCTAGTCCCGCGGCGCACCCGCGAGCAGGAGGTCGAGCAGGACAATCGCGGCGGCCTTGTCGAGAGGGTTGTTCTGGTTGCCGCACTTCGGGGACTGCACGCACGAAGGGCACCCCTCGTCGCAGCCGCAGGACGCGATGGCCTCGCGCGTCGCGGCCAGCCAGGCGGACGCCGCGTGGAACCCCCGCTCGGAGAAGCCGGCGCCGCCGGGATGCCCGTCGTGCACGAAGACCGTGAGCCGGCCGGTGTCGGCGTGCAGCGCGGTGGAGACGCCGCCGATGTCCCACCGGTCACAGGTCGCGAACAGGGGGAGCAGCCCGATCGAGGCGTGCTCGGCGGCGTGGGCGGCGCCGGGCAGGTCCCGGGCATCGATGCCGGACTCGGCGAGCACGTGCTCGGGCAGCGTCCACCACACGGCCGTGGTCTGCAGCGTGCGCTCGGGCAGGTCAAGGGGCTCCTCGCCGATCACCTCGCCGCTCGGCAGCCGCCGCTTGAGGAACGACACCACCTGATGGGTCACTCGCACGTCACCGAGGCAGAGCCGGGCCTCACCCCAGTCGGTGGCCCGGCGTTCGCCGAGGATCTCGATGTCGGTCACCTCACGGGCCGTGGTCGAGTAGCCCGGGTCGTGCGACACGACGACGGCGACCGACTCCTCGAGATCCAGGTCGGTGACGAACCAGGTCTCGCCCTGGTGGAGGTAGACCGCGCCGGCGTGCGCCGTGCCGTGAGCCGATGAGTGGTCGACGGTTCCCAGCACGCGGCCGGTCTCGGACTCGACGAGCCGGACCGGTGTGCCTCCCGAGGAGCGGATGTCGGCGAGCTCGCTCGCGCGTCGTCGGTCGGTCCAGAACCAGCCGTGGGGCCGACGTCGCAGCAGCCCCCCGACGGTGAGCGCGTCCACCGCGGTCCGGGCGCCGGGCCCGAACATCGGCAGGTCGGCGATCGTCAGGGGCGACTCGGCGGCCGCCGCGCACAGGTGCGGTCCGAGGACGTAGGGGTTGTCCGGGTCGAAGACGTTGGCCTCGACCGGCTGCCCGAGGAGGGCCTCAGGATGGTTGACCAGGTAGGTGTCCAGCGGGTCGTCGCGAGCCACCATCACCCCGAGCGCATCCCGGGCGCCGCGTCCGGCACGGCCCACCTGCTGCCAGAGGGCCGCCCGGGTGCCCGGGAAACCGGCCAGCAGCACCGCGTCCAGCCCGCTGATGTCGATGCCGAGCTCGAGCGCGTTCGTGGCGGCCAGGCCGACGAGCCGCCCCGAGCGCAGCCCGTCCTCGAGCTCGCGACGCTCCTCGGGCAGGTAGCCGCCACGGTAGGCCGCCACCTGGTCGACCAGGCTGGGGTCGACCTCGCCCAGCAGCCGCCGCGCCGTGAGCGCGACGGTCTCGGCTCCGCGGCGCGACCTGACGAAGGCCAGGGTGCGCACCCGTTCCACGACGAGGTCGGTGAGCAGGTCGGCGACCTCGCTGGTCGCGGAGCGGCGTACGGGGGCGCCGTTCTCTCCGACGCCGGGGACGAAGGGTGGCTCCCACAGCGCGAGGGCGGTGCGGCCGCGCGGCGAGCCGTCCTCGGTCACCGCGGAGACGTCGAGCCCCGTCAGGCGACCAGCGGAGACCTCCGGGTCGGCGACGGTGGCCGAGGCCAGGACGAACGTCGGCTCTGCGCCGTGGAGCGCCGCCACCCGCCGGAGCCGGCGGACGATCTGGGCCACGTGGGCGCCGAAGACGCCCCGGTAGTGGTGGCACTCGTCGATCACCACGTAGCGCAGGGAGCCGAAGAAGCGCGACCAGCGGGCGTGGCCGGGCAGCAGCGAGTGGTGCAGCATGTCGGGATTGGTGAGGACGTACTCCGCGTGGTCGCGGGTCCACTCGCGCAGCTCCGGGGTGGAGTCGCCGTCATGGGTGGAGCACCGCAGCCCCGCAAGGCCAAGACGTCGCAGCGACGCGAGCTGGTCCTGCGCCAACGCCTTGGTGGGGGCCAGGTAGAGGACGCTGGCGCCGCGCTGACCCTTCGGGCCGCGGCTGGACTCGATCGCCTGCAGCCCCGGCATCAGGTAGCACAGGGACTTCCCCGACGCCGTCCCCGTCGAGATGACGCAGTGCTGCCCTGTGTGGGCGAGGTCCGCCGCAGTCCGCTGGTGAGTCCACGGTGCGGGTACGCCGGCCGCCTCGAACGCCTCGCGCACGGGATCGCCGAGCCAGTCCGGCCAGCTGGCCGGCTGCGCCGATCTGGGGGGCATCATCTCGAGGTGCAGCAGGCTCTCGGACCGGCCGGGGGCGCCACCGAGCCGGTCCATCAGCGTTTCGAGGTCCACCACGTGCACGACCTCAGTCTTCCAGCCGGCACCGACTAGGTCCGAGCGCGCCGGTGCCGGTCGTGGTTAACTACGTTCGTTGATGTGCACGCGTTCAATGGGGAGCCCGAGATTGGCCTGGCTCGGAGGAGAGACTGTGGACCTTTCGCTGCAGACCCGTGAGGTCGACACGCGCACCATCGTCGCCGTTGGTGGCGAGATCGACGTCTACACCGCGCCCAAGCTGCGCGACAAGATCACCGAGCTGGTCGGCGAGGGCCACCACAACCTGGTGATCGACATGGAGAACGTCGACTTCCTCGACTCGACCGGGCTCGGCGTGCTCGTCGGCGGGCTGAAGAAGGTCCGGGCGCACGACGGCTCCATGGAGCTGATCTGCTCCCAGGACCGGCTGCTGAAGATCTTCCGGATCACCGGCCTGGCCAAGGTGTTCACCATCCACGAGTCGGAGTCAGCGGCGCTCGGCGCCTGACCCACTTCGTCACCACGACACGCAGACCGGTGTGAGGCCGGTCACTGGGTGGTGACCTGGCACACGTAGACTCCGCGGCGGTCAACAACTGACAAACGCTGAGGAGAAACATGACCGGGCTGATCCCCGCTGTCGTGAGCCTCGACGGCTCCAATCTCGTGCTGGTCGTCATCGTCGCCGTGATCGCGCTCGCCGCGCTCGCGATGGCCGCGATGTTCCGCAACGAGGTCTTGGGCGCCGGCGAGGGCACGGACAACATGAAGAACATCGCGCTCGCGGTGCAAGAGGGCGCCAACGCCTATCTCACCCGGCAGTTCCGGACGCTCGGCATCTTCGCTGCCATCGCGTTCGTGGCTCTGCTGGCTCTCCCGGCCGACGACACCATGGTGCGTATCGGTCGCTCGATCTTCTTCCTGGTCGGAGCGGGATTCTCCGCCTCGGTCGGCTACCTGGGCATGGGCCTGGCCGTGAAGGCGAACCTCCGGGTGGCTGCTGCCGCCAACGCCGAGGGGCGCGACCCCGCGATGCGGATCGGCTTCCGGACCGGCGCCATGGTGGGCATGCTCACCGTCGGCCTGGGTCTTCTCGGCGCCAGCATCGTGGTGCTCCTCTACAAGGACGAGGCTCCGCACGTGCTCGAGGGCTTCGGCTTCGGTGCGGCACTGCTCGCGATGTTCATGCGAGTCGGTGGCGGCATCTTCACCAAGGCTGCCGACGTCGGTGCGGACCTCGTGGGCAAGGTCGAGAACAACATCCCCGAGGACGACCCGCGCAACGCCGCGACCATCGCGGACAACGTGGGCGACAACGTCGGCGACTGCGCCGGCATGGCCGCCGACCTCTTCGAGTCCTACGCCGTGACGCTGGTCGCCGCGCTGATCCTCGGCTCGCAGGCCTTCGGTGACGCCGGCCTGGTCTACCCGCTGATGATCCCTGCGATCGGTGCGCTGACCGCGGTGCTGGGTGTCTACATCACCACCCCGCGGCCCGGTGAGAACGGCCTGACCACGATCAACCGGGCCTTCTACATCTCGGCTGCCGTGGGTGCCGTGGCCTCGGTCATCGCCTCCTACATCTACCTGCCGGGCAGCTTCGCGGAGTTCAACAACGTGATGGGCGCCGACATGTCTGGCGCCGCCGGCGACCCCCGTCTGATCGCGTCGGCCGCCGTGGTCATCGGCATCGTGATGGCGGCAGGCATCCTGGCGCTCACCGGCTACTACACCGGCACGGAGTACAAGCCCGTCGAGGGCGTCGCGGAGAGCTCGCTCACCGGCGCCGCCACGGTGATCCTCAGTGGGCTGTCGGTCGGCTTCGAGTCGGCCGTCTACACCACTCTGGTGATCGGTGCTGCCGTGTTCGGGGCGTTCCTCCTCGGCGGTGCAACGCTGACGATCTCGCTGTTCGCCGTGGCGCTGGCCGGTTGCGGCCTGCTCACCACGGTCGGTGTGATCGTGGCGATGGACACCTTCGGACCGGTTTCCGACAACGCTCAGGGCATCGCGGAGATGTCGGGCGACGTGAGCCCCGAGGGTGCACAGATCCTCACCGAGCTCGACGCGGTCGGCAACACCACCAAGGCCATCACGAAGGGGATCGCGATCGCGACGGCGGTCCTCGCGGCCACGGCGCTGTTCGGGTCCTACTCGACGTCGGTCTTCGAGGCGCTCACCAAGGCCAACCCGGCCGTGGACGAGTTCAACCTGGCCGACTTCTTCGTGTTCAACCCGGGCGTGCTCGTCGGCGTCCTGCTGGGTGCGGCGGTCGTGTTCATGTTCTCCGGGCTGGCGATCAACGCTGTCGCCCGCGCGGCCGGCGCCGTCGTCTACGAGGTCCGCCGCCAGTTCCGGGACATCCCCGGGATCATGGAGGGCACCGGTCGTCCGGAGTACGGCAAGGTCGTCGACATCGTCACCAAGGACTCGCTGCGCGAGCTGGTCACCCCGGGTCTCCTCGCGGTGCTGGCACCGGTCGCCGTGGGCTTCGGCCTCGGCGTGACGGCGCTGGCAGGCTTCCTGGCCGGTGCCATCGGCACCGGCACCCTGATGGCGGTCTTCCTGGCCAATGCCGGTGGGGCCTGGGACAACGCGAAGAAGCTCGTCGAGGACGGTCACCACGGGGGCAAGGGTTCGCCCGCCCACGAGGCGACGGTCATCGGCGACACCGTCGGCGACCCGTTCAAGGACACGGCCGGCCCCGCGATCAACCCGCTGATCAAGGTGATGAACCTGGTCTCGCTGCTGATCGCGAGCGCCGTGGTGTCGATGAGCGTCGGTCAGGACCAGAACGATGCGCTGCGCATCGCGATCGCCCTGGTCGCGCTCGGCATCATCGTGGTCGCCGTGGTGATCTCCAAGCGCCGCGCCAACGTGATGACCAACGACGCACCCGTGACGGAGCAGGCAGCCGTCTAGAGCACGACGATCGGGCACCAGCCCGGACGCACCACGCCGACCGGGCACTGTCACAGGAGATCAAGCCTGTGGGAGTGCCCGGTCGTTGCGTTGGCCGACAACCCGGGGTGCCCGGTGGGCGTGCTTCGAGCAACCCGGGGTGCCCGGTGGGCGTGCTTCGAGCAACCCGGGGTGCCCGGTGGGCGGGTAGCGTGCCGGGGTGAGTGACCACGGAACTGCTGCCAGGCTGCGCGCGGCGCTGACCCACGCGGGCTACACCGACGACGGCGTCGCCGCCGCGCTCGGCGCGACGGGCCAGGCCGCCCTCGCGCGCAGCGAGACGCTGCCCGGCCTGCGGGCCACCCGCAGCGGCTCCGTGATCGACACGCTGGTGCGACTGTTCCTTCTCCAGGCGAGCGTTCCCGTCCGGGCCGTCGAGGCGGCGCTCCCGGAGCTGCTGGACCCGTTGTGCAACGCGGGCCTCCTGGAGCGGTCGGTCGGCGAGGTCCGGGCGCGGGTCGACATCCGCCCCCAGGCGTCCGAGGATCTCGACCTCTGGGTCGCCAGCGACCTGACCCCCGGCCTCGACGGCCGCCCGGCACGGGTGTCCACGGACCACGTGCTCGGGATCAGCTCGGCCTCGACCTCGCTGGCGCAGCTGGCGGTCCGCGCGCCGGTCGAACGGGCGCTGGATCTGGGCACCGGTTGCGGAGTGCAGTCGTTGCACCTCGCCAGCCACGCCCAGCACGTGGTCGCGACGGACGTGAACCAGCGTGCCCTGAGGCTGACCCGGTTCAACGCCGAGCTGAACGGGGTCACCCTGCGTGGTCCAGCCACGCCCGGGGGTGTGATCGACGTCCGTGAGGGCAGCTTCTTCGAGCCCGTCGCGGGGGAGCAGTTCGACCTCGTCGTCACCAACCCGCCCTTCGTGATCTCTCCGGCGACCGGTGAGCGGCTGGTCTACCGCGACTCCGGCATCCCCGGGGACAGGGTGGTCGAGGACATCGTGCGCGGAGTCCCGGCCATGCTGCGGGACGGCGGGATCGCGCAGGTGCTCGCCAACTGGATGGTGCTCGGCGACCAGCCGTGGGACGAGCGCCTCGGCTCCTGGATCAGCGACTGTGACGCCTGGGTCGTCCAGCGCGAGGTGGTGGACCTGCCGACCTACGTCGAGCTGTGGCTCAAGGACGCAGGGCTGCACGGGTCCCCGGACTACCACGACCGCTACGACACCTGGCTGTCCTGGCTGGAGGAGCAGGGGGCGGTCGGGGTCGGGTTCGGCTGGATCAACCTGCGCAAGCTCCCGACCGGCGGCCGGTCGGCCATGTTGCGGCTCGAGGACTGGCGCTACGACGTGGAGCAGCCGATCGGCCCCGAGGTCGCCGGCTTCTTCGGCCGGGTGGCCTCGCTGGCGGACCTCACCGACGAGGACCTTGCCCATGCACGGCTCGTCGCTCGGCCGGACCTGCGCCAGGAGACGTACGGCGCCCCGGGGGCCGCCGACCCGGAGGAGCTGGTGATCCGGCAGCAGCGGTGGACCAGACGGGCCCGCCAGGTCGACACGGTCGAGGCCGCGCTGGTGGGCGCGTGCGACGGCGAGCTCACGGTCATCCAGATCCTGGACGCCGTGGCCGACCTCCTCGACCAGGAGGCGCAGGAGGTGCGCTCGACGTACCTCCCCGTGGTGCGCGACCTGGTCGCGGAGGGTTTTCTCGAGCCGGCCGGGGCCGCAACGCCGCCAGTCGGGACTTCCGGCGGCCGGCTCAGGTCGCGTCGGACCTGAACTCAGCAGCGGCCGCCGGCTGCCTCGAACGGGGCATCTGTGGGGGCCGTGGCGGGGGCGATTTACGTTTCCGTAGCCCGGACGCGCTACCTTGACGGCCAGCCGACCACGGCATCAGCACCCGCAGCCCAAGGGATGAGTAGACAAGAAGTGGCACACAAGCTCGTCATCGTCGAGTCACCGGCCAAGGCCCGCACCATCGCGGGATACCTCGGGCGGGGCTACGTCGTGGAGTCGTCCATCGGCCACATCCGCGACCTGCCGCAGAGCGCTGCGGACATCCCCGCCAAGCTCAAGGGTGAGTCCTGGGCGCGTCTCGGGGTCGACGTCGACAACGACTTCGAGCCCGTCTACGTGGTCTCGCGTGACAAGAAGTCGCACATGACCAAGCTCAAAGGCCTGCTGAAGGATGCCGACGAGCTCTACCTCGCCACCGATGAGGACCGCGAGGGTGAGGCCATCGCCTGGCACCTCCTCGACGAGCTCAAGCCCAAGGTGCCGGTGCACCGGATGGTCTTCCACGAGATCACTCCTGCTGCGATCACCGCGGCGGTCGAGTCCCCGCGGCAGATCGACATGGACCTGGTCGAGGCCCAGGAGGCGCGCCGCATCCTGGACCGCCTCTACGGCTACGAGGTCAGCCCGGTGCTGTGGCGCAAGGTGATGTCCGGGCTGTCCGCAGGCCGCGTGCAGTCCGTGGCGACCCGGCTGGTGGTCGACAAGGAGCGCGAGCGGATGAAGTTCCGCGTGGCCTCCTACTGGGACCTCGAGGGCACCTTCGACGCGGGCGAGCAGCACGAGCAGCGGATGTTCCCCGCCAAGCTGCACTCCATCGACGACGCCCGGGTGGCGCGTGGCAGTGACTTCAGCCAGGACGGCGAGCTCAAGGCCGCGGCCGGCTCGGCAGCCGGCAAGCCGGTGGTGCACCTGAACAAGTCGCGGGCCGAGGCGCTCGCGAGCTCGTTGCACGACACCGACTTCGCGGTCCGTTCGATGGAGTCCAAGCCCTACACCCGCAAGCCCTACGCGCCGTTCCGCACCACGACGCTGCAGCAGGAAGCCAGCCGCAAGCTGGGCTACGGCGCCTCCCGCACGATGTCGGTGGCGCAGCGTCTGTACGAGAACGGCTACATCACCTACATGCGTACCGACTCAACGACGCTCTCGGGGACGGCGATCACCGCAGCGCGCAACCAGGCGCGCGAGCTCTACGGTCCCGAGTACATCCCCGACGAGCCCAGGGTCTACGCCTCGAAGGTGAAGAACGCCCAGGAGGCGCACGAGGCCATCCGTCCGGCCGGCGACTCCTTCCGTACGCCGGCCCAGACCGGCCTGACCGGTGACGAGTTCCGCCTCTACGAGCTGATCTGGATGCGCACGATCGCCTCGCAGATGAAGGACGCCGCCGGCCAGTCGGTCACGCTGCGGCTCGGTGGCGCCTCGAGCGCCGGCGAGGACGTGGTGTTCTCGGCCAGCGGCCGGATCATCACCTTCCACGGGTTCCTCAAGGCCTACGTGGAGGGCAGCGACGACGCCGACGCCACCGCCGACGACCAGGAGTCCCGCCTGCCCAACGTCACCGAGGGCGACCCGGTCAGCGCTGCCGCGATCCGCGCCGAGGGGCACCAGACCAAGCCGCCCGCCCGCTACACCGAGGCGACGCTGATCAAGGAGCTCGAGGAGCGCGAGATCGGTCGCCCTTCGACGTACGCCTCGATCATCGGCACGATCCTGAACCGCGGCTACGTCTACAAGAAGGGGACTGCGCTGGTCCCGGCCTGGCTGGCGTTCTCGGTCATCCGTCTTCTCGAGGAGCACTTCGCGCGGCTGGTCTCCTACGAGTTCACCGCCGGCATGGAGGACATCCTCGACGACATCGCCGGCGGCAGGCGTCAGCGGAACACCGAGCTGGCCGAGTTCTACTTCGGGTCCGGCGAGATCGAGGGGCTCAAGCAGCTCGTCTCCGAGCTCGGCGACATCGACGCCAAGGAGCTGGCCACGTTCCCGATCGGAGGACCGGAGTCCGGCATCGCGCTGCGGGTCGGCAAGTACGGCCCCTACCTCGAGGGTCCCGGTGAGGACGGCACCCCCGCCGCGACCAAGGCCAACGTCCCCGACGACCTGCCCCCGGACGAGCTGACGCTGGAGAAGGCGAAGGAGCTGCTCGCCACGCCGGCCGGCGAGGAGACGCCGCTCGGCGTCCACCCCGAGACCGGGCTGGAGGTCGTCGCCAAGAACGGTCGCTACGGCCCCTACGTCACCGAGCTGCTGCCCGAGGACGCACCCAAGAACGCCAAACCGCGCACCGGTTCGTTGTTCAAGGACATGAGCCTGGAGACGATCGACCTCGCGCAGGCCGTCAAGCTGCTGTCGCTGCCACGGGTCGTCGGTGTCGACGCCGAGGGCGTCGAGATCACCGCGCAGAACGGTCGCTACGGGCCCTACCTGAAGAAGGGCACCGATTCCCGGTCGCTCGAGACCGAGCAGCAGCTCTTCGACATCACCCTCGAGCAGGCCCTGGCGATCTACGCCCAGCCCAAGCAGCGAGGGCGGGCCGCCGCCGCGCCGCCGCTCAAGGAGCTCGGCAACGACCCCGTCTCGGGGGCGCCGGTCGTGGTCAAGGAGGGCCGGTTCGGGGAGTACGTCACCGACGGGGAGTACAACGCGACGCTGCGCAAGGAGGACTCGGTCGAGGCGATCACGCTGGAGCGAGCAGCCGAGCTGCTGGCCGAGCGCCGCGCCAAGGGGCCGGCCAAGAAGGCGGCCAAGCGAGGGGCCAAGAAGGCGCCGGCGAAGAAGGCCGCCAAGAAGTCCACCGCGAAGAAGGCTACGAAGAAGGCTGCGGCCAAGAAGTCGTGACCGCCGGGGAGTCCTCCCCGTGGCTCGCTCCTCAACCGCCGTGGGCCAACGTCACCCCCGCCCCATAGGGTGAGCGCGTGTCCGACCGGTTCCCAGGCTCCTACTCCCCGACGGGCGTCTTCGTCTGCTTCGAGGGAGGCGAGGGAGCCGGCAAGTCGACGCAGTCCCGACTGCTGTGCGAGCGGCTCGAGGCCGCCGGTCACGTGGTGGTGCTGACGCGCGAGCCCGGGGACACGCCGGTCGGTGCGGAGATGCGCCGGATCGTGCTCGACCCCGCCACCGGGGAGCTGGCCGACCGCACCGAGGCGCTGCTCTACGCCGCGGACAAGGCCGAGCACATCCACTCGGTCGTCGCCCCGGCGTTGGCGCGCGGTGAGGTCGTGGTGACCGACCGCTACGTGGACTCCACGCTGGCCTACCAGGGCGCCGGCCGCTCCCTGGACTCTGCAGAGCTCGAGTGGGTGGCGCGGTGGGCGACCGAGGACGTGCGCCCGCACCTGACCGTGCTGCTCGACCTGGACCCCGCGCAGGGCCTGACCCGCTTCGCCGAGCGGGACCGAATCGAGGGCGAGTCGATCGGGTTCCACCGGCGGGTCCGGGCCGAGTTCCTCCGGCTGGCGGCCGCCGACCCCGAGCACTACGTGGTGCTGGACGCCCGGGCTCCGGTCCAGGACATCGCGGACGCGGTCCACGACCGGCTGGCGCCCCTGCTCGGGCAGGCGCACCGATGACGGTCTGGGACCAGCTGGTCGGTCAGGGCGCGCTGGTCGAGCGGCTGCAGCGAGCCGTCGCCGGCGACATGTCCCACGCCTGGCTGTTCACCGGCCCTCCTGGTTCGGGGCGCTCCAACGCCGCCATCGCCTTCGCAACCGCGCTGCAGTGCGCGCAGGGCGGGTGCGGGGTGTGTCAGTCGTGTCATCAGGTCGAGGTGGGCTCGCACCCCGACGTCCGGGTCACCCGCACCGAGAAGCTGTCCATCGGTGTCGACGAGATCCGTGACCTGGTCCGCAGCTCCGCCCTGGCGCCGGTGGGCAACGGCTGGCAGGTGATGGTGATCGAGGACGCCGACCGGCTCACCGACCAGGCGGCCAACGGCCTGCTCAAGGCGATCGAGGAGCCGACCGAGCGGACGGTCTGGCTGCTCTGTGCGCCCACGGTCGAGGACGTCCTGCCCACGATCCGCTCCCGCACCCGGCTGGTCGTGCTCGCCACCCCCTCGGTCGACGACGTGACCGACTTCCTGGTGCGGACCGAGGGGCTCGGCGTCGAGACCGCGTCGTACGCCGCCCGCGCCAGCCAGGGCCACATCGGGCGGGCGCGGGCTCTCGCCCGGGACGAGGACACCCGCCGTCGTCGGCGCGAGGTCGTCGCGATCCCGGCGAGGCTGACCACGCTGGGCGCCTGCATGTCGGCGGCGGCCGACCTCCACGACCTCGCCAAGGAGGAGGCCGACGCGATCACGAGCGACCACGACCTGCGGGAGAAGAGCGATCTCGACCGGGCCTACGGCGTGGTCGAGCGTGGCCGTCGTCCCCGGGAGTACGCCCCGGCGCTCCGGGACATGGAGAAGTCCCAGAAGACCCGCGCCAAGCGGCGCCACCTCGACGTGGTCGACCGCGGCCTGATGGATCTGATCTCGGTCTACCGCGACGTCCTGACCCTGCAGCTCGGTGCGCAGGCAGACCTGGTCAACGAGGAGCTGCGCGGTGACGTCGTGGCGCTCGCCGGGCTGTCCTCGGCCGAGCAGAGCCTGCGCGGGATCGAAGCGGTCTTCGAGGCGCGCGAGCAGATGCTGGAGTTCAACGTGCCGCCACTGCTGGCCCTGGAGTCGATGATGGTGGCGCTTCGCGTCAGCGGAACCTGACCCGGATCGTCGACGCCCGACCTAGGGTGGACCGCATGTCTTCCCCGACCCTGCCTCCGGCGCGCCCGCGGAGCACGACCACGATCGTGATCGCGGTCCTCCTCGTCCTCGTGGTCGGGCTGAGCGCGGTGGGTCTCGGTGGGCTCGCGACGTGGGCGTTCTTCCGCTCCGAGGACGGTCCGGCCCGGGCCGCGGGTCCACAGCCGGCGTACCCCGCCGCGCTGGCGCGCTTCTACGAGCAGGACCTCCAGTGGCGCGGCTGCGGCGGCAACCGGTGCACGCGGCTCACCGTGCCCCTCGACTACGACGAGCCGGACGGCGACACCATCCAGCTCGCGGTGCTGCGCTCACCCGTGGAGAACCAGGCCCGTCGCATCGGGCAGCTCGTGGTCAACCCGGGCGGACCGGGCGGCTCCGGCGTGCAGTACGCCGCCTCCGGCTCGCTCAGCTTCGGTGACGTCCTGACCCGGTCCTTCGACATCGTGGGCTTCGACCCGCGAGGCGTCGGCCAGAGCACCCCGCTCAAGTGCGGGGGCACCGCGCTGACCGACGCCCTGCTCAGCGCCGACCCCGACCCGGAGACCACTGCCGAGGCGGAGGCCCTCGACCGGGTGACCCGTGAGTTCGGGGAAGCCTGCGTCAGCGGGACCAGTGACCTCGCCAGGCACATGTCCACCGTCGAGGTGGCCAAGGACATGGACGTGCTGCGCGCGGCTCTCGGCGAGCCCAAGCTGGACTACCTCGGCGCTTCCTACGGCACCTTGATCGGGGCGACCTACGCCGATCTCTTCCCCAGCCACGTGCGCGGCATGGTGCTGGACGGGGCGATCGACCCCTCGCTCTCCCAGAAGCAGCTCTCGCTGGGGCAGGCGGCCGGGTTCGAGACCGCACTGGGGGCCTACCTCGAGGACTGCGTGCGGCGAGGGTGCCCGCTCGGCGACAGCGTCGAGGCAGGTGCCCGGCGGATCGCCCAGCTGCTCGAGCAGCTCGACGCACAGCCGCTCCCCACCGGCTCGGGCAGGCAGCTGACCGAGGGACTGGCCCTCTACGGGGTGATCCTCCCGCTCTACGCCGAGGACTACTGGCCGGTGCTGACCACGGCGCTGAGGCGGGCGCTCGACGGGGACGGCAGCCGGTTGCTCGCGCTCGCGGACGCCTACGCCTCGCGCGGTCCCGACGGCTACACCGACAACTCGATCGCCGCCCTCTACGCAGTCAACTGCCTCGACCACAGCGACTCCATCCCGGTCGAGAAGGTGCCGAGCGAGTTCGCGGAGTTCGAGAAGGCCTCGCCGACGTTCGGCCGGATCTTCGCCTACGGTCGCTCGACCTGCGACTCCTGGCCGGTGCAGAGCGGCGCCCGCACCAAGGCCATCGACGCAGCCGGGGCGCCCCCGATCGTCGTGGTGGGCACCACCCGCGACCCGGCCACGCCGTACGAGCAGGCAGTGGCCCTGGCCGAGCAGCTCGAGTCCGGGGTCCTGGTCCGCCGCGACGGCGACGGGCACACCGGCTTCCAGCAGGGCAACGACTGTGTCGACACCGCGATCGAGCGCTACCTCGTCGACGGCACGGTGCCCCAGGACGGGCTGCGCTGCTGACCGACGCCTGCCCGACGTGGCGGCCCGGGAGCGGGGGGTCCCGGTTTGGAGCTGCCGGTGCACCCGGCCCTATACTCGTCCGGCGTGCCCGGCTGACCGGCCGGGCACTGCGCCGCCTTAGCTCAGTCGGTAGAGCGTCTCACTCGTAATGAGAAGGTCGTCGGTTCGATTCCGACAGGCGGCTCCATGCGAAAACCCCCCCTGACCTGCACGAATGCGAGTCAGCGCGGTGCGGCGCTGCGGAGGATCACGGGCCGAGTGCAGCCAACCCGTCAGCCGATCTGAGCCGAGCGCCGTTTGCGCCACCGGCGCCTGTCGGGTAGAACCGGTGCGGGCGACGTACTGAGGCCGTCTCCCGGATCTGCGCTCTCGGGAGGAATGCAGTCATGCGTATCGCCGTACTCGGATGGGACCACGGGGTCATGGACCCCGACGGTCCGGTGCTCGTCTCGCACGCCCGCCGGCGCGGTCATACCGCGCACCTGGCGTCGCTGGAGGACCTGGAGCTGCTGCCCGAGCGGGGTGGCGGGTTCCGGGTGCTGCTCGGGGGCACCGACGCCCGGGAGCTCGACGCGGTGCTCGTGCGCGCCAAGCTGTTCGGGGACGAGGCCCTGGACTTCCGCGACCGCCTGGAGCGGCTGACCATCCTCGACGCGGTCCCCGGACTGGCGATGTTCGACACCGCCAAGACCTGGGCGGACACCTACAGCAAGGTCCGGACCGCTCAGATCCTGGCCGCGGCCGGGCTCCCGGCCACACCGTTGCGCTCTGCGGTCTCGCACGAGCAGGTTCGGGATGCCTGGGAGCACTGGGGCGGCGACATCATCGTCAAGCCGTCGTACGGCCTGCGCGGGCTCGACGTCGAGCGTGTGCGCGACCCGGAGCGCGACCGCGACGTCCTGGACGGGCTGTTCTCCCGCTACACGTCGCTGGTGTGCCAGCCCTACTACCCGACCGAGCTCGGCGAGTACCGCATCACCGTCGCCGGGGAGCGGCACCCGATCGACATGCTCAAGCTCCCCGCCGCCGGGACGTGGCGCTGCAAGACCCTGGAGGGGGCCAGCTTCGAACGCCTCGATGCCCCGCCCGACCTGGTGGAGCTGTCGCTCGCCGCCACCCGCGAGGTCGGTCTGACCCTGTCGGGCCTCGACGTCCTGCGCGACGGTGACCGCTACGTGATCCTCGAGGTCAACCCGGTGCCCGGCTTCCTGGACATCTTCGGACCCGAGCCGCACCGTGAGGTGCTCGACGGCGTGTTCGACTTCGTGGAGACCCACCTCGAGGAGCGGCGTGCGGAGTCCACGCAGCCGGCCCGGGTGGGGGTCCCCGCGTGATCCCACGCGTCGTCTACGTCACCGGGTGGTGCCGCAGCGGCACCACGCTGCTCGGCAACATCCTGAACGAGGTCCCGGGTGTCGCGCACGTCGGCGAGGTGCGCTACCTGTGGCGCAACGGGGTCAGCGACACCGGGACCAACAGTCGCTGCGGCTGCGGGGAGACCGTGGCGCAGTGCCCGGTCTGGTCGCAGGTGCTGGCCGACCTCGGCGGCGACGACCCCGAGGGGGCGGCCCGGCACTGGCAGCAGCGCCAGGAGCGGCTGCTGCGCACGCGCCACGTCGTACGCCGGGGGTGGGAGGCGCGACGGGGCAGCGCCGGAGCGGAGGTCCGTGGACTTCTCGACGACATGGTGGCGCTGTACACCGCGATCAGCGCCCGCACCGGTTCCGGGGTGGTGGTGGACTCCTCGAAGTACCCCGCCGAGGCGGCCGCTCTGGCCGGTCGTGCCGACCTCGACCTCCGGGTTCTCCACGTCGTCCGCGACCCACGTGCGGTCGCCGAGTCGTGGCGGACGCCCAAGGACTACATCCCGTCGATGTCGGCGGTGCGCAGCACGGCCTACTGGGACGCCTTCAACGTGGCCTCCGAGGTCGCCGGGCGGGTCGATCCGGGGGCCTACCTGCGGATCCGCTACGAGGACCTGTGCCGGCGACCGGTCGACGTGGTCGAGCAGGTGCTGGCGTTCGCCGGGCTGGAGGCTCCGGTGCCGGTGCACCCCGACGACACCGTGCTGCTCGGCACCAACCACACCGTCACCGGCAACCCGGACCGGTTGCGCAGCGGCGTCACCACGATCCGCCCCGACGTCCGCTGGCCGGCCGCGCTGCCGTCGCGCCAGCGCCGGACGGTCGAGGTGATGGCCGCTCCGTTCGCCCGCCGCTACGGCTACTCCCGGCACACGACGGCGCTCGCGGCCCCGGTCCCGGAGAGGGCCCGCTGATGGACACCGGTCTGCGCGGGCGTCCGGCCCTCGTCGCCGCCGCCACCAGCGGCCTCGGGTACGCCGTCGCGGCGGCCCTGGCCGCGGAAGGGTGTGACGTCGCGATCTGCGGCCGGCACCAGGACCGTGTCGACACCGCGTTGGAGCGCCTGCGCGCCGCCGGCCCGGGGCAGATGACCGGCGAGGTCGTCGACGTCACCGACGACGACGCCGTGCGCCACTGGGTGGCGGCTGTCAGCGGTCGCTCCGGCCGGCTGGACGTGGTGGTCACCAATGCCGGCGGACCGCCGGCCGGCACGGTCACCGAGTTCGCCGTGGCCGACTACCGGGCCGCCTGCGAGACCAGCCTGCTGCCGCACATCTCGCTGGCGCTGGCCGCGTTGCCGGCGCTGCGCGAAGGCGGGTTCGGACGGCTGCTGGTGATCGCCTCGGAGACCGTGAAGCAACCGATCCCGGCGTACGGCCTGAGCAACGTGGTGCGGGTGGGCCTGGTCGGGTTCGTCCGCTCGCTGGTCACCGACCTGGCGGGCTCGGGCGTCACCGCCAACGTCCTGGCGCCCGGCTACCACCGCACCCCGGCCCTGACCCGACAGTTCGACGACCCCGAGGCCGCGCTGGCCAGGATCGGCGCCGACCTACCGGTCGGGCACGTCGGCGAGCCGGACGACTTCGCGGCGAGCGCGCTGATGCTCGCCTCGACCCGCGCACGCTCCGTCACCGGCGAGGTGCTCCTCGTCGACGGTGGTGCCTACCGCGGACTCGGCTGATGACCGAGGCAACCGGCACCACCTCGTGAGGCACCACCCCCGGTGCGAGACAGGTCGCCCATCCCACGCGACCACCGATGGAAGGAAGCAACGATGACGCAGCTCGAGGAGACCGCCGCCGACGTGGCCGTCGAACGCCTCGCGATCGACGGCGGTGAGCCGGTCCGCACGGAAGGGTGGCCGACCTACGACGCCGGCGACACCTTCATCTGCGGCCGGGACGAGGCGGCCGGAATCGACGTCGTCCGCTCGCGCGACTACTTCCGCTACGACCAGCGGCCGGCCGAGAAGACGGCGAACGGGCGGTTCGAGGCGGCCCTGACCGACTATTTCGGGGTGCGCCACGCGCTCACCTGCGCCAGCGGCACCACCGCGATCGCGCTCGCCCTGCTCGGGCTGGACCTGCCGTCGGGTTCGACGGTGCTGTGCCCGGCCTTCACGTTCGCCGCCACGCCCTCGGCGGTGATCCTGGCCGGGTTGCGGCCGGTGCTGGTCGAGTGCGACGCCGACCTCAACCTCGACATCGCGGACCTGCAGCGCAAGATCACGCCGGACGTGTCGGCGGTCGTCGTGGTGCACATGCGGGGGTTCGCCTCCGACGTGCACGCGATCCGGGCGATCACCGACCCCCTGGGGATCCCCGTCGTCGAGGACGCCGTACCCGCTCTGGGCGCCCGGTTGCGCGGCGAGCTGCTCGGCACGATCGGGGTGGCCGGCGCCTTCTCGACCCAGGCCGACAAGCCGATCAACACCGGCGAGGGCGGGTTCCTCGTCAGCGACGACAACCACCTGATGGGCCGCGCGGTGGTCTACTCGGGCGCCTACGAGGGCAGGATGACCCGGCACTTCACCGACGGTGACATCCCGGAGGTCAACGACCTCGCCTACCCGCTGTTCAGCTGGCGGATGGACGAGATCCGCGCCTCGATGGCGGCCTCGATGCTGGACCGTCTCGACGAGCGGGTGACCCGCCACCAGCGCAACTACGCCTACGTCGCCGCCGGGCTGGCCGACGTGGCCGGGCTGCACCTGCGCCGACCGGTCGCCGACGGCGCCTACCTGGGAGAGTCCCTGATGTTCCGGGTGGAGGACGCGGCGGAGGCCTCCGCGTTCGCCCGGGCGCTGCGCGCCGAAGGGATCGCGAACCGCAACATCGGCGACGGGCGAGACGTGAACGTCCGGGCCTTCTGGAACTGGCGCTTCTGCCTTCCGGACCGGGAGAAGGCCCGGCTGGCACTGCCGAACACCACCCGTTACCTCGAGCAGGCGATCGACATCCCGCTCTCGCCGAACCTCAGCCCTGCCGACTGCGACGACGTGGTCGCCGCGGTGACGAAGGTGGCCCACGAGCTCGAGCGGGGGACGCTGCGATGACCGCCACCGTGCTGCCCCGACTGGCCCGTGACCAGGGCGGTCCCGGTGCGCTGCTGGCCGAGGCGGTCGCCGCAGCGCCCGGACGGGACGTCTCCGTCGGTGTCGCGACCCCCCTGCCTGCGACGTTCCCGCTCGCCTCCGAGCGACCCCGCTACACGGTCCGGCACCTCCTCCAGTCCCGCACCGTCGACACCGACGAGGCGGCGTACCTCCAGGAGACGGGGCACGGATCGGACCGCTCCGGCGACCGCTTCGCCGCGACTCCCGAGGCCCGCTTCACCACCGCCACGGCGTACGCCGGCACCACCACGATCCGCGCGCGCCTCCCGCTGCCCGGCGAGATCGTGGCGGACCCGTCCCTGCTCGCGGCCGCTGTCGACCGGAGGCTGGTGGTGCGCCTGTGCACGGTCGAGAACGACGCCTTCCTGAACGGCACCGAGGACGGCACCATCCCGGCCATCCGCTCGCTCGGCGCCGCACGGACCGTCCTCGCCCGGGGCCGCCCGTTGGGCGACGTGGTCGCGGACACCTGCGCGCTCGTGGAGGAGACCGGCGGCTCGTGCGACGGGATCGTGGTGCACCCGCGGGAGTACTGGCGTCTCGTGACCGCGGGCCTGCTCGGGCACCTGGAGGGGGCCGGCATGCGGGTCTCGCGCACCCGGATGCTGCCTCCCGGTGAGCTGCTGTTCGCCGACTACCGGGCGGCGCTGGCGATCATCGACACCGACGACTCCGCGGTGGGACTGACCCGTGGCCGGGACGGCGCCCAGGACGAGGTGTGGGCCAGCACCCGCGTCGGGCTGGCCACCCCGCTGCCGCAGCACGTCGTGAAGGTGCTCCTCGACGAGGAGGACCCGCGTGCCTGACTGGAGCAGCATCGACCTTCCCGACGAGGCGACGCGCGTGCACTACCGCGAGCAGGGCTGGTGGCGTGACGAGACGTTCGTCGACGACCTGGTCCGGTGGGCGACGGAGCGCCCGGACCATCCTGCCGTCGTGTCCGCCCGGACGGGCCGCCCGCGCGAGGTGATCGGCTACGCCACGCTGCTCGAGCACGTGGAGAGGTATGCCGCCGCCCTCCAGCGCCTCGGCGTACGACGCGGCGACGTGGTGCTGCTCTGGCTCCCGAACACGTGGGAGCTCACCGCGCTCTACCTGGCCTGCGCGCGGATCGGGGCGCTGAGCTCCCCGGTGCTCCCGCTGTTCGACCAGGCCGAGGCTGCCCACGCGATGCGGGTGGGCGAGGTGACTGCGTGCGTGACCGTGGACCACTACCAGGGGCGCCGCTGCGCCGACCTGCTGCGCGAGGCCGCACCTGCCTCGGTGCGCGCGATCGCCGTGCTCACCGACCCCGTGGAAGCGGCCGGGCCGAGCACACCGGGCGCGAGCGGGCCGCCGCTGGTCGACTTCGATGCGGAGTTCCGGAACGGCCCGCTGCCGGAGGCGGGTGAGCTGGCCGACCCGGTCGGACCCGACGACCCCGCCGTGGTGATCTACTCCTCCGGCACCTCTGGTCGCAAGAAGGGCGCCGTGCACACGCTGAACACGATCGCCTCCGCGGTCCGCAGCACGTCAGTGCCCCACGCGCTGGGCCCCGACGACGTGATCTTCCTGCCGGGCTACCAGTCGCACATGGCGGGGATGACCTACGGCATCCTCCAGTCACTGCACCTGGGCGCGACCAACGTCGTGCTGTGGGACAACCACGACACCGACCGGGTGCTCGAGGAGGTCGCGGAGAACCGGGTCACCTGGCTCTACGCCGCGCCGTCCTTCGTCACCGCGGCCGTCGCCGAGCAGCTCGCCCACCCGCGGGACACCTCGGCGCTGGTGCGGATCGTCACCGGTTCCGCGCCGGTCCAGCCCCGGCTGGTCGACGACGTACGCCGGGCCTTCGGGGTGCCCCTGCACTCGCTGTGGGGGATGACCGAGAACGGCGCCGTGACCGTGACCATGCCCGACGACCCGGCCGACTGGGCGACGCGCAGCGACGGCCGGGCGATGCCCTGGATGCAGACGAGGGTGGTGGCTGCGGACGGCGCCGACGGTGGTCGGCTGCTGGTGCGGGGCGCGAACCAGTGCCTGGGCTACCTCGGGCAGCGCGCCGACTACGAGGCCTGCCTGGAGGACGGCTGGTTCGACACCGGCGACCTGGCCCGGGACGACGGTCGGGACGGCATCCGGATCGTGGGTCGGCGCCGTGACCTGATCAACCGCTCGATGGGCTGGATGGTCTCGGTGCTGGAGGCCGAGGGCATGCTCGCGGAGCACCCGCGGATCAAGGACGTCGCCGTGGTCGGCTACCCGGATCCGGCGGCCCCGGCGTGCGACCTGGTCTGCGCGGTCGTGGTGCCCGAGGGCAGCCCGGTGACGCTCGGCGAGCTGCACGAGCACCTCGCCGAGCAGGGGATCAGCTACCTGCAGTGGCCGGACCGGGTGCAGTTCGTGTGGGAGCTGCCGCGCAACGGCATCGGCAAGGTGCTGCGCGAACCGCTGCGCCGCCGCCTGGAGCTCGAAGCCGGCCGGTGACCTCGCCGACCGGTCCGTCCCGCACCGCCGCACTGTGGTTGCCGTCGGTGGCCCAGATGATGGTGCTGCTCGACGCCACCATCGTGAACATCGCGCTGCCCGACATCCGCCGGGGACTGCACTTCAGCGGGCCGGGACTGGCCTGGGTGGTGGCCGGCTACGCGGTGGTCTTCGGTGGTCTGCTGCTGCTCGGCGGACGGCTCGGGGACCGGTGGGGACACCGACGTGTGTTCGTCGCGGGCCTGCTGGTCTTCACCGTCGCCTCGCTGATGGGCGGACTGGCCACCGGACCCGGCTGGTTGATCGGGGCCCGGGTGCTCCAGGCGGCCGGCGCGGCCGCGGTGTCACCTACCGCGCTGTCGCTGCTGACCACGTCGTTCACCGGGGCGGCCGAACGGGCTCGTGCGGTCGGGATCTACACCGCGCTCGCCACCAGCGGGGGCGGGGTGGGGCTGGTGCTCGGCGGCGTGATCACCTCGACGCTGTCGTGGCGGTGGGTGATGTTCGTGAACGTCCCGATCGGCGTGCTGCTGGTGGTCGGCACGCTGCTCCTGCTGCCGGTGCCGGAGTCCGGGCGCGGGCGGCTCGACGTGCCCGGTGCGGTGACGGGGACGACGACCGCCACGCTCTTCGTCGCCGTCCTGATCCTGGCTGCGCCCGACGAGGTGGGCTCCACGCGGGTCCCGCTCCCGCTGCTCCTCGTGGGCGCGGTGTCGGCGGTCGTGCTCGGAGGGTGCTTCCTGACGCTCGAGCGCCGACACCCGAGCCCGCTGGTGCCGCTCGGCCTGTTCGCCGACCGCAGCCGGGCGTGCGCGTTCCTGGTGCTGGCGACCACGGCGGCGGCGATGGTCGGCACGTTCTTCTACATGACCCTCCAGCTCCAGACGGTCTGGCAGTGGTCGCCGCTGCGCACCGCGGGGGTGTTCCTGCCGTCCACGCTGGTGCTCGTGGCCGGTGCCCGGCTGGGTCCGCCGTTGCTGACGCGGCTCGGCGTTCGCGCCGTCGTGGCGGTCGGCCTGGCCGCCTCGGCGGTCGGGATGCTCTGGCTCTCGCGTCTGGACGACGCGAGCTCCTGGGTGCTGGGGGTGCTGGTCCCCAGCCTGCTGGCGTACGCCGGACTCGGCGTGGTCGCCGTCCCTCTGACGCTCTGCGCGGTGGGGGGTGCCACCTCCCGGGACGCCGGCGCGGTCTCCGGGGTGGTCAACGCGCTGCGCCAGGTCGGCGGTGCCGCCGGGCTGGCGGTCACCGGTGCGGTCGTGTGGCACGTGGCCGGGCCGTCCCCGGGGCCGGCAGCGCTCCAGTCCGGCGTACGCGCAGGACTGCTGCTCGACGGGGGGATCCTGGTGGTCTCGCTCGGTGTCGCGCTCGCGCTGCTGCCCGCCGCACCACCGCGTGCCGAGCGTCCGGTGGTCGACCCGCCCCGCAGGCGGCCCGGAGCCAACGTGCGCTGACTACGGGGAACGCCGTGTCACGCTGCAGCCGACGCCTCGCGATGATCCCGGCTGAGGCTCCGTTCACCGTAGGCGGGAGGTTGTGTGTCAGCCACGCACGTCGGGCAGCACCTTCTCGCCGTAGAACGAGATCATGTCGGCGTAGTGCGGGCCCATGTTGGCGATGTAGAGCTCGTCGTAGCCGGCGTCGGCGTACTTCTCGATCTGCTCGATGTGCTGGCCGATGTCGTTGCCGGCCACGACGGACTTCCGCGTGGACTCCATCGTCACGAGCTCCGTCGCCTGCTCGAAGTGCTCCGGGGTGGGCAGCACCTGGGCCATCTCGCCAGGGAGACCGGCATTCGGCCAGAGGCGGTGAGCGTGCTCCCAGCCCTCCTCGGCGGTGGGCGCGTAGGCGACCTTGGCGCCGGCCTGCGCGGGCTTGCCGCCGGACTTGTCCTTGAACACCGCGAGCAGGCCGTCATCGGGGGAGGTGCTGATGAACCCGTCCCCGATCCGCGCAGCCAGGTCGGTGGCCTTGGGCCCGAACCCCGAGACGTAGATGTCGGTCGGGGTGTCGGGCAGGTTGTAGATGCGGGCGTGGTCGACCCGGTAGTGCTTGCCCTCGGTCGTCACGACGTCTCCCGTCCAGAGCTCACGGATCAGGGCGACGGCCTCTTCGAGCATCTCGAGCCGCACGTCGGCCGAGGGCCAGACCGTGCCCAGGATGTGCTCGTTGAGGGCCTCGCCCGTGCCGACACCGAGAGTGAAGCGCCCGCCCAGCATCTGCGCACTCGTGGCGGCGGCCTGCGCGATGATCGCGGGATGCGTCCGGATCATCGGACAGGTGACGGCAGTCGTGACGGGCAGGTCGGTGGCCTGGCTGATCGCGCCGATCACGCTCCACACGAAGGGGCTGTTGCCCTGTTCGGCGTTCCAGGGGTGGAAGTGGTCGCTGATCCAGAGACCTTCGAAGCCGGCCCGCTCGGCCGCCACGGCCTGCTCGATCAGCTGGTCGGGGTCGTACTCCTCGGTGGAGAGGAAGTAGCCGATGCGCATAGGACGCCCTCCTGAACAGACAGTGTGCGTTGAGGCATCGGTACCCGAGGACAACCCGGTGCATGCAGGTGCGGTGCACTCTCGGCCGCTGTCGGCGCGCCTGCGGGTCATTCGAGAAGGGGTAGCTCGAGGTCGTAGGCCAAGACCACGGCGCGCGCCAGCTGAGCCTCTTGTTCGGCACTGAGGTACCCGACGGTGCGACCGAGCACGTTCACCGGGACGGTGATGACGTTGTCGAGGGCGATCACGCAGTCGTGATCCAGCCCGTTGTCGGGTCCGACCAGAACCTCGCTGGACAAGCCCTTGATGGCGGTGGTGATGGGAGCGACGGTCACCTTGGTCATCGCGGCCCGCGCCGCTTCGCGGGTCAAGACCAGTGCCGGCCGGGTCTTGTCGAGACGCACCAGGCAAATCTCGCGCACCGATCAGTCCTCGACCCCGAGGTGGGTGCTGCTCCACTGCACCAGATCGTCCAGGTCGTCGGCGGGGCCGTGCTCACGCAGGAGCTGGGCGTCTTGCTCGGCAGCCTGTCGACGCATCTCCCGCTCCACCGCCACCGTGACGAGCGCGGCCCGGCTGGGAGCTTTACCGGTGGCGACGATGCGGTCCAGGAAGGCCACCATCGCGTCGGGGAGGCGAACAGCGATCTGAGTGCTCATGCCACCCATCATACCCCGACGCATCCCACTTTGGGATGCGGACGCTCGCGCCGCTGCTGGCGAAGTCCTGACGTTCGGATGAGAGGGGCCCTGGGTCACCGGGGGTCGATCGGCTGGCTGCTCATAGACCAATCCAAGCGCCGGGCACCGACAGTTTCTGGGCGAGAATCCGCAGCTGTGACAGGGGATTCGACGCGAACCCCCGTGGCGGTGACGGACCGTCAGGCTGCCTTCCGGCAACGGCGGCGTTGGCTGTCGTGGGCGACGAGCCTGACACCGATGATGTTGCGTGAGACGCTCTCGCGATGGCTTCCGATGACGTCCCGATCGGCGATTGGCTGCACCAGGGCACGAGCGATCCTCGTGAGGTCGCCGACCGCTATGACGAGTGGGCGAGCGGCTACGACGAGGACCTGGCCTCGTGGTCCTACCGAGCGCCCCAGGTGGTTGCGGAGACCGTCACGACCCGCCATCCCGAGGCGGGCTCGGTGCTCGACGTCGGGTGCGGCACGGGACTGGTCGGCCGGGCGCTTCGTGCTCGAGAGTTCACGGGACAGATCGTCGGGTTGGACGTCTCGCAGGCGTCCCTCGAGATTGCTCGGCGGTTCGGGGTCTATGACTCGGTCGAGCTCGCTGATCTCCAGCAGCCCCTCTCGGTCGAGGACGACAGCTTCGACGCAGTGGTCTGTGTGGGCGTGATGACCTACCTCCCCGAAGTCGAGGTGGTGTGGCGGGAGCTCGCGAGGGTGGTGCGGCCGGGCGGCCTCGTCGTCGTGACGCAGCGCGAGGATCTCTGGCACGCACGTGGCTGCCAGGCCGTGGTCGACCGACTGCAGGGCGAGGGCGTGTGGACGCCGTTGGCGGTCACGGGCCCGGCGCCGTACCTGCCGGAGGGCTACGGGGGGACGCCGGCGGTCGACTGCTACTACCTGACCGCGCGCGTCACCTGACCCGCCATTCCAGCGCACCGGACCCCTAGCCCGGCGCGCCGCGGGTCACTAGCCTCGGGAGCCAGCAGCCGTCCCAAGCTCAGGAGCCGCTATGTCGCAGGTGCAGCAGCACAAGTACGAGCTCGCGGAGAGCGAGATGCCGACCCGTTGGTACAACGTGCTGCACGACCTCCCGACCCCACCTCCGCCGGTGCTGCACCCGGGCACCGGGCAGCCGGTGGGTCCGGACGACCTGGCCCCTCTTTTCCCGATGGACCTGATCCTCCAGGAGGTGTCCACCGACCAGTACGTGGACATCCCCGAGGAGGTGCTCGACGTCTACCGGCTGTGGCGCCCGAGTCCGCTGTACCGGGCGCACCGGTTGGAGAAGGCGCTGGGCACACCGGCACGGATCTACTACAAGTACGAAGGGGTCTCCCCGGCCGGTTCGCACAAGCCGAACACCGCAGTCCCGCAGGCGTTCTACAACGCCAAGGCAGGGATCAAGCGGCTCACCACGGAGACCGGAGCCGGCCAGTGGGGCACGGCCCTGGCGTTCGCGTGCGCACAGTTCGACCTGGCCTGCGAGGTCTGGCAGGTGCGGGCGTCGTACGACCAGAAGCCCTACCGGCGGATGATGATCGAGACGTTCGGCGGCACCGTGCACCCCAGCCCCTCGGACCTGACCGAGGCCGGTCGGAGCATCCTCGCCGAGCACCCCGACTCGACAGGGTCACTGGGCATCGCGATCAGCGAGGCCGTCGAGGTCGCGGCCCAGGACCCGACCTCGAACTATGCGCTCGGCAGCGTGCTGAACCACGTGCTGATGCACCAGACGATCATCGGTGAGGAGGCGCTGCTCCAGCTCGCCCAGGCCGGGGAGACGCCCGACCTTCTCGTCGGTTGCACCGGTGGCGGGTCGAACTTCGGCGGGCTGATGTTCCCGTTCCTGAGGGAGAAGTGGGCCGGCCGGATGAACCCGTCGGTGCTGGCGGTGGAGCCGGCTGCGTGCCCCTCGCTCACCAAGGGCACCTACGCCTATGACTTCGGGGACACCGCAGGGCTGACTCCGTTGATGAAGATGCACACGCTGGGCCACGACTTCGTGCCTGATCCGATCCACGCCGGGGGGCTGCGCTACCACGGGATGAGTCCGCTGATCAGCCACCTCTACGAGACCGGTGAGATGGAGGCGGTCGCCAAGCCGCAGAGCGAGTGCTTCGCCGCCGGGGTGCTGTTCGCCCGCACGGAGGGCATCGTGCCCGCCCCCGAGCCGACGCACGCGCTCGCGGCAACCATCGAGGAAGCCCTGCGGTGCAAGGAGACCGGCGAGGAGAAGGTCATCGTGACCGCGCTCTGCGGGCACGGCCACCTCGACCTCCCCGCCTACGACGCCTACCTCTCCGGCAACGTCACCGACCACCAGTGGGAGGACGCCGACGTGCAGTCCGCCCTGGCCGACTCCCTCTCCAGGCTGCCGACACTGGCCTGATCGCGCACCCGTCAACAACCGCGCCGTTGAGCCACACCCCTGTCCGACCGTGCCTCTTGCCCGCCCACCGACGAGATGGCGGTCTCACCAGCCAGAACACCACGGGCGGACGTGTAGACCACGTTCGTGGCTGGTCGCAACCATTGCTTGACACCTCTCCGACCTGCGGAGAAATCTCTTCCCAAGCTCACCGGTTCTCGGGGTGGTCGCCGGTGCCACCGGCTGCGGGAGGACCCATGGAGATTCATCGACTGCGAAGTGACGTCACCGTCCTCAATGACAGTGCCGAAGTGCCCGGGCTCGGGTTCCTACCCGTGAACGCCTTCGTCATCCATGCCGCGGAGCCCGTCGTGGTCGACACCGGGCTCGGCACGCCAGACACCGGCTTCATGGACGCCCTGGGGTCGGTCCTCGACCCGGAGGACGTCAGGTGGATCTGGCTGACCCACCCGGACCGGGACCACACCGGTTCGCTGTTCGAGCTGCTCGAGGCTGCGCCGCAGGCACGCGTGATCACCACGTTCATCGGCGTCGGGATCATGTCCACCGAGCGGCCGCTGCCGCTGGACCGGGTCTTCCTGCTCAACCCGGGGCAGAAGATCGACGTGGGGGACCGCACCCTCACGGCGTTCCGACCGCCGCTCTATGACAGCCCGGCAACCGTCGGCTTCTACGACGACCGCTCGCGGACCTGCGTGAGCTCCGACTGCTTCGGCGCCCCACTGCCCACCGAAGAGCTGGCATCGTGCAGCGAGGTCGGCGACGTCCCGGCCGACCAGCTGCGGGCGGGTCAGCTGCTGTGGGCCACCATCGACAGCCCGTGGGTGCACGGTGTGGACACCGCCCGACTGCAGGAGTCCCTGGAGCCGCTGCGCGAGATGGACCCCGAGCTGATCCTGAGCTCGCACCTGCCGCCGTCGCGCGGACGAATGGCGGACTACCTGGACATGATCTCCGTTGCGCCGGAAGCGGAGCAGTTCGTCGGGCCCGACCAACAGGCCCTCGAGCAGATGCTCGCTGCCTTCGAACCGGGGTCACCGGCGCCACAACCTGCCTGAACGCCCCACTAACAGTCCCGGTTGCGCATCACCAGCCCCACTAGTCCACGGTCGGATCCGCCTGGCGTGCCATCTACGCTGCGAAGATGAACCCCGCCTGGGAATCAGCCACGCTGAGTTCTGTGCCGAGGGAGCCGCGCCTCGTCGCTGGAGACGTGGCGGCCGACCTGAGGATGCTGTCGGACGCGGTCATCGATGTCGCACGCAGTCATCTCGAGGCGCTCGACAGTGCCCTGGCCCTGGACCTGCCGGAGCTCCTCGTCGGCGAGAAGCGCTGGCAGGAGGTACGCCTGCGCTCGGTCGGTGCGCCGTTCGGGCCCGAAGAGGTCGACCGTTCGGTCAACAAGGTGCTGAACGACTGCCTGCCGGGCGAGGCGGCCCGCGCGCTGGCGGCAATGCACGAGGCGGTCGCCGCCCTCAGCCCCAGCCTCGCCGGTCCGCGCACTGTTCCGGATCTCGGCGCCGGGCCCGCACGCGACTACCTCGATGCGGCCCTCAACGGTCGGCGAGACGACGCGATCCAGGTCATCAGGGAGGCGTCGGCGACCGACCTCGAGGTGGCTGAGATCATGCTCGGCATCCTCGAGCCGGCACAGAACGAGCTGGGACGACTCTGGGAGCGGGGCGAGATAACGATCGCGCACGAGCACTACGTCACCGCCATCACCCAGATGTCACTCTCCATGCTCTACCCCCGGCTCCTGGTCGACCGGATCCCGAGGGGGCGGAACCTGGTGGCCACCACGGCGGCCTTCGAGACCCACGAGGTCGGCATCCGGATGATCTCGGACCTCCTCGAGCAGGACGGCTGGCACACGACGTTCCTGGGAGCCGACGTCCCCGTGGAGGACGTCGTCGAGACCGTGGCGGAGCAGCGAGCGCACGTCCTGGCCGTCTCCGCGACGATGGTGGGCCACATCCGCGGCGTGCGTGAGCTGATCCGGGTGGTGAGGGCAGATGCCCGTTGCGAGCACGTGCGGGTGCTGGTCGGAGGCCGGCCCTTCAGCTCCGTGCGTCGGCTCGGCTCGATGATCGGCGCGGACGCAAGCGCCGAGAGCGCCCGGGAGGCCCTCGCCGTGTGCCGGGGCTGGGACGAGCGCGACGACGACTCCAGACGTCCGGTCGGGGAGCGAGCCCACAAGAGCTAGTGCCTGTCGCGCTGTCGCTGGTGGCTGTACCTCGCACCGGCGACGCCCCGGTGCTGGCCAAGGTCGAGGAGCCGCCTCCGGTGACGGGCCGCAGGTTGGTAGCGTCGCCGCCCTGATGAAGAGGAACCGGAGGGTCGCGGTGCAGAAGCTCGGCCCGAGCGAGAGCCCGCTGGAGACCTCGGGTGCCGCCCGTGAGTGACCCGGTCGCCACTCGGGCTGGTCGAGCCGAGTGGGCCGAGCCCGGGGTCTTCGAGGTGGCGCCGGGCGTGCACCGGATGCCGCTGCCGCTCCCGATGGACGGTCTGCGCGCGGTCAACGTCTACATCCTGGAGACCGACGACGGCCTGGTGCTGATCGACGGGGGATGGGCCATTCCCGAGTCGCGGAAGCTGTTCGACGCAGGACTGGCGCAGCTGGGGTACGGCTGTCGTGACATCCGTCGCTTCCTCGTCACCCACATGCACCGGGACCACTACACGCAGGCCTACGTCGTGGGGCAGGAGGTCGGCGCACACGTGTCGCTCGGGCTCGGCGACAAGGCGACGATGGACCTGATGCACAGCGACGTGCTGAACGCCGACCCCAACCTGGACCGGCTCCGTGCGGCCGGGGCCGAGGAGCTCGCCGCCGGGTGGCGCAGCATGATGCCCACCGGCCGGTCACCGGTGGACGACTACGGGATGCCGGACGAGTGGCTCGACCGTGATCTGGTCGTCGATCTCGGCGCCCGCCGGCTCGATGCCCTCTCGACTCCCGGGCACACGCAGGGTCACTACGTCTTCGCCGACGCTGCGGCGTCGCTGCTGTTCGCCGGAGACCATGTGCTGTCCACGATCACGCCGTCGATCGGCTTCGAACCGGCGTACGTCCAGCAGCCGCTGCGCGACTACCTCGTCTCGCTGGCCAAGGTGCGGGCGCTCCCGGACATGATGCTGCTCCCGGCCCACGGCCCGGTGATGGACTCCGTGCACACCCGCGTCGACGAGCTGGTGGCCCACCACGACGTACGCCTGCAGCAGTCGTACGCCGCCGTGACGTCGGGCGCGGCGACCGCCTGGGAGGTGGCCGGCGAGCTGCCCTGGACGCGGCACGAGCGCTCCCGCGACGACCTCGGACCCTTCGACGGCGTCCTCGCCGCCTTCGAGACGCTGGCCCACCTCGAGCTGCTGGCGCTCCAGGGACGCATCGCTCGGCTGGACGGGTCGACGATCAGGTTCGCCGCACTCGGCTAGGGTGGCGAGGTCCGACAGGGGAGCGCCGTGAGGCGCTGAGAGTGCGAACAGCCGCAGACCCTTGAACCTGCTCCGGTTAGTACCGGCGAAGGAAGTCGAAGGAGATTTCCCGTGTTCCATGTCCGTCCATTCCGACGTCCACCCCTGCCTGCACGAGCTGTTCTCGGCTCGATGCTCGCGCTCGGGCTTCTCGCCGCGTGCGGCAGCAGCGGCTCCGATGCGCCGAGCGGTGCCACCAACCCGGACTCCAAGACGCTCGTCGTCGCGACCCACGACTCGTGGGCGATGTCCGACGACATCCTGGCCGAGTTCGAGTCGAAGACCGGGATCACCGTCAAGGTGCAGCCCCAGGGCGACGCCGGTCAGCTCACGAACCGGCTGGTGCTCACCAAGGGCTCGCCGCTGGCGGACGGGGTCTACGGCATCGACAACTCCTTCGCCTCACGGGCGGTGGACGAGGGCGTGCTCGCGGCGTACTCCTCGGCGGCCCTGCCCGACTCGGCCGAGAAGTTCCGGCTCGACGGTCCCGCGGCGCAGCAGCTCACCCCGGTCGACTACAGCGACGTGTGCGTGAACGTCGACAAGACCTGGTTCGCCGAGAAGGAGCTGGCAGCGCCCACCACCCTCGACGACCTCACCGACCCCGCCTACAAGGACCTGTTCGTCACGCCGGGTGCCACGACCTCCTCTCCCGGGCTGGCCTTCCTGCTCGCGACGATCAGTGCGAAGGGCGACGGCTGGCAGGACTACTGGACCCGGCTGATGGCCAACGGCGCCAAGCTCACCGCGGGCTGGTCCGACGCCTACGAGGTCGACTTCACCGCCGGTGGCGGCAAGGGCGACCGGCCGATCGTGACGTCGTACTCCTCCTCGCCGCCCTTCACCATCCCCGAGGGCGGGTCGGAGCCGACCACGAGTGCCCTGCTCGACACCTGCTTCCGGCAGGTGGAGTACGCCGGGGTGCTGAAGGGCGCGAAGAACCCACGTGGCATGGAGCGGTTCATCGACTTCATGCTCGGCCGTGAGTTCCAGGCAGCCCTGCCGGACAACATGTACGTCTACCCCGTCGACGCGAGCGTGGACCTGCCCGAGGCGTGGGCCGCGCACGCGCCGGTCTCCCCGGACCCCTACGTCGTGGACCCGGCGGAGATCACCAGCAACCGCGCCACGTGGCTGCGCGAGTGGCGGGACATCACCAGCCAGTGATCGGTCGGACGCGACGCCGGATCGGGACCGCGGCGCTGGCCGCGATCCCGTTGGCCGCGCTCGTCGCGTTCTTCCTCTACCCGGTCGGCGGCATGCTGGCGCGGGGCTTCTGGCCCGAGGGGTCGTTCGCCCCCGGCACGGTGCTCGAGGTCCTCGGCCGGCCACGGGTGCACCGGGTGCTGTGGTTCACGCTGTGGTCGGCAGCCACCGCGACGCTGCTGGCCGTGGTCGCCGGGGTTCCGGTCGCCTTCGCGCTGCACCGGCTGCGGTTCCCGGGGCGAGACCTGCTCAGGGCCCTGGTGGTCGTGCCGTTCGTGCTGCCGACGGTGGTGGTCGGGGTCGCGTTCCGCCAGCTGATCGCACCGTCGGGCCCGCTGGGCGCGCTGCACCTCGACGGCTCGGCCGCGGCGATCGTGGCGGCACTGGTCTTCTTCAACATCAGTGTCGTGGTGCGCACCGTCGGGGCCTTCTGGGAGACGATCGACCCGCGACGCGAGGAGGCCGCGGCCGCGCTCGGGGCGAGCCCGTGGCAGGTCCTCCGCACCGTGACGCTGCCGGCCCTGCTGCCCGGCGTCGTGTCTGCCGCCAGCGTGGTCTTCCTGTTCTGCGCGACCGCCTTCGGTGTCGTCCTGACGATGGGCGGCCTGCGCTACGCCAACGTGGAGACGGAGATCTACCTGCTCACGACCCAGGAGCTCGACCTGACCGGAGCGGCCGCGCTCTCGGTGCTCCAGGTGCTCGTGATCGTCGGCCTGCTCGCTCTCTCCGCCCGCGTCCGCAGGAACTCGGGGACCGTCGACCGGACCAGCCGCCCGGTCCCGACGCCGCGTCGGGCCCATGTCGGCGTCCTTGTCTGGACCGCAGCCGTGATGGCCTTCTTGATGGCCCCGCTCGTCTCGCTGGTCACCGCCTCGCTGCGTCGGGGTGAGAGCTGGGGACTCGACAACTACCGCGCGCTGAGCACCACGGGGTCCCGCAACGCGCTGCTGGTGCCGGCGACCGAGGCGCTGGCGAACTCGCTGACGATCGCCCTGGCCGCCAGCGCGATCTCGCTCTCGCTCGGCGCAGTCGTCGCGTTCCTGGTCTCGCGACCGGGCAGCGGCCGCCTGACCGGGCTGCTCGACGGCCTGTTCATGCTGCCGCTCGGTGTGTCCGCTGTGACAGTGGGCTTCGGCTTCCTGATCACGCTCGACCGGCCGCCGCTCGACCTGCGCAGCTCCGCGCTGCTGATCCCGATCGCGCAGGCGATGGTGGCGCTTCCCCTCGTCGTACGCACGATCGGACCGGTGCTCCGCTCGATCGACGACCGCCAGCGGCAGGCGGCGGCTTCCCTCGGCGCCGGTCCGCTGCGGGTGCTGCTGACCGTGGACCTCCCGGTCGCCTGGCGCGCACTGCTGGCCGCGGCAGGCTTCGCCTTCGCGGTCTCGCTGGGCGAGTTCGGCGCCACGAGCTTCCTGGCCCGCGACGACAACCCCACCCTGCCCGTGGTGATCTACCGGCTGATCGGACGCCCGGGGGTCGAGAACTTCGGGATGGCGATGGCTGCCTCCGTGCTGCTCGCGGCGACGACCGCCGCAGTGATGTTCGCCGTCCAGCGGCTGCGGGTCGGATCGATGGGAACCTTCTGAGATGGTCCCGACGAGCTCGACCAACGCTGCCCGGCCGCCTGTCGGGCGAGGGTTGCACGTGCACGACCTGAGCGTGCGCTTCCACGACACGGTGGCGGTCGACCACGTCGACCTCGACCTCCCTGCGGGGTCGGTGCTCGCCGTCCTGGGGCCGTCCGGCTGTGGCAAGTCGACGTTGCTGCGTGCCGTGGCGGGGCTGGAGTCACCCTCCTCCGGCTCCATCGCGTACGACGGAGCAGACCTGGCCGGCGTTCCCACGCACAAGCGCGGGTTCGCGCTGATGTTCCAGGACGGCCAGCTCTTCGACCACCTCGACGTCGCGGCCAACATCGCCTATCCGCTGCGACTGCGCCACCGGAGCCGGGCCGACCAGCGCGAACGGGTCGCCGAGCTGCTCGGGCTCGTCGGGCTCGACGACTACGCGGATCGCCTGCCGACGACGCTGTCCGGGGGTGAGCGGCAGCGGGTGGCACTCGCCCGGGCACTGGCGGTCAGCCCGCGGCTGCTGCTCCTCGACGAACCACTCAGTGCCCTGGACCGCGGACTGCGGGAGCGGCTGGCCGCCGAGCTCCACGACATCCTGCGACGGGCGGGGGCCACCGCGATGCTGGTCACCCACGACCACGAGGAGGCGTTCGCGGTCGCCGACCGGATGGCGGTGATGCGCGAGGGCAGGATCGTGCAGAGCGGCACCCTCGACGAGGTCTGGCGGGCGCCCGCCGACGGGTGGACGGCGCACTTCCTCGGCTACGCCACCGTCCTGGAGGGGGAGGCGTCCCGCAGGCTCCGGGACCTGACCGCCCCCGGGGCGACCTGGGGGGCCGTGGCCCTGCGCCGGTCCGCGCTCCGGGTGGACCCGACCGGGCCGATGACCGCCCGGGTGGAGGAGGCTCGGGTGACCCTCGACCAGATCCGGGTCCAGCTCGACGTCGACGGGGCCGGGTCCCTCCCGGGAGTGGCGCCGCCCGGAACCGACGTCCGCGTGGGTGCCGAGGTGAGGGTTTCCGTCGATATGAACCGGATGGCACCCCTGCCCCGCGGTGACGGGCGGGACCCTAGACTGCCCCTGTGAAGCGTCGCGCCTATGCACCCATGGTGACGATCGCCGTGGTCATGGGTGTGCTGGCGATCATCACCGGTCAGTCGCTGGGCTACCCGCTGCGTGATCCCGACGGCTTCCTCGGTCCCGCGTGGGTGCGGCTCCCGATGCTGTGCGCCGGGGCCTTCATCGCGGACATCGTTCCCCGCACCCTGTGGCGCACCCGCGGAAAGCTCTCGGAGTTCAAGGGCGAGGCGCGGCTGCTGATCCGCGAGCACTGGACCCGGGACCGCATCACCCTGGTCGTGATCGGCCTGATCTGCTTCTACGTGACCTATGTCAGCTATCGCAACCTGAAGAACTTCCTGCCGTTCGTCCGCGGCGGCGGTGTCACCCGGGAGGGCGACTACGCGCTGCACCGGCTGGACCAGTGGCTCCTGTTCGGCAACGACCCGGCCCTGCTGCTGCACAACCTCCTGGGCACCAGCGTCTCGGCGCACGCGCTGTCCTGGGTCTACCTGATCTTCCTGCCCATGGTGCCGATCTCGGTGACCATCTGGCTGGTCTGGTCGCGCAACGTGAGCTTCGGCTACTGGTACGTCACCGCCCAGTGCATCTGCTGGACCCTGGGCACGGCCAGCTACTACCTGATCCCGACCCTGGGCCCGAACTTCGCCTTTCCCTGGCTCTACAGCAACCTCGACACCACCGGGGTCTCGGCGCTGCAGGACGCGCTCTACTACGGGCGGCAGAACATCCGCTTCGACCCGTTCTCCAACGGGGTGCAGTCGGTCGCGGGGTTCGCCTCGCTGCACGTGGCCGTGACCCTCCTGATGGCGCTGGTGGCGCAGTACACCGTTCGCCACCGGATCATCAAGATCGTGCTCTGGGCCTACATGGCGATCACGCTGCTCTCCACGACGTACTTCGGCTGGCACTACATCGCCGACGACATCGCCGGTGCGGTGATCGCGTTCCTGTCGTTCTACCTCGGGGGGATCGCCACCGGGCAGAAGTTCGACCGCGACGGGCTGCACTCGCACCCGACCACCACCACCAGCGACGTGCCGGTCGAGGCCGAGAGCCGCTGAGGCGGCCGAGGCCTGCGGGGGACAGAGCCGTTTTGGATGCTGGACATATCCCCTAAATCGGACTAGTCCACTCACAAGGCATTTTCCGGGTGCGCACCGCCCGGGAGTCGGCGGCAGGGGCGTAACGCATGTGACTGGTGGGACACAAGATGCGACAAAAGGGACGAAAAATCGAATGACACGGCTGTAGTTTGTCAAGGGACCACGCGGATCACACCGGCGTAATTATGTGAAAAGTGTTCATCAAGTGACGCGAGAGCCCTAGTGTCGGAATTGTCTCGTGCTGTGGGGAAGCAGCACGAGACCTCCTACGAAAGGCAATTCTGCGTGCGCCCCGCCATCCGCCTCGTCCTGGCTGCTGCCACGACCCTCGCCCTGACCGCGACGCTCGCCGGCGCCGCGAACGCCGAACCCAGGCCGGGTGGTCGCGGCGCCGACGTGCCCTCGCAGGCACAGGTGGACCGGGCCAAGGCCGAGGTGAAGCGGCAGCGCCAGAGCATCAGCCAGATCGAGGGCCAGCTCGCCGCGGCCAACGCCAGGCTGCGCCAGGACGGCGAGGACGCGAGTGTCGCGTCGGAGGCCTACAACGGGGCCATCTGGCGCCTCAAGGAGGCCCGCAAGGCCTTCCGCCTGGCCCTGGTGCGCCAGGAGGAGGCCAAGCTCGCCGTCGAGGTCCAGCGTGCCGGCATCGTCTCGCTCGTCACCGACAGCTACCAGAACGGCACCGAGCTCAACAGTGCCACCGCGATGATGAGCGACGAGGGCCCCAAGGGCCTGATGAACCGCTACGGAGTCGTGGCGAGCGCCGGCGACTCCATGGAGGCCAGCTATGACCGCTTCCGGGCGGCCTCCGTGGTGGCCGAGCAGGCGACGGAGGACGCGGCGAAGGCGCAGAAGCAGCAGACGGCGATGGCCGACGAGGCCCGAGAGCTGCGGAACGCCGCGCTGGCAGCCGTGACGGCCGCCTCGGTCGCCGCCGCACAGATCGCCACGCAGCGCCAGGCGCTGATCACCGTCCTGGCCGAGGCCCAGGACATCTCGGTCGAGCTGGCCGGCAAGCGACAGAAGGCCCTGGAGCGGATCGCCCAGCGACGGGCCGAGGCGGCCAGCCGTGCCCGCGCCGCCGCGAACGCGGCCGCCCTGCGCAAGGCCGCGCAGGAGGCCGCCAAGAAGGCCAAGGACGCCAAGCAGGACCACAACGACGCCAAGGACGCGGTCGGCTTCGGCCCCACCGGCTCCGGCGGCGGCGGGTACAACGCCGCCTTCCCGCCCATCGACAGCACGCCTCCCGCACCGGGCACCGGCGCCCAGCGGGCCGTCGCCTACGCGCTGGCCCAGCTCGGCAAGCCCTACCTGTGGGCCGCTGCGGGTCCGAACTCCTTCGACTGCTCCGGGCTCACGTTGATGGCCTGGCGCGCCGGGGGCAAGTCGCTGCCGCACTGGTCGGTGGCCCAGTTCGCCCAGAGCACGCGTATCGGTGCCGCCCAGCTGCGTCTCGGCGACCTCGTCTTCTGGGGCGCGACGCCGGGGACGATCCACCACGTGGCGATGTACATCGGCAACGGCCAGATCATCCACGCGCCGCGCACCGGCCAGCCCGTCCAGATCAGCAACATGTACTACTGGCTGCCGCCGGACTTCTTCGGGCGTCCCTGACACCCCGCACGTCCCCGAGCCGGCCCCGGTGCCACGCACCGGCCCCGCCTCGGGGCGCGTGACGGCTCGACGCCCGATGCGGCACAGTGACCTCCATGCCCGCATACGTGCAGCCCGTCATCGACGTGCCAGCCCTGACCGCTCTGCTCGACGGCAAGTACGCCGAGATCCGCGAGATGACCCGCAAGAACCTCGCCGAGCACGCCCAGGTGCTCGACGACGCCATCGAGATGCCGACCGACGAGTTCCGCGAGCGCGTGCTCGAGCTGGTGCTGGCCATGTCGCGCACCGGGGCGACCGGGCTCGGCTTCCCGCCCGAGTACGGCGGCGGCGGGGACATCGGGGCATCGGTGGCCGCCTTCGAGACGCTCGCGTTCGGCGACCTGTCCATCCTGGTGAAGGTGGGCGTCCAGTTCGGCCTGTTCGGAGGGGCCATCCTCCAGCTCGGTTCGAAGCACCACCACGACGCCTACCTTGCCGACCTGGTGTCCGGGGAGCTCCTCGGCTGTTTCGCCATGACGGAGACCGGTCACGGCTCCAACGTGCAGGCGCTCGGCACCTACGCGACCTATGACGGGGAGACGCAGGAGTTCGTCATCACGACCCCCGACGACCACTCCCGCAAGGACTACATCGGCAACGCCGCGGCACACGCCAGCATGGCCGTGGTCTTCGCCCAGCTCCGGATCGACGGGTCCTCCGAGGGCGTGCACGCGTTCGTCGTACCGATCCGGGACCGTAGGGGCAAGCCGCTCGACGGTGTCCGCATCGAGGACGACGGAGCGAAGATCGGCCTGAACGGCGTGGACAACGGGCGGCTCTGGTTCGACGGCGTCCGGGTGCCCCGGACCTCGTTGCTCAACAGGTACGCCGACGTGGACGAGAACGGTCACTACTCCTCGTCCATCGAGAACATCGACCGCCGGTTCTTCACCATGCTCGGCACGCTGGTGCAAGGCCGGGTCAGCGTCGCGGGTGCCGCGATCAACGCCAGCAAGGTGGCGCTGGCGGTGGCGGTGAAGTACGGCAACAGGCGTCGCCAGTTCGGGGCGCCGGGTGTCGAGGAGGAGGAGCTCCTCCTCGACTACGGCATGCACCAGCGCCGGCTGCTCCCGCTGCTCGCCAAGACCTACGCCCTGCACTTCGTGCAGGAGACGCTGCTCTCCGAGCTGCACAACGTGCTCTCCACCACCGAGGCCCCGGACCGCCAGCGGCGGGCGCTGGAGTCGCTCGCAGCAGGCACCAAGGCCGTCGGCACCTGGCACGCGTCCCGGACCATCCAGGAGTGCCGCGAGGCCTGCGGCGGCGCCGGCTACCTGATGGCGAACCGGCTGGGATCCCTGCGGGCGGACACCGACGTCTTCACGACCTTCGAGGGCGACAACCACATCCTGCTCCAGCTCGTGGCCAAGGGCCTGCTGACCGACTACTCGTCGAACTTCGGTGACCTCGACCAGTTCGGCCTGGTGCGGTTCGTGGCCAACCTCGCCGTGGAGACGGTGGTCGAGCGCACCAGCGCGCACAAGCTGCTCGAGCGGATCAAGGACGTGCTGCCGGGAGGCGACGACCGCTGGGACCAGGAGGCCGGGCTGCTCGACCCGGAGTACCAGCTGGCGATGCTGCGCTGGCGCGAGGAGCACATGCTCTCCGGCGTCGCGCGACGGCTCAAGCGGGGGATGGACCAGGGGATGGACACCGTCGAGGTGTTCAGCCGGGTGCAGGACCACGTGATCGCCGCCGGGCGTGCCCACGTCGAGCGTCTCGTCCTCGAGGCGTTCGTGGCCAAGACGGCCGCCATGGCCGAGGGCGACACCAAGGTGGCCATGGACCTGCTCTGCGATCTCTTCGCGCTGTCGACGATCGAGGCCGACCGCGGCTGGTGGATGGAGCACGGCCGGCTCTCCAGCGCCCGCTCGAAGGCGATCAGCCGTGAGGTCTCCTCGCTGTGCCGCAAGGTGCGGCCGATCGCGGGTGACCTCGTCGACGGCTTCGGGATCCCCGCCGAGATGCTGGCCGCCGAGATGCTGGACGCGAACTGATGCTGGAGCGGCTCCGCATCCCCGGGCTCGGAGGCTGGGGGGAGGACCCGTTGTGGGCATCGCTGTACGACTGGAGCGTGGAGCACCCGCAGGCCGGTGGCGTCCTCTGGAAGGCCGGCATCGGCAGCGACCTTCGTCGCCTCTACGCCGCAGCCGCCGAGATCGGCCGGCAGCCCGCGGGATCCTCGGTGCTGGACGTCCCGTGCGGCGGTGGGGTGGCGCTGCGCGGCCTGCGTCCCGGCCAGGGCATCCGCTACGTCGCGGCCGACATCTCCCAGGCCATGCTCGACCGGACGATGGCGGTTGCGTCCCGACGTCACGTCGCCACCCAGGTCGAGCCGGTGCTCGCCGACGTGGGAGACCTGCCCTTCCCGGACGGCGAGTTCGACCTCGTGGTCTCGCTCACCGGGCTGCACTGCTTCCCGGACCCCCACCAGGCCGTGCGGGAGATGGGGCGCGTGCTGCACCCGGGCGGAGTGCTGAGCGGCAGTGCCCTGCTCAACGACTCCGGGGTGCGCTACCTGCCGCTGCGGCAGGTGGGCCGGTTCGCCGGGCTGCTCGGCCCGGGCGCCACCACGACCGAGGTGCGGTCCTGGCTGACCGAGGCAGGTCTCGAGGACGCCACGATCTCCCACTCGGGTGCGATGGCGTACTTCCGGGCCGTCAAGTCCTGACGGAGCGGAGCCCGGCGGTCAGTGCTGGGTGCCGGCCGTGATGGCGCGCTCGAAGGAGGCTCGGACCTCGGCCTCGGCCTCGGTGCGCCCGACCCAGTTGGCGCCCTCGACCGACTTGCCGGGCTCGAGGTCCTTGTAGACCTCGAAGAAGTGCTGGATCTCGAGGCGGTCGTACTTCGAGACGTGGTTGATGTCGCGCAGGTGCTCGAGCCGCGGGTCGTGGGTCGGCACGCAGAGGACCTTGTCGTCGCCGCCGGCCTCGTCGGTCATCCGGAACATGCCGATGGCGCGGCAGGCGATCAGGCAGCCCGGGAAGGTCGGCTGCTGCAGGATGACGAGCGCGTCGAGCGGGTCGCCGTCCTGGCCGAGGGTGTTCTCGATGTAGCCGTAGTCGGCGGGGTAGGCGGTCGAGGTGAACAGCATCCGGTCGAGCCGGATCCGCCCGGACTCGTGGTCGACCTCGTACTTGTTGCGCTCGCCCTTGGGAATCTCCACGAGTACGTCGAACTCCACGGCTCTTCCTTCCACCAGACACAATGTTCGCCCGGGACCGGGCGCGGCGGGGCTAGTGTCGCGCACAATCGTCCGGAACGGCACATTCGAAGGGACCTTGAGACACCTTGCGTGACCAACGCCACTGGCTGGCCGGACTCGTGGCCGAGATCGTGGTCCTGCTGCTGCTGGCCACCGCGGTCGTGAGCTATCGCCTCGACCTCGGGGAGCGGCTCGGACTGGCCGCACCCGACCCGGGCGCCGAGCCCTCGGCCGTGCAGCCTCCCGTCGGTCTGCGGCTGCCACCGGCGAAGGCCGTGCGCGCGGTGGCCGAGCCGGACGGATCCGTGGCGGTGGACCCGACCCGGGTGGCCGCAGTGGTCCAGCCGCTGCTGCGCAAGGGTGTGCTCGGCAAGCACTACGCGGTGCTGGTCACCGACCTCGCCACGGGCCGCGCCGTCTACCGCCGGGGCGCCGGCACGATCACGCCCGCCTCGACCGCGAAGCTGCTCACCGCGGCGGCTGCCCTGGAGTCGATGGGCAAGATGGCCCGCTTCCGGACCACGGTGCGCTGGGACGCGAGCGCGCGACGGCTGGTCCTGGTCGGTGGCGGAGACCCGTTCCTGGCGAGCACCGCACGGCTCGCCCGCAGCAGCTATCCACGGCGCGCGGACCTGGAGACCCTCGCCCGGGCGACGGTGGCGCGGCTCACCCAGCTGGGCGTCAAGCGCGCCAGCCTGGGCTTCGACGACAGCTACTTCACCGGGCCGGCCGTGAACCCGGCCTGGCCGGACAGCTATGTGCCCGAGGACGTCGTCCCTCCGATCAGCGCGCTGTGGGTCGACGAGGGCGGGTCGCCGGACGGACCCGGCTACCTGTCCGATCCGGCACAAGGGGCTGCCCTGGCGTTCCGCAACGCGCTGCGCAGTGCCGGTCTGTCGGTCCCGCCGAAGCTGGTCCGAGGGGCGGCGCCGCCCGAGGCGCCCGAGGTCGCGGCGGTCTCGAGTGCTCCGCTCGGAGAGATCGTTGAGCGCACGCTCGAGGTCAGCGACAACCAGGCCGCCGAGGTGCTGGCCCGTCACGTCGGGCTCGCCGAGCGGCAGGAGGGCTCTTCGGTCGCCGGCACTGCCGCCGTGCTCGACGTCCTCCGGCGGCTCGGTGTCGAGGACCCGGCCAACCGGCTCTACGACGGGAGCGGGCTGTCCCGACTCAACCGGATCACGGCCGGCACGCTGGCCGCCGTGCTGCGGCTCGGCGAGAGCGATGCGCACCCCGAGCTGCGCCAGGTCTTCACCGGTCTGCCGGTGGCGGGCTTCACCGGCTCGCTGCAGTACCGCTTCGACAAGGGGCCAGACCTGGCGCGCGGACGGGTCCGGGCCAAGACCGGCACCCTGACCGGCGTACACGGTCTGGCCGGTGTGGCCGCCGACGTCAGCGGCGGCCGGATGGCCTTCGTGATCGTGGCGGACCGCGTCGAACCGGTCGAGACCCTCGAGGCGAGGCTGCTGATCGACAGGATCGCCGGTGCCTTGGGGGCGTGTGCCTGCGGCGTAGGGTCGCAACCATGAACGCCCGACGACGCTGCTGGTTGCGCCCCGCCTGCCCGATGACCGCGCGATGAGCGAGGACGAGCGCTCGGGCCGCTCCGGGATGATCGACTGGGACCTCGCGGTCAAGGTGGGCTCCCGACTCGTGGGAGAGGGCCCGCAGGTCTCGCGTGCCGAGGCGCACGACGCCGTCGAGGAGCTCCGCGCCGGCGCCGAGCGCTCCTCCCCACTCGTGCGCGAGTTCACCGGTCTGGTCGCGGGGGACCGGACCGCCCCCGTGCTCGTGGTCGACCGACCGGGCTGGATCCAGGCGAACGCCGACGGGTTCGCACACGTGATCGCGCCGTTGATCGACAAGCTCCAGGCCAAGAAGGGGCCTCCGTCCGCCCTGGCCGAGGCGGTCGGCTCGAGGATCACCGGCGTCGAGCTGGGAGCCATGCTCGGCTTCCTCGGATCCAAGGTCCTCGGCCAGTTCGACCCGTTCCACGACCGTCCCGACGAGCAGGGCCGGCTGCTGCTGGTGGCGCCGAACATCGTCCACACCGAGCGCGAGCTCGGCGCAGACCCGCACGACTTCCGCCTGTGGGTGTGCCTGCACGAGGAGACGCACCGGGTGCAGTTCACCGCGGTGCCCTGGATGACCGATCACCTCCGCTCCGAGATGAGCGCGATCATCGGCTCCGTGCGCACCGACACCTCCGACCTGATGAGCGACGCGATGCGCAAGATCGTCGACCTCGTCTCCGGTCGGTCAGACGGCAACCTGCTCGAGATGTTCTCCAGCCCCGAGCAGAAGGCCGTGATCGAGCGGGTCACCGGCGTGATGAGCCTGCTGGAGGGCCACGCCGACGTCGTGATGGACGGTGTCGGACCCGAGGTGATCCCGAGCGTGGCGGCCATCCGGCGCAAGTTCAGCGAGCGACGCAAGGGCGTCGGCGCCCTCGACCGGCTGCTGCGCAGACTGCTCGGGCTCGACCAGAAGATGGCGCAGTACCGCGACGGTGCCGTGTTCGTGCGGGCCGCGATCGACAAGGTCGGCATGGACGGGTTCAACGCCGTCTGGGCCGAGCCGGCCAACCTGCCCACCAAGCAGGAGATCCTCGACCCGGGGCTGTGGGTCGCCCGGGTGCACGGCTGAGTCCGCTCATGTCGCTCCACCCCTCCGTCGCAGCCGTCCGGGTGGCGGTGCGCCAGGCCCTGGCCGACCTCGACCCGGGGGACACCGTCGTGGTCGCGTGCTCCGGCGGAGCGGACTCGCTCGCGCTGCTTGCGGCGACCGTGTTCGAGGCTCGTCCGGAGTCGCTGCGCGTCGTCGGGGCCACCGTCGACCACGGCCTCCAGGAGGGCTCGGCCGAGCACGCCGACCGCGTGGCCGCCCAGATGCGCGCGCTGGGCGTCGCGGAGTCGCTCACCGCCCACGTCAAGGTGGAGGCACCGGGGATGGGTCCCGAGGCGGCCGCCCGTGAGGCGAGGTACGCCGTGCTGGCCGAGGTCGCGGAGCGCTTCGACGCCCGCACGGTGCTGCTGGGCCACACCCGCGACGACCAGGCAGAGACCGTGCTCCTCGGGCTGGCTCGAGGGGCCGGGGGTCGGGCGCTCTCGGGGATGCGCCGCAGCTTCGAGGTCTACCGTCGCCCCCTGCTCGACGTCACCCGGTCGGACACGGAGACGGCCTGCCTGATCGAGGGCATCGAGTTCTGGACGGACCCGCACAACCTCGACGACCGGTTCACCCGGGTCAGGGTCCGGACCCGGGTGCTGCCCGTGCTCGAGGCGGAGCTCGGCCCGGGGGTCTCGGCCACGCTGGCCCGGACGGCGGACCTGCTGCGCGCGGACAGCGAGTACCTCGACGGGGTTGCCGAGGCCGCGCTCGAGTCCGTCACCGACGAGGGTCACCTGGTGGTGGATGCCCTGTCGGCGCTGCCGGAGGCGATCCGCACCCGCGTCCTCCGTCTCGCCGCGGTGGCAGCGGGCGCAGCCCCGGCAGAGCTCTTCCACACCCACGTCCTCGAGGTCGACCGGCTGCTCACCCACTGGCACGGCCAGAAGTGGGTGGACCTCCCCGGTCACGTGCGGGCCCAGCGCACCAAGGGGCAGCTGGTCTTCGGCCCGTCCCCCGGGTAGTCGTTGCCGGACGGACATCCGAGACTCGGTCAGGTCCGGTCAGGGGAGAGCGTCCGCCAGGAGCCGCAGGGTGGTCTCGCGGGCCGGGGCGGCGTCCGGGGACGTGCCGACGAAGGCGCCGGCCACCGGGTGCACCATCACCTCGTCGACCTCGAACCTCTCCGCCAGCTCACGCAGCTCGGCTGCGGCGGAGTCGGGAGTCCCGATCACCCAGCGTCGGCGCATCGAGTCGAGCAGGCCCCGGTGTGCCTCGGCCACCGGGTCCTTCTCCGCCTCCTCGACGAGACGCTGCGGGCCCATCGGTCCTCCGGTCCGGAGCGCCACCATCGCCTGCAGCTGGGGCAGCGCGAGCCGGTCGGCTTCGTCCTGGGTCGCGGCGACGGCGAGGTTCACGGTCAGGAAGGTGCGCGGCCGGTCCAGCGCGGGTGACGGGCGGAACCCCGCACGGTAGAGCGCCAGCGCCTCCGCCGTTCCCTGGCCGGAGAAGTGGTGCGCGAACACGTAGGGCAGCCCCCGGTCGGCGGCGAGCCTCGCCGAGTAGTCCGAGGAGCCGAGCAGCCACACCGGTGGCGTCGAGACGGCGCGCGGGGTCGCCCGCAGCGGGTGCATCCGCCCGGCCACCTCGAGACCGACACCCTCGGGGCTCATCATCGACACCACGTTGTCGACGTACGACGGGAACCGCGCGACGGCGTCCTCCTCCACCCCGCCGGCGCCGTGCCGCAGCGCGAAGCTCGTGACCGGGTCGGTGCCGGGCGCCCGCCCGATGCCGAGGTCGATCCGGCCGGGGTGGGCGGCCTCGAGCAGCGCGAACTGCTCCGCGACCACCAGCGGGGCGTGGTTCGGGAGCATCACTCCACCGGAACCGACCCGGATCCGTTCCGTGGCGGCCGCCACCATCGCGATCAGCAGCGGCGGGTTGGTGGCCGCGACGGCCGGCATGTTGTGGTGCTCGGCCAGCCAGTAGCGGTGATAGCCGGCGCTGTCGGCCACCTGGGCGAGCCGGCGGGTGGCGGCCAGCGCCTGGCCGGTGCTCTGGTCGCTGCGGACGGGCACGAGGTCGAGGACGGAGAGCTGCATGTGGGGCTCAACACCACCAGTGGCCCAGCCCTTCCCGGGCTGTGGCAGTCTGCTCCCCATGGACGCTTCCGACGTCGACGGTGAACTCGTCAACATCCTTTTCACCGAGAAGGACATCCAGGACAGGCTCGGCGAGCTGGCCCGGCAGATCGAGCAGGACTACGCCGGGCAGGAGCTGCTGATCGTCGGCGTGCTGCGTGGTGCGGTGATGGTCATGGCCGACCTGGCCAGGGCGCTCGACCGCCACGTCGAGATGGACTGGATGGCCGTCACGTCGTACGGCTCGGGCACCAAGAGCTCCGGCGTCGTGCGCATCCTCAAGGACCTCGACACCGACATCAGCGGCCGCCACGTCCTGATCGTCGACGAGATCATCGACACCGGCCTCACGCTGAGCTGGCTGACCTCGAACCTCGCCTCGCGCAGCCCGGCGTCCGTGGAGATCTGCACCCTGCTCCGCAAGCCGGAGGCGCTGCGGATGGACGTCGACGTGAAGTACGTCGGCTGGGACATCCCCAACGAGTTCGTGGTGGGTTACGGACTGGACTTCAACGAGAAGTATCGCAACCTGCGCGACATCGGCACACTGGCTCCGCACGTCTACTCGTGAGCTGTGGACCTACCTGAGAGTATTGCGCGGTGAAACGAATCGCGCGTAGTCCATGGCTGTGGATCCCGTTGGCCGTGGTCGGAGTCCTTCTTGCCCTCCAGTACCTCGTGCCCAACGGGGGGTTCACCGAGATCGAGACCTCGAAGATGGTCGACGAGATCAAGTCCGGGCAGGTCAAGGAGATCACCTTCGTCGACGGCGGCGACCAGCAGATGCGGGCCACGCTGGACGACGGCAAGGAGGTCGTCGCCACCTGGGTGGCCGGACAGCAGGTGCGCCTGGTCCGGATGGTCGAGAACCAGGTCGAGGCCGGTGAGATCGAGAAGTTCAACGTCAGCAACCCCAAGCCCAGCCTGCTCGGTCAGATCCTGGCCACGCTGCTGCCCTTCGCGCTGATCGTGCTGCTCTTCCTGTTCCTGATGAACCAGGTGCAGGGCGGTGGCGGCCGGGTGATGCAGTTCGGCAAGTCCAAGGCCAAGCTGATCAGCAAGGACATGCCGAAGACCACCTTCGCCGACGTCGCCGGTTGCGAGGAGGCGATCGAGGAGCTCGGTGAGATCAAGGAGTTCCTGCAGGAGCCGGCCAAGTTCCAGGCGGTCGGCGCCAAGATCCCCAAGGGTGTGCTGCTCTACGGACAGCCCGGCACCGGCAAGACCCTGCTGGCCCGCGCGGTCGCCGGCGAGGCCGGCGTGCCGTTCTACTCCATCTCCGGCTCGGACTTCGTCGAGATGTTCGTCGGCGTCGGCGCCTCCCGGGTGCGCGACCTGTTCGAGCAGGCCAAGGAGAACGCCCCGGCCATCGTGTTCATCGACGAGATCGACGCCGTCGGACGCCACCGCGGCGCCGGCATGGGCGGCGGTCACGACGAGCGCGAGCAGACGCTCAACCAGCTGCTCGTGGAGATGGACGGCTTCGACGTCCGTGGCGGCGTGATCCTGATCGCGGCGACCAACCGCCCCGACATCCTCGATCCTGCGCTGCTGCGTCCGGGCCGGTTCGACCGCCAGATCAGCGTCGACGCCCCCGACCTCCGCGGCCGCGAGCAGATCCTCAAGGTGCACGCACGCGGCAAGCCGATGGCTCCGGCCGTCGACCTGCTCTCGGTGGCTCGGCGCACCCCCGGGTTCACCGGCGCCGACCTGGCCAACGTGCTCAACGAGGCTGCGCTGCTCACCGCCCGTGAGAACGCCAAGCTGATCGACAACGCCTCCCTCGAGGAGGCCATCGACCGGGTGATCGCCGGCCCCCAGCGGCGTACCCGACTGATGAAGGAGAAGGAGAAGCTGATCACGGCCTACCACGAGGGCGGACACGCCCTGGTGGCCGCAGCACTCCCCGGCACCGACCCGGTGCACAAGGTCACGATCCTGCCGCGCGGCCGGGCGCTGGGCTACACGATGGTCCTGCCCGACGAGGACAAGTACTCCCAGACCCGCTCGGAGATGCTGGACAAGCTCGCCTACATGCTCGGCGGGCGCGCGGCGGAGGAGATGGTCTTCCACGACCCGACCACCGGCGCCGGCAACGACATCGAGAAGGCCACGTCGCTGGCGCGCGCCATGGTCACCCAGTACGGCATGACCGAGCGTCTCGGCGCGATCAAGCTCGGCGAGGCCCAGGGCGAGCCGTTCATGGGCCGCGACATGGGCCACGCCCGCAACTACTCGGAGGACATCGCCGCGATCGTCGACGAGGAGACCAAGAAGCTGCTGGCGAACGCGCACCAGGAGGCCTTCGACATCCTCGAGGAGAACCGGGACGTCCTCGACGCCCTGGTCCTCGCGCTGATGGAGAAGGAGACGCTCGACAAGGCGCAGGTCGCGGAGGTGTTCGAGCCGCTGCGGCGTCGCCCGGAGCGCCCCGCCTGGACCGGCTCGCCCGACAGGAACCCCTCGGCCATCCCGCCGGTCGTCATCCCCGAGAAGATCCGCGCTGCTGCGGCCCAGGGGGCCGTCGCCGACGACCACGAGTCCGCGGTCGTGATCACGCCTCCCGGGGCCGATGGCGACGTGCACGGAGACCCTGACCACGGTCAGTCGCCGCCGACCCTCCCTGGCCTGCCGTGACCGTCGACCCGGTGGGCGTGGGCCAGGGCGCCGTGAGGCCGTTCGACGCCGACCGGGCCGAGGCCGCCGTGCGCGAGCTCCTGCTGGCGATCGGCGAGGACCCCGAGCGCGAAGGGCTGCTCGAGACCCCGGCCCGGGTCGCTCGGGCCTACGCAGAGATGACGGCCGGCCTGCACCAGACCCCGGGCGACGTGCTGCGCACCACGTTCGACATCGGGCACGACGAGATGGTGCTGGTCCGCGACATCGAGCTCTGGTCGATGTGTGAGCACCACCTGGTGCCGTTCACGGGCGTGGCCCACGTGGGCTACATCCCCAACGAGAACGGCAAGATCACCGGCCTCTCCAAGCTGGCGCGGCTCGTGGACGTCTATGCCAAGCGGCCTCAGGTCCAGGAGCGCCTGACCACCCAGGTGGCCGACGCGATGGTGGACATCCTCGAGGCGCGCGGCGTGATCGTGGTGATCGACGCCGAGCACCTCTGCATGACCATGCGTGGCGTGCGCAAGGCCGGTGCGCGCACCATCACCTCGGCAGTGCGCGGGATCATGCACCGCCCGGCCACTCGTGCCGAGGCCATGTCGCTGATCAACGCCCACAAGTGACCGACCGGCCATGACCGAGGAGGCCGCGGGCAGACGGGACTCGTGGACCTCCGGCGTGCCGAGGCTGTCGCGCCCCGTGGTGATGGGGGTCGTCAACGTCACCCCCGACTCCTTCTCCGACGGAGGTCTCCACGACACCACCGACGCGGCCATCGCGCACGCCCTGATGCTGCGCGACCGTGGTGCCGACGTGCTCGACGTCGGGGGGAGTCGACCCGTCCCGGTGCGACGAGGCCGCTGGTGGCGGACGAGCTCGGCCGCGTGGTGCCGGTGATCCGCGCCCTCGCAGGCGTTGGCGTCCCCGTCTCCGTGGACACCATGCGCCACGAGGTGGCAGCCGCGGCCCTGGAGGCCGGAGCGGTCGTGGTGAACGACGTGTCGGGTGGCTTGGCCGACCCCCGCATCCTGGCGGTCGTGGCCGAGCACGGGGCGGCGTACGTCGCGATGCACTGGCGGGGGCACGCCACCGAGATGCAGCGGCTGGCGACGTACGACGACGTGCTGGTCGAGGTCCGTGACGAGCTCGCCCGGCGTCTCGACGCCGCCGTGGCCGCGGGCATCCCGGCGGATCGCATCGTGGCCGACCCCGGGCTGGGTTTCGCGAAGACCGCCGAGCACAACTGGGAGCTGCTGCGCCGGCTTCCTGAGCTGGAGGTGCTCGGGGTGCCACTGCTCGTCGGGTCGAGCCGCAAGTCGTTCCTCGGCTCGCTGCTTGCCGATGGTGACGGGGTCGACCGACCTGTGCTGGACCGTGAGGACGCCAACGTGGCGCTGACGACCATCGCGGCGATCCAGGGGGTGTGGGGCGTGCGGGTGCACGATGTGCGCGCGAGCCTCGACGCCATCAGGGTCGTCGCCCGTTGGAGCGGCGCGCGCTGAGACCCGCGTCGGTGCAGGTCAGGAGGCTGACGGGGCGTCCACGGGGGATGCGGCGTTCGGTGGCCGGGGGAGACGCCGGTAGTCTCGGGGCACCATGACCGACCAGTTCTCCCACCGGTTCCCTGATCGCCTCGCCGTGCGCGGCCTGGCGGTGCACGGGCATCACGGCGTGTTCGACTTCGAGCGCCGCGACGGGCAGGAGTTCGTGGTCGACCTTGTTCTCGGGATGGATACCAGCGCTGCGGCCGAAAGCGACGATTTGCACGACACGGTGGATTACGGAACCCTCGTGGACGAAGTGCGGTCGGCCGTGGCCAGCGATCCGGTGGACCTGATCGAGACGCTCGCGCAGCGCATCGCAGACGTCTGTCTGCTGCACGCGCGGGTGGACGCGGTGGAAGTCACCGTGCACAAACCGCACGCCCCGATCCAGGCGACGTTCGAGGATGTCGCCCTGACCATCAACCGGAGCCGACTGTGACCGAGTCCCCCAACCCCAACATCGTCGACACTGACACCCTCACCGGAGAGATGCACCCGATCCGCCGCGCCGTGATCTCGATCGGCTCGAACCTCGGTGAGCGGCGCACCACCCTCCAGGGGGCGCTCGACTCCCTCTCCGACACCCCCGATGTCTGGGTCACCGGCGTCTCCGGCGTCTACGAGACCGAGCCGGTCGACTCTCCTGAGGGTGCGAAGGACTTCCTGAACGCCGTCGTGCTGCTCGACACCACCCTGTCGGCGCGCACGCTGCTGGAGCGTGCGCTCGCGATCGAGTCGGCCTTCGGCCGGGAGCGAGGGGAGCGGAACGCCCCGCGCACCCTGGACGTCGACCTGATCGTGGTCGGCGACCGTCGCAACGACGAGGACGACCTCACGCTGCCTCACCCGCGTGCTGCCGAGCGTGCCTTCGTGCTGGTTCCGTGGCTCGACCTGGAGCCCGACGCCGAGATTCCCGGCTACGGTGCCGTCGCCGACCTCGTCGAGAAGGCCGGTCGCGAGGGCGTGAAGCGTCGCGAGGACATCGAGCTCGAGCTCAGCTAGTCGTCTCGCGGATGCCGGTGAGAGCGACGCCACCAGGGGCACCGGCGTGAGCGAGAGCCCCGACGAGGAACGCGAGCCCACTCCCGGTCGCATCTCGCTGACCGGCCCCGCCGCGCTGGTGCTGGCCGGTGTCCCGGGCTTGGTCCTCGGCTGGGGCCTGCGGACGGCCGCGCTTCAGCTCGGGTACGTCGAGCCCAGGGTCTCGCTGCTGTCGATCTTCGTGCTGTTCTTCGTCGCGGCCATCATCGGCGGCTCGGCGTACCTCACCCGCCGGACGGTGCGTCGCGACCGGTTCGCGCTGGCACCGCACCAGGCCGTCAACCGGCTGGTGCTCGGCAAGGCCTGCGCCCTGGTCGGGGTGTTCCTCCTGGGGGGATACCTCGGTTATGCCGTGGCGCAGCTCGGCGTCGGTGAGCCGGCCGCGGTGACCCGCCTGTGGCGCTCGCTGGTGGCAGCCCTCGGTGCCGCAGCCACCACCGCCGCAGCCCTCCTGCTGGAGCGTGCGTGTCGTGTCCCGAAGGACTCCGAGTAGCGACCTAGGCTGCCCGACATGGCCGTCCTTCGACCTCCCAGGCGTCGTCGTCAACGCAGTGTCCGTGTCACGGTCTCCCTGGTGCTGCTGGCCACGGCCACCGCGCTCGTGCTGGCGTCCCTGCCGACACAGTCGCCGCTCTGGCTGAGCGTCGCCTCGGTGCTGGCGCTCGTGCTGTCCTGGGCCGCCCTGCGGATGATGTGGACCGAGGTGCTCCAGTCGCGCCGGGAGAACGCTGCCGACCGGGCGGCTGCGGCCTCGGCGTACCGCAGCCTGTTCACCGTGCGCGCCGCCGAGCACGCCGAGTTCACCACCGCGATGACCGAGCGTCTCGCCGAGGCGCACCTCTCGCAGCGCGAGCTCGAGGGGCGCGTCGCCCAGCAGGAGTCGCGAGCCGACGACGCCGAGTCCAGCCTGCTCGCGGCCCGGGAGCAGCTGGAGGTCCTGGAGACGGCCCTCGCCGTCCGCCGGGCCGAGGAGTCGCAGACCCGCGCCCTGTGGGCCGCTGCGGGCGAGGCCGACGGGATCGTCGAGCTGGTCGACTGGGAGGGCCAGGTCACCGAGAAGATGCAGCAGGCCGCCAAGGCCCGCAAGCCGCGCAAGCGCGCCTGACCCTCAGACGAGCAGGCAGCCCGCGGGCAGGCCCGGTTCGTGCCGCCACGGGTGGTCGAAGACCTCGTGTCCGTCCACGGTCGTGGTGCGGACGCCCTCGCTGTCGATGAGGTCGATCAGGGCTTCGAGGTCGCTGCGTCTGCCCTGGGAGACCAGCCACCCCATCAGCCGCTGCTGGACGGGAACCAGTGTGTCCTCGAACCGCAGCGTCGTGGCGTTCCAGAGCTCGTTGACCGCCTCGTGCAGCAGCGTCCAGTACTCCTCCGAGCAGCCGGGCACCGAGCGGTAGTACTCCCACATGTCCACCGGCAGGACGTCGGCGAAGAACGTGTGCGTCACCTTCTCGGAGCCGTGGGCCAGGACCTCCTCGACCGTCATCTGCTTGGTGACGATGCGGTCCTGGAGGTCGGAGAGCTGGTGCCGGAGCTGGGTCGTCGAGGACTTGTCCGCACGGATCCAGTAGTTGTAGACGTTCTCGCTCAGGACGTCGAACGTGCCGTTGAGGAACGCACGCGTCATCACCGGCTGGTCCTCGTAGAACACGCCCTCGGGGAACCGCAGGTCGAGAGCGTCCCAGAAGCTGCGTCGGTAGACCTTGTTCACCGGGAACACGTCGGCCAGGATCTCGGGCATCTCCTCGACGCGCACGCCGTCGCGGTCGACCGCGTGGTTGCGCTCCATCCGCATGGTGGCGAACTGCCTGGTGCCGTCGTCGCGGACGAGCTTGCCCACGCACAGGTCGGACCCGGTGCGGTCCAGGCGCGCGATCATGTGCGCCCAGGCCTCGCGAGGAAGGGTGTCGTCGCCGTCGACGAAGGTGAGGTACGGCGCCGTGCAGTGGCGTACGCCGGTGTTGCGGGCCGCCGACGGGCCGGCGTTGGCCTGGCTGACCACGCGGAACCTGGGGTCCCGGGTCGCCCAGGCTCGGGCGATGTCCGCCGAGGAGTCGGGGGAGCCGTCGTCGACGACCACGACCTCGAAGGCTCCCAGCGTCTGCGCACTCAGGCTGGCCAGCGTCGACTCGAGGTAGGCCTCGACCTTGTAGATCGGCACCACCACGCTGAGCACGGCCGGCCGCGAGGCGTTCCGGGCCGCCCTGAGCCGGCGTACGGCGTCAAGAATCGGCACGTCGCCCCCCTCGCTCGACGCGGGCCCGGCGCCACCTGCCCAGGGCAGACCGGGCCGCAGCGAAGGGACCGAGCGACTCCAGCCGCTCCACCTCGGCACGTGCCCGGCGCAGCCGGTCCCGCTGCCTCTCGAAGGCAGCCCGCTCGACGGCCAGCCGCCGTTCCACGGGCTCGGGGGCGGCGGCCTCGATCAGGACGATGCGCTCGTAGACCTCGGGATCGACCAGGCCGCGGAGTGCGATCTTGTGCAGCTCGGCCAGGAACCGGTGGTAGTAGTCGGTCGTGTAGTGGACGTAGAAGGCACCCCAGGGGTGCTCCAGGAAGGACGGGGCCCGGAGGTCGCGCAGGTCGATCGACGGCCAGCCGTAGGTCTCGATCGCGTAGTCGTCGAGCCGGTCCCAGAACGCGTTCGAGCCGGCGACGTCGAGCTTCGCGCCCTTCTTCAACCGGCGCAGCGGGATCGGGCGCGGGCGGTCCGGGACGAGCACCTCACCGGTGTTGTAGCCCCGGTGCACGATCACGGTCGTCTCGGGACAGGTCCGGTGGAGGTAGTCGGCCAGCCGGTCCATGGCCTCTGTCCAGAGGGCGAAGTAGGCGTCGGCGTCGTCGGCGTGCTTGATGATCGTCAGGTCGCCCGCGTCGCGGTGGGTGGCGTAGAAGTCGGTGTGCTGGGTCTTCCACCGGTTGTTGGTGAGGTAGCGGCCGTCCGGGAGCCGGGCCACCCCGAAGTGCACGTCACCGAAGAAGTCGAGGATCAGCAGGTCCGGCTGCAGCTCCGCGAGCTGGGGGAGGAAGTCGCGGCTCAGGTCCGAGCCGATGTTCCACTGGTCGTAGTCGCTCATCTCCCGCAGGGGCGTGAAGTCAGTGATGATCGGTGGCGACATCAACGCGATCACCGAGCTCTGGTTGGCGCTGAGCCGGACGTCGAAGAACTTCTTGTAACCCGGGTTGAAGATCGAGTTGAAGTTGTCGCGCGTGACGCAGCTGCCGAGGACGGCAACTGACTGGGGTGCGCGACCCCGAGAGCTCGCGGCGCTCATCCCTGCGCCGCAGGCAAGGCGACCGGTGTCGGGACCGGCGCCGGATCCCGGTCCGGCTTCGAGGCGTCGAGAACCGCCTGGACGACGCGCTCACTGCAGCCGCCGTCGCGGTGCGGGAAGGTCTCCTCGATGCGCCGTTGGTAGTCCGCGGACAGCCTGCCCTCGCGCGAGATCGAGTCGAGCACCGCGTCGACCGTGGAGGCGCAGTCGGCTGTGACCGGTCCGAACCCGTCGCGCACGTAGTCGAAGTAGCCGCGCTGTCCGACGTGGGCGCCGGCGAGGACGACCTCGGCGTCGAACTGGAAGTAGACGACGGGGCGCTCGAGATAGGCGGCGTTGAACGCGATCGAGGAGTAGTCGGTGACCAGGATGCGGGCGCGGGCGAAGTACTCCTGCACGTCGCTGCCCTCGTAGGACAGCGTGGTCACGTGGTCGGGCAGGTCGAGCTGGTCGAGGAGCGCCTGCAGGTTGGGATGCGGCAGGAACGCGAGCGTCAGGCCGGCGTCGGCGCAGGCTCGTGCCAGCACCGGGTCGTTGAGCAGCCCGACCCACTCCCGGACGAACTCGGAGTGCAGCACGCTGTCGTCGAGCTGGCGCTCCTGTGACCCCACGGCGAGGCCACGCACCAGCCAGTTGCGCCAGGTGGGCGTGAGCAGCACCAGGTCACGCTGCTCGAGCGGGAACCGGGCTCCGACGGCCGCCAACCGGTCGAAGCGCGGCAGGCCGGTGAGCACCGTCTCCTTGGTCGTGAAGGGGTAGGGGGTGTGGTCCCCGGCGATGGAGGCGTGCTCCGGCACGGTGCTGGTGACGAACAGGTCGATCTTCTTCTGGGCCAGCCAGCGAGAGAGGTCGTCCTTGATCACGCCGTGCTGGAGGAAGGTGAAGTGCCACTTCGGCTCCATGAACGCGAGGATCTCTGGTGGCTTCAGCACCGGAACGTCGGCGTGCGAGGAGAGCAGGTGGGTGCAGTTGGCCATCAGCAGCCGCCACTGCGTGGACCCGTGGGCGACCAGCCGGTTGCCGAAGCCCTCCGACTTCAGGCGGGCGTAGTCAGCGGAGTCCTTGGTCACCGTGAACCATGCGTTGATCTCGGGGTGCTCGGCCCGGATGTGCTTGAACAGGATCTCCCCGCTGTCGCCGGCGTCGTGGATCCGGTCCATCAGGACCCAGGCGTCGCCGTACCTGCGACGCGCGAGCCGGGCAGTGGAGAGCACCCCGAGCACCTTGTCGCTGCGCGTGCTGGGCTTGAACCGGTCGGGGTCGCGGCCCGGCCGCCTCCGCCTGACCAGGGCGTTGCGCACCATGATCGGGGTGGCCTTGGTGGGAAGGATCTGCTGCGGCTGCTCGAAGACCAACCTGGCCCAGGAACCGCCGAGGCGGATGCGGAGGTCGGGCTTGAACCGGACCCACAGGATCCGCTCGTGCATCAGGGTGCGTCCGAAGAAGGTGAGGTCCCGGGTCTTCGAGTGCCTGGGAGCAGCCTCCTGGTCGCCGATGTAGACGGTCTCCTCGGGAGCCGGGCCGGTGAAGCGGTAGCGGGCCCGCACCAGGCCCTGGGCCTCGTCGACCGTGTCCAGGTAGACGGCGTCCTCGATCCACGGGGCGTCCCGGTAGCCGTACATCGTGACCAGCCGGGAGAGTCGCAACACGTCGAACTCGTGGTGCCCGAGCGTCTCCTCGGGGTCCACTCGTGCCAGCACCCTGCTGACGTGCTCGTGCAGGCCCTCGGCCAGCGGCCCCTCGGAGATGGTGGACATCGAGTTGCTCTGCGCGGCAGTGAAGTAGCCGGCGATCTCGTAGCAGACGAAGTGCTTGAGCCAGTTCGGGATCTCGCCACGCAGCTCCTCGGCCCGGTCGAGGATCGCGCGGTAGCCGTAGGTGAACACGTCGGTGTAGCGACCGGGGTGGGCCATGCTCGAGCCCAGCGACGAGGTCCGGTCGTCGCGCTTGCGGTAGTGGTAGCGCGTCGACCTGATGAAGCCGACCATGGGTCGTTGGCAGTGCAGCAGGTAGACGGAGCAGAAGTGACCGTCCTCGAAGTTGGGGCGGATCCGCACGTCGTAGCTCAGGCCGTGCTCGCGGATCAGCGACATCCGGAAGAACGCCGCAGGTGCGCTCCCGTGGAACCGGCCGTCGGCCAGCTCGAGGTCCACCACCCGGTCGTAGCGGAAGAAGGACTCCAGGGGATGGCGGTTGACCAGCTTCCCGGTCGCCTCGAACCACAGCCAGCGGGTCGTGGCCACCATGTCCGACTCGGGATTGGCCACGAGGAAGTCGTGCACGGTCTGGAGGTAGTTGTCGTCGACGACGTCGTCCGGGTCCGGGAACGTGACCCACTCGCCGCGGGCCGCGGCCATCCCGGCGTTGCGCGCCGCTCCCTGGCCGGCGTTCGCCTGGCTGAGCACACGCACCGTCTCCGGTCGGCGTTCGGCCCACTCCTCGATCAGACGCAGCGATCCGTCGGACGATCCGTCGTCGACCACGATGATCTCGACGTGCTCGAGCCCGAAGGTCTGTCGCTCGAAGCACGCGATGAACTCCGGTAGGTACCTCTCGACGTTGTAGACCGCCGTGACGATGGAGAACTGCGGATGCGGTGGGGCCATGTCCGGAGCCTATTCACCTTCCCGGTCGAGCAGCTGTTGCAACGGCGGCCCGAGATAGCGATCCAGCGTCGAGGCATAGGTCGCGGTCAGGTGCGACCCGTCGAAATAGGCGACCACGCCGCCGATGACCGCACGGCAGGTCCTGGTCGGGCAGATGTGGTCGTTCAGGTCGAGGAAGGTGATCCGTGGCGAGTCGATCCGGCGTACGGCGCTCTCCGACTGGTCCTCCGGCACCCACTCGGCCCGTGGCCCGTCACAGGCAGAGAGGTCGTCGGGGTGCTGCGCCAGGCAGTCCGGGATCGAGTCGTCCGGGGCGGGCGTGTCGCGCAGCACCAGCACCGGCAGGCCGGCGGTGTCCCAGCGGCGCAGGACGCTCTCCATGCCCTCGGAGTAGAGGTCGCCGCTGTCCTCGAAGGAGCGGCCGGCAGCGCCGACCGAGATGCGGTTGGTGTAGAGCACGACGTCCGGCTCGTCTGCGACCACGGCACTGGTGGTCTCGTCGGCCCAGGCCAGGCAGGCCTCGGTCCCGGCCTCGGTGGGGAAGGCCTGTCGGGTCTCGGCGGCTGCACACTGCGAGGACAGGTACGTCGTGATCCGCCAGCGGTTGCGCTCCGCGAGCCGCTCCAGCGCCGGCAACCACTGGCCGGCGTGCGAGTTGCCGACGAGCGCGACCTCGGTGCTGGCCGACTCGTCACCGAAGGTGCAGCGCACCTGGCGGAACTGGGGCAGGTAGGAGAAGCAGTCCTCGGCGCCGGACACGTCCTGGTAGGCACGGGACTTGTCCGAGGCTGCGTCGGCCGGCGCCGGGACGAGCTTGTCGTAGGGGACCTTCGGGCAGCTGCCCGGCTCGTCGAGCGCGGCGGCCCCGAAGCACGAGCCGCCTCGGGCGATCGCCCGGGCGAGCTGCGCCTCTGCCTGCGCCTCGCGCTGGTCCACCTCGAGCTGCTGCAGGCCGGCCAGGGCGATCACCACGACCATCCCGGCGGCGCCCAGCAGGAACGGCTTGCGCAACGGACGGCCCCACTCGGGCGCCCGGAACCTGTCCTCGACGTAGGTCTTGGTGAGCCCGGCCAGCACGAGCGTGAGGACGAGCACGACGATCCTGTCCAGCAGGTCCATCTCGTGGCCGCGGACCTGGGGAACCAGCACGATCAGCGGCCAGTGCCACAGGTAGACGGAGTAGGAGACGTCGCCGAGCCACTGCGCCGGCGGCAGTGCCAGCAGCGGGCCGGGGGAGAGCCTGCTGATCGGCGCGTGGGCGCCGATCACGAGGGCCGTGCCGACGACGGGAAGCAGTGCCTGCCAGCCGGGGAACGGGGTCCTGCCGGTGTACTGGACAGCCGTCCAGGCGATCGCCGCCAGGCCGAGCCAGGCGAGCGCGATACGCAGACCGCGTGGCAGCAAGGGGGGCAAGCCGCGGCGTTGGCGGACGGCGACCACGACGGCGAGCAGGCCGCCGACGCCGAGCTCCCACATCCGCGTCGGCGTGACGAAGTACGCCGCCGCAGGGTTGTGCCAGGTCTCCCAGACCGAGTAGCCGAGAGAGGTGACCACCAGGACGCCCAGGCCGCCGAGCACGGCCACGTCGCGGTTCCAGCGAAGGCGACGGGCCGCCACGAGCATCCCCAGGATCAGGACCGGCCAGACGAAGTAGAACTGCTCCTCCACCGACAGCGACCAGAAGTGCTGCACCGGGCTGGGCGCGTTCTCGGCCGCCAGGTAGTCCACCGAGTCGCCGGCCAGCAGCCAGTTCACGACGTAGAGCGTCGCGCCGCGGGCCTGGCTGGCCGTGTTGGCCCACTGGGTCTCCGGGGCGAACAGCCGGGACAGCGCCAGGGTGACGGTCAGGACGAGCAGCGAGGCGGGCAGCAGCCGGCGTACCCGCCGTCCCCAGAAGCGGGCGAGGTCGCGTGCGCCCGTCGGCGGCTTCTGCATCAGGTGCAGGGTGATCAGGAAGCCGGAGATGACGAAGAAGACGTCCACTCCCGCGAAGCCCCCGGTCAGGCTGGAGGGCACCAGGTGGTAGACCACGACCAGCGACACCGCGACGGCGCGCAGGCCCTGGATGTCGGTGCGGAGCACGGTGCCGTTGTCGACCCGGCTGCCGTCGTGACCGGGACCAGTCGACCCCGTCGACGCGCCGTCGGGGTCGCCGACCCCGGGGGCTCCGGGGTCGGTCGTGGTCGCGCTCATCCGTTGGATCGTACAAGCGAGCCTGCGGGTGGCGGTGCAGGCGTCATCGCGTGCGTGTGACCGAGGTAACCCAGGCATTCCATTCCGCTTCCGGGGACCCGCGGCGTAGCCTCGAGGGGCACGAAGTCATGAGTAGTCCGGTACCCACCCTGGGACTGGAACGAAAGGGATGACGTCTGATGGCCCGAATCGGGGTTGTAGGTGCCGGCCGTGTTGGCGCCGTACTGTCCGCGGCTCTGCGCGCAGCCGGTCACGAGATCGTGGCGGCCGCGGGTGACTCCGCCGCTTCACTGCACCGCATCGAGACGATGCTGCCCGGCGTGCCCGGCGCCAAGCCGACCGACGTCGCGCGGTCCTGCGACCTGCTGGTGCTGACCGTTCCCGACGACATGCTCGGCAACGTCATCAACACCCTCGTGGGGGCAGGCGCGATCCGTGAGGGCCAGGTGGTGTGCCACACCTCCGGTCGCCACGGTCTCGCCGTGCTCGAAGCCGCCACCAGCGTCGGCGCGCGCCCGATCGCGATGCACCCTGCGATGACCTTCACCGGCACCGAGCTCGACCTCGACCGCCTCACCGGCTGCGTGTTCGGGATGACGGCCGGAGCAGCGGAGCGGTCCTTCGCCGAGGGACTCGTCGCCGACCTCGGCGGCATCGCGATGTGGGTCCCGGAGAGCAAGCGCACGCTCTACCACGCAGGGCTGGCCCACGGGGCCAACCACCTCGTCACCCTGGTCAGCCAGGCGATGGAGCTGCTCGCCGCCTCCGGTGCCGAGGACCCCGCCGCGACGCTGCGCCCACTGCTGAGCGCCGCCCTCGACAACGCCCTCGCCTCGGGCGACGCGGCGCTGACCGGACCGATCGTGCGCGGTGACGTCCGCACCGTGCAGGCCCACCTGGACGACATCGCCGAGCACGCCCCGACCACCGTCCCGTCGTACGTCGCGATGGCGCGCGCCACCGCCGACCGGGCCGTGCTGGACGGACGCCTGCTGCCGATCCGCGCCAACCGGATCGCCGACATCCTCGACGCTGCGCTCGCCCGGGTCGGGGAGCCCGGACGCTACATCGGTCCGCTTCCCGCTGACCGCCGCAGCTCCCGGAGCCGGACTCGATGAGCTCCTCACCACGTCTCGCGAGCAGTCGCGAGGAGCTTCGCGATGCCCTGGGTGCCGCCGCGGAGCAGCACCCCGGTGGGCGCGTCGGCCTGGTGCCGACGATGGGGGCGCTGCACGCGGGTCATGCGGCCCTGTTGCGTCGGGCCAGGGCCGAGGTCGGGCCGGACGCGCCCGTGGTGGCGTCGATCTTCGTCAACCCGATGCAGTTCGCCCCGGGCGAGGACCTGGACCGCTACCCGCGCACGTTCGCAGCCGACCTGGAGGTCTGCGCCGCGCAGGGGGTCGACATCGTGTTCGCGCCCGCCGTCGACGACGTCTACCCGAGCGGCAGCCCGCAGGTGACCGTGGACCCCGGCCCCTTGGCGGGCGACCTGGAGGGTGGCACCCGGCCCACCCACTTCCGTGGCGTGCTCACCGTGGTGGCCAAGCTCCTCGGCCTGGTGCGGCCGGACGTGGCCGTGTTCGGCGAGAAGGACTACCAACAGCTTGCGCTGATCCGCCGGATGGTCGAGGACCTGTGCATGGGGGTGCAGGTCGTCGGGGCGGACACGGTGCGGGAGGACGACGGACTGGCTCTGTCCAGCCGCAACCGGTATCTCGACGCGGAGCAACGGGTCCAGGCGACGGCCCTGTCCCGGGCCCTGTTCGCCGCCCGCGACCGGCAGGGGTCCGCTGCCGCGGCCCTCGAGGCAGCCCGCGCGGTGCTGGACCAGGCAGCGGGGGTGGACCTCGAGTACCTCGAGGTGAGGGCGCCCGACCTCGGCCCGGCCCCGGACGCCGGGCCGGCCCGGCTGCTGGTCGCGGCCCGCGTCGGCGCCACGCGCCTGATCGACAACGTCGCCATCGACTGCAAGGAGACACGCTGATGTTGCGCACCATGATGAAGAGCAAGATCCACCGAGCGACGGTGACGCAGGCCGACCTGCACTACGTGGGATCCGTGACAGTGGACGAGGACCTCCTCGAGGCAGCCGACCTCCTGCCCGGCGAGCTCGTGCACATCGTCGACGTGACCAACGGTGCCCGGCTCGAGACCTACACGATTGCCGGTGAGCGGGGTTCCGGCGTGCTCGGCATCAACGGCGCCGCCGCCCGGCTCGTGCACCCCGGCGACGTGGTCATCCTGATCGCCTACGGGCAGATGGACACTGCGGAGGCGAAGGCGCTGCAGCCGCACGTGGTGTTCGTCGACGCCGACAACCGGATCGTTCGCACCGGCTCGGACCCCGCCGAGGCGCTGCCCGGGACCGACCTGGTCCGCGGGGACCTGCACAGCTTCGCGCCCTCGGACCTCGTCGCCGGTCGATAGCCTTCGGCGATGACCTCGACGCAGGGCCTGCCCAACGGTGGGTCGCCGACCGGACGCACCGTCGCGTTCCCCGGCAGGCTCACCGCGGGCGAGCCCGGCTGGACCACCACCGCCGACGTCGTCGTGGTCGGGTCCGGCATCGCCGGCCTGACGGCGGCACTGCGGCTGCGAGCCCGGGTGGACAAGGTCCTGGTGGTCACCAAGGACGTCCTCTCGGCCGGTTCGACCCGCTGGGCGCAGGGCGGCATCGCCGCCGCGCTCGGTCCCGAGGACACCCCGGCACAGCACGAGCGGGACACCCTCGTGGCCGGCGCAGGCGCCTGTGACGCCGAAGCCGTGCGGGTGCTGGTCAACGAGGGTCCTCAGGCCGTGCGGGAGCTGATCGAGCTCGGGGCGAACTTCGACCACTCCACCGACGGTCTGCTCTCCCTGACCCGTGAGGGTGGCCACCACCGCGACCGGATCGCCCATGCCGGTGGCGACGCCACCGGCGCCGAGATCCAGCGGGCCCTGGTCGCGGCTGTCCAGGCAGCACCCGACATCGAGGTGATCGAGCACGCGCTGGCGGTCGACCTGCTGCTCGCCGAGGACGGTGGCGTCGCGGGAGTCACGCTGCACGTCATCGACGAGGGCCAGCGCGACGGTGTCGGTGCGGTCCGTTGCCGGGCGGTGGTGCTCGCCTCCGGGGGGCTGGGACAGGTGTTCTCGCAGACGACGAACCCGGCAGTCGCCACGGGCGACGGGATGGCACTGGCGCTGCGGGCCGGCGCCGTGCTGCGCGACCTCGAGTTCGTGCAGTTCCACCCGACCGTGATGTACCTCGGACCCGACTCGCGCGGCCAGCAGCCGTTGATCAGCGAGGCGGTGCGCGGTGAGGGAGCGTTCCTGGTCGACTTCGAGGGCCAGCGGTTCATGCGGGGGCAGCACGCGCTCGCCGACCTCGCGCCCCGCGACGTCGTGGCGAAGGCGATCACCAGACGGATGCACGAGACCGGCCGACCGCACATGTGGCTCGACGCCACCCACCTCGGTGGTCCGTTCTGGGAACGGCGCTTCCCGACCATCCTGGGGGTGTGCCGCAGCCACGGCGTGGATCCCGTGACCGAGCTGATCCCGGTCGCGCCCGCCTGCCACTACGTGTCCGGCGGTGTCGCCACCGACCTCTGGGGGCGCTCGAGCGTCCCGGGTCTCTACGCGACGGGCGAGGTCGCGTGCTCGGGTGTGCACGGTGCGAACCGGCTCGCCTCCAACTCGCTGCTCGAGGGGCTGGTGTTCTCCCGCCGGATCGCCGAGGCCCTGCCGACCGAGCTCCGTGCGTTCGCCGACCCGGCTCCCGACGCGCGCATTCCCGGCGTGGTCGCTGCCGCGATCCGGCCCGACCTGCAGGCGCTGATGACCGAGCACGCCGGTGTCCTCCGGTCTGCCGACGGGCTCGCTGCCGCCCTGGACCGGCTGGGGGTGCTCGCCGGCAAGCAGGGTGAGATCGGCACCGCGGCCTGGGAGGCGACCAACCTGCTCACGGTCAGCACGGCGATGGCCGAGGCGGCGTACCTCCGGGAGGAGACGCGTGGCTCGCACTGGCGTGAGGACTTCGCCGGGCGCGACGACGCGCGGTGGGCCGGCCACGTGGACGCCGCCCTGACCCCGACCGGGCTCGAGCTCTCGTTCACAGCGACCAGTGCCACCGACGGGGAGACAGCATGATCCTGCGCACGCCGTACCAGCAGCTCCCCGAGGCACTGCTCGAGGAGCTCGAAGGGGCTGGCTTGGACGCCCGCGCGCTCTACGACCTCGTCGTGGCGGCCGTCGCCGAGGACCTGCCCGGCGGGACGGACGACGTCACCAGTGCCGCCACCATCGCGGCGGACGCCCGCGCAGTCGCCGAGTTCGCGGCGCGCGAGAGCGGCGTCGTCGCAGGACTCGGCATCGCAGCCCTCGTCTTCGCCTACGTGTCGGGCGACGAGGCGAAGGTCACCGACCGCCTCGCCGACGGCTCGCACGTCGAGGCGGGCGACGTGGTGATGCGGGTCAGCGGCCCGACACGAGGGCTGCTCACCGCCGAGCGCACCGCGCTGAACCTGGCCTCGCACCTGTCCGGAGTCGCGACCGCGACCTCGCACTGGGTCGCGGCGCTCGAGGGCACCAAGGCGAGGGTGCTCGACACCCGCAAGACGCTGCCGAACCTGCGGATGCTGCAGAAGTACGCCGTTCGGTGCGGCGGCGGCGTCAACCACCGGTTCAGCCTCAGCGACGTGGCGATGGTCAAGGACAACCACGTGATCGCCGCGGGGGGCGTGGTGCCGGCCTTCGAGGCGGTCCGTGCTGGGCACCCGGACCTCCAGGTGGAGGTCGAGGTGACCGACCTCGACCAGCTGCGTGAGCTGCTCGACGCCGGCTGCGAGCGGATCCTGCTCGACAACATGACCGACGACCAGATGGCTGAGGCCGTCGCGATCACCGACGGCTACGCCACGTTGGAGGCGTCCGGGGGACTTACCCTGGAGCGGGCACGCGACGTGGCCGAGACCGGGGTCGACTTCATCTCCGTCGGCGCGCTCACCCATTCGGTGAAGGTGTTCGACCTCGGCATGGACCTGCGCGACGAGGGGGAGGCGTCATGACGCTGCTCTGCGCCGACATCGGCAACTCGCACACCGTCCTCGGCCTCGTCGACGGGGGCAACGTGCTGGACCACTGGCGCGTGGCGACCGAGGAGCGGCGTACGGCCGACGAGTGGGCGGTGCTGCTCAAGGGTCTGATGCGGGAGAGCGCGGTCGCGGACCGCGTCGTCGGGATCGTCGTCTGCTCCACGGTCCCGGCGGTCCTGCACGAGTGGCGCGACATGCTGGTGCGCCACTACGGGACCGTTCCCAACGTGGTGGTCGAGCCGGGCGTGCGGACCGGTGTGCCCGTCCTGATGGACAACCCGCGAGAGGTCGGCGCCGATCGCGTCGTCAACGCGCTCGCCGCGGCCAGCCTGTACGACGGTCCGGCGATCGTCGTCGACTTCGGCACCGCCACCACCTTCGACGTGGTCAGCCCGCGCGGGGAGTACATCGGCGGTGCGATCGCCCCCGGCATCGACATCTCCCTCGAGGCGCTCGGCCGTCGCGGGGCACAGCTGCGCAAGGTGGAGCTGCTGCGTCCCCGCACGGTGATCGCGAAGAACACCGTGGAGGCGCTCCAGTCCGGCATCGTGTTCGGCTTCGCCAGCCAGGTCGACGGGATCGTCGGACGGATGATCGCCGAGCTCGGAGTGCCCACCGAGACGGTGCACGTTATCGCCACGGGAGGCCTGGCGCCGATCGTGGTGGCGGAGTGCCACGTCTTCACGGCCCACCAGCCGTGGCTCACGCTGCTCGGCCTCGAGCTGGTCTTCGCGCGCAACGCGTGACCTCCTGGGGGTCGGGCGAACGACTGCTTCTAACCTTGGCGGCATGACTGACGCCCCCGAGACCACCGACGACCTGCCCGAGCAGATGCAGGTCCGGCGGGAGAAGCGGCAGCGGCTGGTTGACGCCGGTCGTCAGCCCTACCCCGTCGTCGTCGAGCGCAGCCACACGATCCGTCAGATCCGCGACAGCTACGACCCTCGGCTCGAGGCGGGGGAGCTCGAGGCCGACACCCGCACCGGGGAGCACGTGGCGATCACCGGCCGGGTGATCTTCCAGCGCAACACCGGCAAGCTGTGCTTCGCGCGGCTGCGCGAGGGCGACGGCACCGAGATCCAGGTGATGCTCAGCCTGGCCGAGGTGGGCGAGGAGTCGCTGGCGGAGTTCAAGTCGCTGGTGGACATCGGTGACCTGCTGGCCGTGCGCGGTGAGGTGATCACCAGCAGGCGTGGCGAGCTGTCGGTGGCCACCACCGGGTGGGAGCTGGCCGCCAAGACGCTGCGACCGCTGCCCAACGAGCACCGGCCGCTCTCCGACGAGGCCCGCATCCGGATGCGCTACGTCGACATGATGATCCGGCCCGAGGCCCGGGAGATGGTGCGGACCAAGGCGACGGTGCTGCGCAGCCTGCGCAACACCCTCGACGAGCGCGGCTACACCGAGGTCGAGACGCCGATCCTCCAGCTGACCAACGGCGGCGCCGCCGCGCGACCTTTCCGCACCCACCTGAACGCGCTCGACCAGGACATGCTGCTGCGGATCGCCCTCGAGCTGGATCTCAAGCGGGCGATGATCGGCGGCGTCGAGAAGGTCTACGAGATCGGTCGCACCTTCCGCAACGAGGGCCTCGACTCGACCCATGCCGCGGAGTTCTCGATGCTGGAGGCCTACGAGGCCTACGGCGACCAGTTCACGATGATGGAGCTCACCCGCTCGCTCGTCCTCGACGCGGCGCGCGCAGTCGGCCGGACCGTGGTGCCGGCCCGGGACGGGAGCGAGATCGACCTCGAGGCGGACTGGCGCCAGGCCTCCATCATGGAGCTCGTCTCCGAGGCGGTGGGCGAGGAGATAACCGTGGAAACGACCGCGGAAACCCTGCGCGGCCACGCCGCGAAGCACGATGTGGAGCTGCAGCCGAAATGGGGCTCCTCCGAAATCGTGGTGGAGCTATTCGAGCAGCTCGTCGAGGATCACCTGATCAACCCCACCTTTGTGATGGATTACCCGTCGTCGGTGAAACCGCTCGCGAAGGCACACCGCAGCAGTCCTGGGCTCAACGAGGCGTGGGACCTGATCATCAACGGCGTCGAGCTCGCACCTGCCTATTCGGAGCTCAACGACCCGGTCGTGCAGCGCGAGCGTCTGGTCGCCCAGTCCATGTTGGCCGCGCAGGGCGACCCCGAGGCGATGGAGCTCGACGAGGTGTTCCTCAAGGCGATGGAGTACGGCATGCCCCCGGCAGGTGGGATGGGCATGGGCGTGGACCGGCTGATCATGCTGCTCACCGGCGCCGGCATTCGCGAGACCATTCTTTTTCCGCTCCTTCGTCCCGAGTAGGGGCATTGGGGGACGGTTAGTGCATGTTATTGTCGGATCGGCGGAATGTTTACCAATAACACTGAGGACGGCAATCCATGGCTCAGAAAGTGCACATCGTGCTGATCGATGACATCGACCAGAGTGATGCAGAGGAGACGGTGACATTCGGGCTCGACGGCAAGGAATATGCCATCGACCTGAATGCAAAGAATGCGCGTTCGCTGCGCGACGCGATGGCGCCCTTCGTGGCCCACGCCCGTCCGGTCGGCGCCCGCAGCAGCAGGCGCAGCTCGGCCAAGGCCAGCGGGGGCGCCTCGCCCGCAGAGATCCGGGCCTGGGCCCGGGAGAACGGGTTCGACGTCCCGGAGCGTGGCCGCGTGGCCGCCGAGGTGCGCGAGGCCTACACCGCGGCGCACTGACCAGACGCCGGTCCGGGACCACCCCCGCGCGGAGCACTCGGCTCCCGTCCGGGGGTGGTGGTGTGTCCGGACGCTTCGGTCACCGTGTCGCGGGCACCTAGCCTTGAGTCCATGTCCACCGAGCGAACCGTCTTCGACCCGGGCTCTCCCGACGTCAACGCCTACCGGCTGCTGACGGCCCTCGTCGTCCCACGCCCGATCGCCTGGGTGTCGACCCTGGATGCCGAGGGTCGCGGCAACCTGGCGCCACACTCGTTCTTCACGGTCGCGAGCGGCCGGCCGCCGGTGGTGCTGTTCAGCTCGTTGGGCCGCAAGGACACCGTGCGCAACATCGAGGCGACCGGGGAGTTCGTGATCAGCTTCTCCTCGGAGGCGATGCTCGAGAAGGTCAACGCGAGCAGCGCTCCGTTCGAGCACGGTGACGACGAGGCCGTCGAGCTGGGCATCGACACCGAGCCCTCGCAGGTCGTCGGCCCGGAACGGGTGGCCGATTCCCCGGCGTCGATCGAGTGCCGGTTGGAGCGCATCGTGGAGGTGGGGCACGCGTTCGTCGTCTTCGGCAGCGTCGTCGCCATCACGGTGCGCGACGAGGTGCTCGAGGACGGCCACCCGGCCATGGAGCGCCTGCGCCCGGTGTCCCGGCTCGGCCGCGACGAGTGGGGCCGGCCGCCGGAGGTCTTCCGGCTGGCCCGTCCGCAGAAGCCCGAGGACGTGCTCTGAGGACTCCCAGGCGGAGCTGCCGTCCGAGGTGGGCGGCCCTGTGTTCGCTGAGAGCGATAACCGGGCACCTGGGGCGACTGTTCGCTGACAGCGATAACCCTCTTGGTGCGGAACACGTAGGCTGGGTCAAGGGTTGAACAGACCGTGCGGGTCGCACGAGTCGACCCCGCTGACGCCTGAGGAGTAGCCACCATGTTCGAGCGGTTCACCGACCGAGCCCGACGAGTTGTCGTGCTGGCCCAGGAAGAGGCCCGCATGCTCTCCCACAACTACATCGGCACCGAGCACATCCTGCTCGGTCTGATCCACGAGGGCGACGGCATCGCCGCCAAGGCGCTGGAGAGCCTCGGCGTCTCCCTGGAGGCGGTCCGCGCCCAGGTCGAGGAGATCATCGGCCAGGGCCAGCAGGCCCCCAGCGGACACATCCCGTTCACCCCGCGCGCCAAGAAGGTGCTCGAGCTGTCCCTGCGCGAGGCGCTGCAGCTCGGCCACAACTACATCGGCACCGAGCACATCCTGCTCGGCCTGATCCGCGAGGGCGAGGGCGTCGCCGCCCAGGTGCTGCACAAGCTGGGCGCCGACCTCAACCGGGTCCGCCAGCAGGTCATCCAGCTGCTCTCCGGCTACCAGGGCAAGGAGCAGCAGACGGCCGGCACGGCCCCCGAGGCCGCCCCGTCCAGCTCGCTGGTGCTGGACCAGTTCGGCCGCAACCTGACGCAGGCCGCGAAGGAGGGCAAGCTCGACCCGGTCATCGGACGTGGCCCGGAGATCGAGCGGGTCATGCAGATCCTGTCCCGGCGTACGAAGAACAACCCGGTGCTGATCGGCGAGCCCGGCGTCGGCAAGACCACGATCGTGGAGGGCCTCGCCCAGGACATCGTGCGTGGGGACGTCCCCGAGACGCTCAAGGACAAGCAGATCTACACCCTCGACCTCGGTGCGCTCGTCGCCGGCTCGCGCTACCGCGGTGACTTCGAGGAGCGCCTGAAGAAGGTCCTCAAAGAGATCCGCACCCGCGGCGACATCGTGCTGTTCATCGACGAGATCCACACCCTCGTCGGAGCCGGTGCGGCCGAGGGCGCGATCGACGCCGCCAGCATCCTCAAGCCGATGCTGGCCCGCGGTGAGCTGCAGACCATCGGCGCCACCACGCTCGACGAGTACCGCAAGCACCTCGAGAAGGACGCCGCGCTCGAGCGCCGCTTCCAGCCGATCCAGGTCAACGAGCCCTCGATCGCGCACACCATCGAGATGCTCAAGGGCCTGCGCGACCGCTACGAGGCGCACCACCGCGTCACGATCACCGACGAGGCCCTGGTCTCCGCGGCGACGCTGGCCGACCGCTACATCTCCGACCGGTTCCTGCCCGACAAGGCGATCGACCTGATCGACGAGGCCGGCTCCCGGCTGCGGATCCGCCGGATGACCGCTCCGCCGGACCTGCGCGAGTTCGACGAGAAGATCGCCGACGTGCGCCGCCGCAAGGAAGGCGCCATCGACGGTCAGGACTTCGAGGCCGCCGCGCGCCTGCGCGACGAGGAGAAGCAGCTGATCCTGGCCAAGGGCGAGCGCGAGAAGCAGTGGCGCGCCGGCGACATGGACGTCGTCGCCGAGGTCGACGAGGAGCTGATCGCCGAGGTGCTCGCCGTGGCGACCGGCATCCCGATCGTGAAGCTCTCCGAGGAGGAGTCCACGCGGCTGCTCAAGATGGAGGACGAGCTGCACAAGCGCGTCATCGGCCAGGAAGAGGCCGTCAAGGCGCTCAGCCGTGCCATCCGTCGTACTCGCGCCGGGCTGAAGGACCCGAAGCGCCCCGGTGGGTCGTTCATCTTCGCCGGCCCCTCGGGCGTCGGCAAGACCTGGCTGTCCAAGACGCTCGCCGAGTTCCTCTTCGGCGACGAGGACGCCCTGATCCAGCTCGACATGTCGGAGTTCAGCGAGAAGCACACCGTCTCGCGGCTCTTCGGCTCGCCTCCCGGCTACGTCGGCTACGAAGAGGGCGGCCAGCTCACCGAGAAGGTGCGCCGCAAGCCGTTCTCCGTGGTGCTCTTCGACGAGGTCGAGAAGGCCCACCCGGACATCTTCAACAGCCTGCTGCAGATCCTGGAGGAAGGTCGCCTGACCGACAGCCAGGGCCGGGTCGTGGACTTCAAGAACACCGTGATCATCATGACCACGAACCTCGGCACCCGGGACATCTCCAAGGGCGTCAGCCTGGGCTTCAACCAGGCCGGCGAGGACGGCACCTACGACCGGATGAAGAACAAGGTCACCGAGGAGCTCAAGCAGCACTTCCGGCCCGAGTTCCTCAACCGTGTCGACGAGATCATCGTGTTCCCGCCGCTGACCAAGGACCAGATCATCTCCATGGTGGACAACATGATCGCGTCCGTGGAGCTGCGGATGAAGGACCGCGACATGTCGCTGGAGCTCACCCAGCCCGCCAAGGACCTGCTCGCCACCCGCGGGTTCGACCCGGTCCTCGGGGCGCGGCCGCTGCGGCGCACGATCCAGCGCGAGATCGAGGACGTGCTCGCCGAGAAGATGCTCTACGGCGAGGTCGGCCCCGGCCAGATCGTGCTCGTCGGCGTCGAGGGCGAGGGTGCCGAGGCGCAGTTCACCTTCGTCGGCAACGCCAAGGGTGTCCTGCCCGACGTCCCGCCGCTCGAGCCCGTCGGCGGCCCCGACGACAGCGACGGCCCCGTCGACATCGCCAAGGGTGACGCGCCCGAATGACCGCGACACGTCGCAGATGAACAGCTAAAACCCGCCGAGACGTCGCAGATGAACACTCATCTGCGACGTCTCGTTCTGTGTGGCTGTTCATCTCGCGACGTGTCGGCGGCTTTTGGGCGTTCATCTGCGACGTGTCGGCGGGGTCAGCCTGCATCAGCCTGCTCAGCCGGGGAGGGCGTACCTGTCACCTGACTGCACGACTAGACCGTCGGCGAGCAGGCTCTCCAGCGCCCGGTCCCGCTGGGCCGCGTCGGACCACACCGCGTCCAGCCGGGTCCGGGTCACGCTCCCCGCAGCGTCACGGAGCACCGCCATCAACATGCCGCGGACCTGGCGGTCGGTGCCGGCCCAGGCCTGACCGCGCCGCGGCGGTCCGTCGTACGCCGGCCGGCCGGCCAGGTCCCAGGCGCACAGGTCGCGGATCGGGCAGTCGCCGCAGCGCGGCGTCGCGGCCGTGCAGACCAGCGCGCCGAGCTCCATCACGGCCACCGCCCAGGTGGCGGCTCCGTCCGCGGGGAGGAGCGACTCGGCCAGCTCGCGCTCGGTCCTCGTCACCGAGGCGGGCGGGAACTCGACCCCGGTGACCGCCCGCGCGAACACCCGGCGCACGTTGGTGTCCAGCACCGGGTGGCTGGCGCCGAACGCGAACGAAGCGATCGCGCTGGCGGTGTAGTCGCCCACCCCGGGCAGCTCGATCAGGTCCTCGTAGGCAGCCGGAACCTCGCCACCGTGCTGCTCGACGATCGCCGTCGCGGCGGCGTGCAGGCGGAGCGCGCGCCGTGGATAGCCGAGACGACCCCAGGCCCTGACCGCCGCGCCGCTCGGCTCGACGGCCAGGGCCGCGGGCGTCGGCCAGGTCTCGAGCCAGCTCTCGAAGACCGGCAGCACCCTCGCGACCGGTGTCTGCTGGAGCATGAACTCCGAGACCATCACCGCCCACGGCGTGGCTCCGGGCTCTCGCCAGGGCAACACCCTGGCGTGGTCGGCGTACCAGTCCAGGACCGGCGGGTGCAGGCTCGTCATCGCGCCACCATTAGTGCCCGCTCGACGCGATTTCGCAACCCGGGGTGCCCTCTCGGCGCAATTCGGGCAACCTTGGGTGCCCGGTCGGCGTTGCCTGCACGATCGGGGACGGATCGCTGACTACCGTTGGGCGCATGGGTCAGGGTGTGCGACAGCGCAGGCGGCTGCCCCGACGCGTCTACTGGGTGCGGCGGGGCCTGGTGCTCGGGCTCGCCCTGCTCCTGGTCTTCGGGATCGGCAAGCTGCTCGGTGGCAACGGCGCCGACACCGCGAGCTCGGTCATCGAGGCGGAGCCCAGCGCGGCCAAGCAGACACCCACGGAGTCGGTCGTCCTCGGCCCGGTCGCTCCGACCGGCAAGCTCACGTCGAAGGTCAAGGTGCCGCTGGCGCCGCCGAACGGCGTCTGCCGCGACGACGAGGTCAGCGCCGTTCCCTCGGTGCCCCAGGCCTGGGCCGGCGGGCCGATCGTGATCAAGGTCCGGCTGACCGGCACCCGTCCCGCCTGCACGTTCGAGGTCAACTCCGAGAGCCTGGTCGTCAAGGTCGCCAAGGGCGAGCGTCGGCTCTGGTCGAGCCAGGACTGCCTGCGGTCGATCCGGCCGACCCAGGTCGTCGTGCGCAGCGCCCTCGCCGTCGAGGTGCCGGTGCTGTGGAGCGGGCGCCGGTCCGACGAGCAGTGCACCACTGCCCCCGGTTGGGTGATGCCGGGGTTCTACCACGTGTTCGCAGCGGCTGCCGGATCGTCGCCGAGCGACGTGCAGTTCGAGGTCACCCTGGCTCCGACCCAGCGGATCACGAAGACGCCGAAGCCCCGGCCCAGCTCGTCGACGTCGCCCGAGGCGACGAAGTCCTCGCCCGCGCCGTCGGCGAAGCCCAGCAAGAAACCCTGAGCTCGCGGGCAGCTCGGGTCAGACGTAGCGCTCGAGGATGCTCGACTCGGCGAGCCGGGAGAGTCCCTCGCGCACACTGCGCGCGCGCAGCTCACCCACGCCCTCGACCATCTGCAGGTCCTCGACGCTCGCCGAGAGCAGCTTCTGCAGGGTCTCGAAGTGCTCGACGAGACGCTCGACGACCGAGACCGGGAGTCGCGGCACCTTGGCGAGCAGGCGGTGTCCCCGTGGCGTCACGGCGCCGTCGAGGTGCTCGGCCTGGCCCAGACCGAGGGCGGTGGCCACGGCTGCGATGTCCACCAGCTCGGTGGGCAGCAGTCCCTCGAGCTCGGCCAGCACCTCCGCCGCGGGCTTGGTACGCCGAACGCCCGCCTGGTAGTCGCGGACGACGAGCTCGCGCTCGGTCTCGACCCCGGTCACGAGCTCCTCGAGCTGAAGGGAGAGCAGACGTCCGTCGGTGCCGAGCTCGTTGACGTAGTCGTCGATCTCACGGGCGATCCGGCTGACCATCTCGAGTCGCTGCGCCACGACCGCGACGTCGCGGACCGTGACGAGGTCCTCGATCTCCAGGGCGCTGAGCGTGCTGGAGACCTCGTCGAGGCGCACCTTGTAGCGCTCCAGCGTCGCCAGGGCCTGGTTGGCCCTGGCCAGGATCGAGCCGGAGTCCTCGAGCACGTAGCGGATGCTGCCGACGTAGATGGCGATGATCTGCATCGACTGGGACACCGAGATCACGGGGGCGCCGGTCTGCTTGGCCACCCGCTCGGCGGTGCGGTGCCGGGTGCCGGTCTCCTGCGAGGGGATGGTGTGGTCCGGCATCAGGTGCACGTTGGCCCGGTAGATCCTGGCGATGTCACGGTCGAGCACGATCGCGCCGTCCATCTTGGCCAGCTCGCGCAGCGCGGTGGCGGTGAAGGGGACGTCGAGGCTGAAGCCACCGGTGAGGATGCCTTCGACCTCCTTGTCGTGGCCGAAGACGAGCAGGGCGCCGGTGCGCCCGCGCAGGATCCTCTCGAGACCGTCTCGCAGCTGGGTGCCGGGCGCGATTCGGGCGAGGGTCTGCCTCAGTCGGGCCGCGTCGTCGAGACGTTCTGGGGAAGGCACCCGGTGAGTCTATGGCAGGTGCGGACGTGAACCAGCGTTCTTGTTCGCGGCTTCGAGCCCCAGCAGAGTGAGCGCGCGAGCGATGTTGTCGACGTCGACGACGCGCATGCCGTCGAGGACCCGGCTGCTGCCCGCGGTGTCGGAGGTCTGGGCCGGGATCACCGCCGAGCGGAAGCCCATCCGGCCGGCTTCGGCGAGCCGGACGCCGATGTCGCGGACGCGTCGGAGCTCGCCGGAGAGCCCGAGCTCACCGATGGCGACGACGTTGCGCCCCAGCGGTCGTCCCAACCAGGCCGAGGCGATCGCCAGGGCGATCGCGAGGTCGTTGCTCGGCTCGGTGAGTCGTGCCCCGCCGACGCTGGAGACGAAGACGTCGTAGGTGTGCAGCCGGATGCCGGCGTGCTGCTGCAGCACGGCCAGGATCATCGCGACCCGGGATGAGTCGACTCCCGAGGTCGTGCGGCGCGGACGCTCGGACGGTGTGTGGGTGACCAGTGCCTGCACCTCGCTGAGCAGAGGTCGCCTGCCCTCCAGCGCCACCGCGACGCAGGTGCCCGGCACCGGCCCGCGCTGCGCGTCGAGGAACAGGCCGGTGGGATCGGTGATCGCGACGATGCCCTCGGCGGAGAGGTCGAAGCACCCGACCTCGTCGACCGGTCCGAACCGGTTCTTCACCGCGCGCAGCATCCGCAGGCGGGAGGTGCGCTCGCCCTCGAAGTGGAGCACCACGTCGACGAGGTGCTCCAGCACCCTGGGGCCGGCGATGGTGCCGTCCTTGGTGACGTGGCCGATGATCACCAGGGTGATGTTGCGCAGCTTCGCCATCCGGATCAGCGCCGCCGAGACCTCCTTCACCTGCGAGACCCCACCGGGGACCCCGTCGACATCGCTGGCGCTGATGGTCTGCACCGAGTCCACGACGAGCAGCGTCGGCTTCACCGCCTCGACGTGGCCGAGCACCGCGCCGAGGTCGGTCTCGGCGGCGAGGTAGAGCTCGTCCCGGATCGCGCCGGTGCGGTCTCCCCGCATGCGCACCTGGGCTGCGGACTCCTCGCCGGTGACGTAGAGGACGCGGTGCCGCTGGCGAGCCATCTGCGAGGCGACCTCGAGAAGCAGCGTCGACTTCCCGACGCCGGGCTCGCCGGCCAGCAGGATCGCGGCACCCGGCACCATGCCGCCGCCCAGCACCCGGTCGAGCTCGGGGACGCCGCTGGTGCGCGAGAGCGAGTCCTCGATGGGGATCTCGCCGATCGGCAGGGCCGGGGCGGTGACCGGGCCCGCCTGCACCCGGCTGCGCGGCGCGGACTTCTCCACGACGGTGCCCCATGCCTGGCACTCGCCGCAGCGGCCCACCCACTTGGCGACCTCCCAGCCGCACTCGTTGCAGTGGTAGGACTCCCGGGGAGCCTTGGTCGTGGTCTTCGAAGCCATGCCGCGAACGCTAGGCGAGCCCACCGACAGATCGCTGCTGCGAGGAGGCGGATGCGCCGTGTCGCCAGCGCCGGCTCCTGCCCGCTCATGGTCGACCCCCCTGCGGGGTACGGGGTCGCCGTGCTGGTCTCGGGCGGCCCGCGGACCGGGTGCCGCCCAGGGAGTCCGACGTGGGCAGCGTTCCGCCGTAGTTCGGTGGACCGGCCAGGGTTAGCATTGGAACGATCCAGAGACCGGGGGGACCGCGATGAGTCAGCCGAGCAGCAGGACCGACCCGCCGCGTGGTCGCGTCCAGGTGCCGCCCACGCTGGCGACGGTCGCCGACGAGGCCGGGGTCTCCAGGCAGACGGTGTCCAACGCGTTGAACAACCCTGACCTGCTGCGTCCTGAGACCCTCGAGCGGGTCCAGGGCGTGATCGACCGCCTCGGCTACTCGCCCAACCGTGCTGCCCGCCAGCTGCGCACCCGCGCCTCCCACCTGATCGGCCTGCGGTTCGAGGCGGCACAGGAGGGCACCACCAACGCCCTGATGGACCGCTTCCTGCACAGCCTGGTGGAGGCCGCCTCGCGCACCGGGCACCACGTGCTGCTGTTCTCCGGCGACCCGGACGACCCCCTCGACGGCTACGACGACCTGCTTCGCTCGACCGCGGTGGATGCGTTCGTCGTCACCGACACCTACGCCGGCACGCCGCAGTCCGGGTTCCTCCAGGAGCGCGGTGCGCCGTTCGTCGCGTTCGGCCGTCCGTGGGACGAGGGCGACTCCGACCACGCCTGGATCGACGTCGACGGTGCCCACGGCGCCCGCCTGGCCACCGAGCACCTCCTCGCGCAGGGCCACCGGCGGGTCGCGTGGATGGGCTGGGAGAAGACCTCCCGCATCGGCGAGGACCGCCGCAGCGGCTGGGAGGACGCGATGCGCGCCGCCGGTCACGACGTGCGCGGGCTCGGCGTACGCCTGACCGACAACGTCGACGCGGCGCGGATGGCGGCGCACAAGGTGCTCGAGGACCCCTCGGTGACCGGTTTCGTGTGTGCCAGCGACACGCTCGGGATCGGGGTGCTGCACGCCTGCGCCGAGCGCAGGCTCCAGCCGGGCCGTGACATCGGCGTGGTCGGCTTCGACGACTCGTTGGCCGCACAGGTCACCTGGCCGGGCCTGACCTCGGTGCGACAGCCACTGGAGGCGGTCGCCGTCGAGGTGGTCCGCATCCTGCACACGGTGCTCGCGCACAAGCCGGTCGGTGACAAGGGTCGGATGCTCCGCCCCTCCCTGGTCGTACGCCGCTCCAGCCGCCGCAACGACTGACCGGGGCGGACCGCCCGCCGGGGCCACTCACCAGGTGCGGCTCCACACGTCCACGGCGTAGTCGACCTCGGTGCCCTCGTGGCCGGCCAGGATCTCCTCGGCGACGGCCGTCGGGAACTCGATCCGGACCACCGCCTCGAGGTCCTCGCGCGAGTCGAAGGTCCACGCCATCTCGACCGGGTGCCGCTCCCACCCCTGCTCCTGCCAGAAACGGGCGACGGCCACGAAGTCGACGTCGGGGTAGCCGCGCCGGAACCACGCCCCGAAGGTCGAGCGGGACGGGTCGTTGTCGATCACGAACGCGCGGCCGCCGGGACGCATCACCCGGTCGAGCTCGAGCAGCCCGGGCTCGCAGCCGGGGCCGAAGAAGTAGGCCCAGCGGGCCTGCATCACGTCGACTGAGTGGCCCGGCACCGGGAGCGCGCTGGCCGAGCCGTCGAGGACGGTGACGTGCGGGAGGCGCCTGGTCCGGCGGCGGGCGATCGCCGCGAGGTCGCGGTGCGGCTCGACCCCGGTCACCGTGCGCGCCCCGGCTGCGAACAGCGGGAGGTGGAAGCCGGTGCCGCAGCCGATGTCGAGGACGTCCCGGTCGCTCCAGCCACCGAGTCGGGTGAGCATCGCGAGGATCGCGCCGGCGCGGTCGACGGCACGGTTCTCGATCTCGTAGACCTGGGGGTGGTGCCAGATGTTCGGGCTCGGGATGGCGCCCTCCACGAGGACACCGGCACCCTCGGCGGAATCCGGGGGCGTCGTCGGATCAGCCACGAACGCTAGATGCGCACCAGGCCGCTGGGCGTCTGGAACTGCGCAGCCACGATTCCGGGGGTGCCGTTCGGGGCGACCCACTCGACCTTGACGTCCTCGAGGGCCTGGTCGACCGACTGGCCCAGCCACTCCGAGACCCGGGCGGGGTCGCCGGCGATCTCGAGGCAGGCCAGCGACACGTCGCCGGTGGCGCCGGCACTGGGGTGGTTGCCGGGTTCGATGTCCCACTCGATGAAGAACGGGAGCTGCGGGTCCGCCTGCAACCCGCGGACGCCGAGCTGCCTCCAGAGCAGCTCCGTTCCGTCGGGACGGTGCCGGTTGCCCTTGACCGCCTCGCGGCCGAGGCGGTGCTCGAGCGGGGCGATGTCGTCGACCGCGACGACCCAGCCGAGCCAGCCGCCGCCGAGCTCGGAGCGGGCCCGCACGGCCTGCCCGAACGGAGCCTTGTCGGAGGCCGGGTGGTCCAGCACCTCGACGACTTCGAGGTAGGTGTTGTCGGTGAGCGGGAGGATCGAGTTGCGGGTGCCGAAGCGGGGGTGGATGCCCCCGCCGGCGAAGTCCTCGCCCAGGAGGTCCGAGAGACGCTTCGTCGTGCCCGCAAGTCCTCCAGGGCCGGCAGCGAAGACGATGTGATCGAGACGCATAGTTGATTCTCACCCGGAGATGTTCCGGGGAGGACACCGGGGGTGTGCGGGCCGCCGAACTCAGGGTTCGGACGGGGGCGACGCCGGGTGCAGCGTGAGAGCGGATCGCCTGCGTACATGGGCCGCGCAGTGCGCAGCGAGGACGTCGTAGGCCCCCTGTCCCATCAGCGCGATCAGCTCGGTGGCGTTCGAGACGTAGACAGGTTCGACACCGACATGCGCCTCGGTGTTGCCGGAGCAGTACCAGTCCAGGTCGTGCCCTCCTGGCCCCCAGCCGCTCCGGTCGTACTCCCCGATGCTCACCTCCAGGTAGGTGGTGTCGTCGGGTCGTTCGACGGTGCGGAAGCTGCGTCGGATCGGCAGCTGCCAGCAGACGTCGGGCTTGGTCTCCACGAAGTGGACGTCGTGCTGGAGGGCGAGGGCGTGCAGCGCACAGCCGTAACCCCCCTCGAAGTCCCTGGAGTTGTGGAAGATGCAGGCGCCGCCGCTGACCCTGGTCTTGCGCTCGCCCTCGTCGTCGGTCTCGGTCCAGCCGGCGCGCTTGACCTGCCCGCGCTTGCCCAGCGCCTCCGGCCTGCGTTGCCAGGTGGCGTCGTCGAGGCGCTCGACCCAGCCGGCCACACGCTCCTCGTCGGCCTTGTCCGCGAAGTGCGCGCCCAGCGTGCAACAACCCGCATCGGGAGCCTCGGAGTAGATCCCCTGGCAGCCGTTGCCGAAGATGCACGTCCAGCTCGAGGTCAGCCAGGTGAGGTCGCAGCGGAAGGTCTGGCCGTCGTCCGCAGGGTCCTGGAACTCCACCCAGGCGCGGGGAAAGACGGAATCGACCTCGGGCACGCACAAACCCTATCCCCGGCCGGTCCTGACGCCCGCGTCCGTCCGTCCGGTCCCAGTCGGTCACCTCCAGCCGGTAGCCTCCACTCATGCGCCTCGGTGTGCTCGACATCGGCTCCAACACGGGGCACCTCCTCGTCGTCGACGCCTACCGCGGCGCCGCGCCGATGCCCGCGTCCTCCTACAAGGAGCCGCTGCGGCTCGCCGAGCACCTCGAGGAGGACGGCACGGTCAGCAAGGCCGGGGTCGATGCGCTGACCGAGTTCGTCGGTCACGCCCTCGACGTCGCCGAGGACAAGGGCTGCGAGGAGGTCTTCTCCTTCGCCACCTCGGCCGTGCGCGACGCCGGCAACAGCGACGAGGTGCTCGCCCACGTGCAGGAGCGCACCGGCGTGGAGATCAAGGTCCTCCCCGGGGAGGACGAGGCGCGGCTCACCTTCCTCGCCGTACGCCGCTGGTTCGGCTGGTCATCCGGCAGGCTCGCGGTCTTCGACATCGGCGGCGGCTCGCTCGAGGTCGCCGGCGGGGACGACGAGTCGCCGGACGTGGCCTGGTCGCTGCCGCTCGGAGCCGGCCGGCTCGCCCGGGAGCACTTCGCCGGCGGTCCGCTCGCCGAGAAGGACCTGCGGGCGCTGCGCACCCGGATCCGCACCGCGATCGCCCACGACGCCGGGACCCTGCTGCGAGGCGGCGCACCGGACCACGCCGTTGCGACCTCGAAGACGTTCCGGTCACTGGCCCGGATCTGCGGGGCCGCTCCATCGAGTGACGGCAACCGGGTGCGTCGGATCCTCCCGATCGACGAGCTGAACCGGTGGATCCCCAAGCTGCTCGAGATGAGCCACGACGAGATCGCCGATCTGCCGGGGGTCTCGGGCAACCGGGCCCACCAGGTGGTGGCCGGCGCGCTGGTGGCGTCCGCGGTGATGGACATCTTCGACCTCCGCGAGCTGGAGGTCTGCCCCTGGGCGCTGCGGGAGGGCGTCATCCTCGATCGCCTCGACCAGCTCCGCGCCTCCGGGTAGGGCGGCGGCATGGGTCCTCTGTTCGCACTGTCGACCGCGTCGGTCTATCCCGAGACGACCGGGCACGGCTTCGAGTACGCCGCTCGCCTCGGCTACGACGCCGTCGAGGTGATGGTCGGCATCGACATGGTCAGCCAGAGCATCGCCAAGGTGCGCTCGTTGCGCGACTACCACCAGGTGCCCGTCTGCGCCGTACATGCACCGTGCCTGCTGATCACCCAGCGGGTCTGGGGCACCGATCCGTGGGGCAAGCTCGAGCGCAGCGCCGAGATGGCGGCCGCGCTCGATGCCGACGTGGTCGTGGTCCACCCGCCGTTCCGCTGGCAGCGCGAGTACGCCGCCGGGTTCGTGGAAGGGATCGCCGAGCTCGAGCGTCGGACCGGGATCGCGTTCGCGGTGGAGAACATGTACCCGTGGCGGGCCACCTCGCGGCGGGAGATGAAGGTCTACCAGCCGGGGTGGGACCCCTCCGAGGAGTCCTACGCGAACACCACCATCGACCTCTCGCACGCAGCCACCGCGCACTCGGACCCGATCGCGATGTCGCAACGGCTCGGGGATCGGCTCCGGCACGTCCACATGACCGACGGCAGCGGTTCGGCCAAGGACGAGCACCTCGTGCCAGGGCGGGGCAGCCAGCCCTGCGGCGCGTTCCTCGAGGGGTTGGCCCGGGACGGGTTCGACGGCCACATCGTCGTGGAGATCAACACCCGCAAGGCCGGGACCCGAGCCGCCCGCGAGTCGGACCTGCTGGAGGCGCTTGCGTTCTGCCGGTTGCACTTCGCGGCCGCGGTGGACTCCTGAGTCCCGTCCGGGTGATGCCAGACTGGCGCAGTGACCAGTGGCGCCAGCTCTCGCGGACGGCGGCCCGGGGCTCCTGACACCCGGGCCGAGATCCTGGCGGCTGCCCGGTCGCTGTTCGCGGCGCGTGGCTTCGGGGGGGCCTCGGTGCGAGCGATCGCCGCCGAAGCCCGGGTCGACCCGGCACTGGTGCACCACTACTTCGGCGGCAAGGACGACCTGTTCGTCGCCGCGCTCGAGTTCCCGGTGGACCCGAGGGTCGCGATCCTCCCCGTGCTGGAGGGGGGACTCGAGGGCGCGGGGGAGCGGTTGCTGCGCGTGCTGCTCTCCGTCTGGGACGACGAGCACGCGCGGCTGGCGCTGCTCGGCCTGGTGCGCGGCGTGGTCGATCCCGAGGGGCAGCAGCTGCTGCGCGACACGCTGTTCGGGGTCGTGCTCGGCCCGATCGGGCCGGCGCTGGGGCTCGACCAGCCCGAGCGGCGGCTGGCCCTGGTGGCCAGCCAGATGGTCGGCCTGGTGATGCTCCGCTACGTGCTCGAGGCCGAACCCCTCGCCTCGATGGACCGCGAGCTGCTGGTGGCGACGTACGCCCCGACGCTGCAGCGGTACTTCTCCGGTGAGCTGCCGGGGACCTCCTGAGCCATTTGTTCGCCGGGGGTCTTGACGAGGGCGTCCCCACGAGGATAATTCAACGCATGATGAAAAACGCGATCACGGTGCGTGGCCTCGAGATCGAGCGTGGCCGGGAACCCGTGCTGCGGGGTCTCGACTTCGCGGTCTCGGCGGGTGAGGTGACCGGTCTCCTCGGTCCGTCGGGGTCCGGCAAGACCACGCTGATGCGAGCGGTCGTCGGAGTCCAGCGGATCACCTCCGGCACGGTCGAGGTGCTGGGGGAGCCGGCCGGCTCCGCTGCGCTGCGCGACCGGATCGGCTACGTCACCCAGTCCTCGAGCGTGTACGACGACCTCACCGTCACGGAGAACCTGCGGTTCTTCGCGCGGGTCCTGGGCGTCAGCAACGAGCGCGTCGACGAGTGCATCGGCATCGTCGACCTCGACGCGCAGCGCACCCAGGTCGTCCGGACCCTGTCCGGAGGGCAGAGGTCGCGGGTCTCGCTCGCGGTGGCGTTGCTCGGCGACCCGCCGCTGCTGGTCCTCGACGAGCCGACCGTCGGCCTGGACCCGGTCCTGCGGGTGGACCTGTGGAAGACGTTCCACCGGCTGGCCGACGCGGGCGCCGCGGTGCTCGTCTCGAGCCACGTGATGGACGAGGCGTCGCGCTGCGACCGGCTGCTGCTGATGCGGGCGGGCCGCGTCATCGCCGACGAGACCCCCGACGGGTTGCTGGCCGAGACCGGGGCCTCCGACATCGAGGGCGCGTTCCTCGCGCTCGTGCACGGGGAGGCGGCGGCATGAGCGTGATGACCCCGCGCGCGACGGGAGCAGTCGCCACCCGGGTGCTCACCCAGCTGGGTCGCGACCACCGGACGCTGGCGATGCTGCTGGTGCTGCCCTTCGCGGTGATGTCCTTGCTGTGGTGGATGTTCGACAGCCTCCCGGGCGACGGCTTCTCCAACCTTGGTCCGGCCCTGCTGGCGTTGATCCCGTTCATCATCATGTTCCTGGTCACCTCGGTCACCACGCTGCGGGAGCGAACCTCCGGCACGCTCGAACGGCTGCTCGCGATGCCGATGGGCAAGCTCGACTTCCTGCTCGGTTACGCGCTCGCGTTCGGCCTGATCGCGGCCGTCCAGTCGGCGCTCGCGGTGGCGGTGTCGGTGCTGCTGCTCGACCTGACCGTCGTGGGCAGCGTGTGGATGCTGATGGTCGTCGCCGTGGTGGACGCGATCCTCGGCACGGCTCTCGGCCTCTTCGTTTCGGCGTTCGCCCGGACCGAGTTCCAGGCGGTGCAGTTCATGCCGGCCCTGGTGATCCCGCAGATCCTGCTGTGCGGGCTGTTCATTCCTCGCGAGGCGATGCCGCGGGTGCTCGAGGGGATCTCGGACGTGCTGCCGCTGTCCTACGGGGTGGACGCGATGCGGGGTGTCGCCGGCTCCGCGGCGACCGGTGAGGTGTGGCGCGACGTCGCGGTGGTGGCGGCGTACACGCTGGCGGGGCTGGCCCTCGGCGCCCTGACCCTCCGCCGCCAGTCCGACTGACCTACCCCAAAGGCCGCCGAGACGTCGCAGATGAACGACCTAAAGCCGCCGAGACGTCGCAGATGAACGACCGGGTGCACCGCCACCTCGAGCCGCATTGGACATCTGCGACGTGTCGACGCCCCTGACGTGTTCATCTGCGACGTGTCGGCGTGCTTGGCGTGTTCATCTGCGACGTGTCGGGATTTCGGGCGGGATGGCGCCGGCCGGTAGCGTGACCGCGTACTCACTGCCTCTGGGAGGAAGCCCGTGCTGCGTCAACCCCTTCTGCTGCTCGCGCGCAGCAACCAGGTCAAGCAACTCGTCACCCGGATGCCGGTGAGCAGCGGGATCGTGAACCGCTACGTCCCGGGCGAGGACACCGAGCACGCCGTCGACGCGAGCCGGGTGCTGATCGAGGACGGGCTGCACGTCACGCTGGACTTCCTGGGTGAGGACACCCTCGACGAGGCGCACGCCGAGGCCACCGTCGTGGCCTACCTCGACCTGCTCGAGGGGCTGGCGCACGCCGGCCTGGCGCGCAACGCCGAGGTCAGTGTGAAGCTCTCAGCCATCGGTCAGGCGCTGCCGGCGGTCGGCCCGAAGCTGGCCACCGAGAACGCTCGCCGGATCTGCCGCGCAGCGCGCAATGCGGGCACCACGGTCACCCTCGACATGGAGGACCACACCACCACCGACAGCACGCTCGAGACGCTCAGGGAGCTGCGCAACGACTTCCCGGAGACCGGTGCCGTGCTGCAGGCCTACCTGCACCGCACCGAGGCGGACTGCCGGGCCCTGGCCTACGAGGGCAGCCGGGTGCGGCTGTGCAAGGGCGCCTACAAGGAGCCGGAGTCGGTCGCCTTCCAGGACCGCCATGACGTGGACAAGTCCTACGTGCGCTGCCTGAAGGTCCTGATGGCCGGCGAGGGCTACCCGATGGTGGCGACGCACGACCCGCGCCTGGTCAAGATCGCCTCCGCACTGGCCACCCGCAACGGCCGGATGCCGGGGACCTACGAGTTCCAGATGCTCTACGGCATCCGCGGTGACGAGCAGAAGCGGCTCGCGGAAGCAGGCGAGAAGGTGCGCGTCTACGTGCCCTACGGCCAGGAGTGGTACGGCTACCTGATGCGAAGGCTCGCCGAGCGTCCCCAGAACCTGACATTCTTCCTGCGTTCCCTCGTCTCCCAGAAGTAAGGACCTCCATGACCGTCGCGATCATCGGTGCGGGCGTGATGGGCGAGACGCTGCTCTCGGGCCTGATCCGCGGGGGCCATGAGCTCGCCGACCTGATGGTCGGTGAGAAGCGTCCCGAGCGTGCTGCCGAGCTCCGCGAGAAGTACGGCGTGGAGGTGGTCGCCAACATCGAGGCCGCGTCGCGCGCCGACACCGTCGCGCTGGTCGTGAAGCCGCAGGACATGGGCGAGGTCCTGATCGAGATCGCACCCCACCTGCACGCCGGTCAGGTGCTGATCAGCCTCGCGGCGGGCATCACCACCGCCTACGTCGAGAGCCACATCCCCGAGGGCATCGCGGTGGTGCGGGTGATGCCCAACACCCCTGCGCTGGTCGACGAGGGCATGGCGGCGATCTCGGCCGGCACCCACTGCGACGAGGAGCACCTGGCGCTGACCGAGCGGATGCTCTCGGTGACCGGGCGGGTCGTCCGGGTGCCGGAGAAGCAGCAGGACGCGGTCACCGCGATCTCCGGGTCGGGTCCGGCCTACATCTTCTTCGTGGTCGAGTCGATGATCGAGGCCGGCGTACACCTCGGGCTGCCGCGGAGCACCGCCACCGAGATGGTCGTGCAGACGCTCGTCGGCTCCGCCAAGCTGCTGCGTGAGACGGGCACCCATCCCACAGTCCTGCGAGAGCAGGTCACCTCGCCCGGGGGCACCACCGCGGCGGCCATCCGCCAGCTCGAGGACCACAAGGTGCGTGCCGCGTTCATCACGGCCATGGAAGCCGCGCGGGACCGGTCGATCGCTCTCGCCGCAAGTGACGACTGACCCGGTGGACGCCGGCCCCAGGCCGCGCAAGGTCCCGGGTTGGCAGGCGGCCCTCGCCTTCGGGCTGCTGGCCGCGCTCTACTCGGCGGTGTCCATCCAGCAGTACAACCGGATGGACTCCTACATCTTCGACCTCGGGTTCTTCGAGGCGATCGTCCGGGACTACGCCGCTGGACACCTCCCGGTCCTGAACTACACCGACACCGTCACGGCTCCGCTCCACTTCAGCCCGGCGCTGGCCCTGCTGGCGCCGTTGGTGCTCGTGGTGCCGTCCCCGCTGACCCTGCTCGTCGCGCAGGCGGTCCTCGTGGCGGCAGGTGTGGTGCCGCTGATGCGCTCGGCCGGCACCGGGGTGATGCCCTGGGTGGTCGCGGCGAGCTACGGGCTGGCACCCGGTTTCGCGGCGCTGATCGGGTTCGACTTCCACGACGTCGCACTCGCGGTGCCCCTGCTGGCGTTCAGCATGGCCGCCATGCTCCGAGCCGACCACCGAGCGGCAGTCCTCTGGGCGCTCCCACTGGTGCTGGTCAAGGAAGACCTCGGTCTCACCGTGGCGGCGCTCGGTGCCGTGGTCTTCCTGCGTGGCTCACGGCGGCTGGGCCTCGCGACGATGTTGTTCGGAGCCGTCACCTTCCTGGTGCTCGTCGGCCTGGTGCTGCCTGCGATCCAGGAGCCGGCCACGTTCTCCGAGCAGTACGCCCCGGGCAGCCCGACCGAAGCGGTGCGCATCCTGACGACAGCCATGGACCACAAGCTGCGCACCGTGCTGTTCCTGCTCATCCCCACGGGCTTCGTGGCGCTCCGGGCGCCGATGCTGCTCATCGTCGCCCTGCCCACCTACGGCTGGCGCTTCGTGTCCGACCGCACGACCTACTGGGAGCCCTGGTTCCACTACGACGCGGTCCTGGTGCCGATCGCCGTGGCCGCGATGATCGAGGGGCTACGCCGCCTTCGAGGGTGGGGCCGTGGCGCCGCTCTCGGCGCGATCCTCGTGGGCACGATCGCACTGCTGCCCCAGATGCCGTTCTCCCAGGCGTGGAGCACGGAGTTCTGGAGGACGCCTCCGCGAACCGCCGCGGTCGACCGGGTCCTCGACCGCATCCCCGACGGGAGTCGCGTCGCGGCGTCGGACACACTCGGTGGACGGATCGCGTTGCGCACCGAGATCTACGTCATCGGGGACACCGTTGCCGCGGACGGTCCACCGACACCAGCCTCTGACTTCGACGGGGTCGAGTGGATCGCCGTCGACACGTTGGTTCCCTACCCGCCCACGGCCGCCTGGCGCGGCTTCGTCGGGCTGCTGGACGGCGGTGACTTCGTCGTGGTGGCGGAGGGTGGCGGAGTGGTCGTGGCCCAGCGGAGGAGCGACTAGTAGCGTCCCCGGCATGGACGTCGCGAGCTGTCGGGCATGTGTGGTCTTCGACGAGTCGCTCACGGACTACGACTTCGGTCCCACGCATCCGATGAACCCCGTTCGGGTCGATCTCACGATGGCGCTGGCCGACGCACTCGGCGTGCTCGACCGGCTGCCGCGCGTCCCCGCACCAGATGCCAGCGAGGACGACCTGCTCACCGTGCACGACCCCGCCATGGTCAAAGCGGTGATGGCGATGAGCGCCGACCCCTCCCTGGCTGATCCCGGTTTCGGCATGGGCAGCGAGGACAACCCGATCTTCCCGCGGATGCACGAGGCGGCCCGGCACATCGTGGGAGCGAGCCTGGAGGCCGTCCGCCAGGTGTGGACGGGGGAGGTGGACCACGCAGCCAACATCACCGGTGGACTGCACCACGCGATGCCCGACCGGGTCAGTGGCTTCTGCATCTACAACGACGTGGCGGTCGCGATCACGTGGCTGCTGGCCAACGGCGCAGAGCGGGTGGCGTACGTCGACGTCGACGCGCACCACGGCGACGGGGTGGAGCAGATCTTCTACGACGACCCCAGGGTGCTGACGATCTCGTTGCACGAGACCGGGCAGATGCTCTTCCCCGGCACCGGCTTCCCCTCGGACTCGGGCGGGCCGGATGCGCAGGGTTCTGCGGTGAACGTCGCCCTGCCGCCAGGCACCTCCGACGCCGGCTGGCTGCGGGCCTTCCACGCGGTCGTGCCACCCCTGCTGCGGGAGTTCGCGCCCGACGTCCTGGTCACCCAGCAGGGGTGCGACAGCCACCGGGACGACCCCCTGGCCCATCTGGCGCTGAGCGTGGACGGGCAGCGAGCGAGCTACCTGGCCCTGCACGATCTCGCCCACGAGACCGCGGACGGGCGCTGGGTGGCCCTCGGTGGGGGCGGGTACGCGCTGGTGGACGTCGTACCCCGGGCGTGGACGCACCTGCTGGCCGCGGTCTCCGGCACCCCGTTGAGCACCGAGGTTCTCACGCCGCCCTCCTGGCGCGACCTGGTGCGCGAACGCATGGGCGTCTCCGCGCCGTCCCGGATGTCCGACGGTCGCAGCCCCGCCTACCGCGACTGGTCCCAGGGCTACGACCCGGACACGTGGCTGGACCGGGCGATCCAGGCAACCCGCGAGGTCGCGTTCCCGTTTCACGGCCTGGATCCACACATGTGAGAGCCTGAAAGCAAGCCCGTGGCAAGACGCCACGCCGAAGTCTCACTAGTCACTTTGGGGAATCTCTGGCACATGGGCCACATTGGCCATATATTCCTCTCAGCGCGCACGTGTGGTCTACGGCGGGGAAGCCGTGGGACGTGCGAGAGAAAGTACGGTGCGCCATGTCCGCGAACATGCCAGGAGACATCTCCGAGGTTAAGTTCCTGACCGTTGCCGAAGTGGCCGCAGTGATGCGCGTCTCGAAGATGACTGTCTACCGCCTCGTCCACAGTGGGGAGCTGCCCGCCGTACGTGTCGGACGCTCCTTCCGGGTCAGTGAACGAGACGTCAACGAGTACCTCAGGAGCAGCTTCTTCGACGCCGGCTGATGCCCACGCCTCGAGAGGGGGCGGCCCGATTCGGCTCCGCCGGTGTGGCCCGATAGTCTGGGCCTTCGGACGGAGGACCCCCCAGGGGCCCTCCTCGCACATACGGAGTAGGTCTCACGTGGGTTCTGTCATCAAGAAGCGCCGTAAGCGCATGGCGAAGAAGAAGCACCGCAAGCTGCTGAAGAAGACGCGCGTTCAGCGTCGCCGTCTCGGCAAGTAGGTCCGACCCTCCACCACCATGGGTCAGGTCGTGCTGGTCACCGGGGTTGCCGGGGACCTGGGGCGTCGCACAGCGGCGCAGCTGTCCAGGTCGCCGGGGATCGAGCGCGTCATCGGCGTCGACGTCGTGCCCCCTCGGGGGGACATGGTCGGCGCTGATTTCGTGCGCGCGGACATCCGCAACCCGGTGATCGCCAAGGTGATCGTCCGCGAGCGGGTGGACACCGTGGTGCACGCCAGTGTGGCGGCGACGGCCGCTGCCGCGGGCGGGCGGACCTCCGTCAAGGAGCTCAACGTCATCGGCACGATGCAGCTGCTCGCCGCCTGTCAGCAGGCTCCGGACGTGCGCAGGCTCGTGGTGCGCTCCAGCTCGGCCGTCTACGGGGCCTCCCACCGGGATCCGGCCATGTTCAGCGAGGGCATGAGTGCCAAGCGCCTCGCCGGTGGTGGCTTCGCCAAGGACATCACCGAGGTGGAGTCCTACACGCGCGGCTTCGCGCGTCGCAGGCCCGACGTCTCCGTGACCACGCTGCGCCTCGCGCACGTGCTCGGCCCGCAGATGTACACGCCCATGGCCGGCTACTTCCGGCTCCCGGTGATCCCGACGGTGCTGGGTTTCAACCCGCGGATGCAGTTCCTCCACGAGACCGATGCCCTCGCCGTGCTCGAGCACGCCACCCTCGGGGGCGTTCCGGGGACCTTCAACGTGGCTGGGGACGGTGTCCTCACCCTCGCCCAGGCCGTACGCCGCATCGGCCGGCCGTCCCTGCCGATGCCAGGCTTCGCGCTGCCGGCGTTCGGGTCGGCGATGCGGCAGACCCGGGTCGCGGACTTCTCGCCCGAGCAGGTCGCCTTCCTGACCTTCGGTCGGGGGCTCGACACGACGCGCATGCGTCAGGTGCTCGGCTTCGAGCCGTCCTACACGACCGCCCAGACCTTCGAGCACTTCGCGACGTCGTTGGCTCCGGGGATCTTCGACGCCGAGCGGATGCGGGCCACCGAGACCGCTCTGGTCGGGGCCCTGACCTCCGGGAGGGGCGACCAGCGTGGGTGACGCCGAGATCATCCCGATCGGCACGCGCGGCAAGCCCGGCCGTGGCACCGGTGAGCACAAGCCGTCCTCGAACAGCCGCAACCTCGTCTCGCGCAGCACGGCCGGCCCGGCTGACGAACGCGTCGCGCCGACCGCGAAACCGGCGACCGTCACGCCTCCGTCCGCGGACGTCCCCAAGACAGCTCGCAAGAGGAAGGCCGCACCGACGGCGCCCACTGCTGGAGCAGCCGTGCAAGGACCGGCGTCGGCGAGGACGGTCCCCGACTCGTCCCAGGTCCCGACCCAGGGCGCTGTCGGGACCGGCAGACCAGAGAAGGCCACGGAGTCCGAGCCTCGCACGCTGCCGACCCGGGCGCCGGTCGTGGCGGACCACCGCCAGCCCGGCCCGGCGATCCCTCCCCTGGAGTGGCTCTCCGCCCTCACCTCCGCAGCCAAGGAGCTCTTCGGTCAGGACTGGGAGCCGCGTCTGGCGGAGCTACTCGCCTTCCTTCGTCGCCGCCTCACGGGTGAGTTCGCCGTCGACGACTACGGCTTCGACCGCGAGATCACCGAGCGGTTCCTGCTGACCGCGCTGCGGCCCATCGCGCAGAAGTGGTTCCGGATCGAGGTGCTCGGCGCCGAGAACATCCCCACCGAGGGCGGTGCGCTCGTGGTCTCCAACCACTCCGGCACGGTGCCCGTGGACGGGTTGATGACGATGGTCAGCGTCCACGACCACACCGATCGGTTCCTGCGACCGCTCGGAGCGGACCTGGTGTTCCGGCTCCCCGTCGTCGGCGACATGGCTCGCAAGAGCGGCGCAACGCTGGCCTGCGGTGAGGACGCAGAGCGGATGCTGCGCGGTGGCGAGCTCGTCGGCGTCTGGCCCGAAGGTTTCAAGGGCATCGGCAAGCCGTTCGGTGAGCGCTACAAGCTGCAGCGCTTCGGTCGCGGTGGCTTCGTCTCGGCGGCCATCAAGACCGGCGTACCCATCATCCCCACATCGGTGGTGGGCGCTGAGGAGATCTATCCGCTCGTGGGCAACATCCCCTCGCTCGCCCGGCTCCTGGGGGTGCCCTACATCCCGATCACCCCGTTGTTCCCGCTGCTCGGGCCGCTCGGTCTGGTGCCGCTGCCCTCGAAGTGGCTGATCGAGTTCGGCGAGCCGATCCGCACCGACGACTACGACCCCGGTGCGGCTGACGATCCGATGCTGGTCTTCAACGTCACCGACCAGGTGCGCGAGTCGATCCAGCAGTCGCTCTACTCGCTGCTGATGAAGCGCAAGTCGGTCTTCTCCTAGCTTTCGCGGCGTCGCCGGAGACACGAACAGGCCCGCACGGGGCCAGGACCCGGCTGCGCGCCGGGATCCGGTCAGGGAAGCAGCTTGCCCGTCAGGTCGTCGACGGTGCCCTTGAGGTCCTCGGCGGCCTTGTCGATCGGGGTCTTGGTCTTGGGCACCGCCACCGACGGTGCAGTCTTCACGCTGGCCGTCACGCCGGACACCAGTCCCTGCACCGAGTTCTCGGTGACCGGCAACGTCGGCACCATCTTGCCCTCACGGGTGATCGTGCTCGTGACCGGCTCGCGCGTCACGGCGCCGCCACTGCCGGCGACCGTCCCGGGTGGGGCGGTCTCGGGAGCCTGCGGGATCTCGCCTGCCTTCTGCTCGGCCCGCGCAGCATCGCGCCTGAGCTGATCGACCTGGGCAGCCTCGAGGGTGGAGATGTCGGCCTGCGCCTGGGCGACGGGACGAGCGAGCAGGTTGTCGATCGCGGCCGCACCAGCCGCCGCCGCGACGCCCTGCGGCGGGACGACGGCACCCTCGGGACCGCAGCCGCCGCACAGGCCGCGGGCCTGGAGGTCGATGTCGGCCAGGGTGTCGGCCGCGCTGAGCAGCTCTGCCCTGATGGCGGCATCCGAGATCTCGGCGAGCGCGGCGATGCCGGCCATCTGCTCGGTGGTGAAGGTGCGCACCACGGTGATGGAGGCGGCGTCACCGTTGTCCGCGTAGGACCGGAACAGTGCGGCCGAGCCCGCGGCAGCGTCGCTGCGGAACGACTCCAGCGTGGCGCTCACCAGGGCGGGGCTCGCGTCGGGCCGGGCCTGGAGCTCGGCGACCTCGTCGAGACGGGTGGCTGCGTGGTCGAGTCCGACGCGGCCCTTCTGGGCGTCGGAGAGGCGCATCGCCGAGCTGACCTCCTCGAGACCACGCTTGACCGGGTAGAGCGACTCGCCGGGCAGCGATCCGCCGGCGGCCGCGGCCATGCCGGCGCTGCCACCCACGATCACGAGGGAGGCGGCCACCGTGCCGAGGCGGCGGTTGCGGGTGACCCGCGCCGGCTCGAGATGGCGTACGACGGAAGGGGCGGCGACGAGCTCGGTCGCGGCAGCGGTCATCAACCGGGCGCGGAGCTCGTCGGTGAACTCCGCTCGCGGAAGCAGCTCGGGCTGGGCACGCAGGACCTCGACCGCCTCGAGGAGGTCGGCGTAGCGCGCGGCGACGGCAGGCGTCGCGTGGCCGCCGAGTGCCTGGTCGAACTCCTCGGCCGCCCGCTGTGCGGGGAAGAGGGGTGTCATGGCTGGGTCCCTGTGAGGTCAGTGGTGGTGCGGTGTCGATCCGTCGTGTGTCCGTGGGTCGGCGTGCGCTCTGTCAGAGACCCCAACGACGGGGAAGTGGCCGAGGTTATGGTGTGCACAATGTTACTGATGGGGAACATTTTCACCGCATTCCCTCGGGCAGGATCCGGGCCAGGTTCCTGACCCCGCGCAGCTGCAGCTGCTTGACCGCACCGGCGCTCCGGCCGAGGACCTCGGCGGTCTCCGCGATCGACAGGCCCTGCAGGAAGCGCATCACCAAACACTCGCGCTGCTCGCCCGGAAGCTCGGCGAGTGCCTCCAGCAGCGCCTCGTTGGTCAGGGAGGCCAGCACCATGTTCTCCGGCCCCTCGGTGCTGGTGTCGAGGGTGTTCATGTCCTCGGTCGTGCTCTCCAGCCGGGTGCGGCCCGCCTTGAAGTGGTCGGTGGTCAGGTTGCGGGCGATCGTCATCAGCCAGGCGCCGAAGTCCTTGCCCTGCCAGCGGAACGAGCTCATCGAGCGCAGCGCGCGGAAGAACGTCTCCGCACAGAGGTCCTCGGCGAGCTGCACCGACCCGACCCGGTAGTAGAGGAACCGGTAGACGCTCGCGTGGTAGTGGTCGTAGAGCTGGCCGAACGCCTCGGAGTCGCCGCCGCGCGCCAGCTCCACCAGTGCGATCAGGCGGGTGCCCTCGGCCTCGTCGGAGACCGAGGAGGTGGCCAGCTCGGCGTCGTCGTGCTTGCTGCTGCGCGGGCCCGGAGGCTTGCTCGCCCGCTCGCTCGTCTGCGTCAGCAGCCACGGTGCCGAGCCGACAGGGTCGCGGGAGTCGCTGAGGGCGAACAGGGGCGTGACCAGCTGGGTCTGGGGCGTGGCCAGCTCCGCGAGTGCGCGCCGCAGCGCGTCCAGTCCTCGCTTCAGTTGCTCATGACCCATGTGTGTGCCGCGCCGAGTAGTGTCGGCGGCCCTCCAACCAACCCCGATGCTACGCGGCAGTAGGTCGATTGTGAACCAAACCGTGACGTACGCCACCGCGACCGCTTGACCGCTGAGGGCCTCGGGGTCGATGGGGTCTGTGGGGTCGAACCGCGGTCAGACGACCTTGCGCCGGATCGCTGCTCCTGCGGCCACGGTGCCGGCCACCGCCCCGGCAACCCCCGCGGCGAACATGCCGACCCGGGCGGCCTTGCGTCCGGTCCGGTAGTCGCGCACCCGCCAGCCCTTGGCCCGGGCGTAGTCGCGGAGCTGGGAGTCGGGATTGATCGCGCAGGGATCTCCGACGGCCTCGAGCATGGGCAGGTCGTTGTAGGAGTCGGAGTACGCCGAGCAGCGGGCCAGGTCGAGACCGAACCGACCGGCGAGCTCGCGCACCGCCACCTCCTTCGCCGGGCCGTGCAGCAGGTCGCCGACCAGCTCCCCGGTGTAGACCCCGTCGACGTGCGCCGCGACGGTGCCGAGCGCGCCGGTCAGTCCGAGGCGCCGGGCGATGACCGAGGCGATCTCGACCGGGGCCGCCGTCACCAGCCAGACCCGCTGGCCCTGGTCGAGGTGGAGCTGAGCGAGGGCTCGGGTTCCTGGCCAGATCCGGTGCGCCATCCGCTCGTCGAAGATCTCGTCCGCGAGTGACTCCAGCTCCGCAACGGTGTGGCCGGCGATGAACGACAGGGCCGAGGCCCGGGCCTCCGCCACGTGCTCCGGGTCCTCGACCCCGACGATGCGGAAGTAGGCCTGCTTCCAGGCTGCCCCGAGGATGTCCCGGGTGGTGAAGAACTGGCGTCGGTGCAGTCCGCGGGCGAGATGGAAGATCGAGGCCCCCTGCATCACCGTGTTGTCGACGTCGAAGAAGGCTGCCGATGTCGGGTCGAGCTCGACGGAGAGTGCCGTCTCCACCTCGGCAACGGCGGCTGCGGCCTCGCCGGCCAGCTGCGAACGGCGTTGCAGGTTGGGCGTTCGCGAAGGCGACTTGCGTCCCGACCTGTTGCTCTGCGGGGGAGGGGTCACCGGTCCAGACTAGGGCGTACGACGACCACGACCCATGTGGGAGACTCCGCGGATGGACTCCAACGTCGCCGATCTGCTGGACCGGGCGGCAGCAAGGGAGCCGAACAAGACGGTGCTGTCCGAGGCGGCGACGGGCCGCACGGCCACCTGTCTCGGGCTCGACGACCTGGTCGACCGGGTGGTCGAGGGGCTCTCCGCGGCGGGCATGGTGGCCGGCTACCGCGTCATGATCGCGACCGGCAACAGCATCGAGTTCGTGGCTGCCTACCTCGGGACCCTGCGCGCCGGGATGGTGGCGGTCCCCGTCAACCCCCGCAGTGCCACCGGTGAGCTGATCCGGATGCTGGCCGACTCGGGTGCGCGGATGGTGATCGCCGACCCCGACACGATCGCCACGGTGCGCGAGGCGGTGGGCGGCCTGGGCGGGGCCATGGAGGCCTCCGGGCTCGAGAGCGCGCTGCGCCCACGCATCGTCGCGGTCGGATCCACGCTGATGCCGGGCGAGCGCGGCTGGGACCAGCTGGTCGCCACACGTGGCTCCCGGACACCGGCACGTGTCGACCCGGAGAGCCTGGCCGTGCTGCTCTACACGAGCGGCACCTCGGGCCGGCCCCGAGCCGCGATGCTGTCGCACCGGGCCCTGCTCGCCAACATCGAGCAGGTCGCGCTGGTCGACCCGCCCATGATCAGCGGTCGCGACGTCGTGCTCGGCGTGCTCCCGCTGTTCCACGTCTACGGGCTCAACGCCGTGCTCGGCCAGGTGCTGCGCCAGCAGGCGCGGCTGGTCCTCGTCGACGGGTTCGACGCGGAGGGCTCGCTCGACATCATCGAGGACGAGGCGATCTCCGTGGTGCCTGTCGCGCCCGCGGTCTTCGCCTACTGGATGCAGGTGCCCGGTCTGGAGGAGCGCCTCGGTCCGGTGCGGCTGGTGCTGAGCGGGTCGGCGCCCCTGGATCCCGAGCTGACCGAGGCCTTCACCGGCCGCACCAGCATCGCGATCCACCAGGGCTACGGCCTCACCGAGGGGGCGCCGGTCGTCACCTCGACCCTGTGCAGCAAGCAGTCGACGCCGCGATCCGTGGGAGCGGCCCTGCCCGGCATCGAGATCAAGCTGGTCGACGACAACGGTCGCGAGCCGCACGACGAGGACGGTGGGGAGATCCACATCCGTGGGGACAACCTGTTCTCCGGCTACTGGCCCGACGGTGTGGACGGTCCGGACGCCGACGGGTGGTGGCCCACCGGTGACGTCGGCTACCTCGACCGGAGCGGAGACCTCTACCTGGTCGACCGCGTCAAGGAGCTGGTGATCGTCTCCGGGTTCAACGTCTACCCGAGCGAGGTGGAGGAAGTCCTCACCGAGCTGCCCGAGGTGCTCGAGGCCGCGGTCATCGGCGTCGACGACCCGCTCACCGGTGAGGCGGTCGTGGCCTACGTGCGCCCCACGCCGGCCGGGTCCGGCGACGGTCTGCTCGACCTCCTGCGCCGGCACTGCGAGGAGCGGCTGGCCCGCTTCAAGCAGCCGTCGGTGATCCACGTGGTCGAGAAGCTGCCGTACACGCCGACGGGCAAGGTCCAGAAGGGTCGACTCCGCGCCACCGAGCGCCGCCGCGCGCTCGGCCTGCTGGAGTGAGTCGATGACCCCCCGGGTCACGCTCTACGGCAAGCCCGGCTGCCACCTGTGCGACGACGCTCGGGTGGTGATCGCGCGGGTCTGCGCCGACCTCGGGGTGGGCTTCGACGAGGTCGACATCAGCACCTCCACCGACCTGATGAGCGAGTACGGCGAGCAGATCCCGGTCACTTTCGTGGACGGCCGACAGCACGACTTCTGGCGAGTCGACGAGTCCCGCCTGCGGCGCGCACTCGCCTGACGGCAGCGGCGTCGACCCGCGCCGAGCGCCCGGGGTGCACCTCGGGCGAGGGCAGCACCGACCCCCGATGTCGTGTCACATGTCACATGTGCTAGCCAGCGACCGGTCTCGGTTTGTTCGCACGTTCACAAACTCTTAGAGTGCAGGAATCGCCGCAACTGTGGAGAGTGTCTGAGCCGTGAGTAGTTCCCGCATCCCGGAGGCAACGGTCGCCCGTCTGCCGGTGTATTTGCGGGCTCTCAACGCGATGAGCGAGAGCGGGACCACCACCTGCTCGAGCCAGGAGCTGGCCACCGCGGCGGGCGTCAACAGCGCCAAGCTGCGCAAGGACCTCTCCCACCTCGGTTCCTACGGCACCCGCGGTGTCGGCTACGACGTGCAGTACCTCCGCTACCAGATCTCGCGTGAGATCGGTCTGACCCAGGACTGGCCAGTGGTCGTCGTGGGCATCGGCAACCTGGGCCACGCCCTCGCCAACTACTCCGGCTTCTCCTCGCGCGGGTTCCGGACCGTGGCGCTCCTCGACGCCGACAAGACCCGGCACGGCGAGGTGGTGGCCGGGCTCGAGATCCGTGGGTTCGACGAGCTCGAGGCGGTGGTCGCCGAGCACGGGGTCGGCATCGGTGTGATCGCGACCCCGGCCGTCGCGGCACAGTCGGTCTGCGACCGGATGATCGAGGTCGGCATCCGCAGCATCCTGAACTTCGCGCCGACGATCATCTCGGTCCCCGAGGGCGTCGACGTACGCCGCGTGGACCTGTCCAGCGAGCTGCAGATCCTCGCCTACCACGAGCAGCGCAGGAACATCCACGCCACGATGGACGGCGTCGCCGAGCTGGCCGAGGACGCCGGATGAGCGTCCTGGTCGTGGGCATCTCCCACAAGACGGCACCGATCTCGGTGCTGGAGCGCGTTGCGCTCGACCTCGAAGGGGTCCAGAAGCTGGTCCACGAGGTCCACGAGTGCGAGCACGTGCTCGAGGCGACCGTGCTCTCCACCTGCAACCGCACCGAGGTCTACGCCGATGTCGAGCGCTTCCACGGCAGCGTCGAGGCGATCTCCCGGCTCATCGGCGAGCGCGCCGGTCAGACTCCCGAGGAGGTGCTCGCGCACCTCTACGTGCACTACGACGACGGCGCGGTCTCGCACCTGTTCCACGTGGTGTCCGGGCTCGACTCGATGGTGCTTGGCGAGAGCCAGATCCTCGGCCAGGCCCGGGAGGCGCTGCGGGTCGGCCAGGAGATCGGGGCCGTCGGCGCCGCGCTGAACGCGCTGTTCCAGCAGGCCCTGCGCGTCGGCAAGCGCTCCCACGCCGAGACAGACATCGACCGCGTGGCGCCGAGCCTGGTCTCCACCGCCCTCGCTCGCGCCTCCGAGCACGTGGGTGACCTGGCCGGCAAGCACGTCGTGGTCGTGGGGGCCGGTTCCATGGCGAGCCTGACCGTCGCGACCGCATCGCGTGCGGGAGCAGCCACGATCGTGGTGGCCAACCGCACCCCTGCCCGTGCTGCCCGGCTCGCCGAGCAGTACGACGCCCGGGCGATCCCGCTCTCGGAGCTGGCAGCCGGTTCGGGGCCGGTGGACGTGCTGGTGTCCTGCACCGGCGCGGCCGGCGTGGTCGTCGATGCGGATGCGGTCTCCTCGCGGCGCACCTCTGAGCGCCCGTTGGCCATCGTCGACCTGGCCCTGCCGCGCGACGTCGACCCCGCCGTGGCAGACCTTCCGGGCGTCCGCCTGATCGCCCTGGACACCCTGGCGCTCGAGCTGGAGCAGATGCCGGGCATCGCCGACGTCGAGGGCGTGCGCACCATCGTGAGCGAGGAGCTCGCGGCCTTCCTCGCCGCCCGCAGCAGCCGCAGCGTCACCCCGACCGTGGTCGCCCTGCGCACGATGGCGACCGGCGTCGTCGAGACCGAGCTGGCCCGTCTGACCGCCCGGCTCCCGGAGCTCGACGAGGTCAGCCGGGTGGAGGTGGAGCGCGCCATCCGACGGGTGGCTGAGAAGCTGCTCCACCAGCCGACCGTGCGCGTCAAGGAGCTGGCCAACCACACCGGCGCCGTCTCCTACGCCGCCGCGCTCGCCGAGCTGTTCGCCCTCGACCCCGAGGCCGTCGAGGCCGTGACCCGGGCGGAGGGCGTATGACCCACGACGCACCCAGCACCGACCCGGTGATCCGGATCGGCACCCGGGCCTCGACCCTGGCCCGGACCCAGAGCACCCACGTGGCCGATGCACTGACCGCGGCCACCGGTCGCGCGACCGAGCTCGTGCTGATCCGCACCGAGGGCGATGCCTCGTCCGCCCCGCTGGCCCAGATGGGCGGCACCGGGGTGTTCGTCAGTGCCCTGCGCGACGCGCTGCTGCGCGGCGAGGTCGACCTGGCCGTGCACTCCCTCAAGGACCTGCCCACGGCTGCTGCCGAGGGGATCGCGCTGGCCGCCGTACCCCCGCGTGAGGACCCCCGCGACGTCGTCGTGGCCCGTGACGGGCTCACGCTCGGCGAGCTGCCCGCCGGCGCACGCGTCGGCACCGGAGCCCCGCGTCGGGCCGCGCAGATCGAGGCACTCGGTCTCGGGGTCGAGATCGTCGGCGTCCGCGGCAACGTGGACACCCGGCTCGGCAAGGTCGCCTCCGGTGAGCTCGACGCCGTCGTCCTCGCCCGTGCCGGCCTGGCGCGACTGGGCAGGGCCGACGAGGCCACCGAGGTCATCGACCCGCTGCAGGTGCTGCCTGCCCCGGGCCAGGGTGCCCTCGCCGTGGAGTGCCGCGCCGGTGACGACCTGCTCGTCATCGTGCGCGATGCGCTCGAGGATCCCGCCACCCGTGCCTGCGTCACTGCGGAGCGGGCCCTGCTCGCCGAGCTCGAAGCGGGGTGCTCGGCCCCGGTCGGCGCCCTCGCTGAAGTTGCGGAAGGGGACCAGGGTGACGAACTGTGGATCCGTGCAGTCGCGCTGTCCCCGGACGGCGCCCTGTCCGTACGTCGCTCAGCCTCCGGGCCGATCGACGACCCGGAGGGTCTGGGACTGAAGCTCGCGGCGGAGATGCTCGCCGAGGGCGCAGGAGAACTGATCAACGAAAACACCGAAATAGCGAGTAGGCGACTGTGACCAACCAGAACACCTCCAGCACCCCTGTGACCGGCCCCGGGGCGGGTCCCGTGCGTCCCGTGAAGTGGGTCTCGTTCGTGGGCAGCGGTCCCGGCGACCCCGGCCTGCTCACGGTTCGCGCCGTCGAGCTGCTCCGCGAGGCCGAGATCGTGATCACCGAGGTCCCCGGCCACCAGGAGCTCGTGCGCACCGTGCTCGGGCTGCCTGCACCGGTCGAGCCCGAGGACGGCGAACCTGCCGAGGCGGTGGGTCCGCTGTTCGTGGACGGCGGCTTCGGCGAGGACGGCCAGCCGCTCACCCACGCCGCGCGCGCCAAGGTCGTGGTGCGGCAGACCAAGACGGGCAAGCGCGTGGTCCGGCTGATGTCGGGCGACCCGTTCCTCTACGCCTCCGGGCCCGAGGAGGCGCAGGCCTGCACCAAGGCGGGCGTCGGCTTCGAGATCGTTCCCGGAGTCTCCTCGGTCAGCGCGGTTCCGACCTACGCCGGCATCCCGCTCACCACCAAGAACCACCGCGAGGTGGCAGTCGTGACCTGCGGCGACCATAAGGTCGACTGGCAGAAGTACTCCGGCCACCAGACGCTGGTGCTGCTCGCCGCGGTCGGCTCGATCGGTGAGGTCGCTGCCGAGCTCGTGGCGGCCGGACGCTCGCCCGAGACCCCGGTCTCGATGACCTCGACCGGCACGCTGACCACGCAGCACACGGTGGTCTCCACGCTGGAGCACATCGCGGCTGCTGCCCGCGAGGGCCAGATCACCCCGCCGGCGATCACCGTCGTCGGACCAGTGGTCGACCTGCGCGAGACCCTGTCCTGGTTCGAGACCAAGCCGCTGTTCGGATGGCGGGTGCTCGTCCCACGCACCAAGGAGCAGGCCGGCGGGCTCTCGTCGCGACTGCGCGGCTTCGGTGCCGTGCCCGAGGAGGTCCCCACGATCTCCGTCGAGCCGCCGCGCAACCCCCAGCAGATGGACAAGGCCGTCCGCGGCCTGGTCGAGGGGCGCTACGAGTGGATCGCGTTCACCTCGGTCAACGCAGTGCGCGCGGTCCGCGAGAAGTTCGAGGAGTACGGCCTGGATGCGCGTGCGTTCTCCGGCCTGAAGATCGCTGCCGTCGGTGACAAGACGGCCGCCTCGCTCGCCGACTGGGGCCTGAACTCCGACCTGGTGCCCTCCGGTGAGCAGTCTGCCCGCGGCCTGCTCGAGGACTGGCCGCCCTACGACGACGTGCTCGACCCGATCAACCGGGTGTTCCTGCCGCGCGCCGACATCGCCACCGAGACCCTGGTCGCCGGTCTCGTCGATCTCGGCTGGGAGGTCGACGACGTGACGGCCTACCGCACGGTGCGGGCGGCGCCGCCGCCGGCCGCGACGCGTGAGGCGATCAAGACCGGCAAGTTCGACGCGGTCGTGTTCACCTCGTCCTCGACCGTGCGCAACCTGGTCGGGATCGCCGGAAAGCCGCACGCCTCCACGATCATCGCGGTCATCGGCCCGGCCACGGCGAAGACCGCCGAGGAGCACGGCCTGCGGGTGGACGTGCTGGCCGCGCACCCCTCGATGGAGGAGCTCGTCGACTCGCTCGCTGACTTCGGCGCCGCTCGTCGCGCCGAGCTGCTCGAGTCCGGCCAGCAGGTCACCAAGCCCTCCGAGCGCCGTCCGTCCACCCGTCGCCGGGCCAGCTCGAAGTAGCCCGGCTCGAAGCAACGAGAGGTCGCTGTGGGCTTTCCCGAGATCCGACCGAGGCGGATGCGGCGTACTCCGGCGCTGCGGCGCCTGGTGGCCGAGACGTCCGTGCGCCCGAGCCAGCTGGTGCTGCCCCTCTTCGTGCGGGAGGACCTCAGTGAGCCGCGCGAGATCCCGAGCATGCCCGGGGTGTTCCAGCACACCCGCGACAGCCTGCGGAAGGTGGCGGGGGAGGCGGTCGAGGCGGGCCTCGGCGGGGTGATGCTGTTCGGCATCCCCGCGGCCAAGGACGCGGTCGGCAGCGGTGCGGTGGACCCGCACGGCATCCTCAACCTGGCGATCACCGACGTGGTGGCCGAGGTGGGTGACCAGCTCCCGGTCATGTCCGACCTGTGCCTGGACGAGTTCACCGACCACGGTCACTGCGGGGTCCTCGACCCCGACGGCTGGGTCGACAACGACCGCACCCTGGAGATCTACGCCGAGATGGCGCTCGCCCAGGCCGCGGCCGGAGTGGACCTCGTCGGGCCCAGCGGGATGATGGACGGGCAGGTGGGAGCGGTCCGCCGCGCGCTCGACACCGCCGAGCACTCCGGGGTGGGGATCATGGCCTACTCGGCGAAGTACGCCTCCGCGTTCTTCGGCCCGTTCCGCGAGGCGGTGAACTCCTCGCTCCAGGGTGATCGCCGGACCTATCAGCAGGACTCGCCGAACTCCCGCGAGGGGGTCCGTGAGGCGCTGCTCGACGTCGAGGAGGGCGCCGACATCGTGATGGTCAAGCCGGCGCTGAGCTACCTCGACGTGGTCTCGGCCGTGCGGGCGGCGGTCGACGTGCCGGTCGCGGCCTACAACGTCTCGGGGGAGTACTCCATGGTCGAGGCCGCCGCGGCGCACGGCTGGATCGACCGGGACGCGGCCGTCCTCGAGGTGCTCACCTCGATCCGCCGTGCCGGCGCCGACGTGATCCTGACCTACTGGGCCCTCGACGCCGCCGGGATGCTGCAGGGCTGAGCGTCCCGCTCACCTACGCTCCCGCTCACCCGGTCTCGGGTCGCAGCAGCGGCCGGAACACCGCTCGCACGCCGTCGGGCCACGGTGCCTTGGCCCAGGTCACCGGGTCCACCGCGACGTGCCGGACGCGGCCCTGCGCCAGCTCGACGTCGCCGTGCCGGAACGTGTGCACGGTGGTCATCGAGGAGGTGGTGAACCCCGCCAGGGCCACCTCGATGTCCACGAGCTGGTCGAACCTGGCCGAGGCGAAGTAGCGCGCCGACGACTCGGCGACCACGACGTCGACCCCCATCGCGTGGAGCACGTCGAGCGGTCCGAGGACGGCCCGGAGCAGCTCGGTGTGCGCGACGTCCATCCAGGTGTAGTAGTGCGCGTTGAACACGATGCCCTGCATGTCGCACTCGGCGTAGCGCACCCGCAGCCGGTGCACGAAGGGCCTGCTCACCCCGCCGAATCTACTCAGCGACGACCATGCTGTCCCGGGAAAGCGAGAACCCCCGGCCGAGGGCCGGGGGTTCTCGATGGATCAGTCGAGTCAGAAGCCGAAGCCTCCATGCACTGGTTGAAGCCGGGGGTGCCGGCCAGAAGCCCCTTGGCGAGGCACTTCGCCGTGGCCTCAGCCTTGGTGAGCGAGGGAGCCGGGGCCGGTGCAGGTGCGGGCTTGGGGGCGGGCTTGGGGGTGACCGCTTCCGTGGCCGCTTGACGAGGTCCTCGACCGGCTTCTTCACGGTGTCGGTGGTGCCGCCGGTGCCTCCGGTGCCGCTGGTTCCCGGCACGGGGGGCGTCCCGCCCTTCGGGGGCGTGGTGCCGCCGGTGCCCCGGTGGTGCCGCTGGTGCCACCTGTGCCGCCGCCCTTGGTGGAGCCGGTGGGCGAGGTGCCGTTGCGCTTGGCCGCGGCCTTCTCCTTGGCCTTGCGGACCTTGGCCGCCTTGTAGCTGCGGTCGATCGCCGAGGAGTAGCTCGAGGAGAACGAGGTGCCGCCGTAGGTGCCCGAGGGGACCGCGGTGTAGTCACCCTGGCTGTAGGCCTCCATGATCCGCAGCACGAGGTTCACGTAGTCCTGGCTGTGGTTGTAGCGGAAGACCGCCGCTTCCTGGCCGGAGCGGGTGGAGAGGTTGTCCTTGCCGGAGCAGAGGTAGACGGCCGTGGCCAGGGCCGCGTCGTCCATGTCCTGCGGGTTGCGCTGGCCGTCGCCGTCGGCGTCCACCTTGACGACCTGCCAGGTCGAGGGGATGAACTGCATCGGGCCGACTGCGCGGTCGTAGACCGTGTCGTTGTCGAGCTGGCCACCATCGGTGTCGTTGATCGCCTGGGTGCCGTTGCGGCCGTTCAGCGCGATGCCGTAGATGCCGGGCTTGCTCACGCCATCCTCGGTCAGGGTGTTGCCGCCGTAGCGGCCGTGGTCGGACTCCACGCGGCCGATGGCGGCGATCAGCTCCCACGGGACGTTGCACGACTTGTCGGCTGCGTTGATGATCTGGGCGCCACGCTGGTAGGCGGCGAGGGCAGGAGCCGGGATGCCGTTGCTGGAGGCGCCGGACACCACCGAGTCGGCGGTCCCCTCGGGGACGGCCGGGGCGATCACGCCGGGCACGGGGACGCTGGCGGGCGCCTCGATCGCCTCGTCGGGGACGGTGGTGCCGTCGGGCAGGGCGCTGTCGCTGCTCGCGCTGCTCGCCGTCGCGCTGGAGCTCATCAGGCTCGCCGTCCACACCCCCGAGAGGAGTGCGAGCGGAACAAGCGTGATCGCCTTGCTGCGGCGTGACAACTGCCTCGTGGTCATGTCTGGTGCTCTCTCCCCTGGGTCAAAGCTGAATGCGTCCCGGCCCCCGAACCGTCAGACACGTCCACAACGAACTTTCCCCGAGCGAGTCACGCACAAACACCACCCGTGTGACGCGAACCACACGATGTCCGGGGGCGCTGCGCCACTCCCGGCAGGTGCAGTGTGTCCCAGGTTACGGCTCTTCGGAGGATTACCACGAATCGGGTTTATCAACATTTCAGGGTCGCCCGCGTGGGTGGCCGGCAGGCGGTTCGCCCCAGCTCAGGGTGGTCGGGGAGAATGCTGGTGTGTCGAACACCGCCAGCACCTCCCGCACGCGTGGAACGCCCCTCTCCGAGGCCTGGTTCGAGCGAGCGCACGCGGTCACGCCGGGTGGGGTGAACTCGCCCGTGCGTGCCTTCAACGCGGTCGGCGGCACCCCCCGGTTCATGAGCTCCGGTTCGGGTGCCTGGCTGCGCGACGTGGACGGTCAGGAGTACGTCGACCTGATCTGCTCCTGGGGCCCGCTGCTCCTCGGCCACGCCCACCCACTGGTCCAGACCAGTGTCCTCCAGGCCGTAGCCCGGGGCACCTCCTACGGCACCCCCACCGAGCCCGAGGTGGAGCTGGCCGAGGTGATCGTCGAGCGCACCTCGGTCGAGCGGGTGCGGTTCGTGTCCTCCGGCACCGAGGCCACGATGTCGGCGATCAGGCTGGCTCGCGGCTACACCGGGCGCGACCTCGTGGTGAAGTTCGCCGGCTGCTACCACGGCCACGTCGACTCGCTGCTGGCCGAGGCCGGCTCCGGGCTGGCCACGCACGGCACTGCGGCGTCGGTGCCCGGGACGCCCGGCGTGCCGGCTGCCTCCACGGCCGCCACGGTGGTGCTGCCGTTCAACGACCGGGCCGCCGTCGAGGCGCTCTTCGCGGAGCGCGGCTCCGAGATCGCGTGCCTGGTCACCGAGGCCTCTCCCGGGAACATGGGCGTGGTGCCGCCCGAGCCGGGGTTCAACCAGTTCCTCGCCGAGACCTGCACCCGGCACGGTGCACTGTTCGTCTCGGACGAGGTGATGACCGGCTTCCGGGTCTCGCGGCGCGGGCAGTGGGGTCTGGACGGCGCTGTGGAGGGCTGGGCGCCCGACCTCGTGACGTTCGGCAAGGTGATGGGTGGCGGCTTCCCGGCTGCAGCGTTCGGCGGCCGCGCCGACGTGATGGCGCTGCTCTCACCCGACGGGCCCGTCTACCAGGCCGGCACGCTGTCGGGGAACCCGATCGCGACCACGGCCGGGCTGGCCACGTTGCGGCTGGCCACCGAGGAGGTCTACGCCCACATCGACGCAGCAGCGCTCACGTTGTCCGCGGCCGTGGGTGAGCACCTGACCCGGGCCGGCGTACCCCACGTCGTGCAGGCGGGCGGGAACATGTTCAGCGTCTTCCTCGGCCGCACCGAGGTCGTCCGCAACTACGCGGACGCCAGCACCCAGGACACCGGCGCGTACAAGGCCTTCTTCCACGCCATGCTCGAGCAGGGTGTCTACCTCCCGCCGAGTGCCTACGAGGCGTGGTTCCTCTCCGCGGCACACGACGACCGCGCCGTGCAGCACGTGATCGACGCGCTCCCGGCGGCAGCCGAGGCCGCGGCCCGCGCCTCAGGCCCGACCCCCGACGGGAGCACCGACCAGTGAGCACCCCGGTGAAGACGACAGTGCACCTGCTCCGTCACGGGGAGGTGCACAACCCCGACGGCATCCTCTACGGCAGGTCGACGGGGTTCCACCTCTCCGAGCGTGGGCTGCGCATGGCGGACCGCATCGCGGATCGCATCGGCGATCGCGACATCACCCACGTCGTCTCCTCGCCGCTCGAGCGAGCCCAGGAGACGGCGGCACCGCTGGCGGCAGCACGCGGCCTCACCGTCGAGCTCGACGAGCGGGTGATCGAGTCGGGCAACATCTTCGAGGGCCAGCCCTTCGACTTCCGCGCCTCGATCCTGCGCAAGCCGAAGGTGTGGCGCTCCCTGTGGAACCCGTTCAAGCCCTCGTGGGGAGAGCCCTACGAGGAGGTGGTCGAACGGATGTGGTCCGCGGTCATGGACGCGCGGGAGACGGCAGCCGGGCACGAGGCCGTCGTGGTCTCGCACCAGCTCCCGATCTGGGTCACCAGGCTCAAGGCCGAGGGCCGCTCGTTCCTGCACGACCCGCGCCGTCGCAGGTGCACGCTGTGCAGCCTGACCTCGTTCACGTTCGAGGACGAGCACCTGGTCACCGTGGGGTACTCCGAGCCTGCCGGCGACATGATCCCGCTGGCAGACCGTGGTGCCGCGTTCTCCGCCGGAGGCACCGACGACTCGCCGCCACCAGCCGGTCCACCCCCTGCGCCGCCCCTGTCCGGGCCCTCCACCTGAAGTGGCCCGTCTCCTGCGCCTGCTGATCGTCGTGCTCCTCGTGGGCGTGGCCACGTCTGCCTGCGGTGACACCACCAGCACCGGTGACAAGGGGTACGTCGCCGGCGAGGGTCTGATCACCCGGCTCGCGGTCGCCGAACGGCAGCAGCCGGGCGAGGTCTCCGGGACGGACCTGGACGGAGAGCCGCTCTCGCTCGCGGACCACGCGGGCCAGGTCGTCGTGCTGAACGTGTGGGGATCCTGGTGCCCGCCGTGCCGTGCCGAGGCACCGCTCCTCGCCTCGGCCGCGCGCACCCTGGCGAAGGAGGGCGTCGTCTTCCTCGGCATCAACACCAAGGACTCCAGCCCGCAGCAGGGACTGGCCTTCGAGCGGCGCTACGACGTGCCCTACCCGTCCTTCTTCGACCCCGCCGGCCGGACGCTGCTCGCGTTCCGGGGCACCCTGAACCCCAGCGCGATCCCGAGCACGGTGATCATCGACTCCGAGGGGCGGGTGGCCGCCAGCATCCTCGGTGAGATTCCCAGCGAGCAGACGCTGGTCGACCTGGTCCGGGACGTGACGCAGTGAGCGCCCTGCTCGTCCCCCTCGACATCGGTGACTGGTTCGCCAGCACCGCCTACGACGGCTCCCTGCTGCTGGCCGTGCCCGTCGCGCTGCTGGCCGGGCTGGTGTCGTTCTTCTCGCCGTGCGTGGTGCCGTTGCTGCCCGGCTACCTCTCCTACGCGACCGGGCTCTCCGGTGCCGACCTGGCCGACGGTCGCCGTGGTCGGATGCTCACGGGCTCGCTGCTGTTCGTCCTGGGCTTCTCGTTCGTGTTCGTCTCCTTCGGTGCGCTGATCGGCGGGGTCGGGAACTGGCTGTTCACCTACGAGCGCCCCATCACGGTCGTCCTGGGCAGCCTGACGATCCTGCTGGGGCTGGTCTTCCTCGGCGTGGTGCCGTGGCTGCAGCGCGACTGGCGGGTCCACAAGGTCCCCCAGGTGGGCCTGGCCGCCGCTCCCTTGCTGGGAGTGCTCTTCGGGCTCGGCTGGGCGCCCTGCATCGGACCGACGCTGACCGCCGTGCTGACGCTGTCGATCAACGAGGCCAGCGCCGGCCGGGGAGCACTGCTCAGCTTCGTCTACGCACTGGGCCTGGGGCTGCCCTTCATCGCGGCTGCGCTGGCCTACCGGCGGATGCTGGGCACGATCGGCTGGGTGCGCCGACACCAACGCTGGGTCACCGGCTTCGGTGGCCTGATGCTGATCGCCGTCGGGCTCCTGCTCGTCACCGGTTGGTGGGACGTGCTGGTCGGCTGGATCCGGGTCTGGTTCTTCCCCAACTTCCAGGCGGGCATATGAGTGTCACGAGGCCTCGCACACGCGGCCCACGCACGGAGGGTGAGACGTCCCGACCGGCCACCGGCTACGAAGCCGTTCCGGCGATGCGCCCTCGTGAGCTGGCGCGCTGGTCGTGGCGCCAGCTGACCTCGATGCGGACCGCGCTGATCCTGCTGTTCCTGCTGGCACTCGGGTCGGTGCCCGGGTCGGTCATCCCCCAGGAGGCGGTCGACTCGCTGCGGACCTCGCAGTGGCAGGACGCGCACCCCCGGCTCACGCCGGTCTACGAGCGGCTCGGGCTCTTCTCCGTCTACGACTCGGTCTGGTTCTCCGCGATCTACATCCTGCTGATGGTCTCGCTGGTGGGCTGCATCGTGCCCCGCCTGCGGGTCTACTGGCGTGGCCTGCGGGCCCAGCCGCCTGCGACACCGAAGAACCTCTCCCGGCTCCCGCAGCACCGCAGCTTCGAGACCGACGAGGACGAGGCCGTCGTGCTCGATCGAGCCCGGGTGGCGTTGCGCCGCCGGCGCTACCGGACCGTGGCCCCGACCGCGACGACGGGGGCCTCGACAGCCGTCAGCGCGGAGCGAGGCTACCTGCGCGAGGCAGGCAACCTGCTGTTCCACCTGTCCGTGCTGATCGTGCTGGTGGGCTTCGCCATCGGGTCCCTGTGGGGGTTCCGGGGCGGCGTGATCGTGGTGACCGAGGACGGCTTCGCCAACACCTTGAGCCAGTACGACGACTTCCGCGCCGGCACGTTCTTCGACCCGGCGGACCTCGAGCCGTTCGAGTTCACGGTCAACGACTTCGACGTGACCTTCATCGAGGAGGGCCGCGAGGCCGGGATGGCGCACAAGTTCGCGGCCGACCTGACCTACCGGCCGTCCCCGGAGTCGGAGGAAGGGCGCCGGGAGATCTCGGTGAACCACCCGCTGAGCATCAACGGCACCGACGTGTTCCTGATCAGCCACGGCTACGCGCCCAACATCACGGTCCGCAACGCCGACGGCACCGTGGCCTTCTCGGGTCCCGTGGTGTTCCTCCCCGAGGACAGCACCTTCCGGTCCTTCGGGGTGGTCAAGGTGCCCGACGCCACCCAGGCCGCCCGAGGCTCCGTGACGCCGACCCAGATCGGGCTGGAGGGCGAGTTCTACCCGACGTACGCCTTCACCCCGCAGACCGGACCCTTCTCGGCGTTCCCGGACGACCGCAACCCGGCGTTGTCGATGCTGGCCTACCGCGGCGACCTCGGTCTCGACAGCGGCGTGCCGCAGTCGGTCTACTCGCTGCAGAAGAAGGGGATGGAGCCGATCCTCAAGACCGACGGGAAGCCGGTGCGGCTCGACCTCCCGATGGGGAGGGCGGCGCAGCTGCCGGACGGCCTGGGCACCGTCTCCTTCGACGGCGTCAACCGCTTCGTCAAGCTCCAGGTCAGTCACACGCCCGGCCAGCTGATCACCCTCGTGGGAGTCGTCCTGGCCCTCGTCGGCCTGCTTGCATCTTTGTTCATCAGGCCCCGGCGCATCTGGGTCCGGACCCGTCGCGAGGGTGGGCGTACTGTCGTTGAGGTTGCCGGCCTCGACCGCAGCTCCGGTGGGGACCTGACCACCGAGATCGAGGCCCTCACCGCTGCCATCAAGCCCGCAGCCGGCCCTGAAGCGCCGGGCTCCACACCCATCGGAGAGTCGTCGTGACCCACGAGCAGTTCGAGGTCCTCAGCAACCAGGCCGTGGCCGCCTGTGCCGTCGTCTACTTCCTGGCGGTGCTCGCGCACCTCGCCCAGTGGGCGGCCGGCCGCAAGGTCGAGGAGACCGCGCCTGTCGAGGTCCCGGTCTCGGTCGGCGCCGCTGCACCCGCCGCGGAGGACGCCTGCCGCCGAGGAGTCCGAGCGGATGGAGCTGTTCGGCCGTGTCGGCGTCGCGCTGACCGTCGTGGCCGCGTTCGTGCACTTCATCGCCGTGGTCGCCCGCGGACTCGCCGCCGACCCGGTGCGGGTGCCCTGGGGCAACATGTACGAGTTCGCCCTGATGGGCACCTGGGTGGTCACCGTCGGCTACCTGCTGCTCTACCGGCGCTACTCGCTCTCGTGGCTCTCACCGGTCGTCACGGGCTTCGTGCTGGTCACCTTGATGGTCGACGTCCTCGTGCTCTACACCCCGGTGGTGCCGCTCCGGGACGCTCTGCAGTCGCCCTGGCTGGTGATCCACGTGATCGCCGCGATCATCGCCACCGGCGCGTTCACCCTGGGGGGCATGGTCTCCGCCCTGTTCCTGGTCAAGGAGCGGTGGCAGCGGCGCCAGGCCGAGGGCACCGCCACGCGTGCCGGTGGCTACCTCGCCCGGCTGCCGGAGCTGGCAGTGCTCGACCGCGTCGCCTACCGGACGCACGCGTTCGCGTTCCCGATCTGGACGTTCGCGGCCCTGATCGCGGGTCCGATCTGGGCCTACTACGCCTGGGGTCGCTACTGGGGCTGGGACCCGAAGGAGGTCTGGGCCTTCATCACGTGGGTGGTCTACGCCGCCTACCTGCACGCCCGGGCCACGTCAGGCTGGAAGGGCCGGTCGGCCGCCGTCGTGGCGCTCGTCGGGCTGGCCACCTTGTGGTTCAACTTCGTGGGGATCAACTTCTTCTTCGGCAGCGGCAGCATGCACTCCTACGCGGCCCCCGAGCCGACGGCGGTCGTGCGCACCCTCGAGTGAGGGGTCAGGTCTCGTCCTTGCTGTCGGTGCTGTCGTTGCTGTCCGAGCTGCCCTTGCTGTGCCGGCGACGACGCTCCAGCTCGCGCAGGAAGTCCTCGTCGTCGTCGGGACCGACGGGCCCCCGGGGGATCGGACGGGCGCCACGACCGCCGCTGCCGCCGCGGCCGCGCTTTCCGCGCTGTTCGATCAGCCAGAAGGCCGCGTAGACGACTGCGGCGAGCAAGGCGAGGAACACCACAAGGCGAAGCATGGATCCAATGTAGTTGGTGGTAGGTAGGCCGCGACCTCCGCGTGCGTGCCCCGCTTGTAGCCTTGGCGGGTGAAGCCGTTCCTGATCTACACCGCCCTACGGCTGATGCTGTTCGTGACCACCTACGCCGTGATCGCCGGACTGTGGGTCCTCGCCTTCGGTCGCGACGGGATGCTCCTCGTCCCGTTCCTCGCAGCGGTGATCATCTCCTCGGTGCTCTCGCTGAGGATGCTGGCTCCGCAGCGGGCCCGCTTCGCCGCAGTGGTGGAGGGGCGAGCGCAGCGCGCGACCAGGCGGTTCGAGGAGCGGCGCGCAGCAGAGGACAGCGACTAAGGGTCCGCTCCCGGGGGAGTGCCGATCCGTGGGGGCCGGTCGTCGTGGGCCGTGTCGGGAGCGGGTCCCCTGGGGTTCGGTTCAGCGGGGCTTGCGCTTGAGCTGCCGGTTGATCCGGGTCTCGGACTGGCCGAGCACCTTGGCGAGCAGCGTGACGCGGTTGGCGTACGCCAGGGCGCACACCGCGAGGATGCCGAGCAGGATGAGGAACCACATGCGACCAGTCTCCCACTCGTTCCTGTGTCCTACACAGCGGCGCTGACCGCGCTCACGACCAGGCTCACGGCGATGCCGGCGAAGATCCCCGCGGAGTAGAGCAGCTCGGCGACGCCGGTCTGCTGCAGCACCGGAACCAGCGCCGGGCCGACCGCCTTGTCGCCGAGCACGATGGTCACGGCGCGCACCGTGGGCCGCGTGGCCACCAGGGCGAGGAGCACCCACCAGGTGGTGGTGAGGGCGACCGCGATCAGGGCGACCACCGCTGCGTCGATGAGCAGCCCGTAGAGGTGCCGCGTGCGCTCGTCGCCCAGGGCCACCGCCAGGGTCCGCTTCCCGGAGGTGGTGTCGGTCGGGATGTCCCTGAGGTTGTTGGCCACCAGGATGGCGCAGGCGTAGGCGCCGATCCCGACGGCGGCGTACAGCGCGGGCAGCTCGAAGCTCTCGGTCTGCACGTAGGTCGTCCCGAGGACCGCGACCAGCCCGAAGAACACGAACACCATCACCTCGCCCAGGCCCATGTATCCGTAGGGCCGGGTGCCGCCGGTGTAGAACCACGCCGCGAGGATGCACAGCGCCCCGACCCCCACCAGCCACCAGGCGGTGGTGGCCGCCAGCACGAGGCCGACGAGCGCAGCGGCGCCGAGCGCGGCGAACGCGGCGCCCTTCACGGCCCCCGGGCTGGCGACTCCGCTGCCGACGAGCCGCATCGGCCCGACCCGGCCGTCATCGGTGCCCCGGACGCCGTCGGAGTAGTCGTTGGCGTAGTTGACACCCACCTGGAGCAGCAGCGCCACCGCCAGGGCCAGCAGCGCCTTCCACCACACCGCCTCCCCGACCCACAGGGCGATCGCCGTGCCCGCGACCACCGGCGCGACGGCGGCAGGCAGGGTGCGCGGTCGGGCACCGGCGAGCCACTGGGTGGGTGTGGGCATGGGCGGGATTCTCGCAGGCGGGTGCCGCGGTTTCCCACGGTCCCGTGGGAAACGCCAGCTTCCCGTGCTTTGCAAAGGACGGGAAGCTGGTCTTTCGAGCGGGAAGCTGGGGCTGGTGTGGCGAGGCGGCCGCGGTCGTACGCCGCCCGGAGGCGGGCGCTAGCGTGGCCCGGGTGAGCAGCCTGCGCCCCGTGAGCGGCACCGCCGAGGGGATCCTGGCGCTGCTGCGTGCCTGGGACGGCGCAGCCGACCCGGAGCCGCTGGTGATCGAGACCTCGGGTTCGACGGGCGTGCCGAAGCGGGTGCTGCTCTCCCGGGACGCGATGCGCGCCTCCGCCCTGGCCACCGAGGAGCGGCTCGGCGGTGCGGGGCAGTGGGTGCTCAACCTGCCGCCCACCCACGTCGCCGGGGTCCAGGTGCTCTACCGCTCGGTCGTCGCCGGCACCACTCCTGTCGTCACCACAGACCTGGTCGCGGCCCGGGAGCAGCTGCACGGCCGCTCCTACGTGAGCCTGGTGCCGACCCAGCTGCACCGCCTGCTGGACGACCCCGCGGCCACGGCAGCGCTGGCGGCGTTCGACGCGGTGCTGGTCGGCGGCGCTGCCGTCGAGCCCGGGCTGCGGTCCAGGGCAGAGGAAGCCGGCATCCGGACGGTGGCCACCTACGGGATGAGCGAGACCTGCGGCGGCTGCGTGTACGACGGACGCCCACTGGCCGGCGTCGAGGTCCGGATCGACGACGGGCAGGTGCTGCTCCGCGGACCGATGCTGTTCGACGGCTACCTCGAGGACCCGGAGCTGACCGCCGCCACCCTGCGCGACGGCTGGCTGCTCACCCACGACCTGGGCCACTTCGGCGAGGACGGCCGGCTGCGGATCACGGGCCGTGACGACGACATGGTCGCGACCGGGGGAGTGAAGGTCCCGGCGCCGGTGGTGGGGGCTCGCGTTCGCGCGCACCCCGCGGTGAGCGCGGCGGAGGTGCTCGGCGTACCCGACGAGGAGTGGGGTGAGCGCCTGGTGGCGTTCGTCGTCGGGGAGATCGGACTCGAGGACCTGCGCGGCTGGGTCGCCGACGCACACCCACGCGCCTGGGCCCCACGGCAGCTCGTGCCGGTCACCGAGATCCCGCGCCTGGACAACGGCAAGGTGGACCGCGTGCGGCTACGGGGGCTGGCATGAAGGTCTTCTCGATCCCGCTCCGCACGCGGTTCCGCGGGCTCGACCTGCGCGAAGGGGTGCTGATCGAGGGCGAGGCCGGCTGGGGCGAGTTCAGCCCGTTCCTGGAGTACGACGCAGCCACTGCTGCTCCGTGGCTGGCCTGCGCGCTCGAGGCGGCCGACCTCGGCTGGCCCGACCCGGTGCGTGACTCCGTCCCGGTGAACGTCACCGTTCCCGCCTGCTCGCCCGAGCGCGCCCGCGAGATCGTCCTGGCCTCCGCCGGCTGCCGCACGGCGAAGGTGAAGGTGGCCGAGGTGGGACAGGCGCCCGCCGAGGACGAGGCGCGGCTGGAAGCGGTGCGCGACGCCCTGGGGTCGGCCGGACTGGTGCGCATCGACGCCAACGGGGGCTGGTCGGTGGACGAGGCCGTACGCCGGATCGGGGTGCTCGAGCGCGCGGCCGGAGGACTGGAGTACGTCGAGCAACCGGTCGCCACCGTCGAGGACCTGGCCCGGGTGCGTCGCCGGGTGGGCGTGCCGATCGCCGCCGACGAGTCGATCCGGCGCGCTGCCGACCCCTACCGGGTGCGTGACCTCGAGGCCGCGGACATCGCCGTGCTCAAGGTGCAGCCGCTCGGTGGCGTGCGGGCGTGCCTGCGCATCGCGGAGGACATCGGCATGCCGGTCGTGGTGTCCAGCGCCGTCGAGTCCAGCATCGGCATCGCGGCCGGGGTCGCCCTCGCCGCCGCGCTGCCCGAGCTGCGGCACGCGTGCGGGCTCGCCACGGTGCAGCTGCTGACCAAGGACGTCGTCGGGGACCCCCTGCTGCCGGTCGACGGCGCGCTGCCGGCGCGCCGGCCCCGCGTCGATCCCGCACGGCTGGACGACGTGGCGGCGACCGCCGACCGCGTGGAGCACTGGCGACGCCGGATGGCCGAGGTCACTGCCGTGCGGCAGGATCATCGATCGTGAACCCGTCCACAGCCCTGGCCACCTGGCTGGTCGACCAGCTCGTCGAGCGTGGCCTGACCGACGCCGTGCTGTGCCCGGGCTCCCGGAACGCACCGCTGTCCTTCGCCCTCGCGGCCGACAGCAGGGTCACGCTGCACACCCGGATCGACGAGCGCACCGCGGCCTTCCTGGCTCTCGGCATCGCGCGCTCCTCGCACCGTCCGACGGCGGTGGTGACGACGTCCGGGACGGCGACGGCCAACCTGCACCCGGCGGTGCTGGAGGCCGCCCATGCCGGTCTGCCGCTGGTCGCGGTGACGGCGGACCGCCCGGCCAGGCTCCGCGGGACCGGGGCCAACCAGACCACCGACCAGGTGCGGCTCTTCGGGGAGGCCGCGAGCTTCGCGGACCTGAGCGAGATCTCCGACGACGCGCTTGCGGCGGCATGGCTGCCCGACGGTCCGATCCACCTGAACTGCCAGTTCGACGACCCGCTGCTGCCCGACGGCGCCCAGCCGATCGCCGAGCGGCGCCCCCCGGTCGCGTCCGGCCGTGGCGGCCGTCGCCGCGACCAGGACGGGGACCCCCACCGGCTCCCGATCGGCCCCCGCACCGTCGTGGTCGCCGGTGACGACGCCGGCCCACCCGCGCGCGTCCTCGCGGAGCGGGCCGGCTGGCCGCTGTTCGCGGAGCCCAGCAGCGGCTCCCGCACGGGCTCGAACCCGATCCGCACCTATCGGCTCCTGCTCGGCACCGACCTCGGTCGACGGATCGAGCGCGCCGTCGTCTTCGGTCATCCCACGCTCTCCCGGCCCGTGGCCCAGCTGCTCTCGCGCGCGGACGTCGAGGTCGTCTCGGTTCCTGCCCGCGGACGGTGGCCGCAGCGGCCGTTCCCCGTGCACGCCGAGCACGCCGCAGTGACCGCGGATGCGGACGACCAGGGCTGGCTCGAGGAGTGGCGCGCAGCCGACCGGTCGCTCGCGGGCAGGGTCGACGCCTTCGTCACCCAGCAGCCCGGCGTCACGCCGTACGACGTCGCGGCTGCCGTGGATCGCGCCAACCCACCCGGTGGCCTGCTCTTCGTGGGAGCGAGCAACCCGATCCGCGACCTGGACCTGATGGCGGGGGCGCACCCGGTCGGTGAGCGCCGGATGGTGCTGGCCAACCGGGGTCTGGCCGGCATCGACGGGACCGTGTCGAGTGCCATCGGTGCCGCCCTGGGTCGCCCGCACAGCACCCGGGCCATCGCCTACGTCGGGGACGTGACGTTCCTCCACGACGCCACGGCACTGTTGCTGGGCGGCGCGGAGGCGCGGCCCGACCTGACCGTCGTGGTGGCCAATGACGACGGCGGCTCGATCTTCGCCACCCTGGAGCAGGGGGCGCCGCAGCATGCCGCGTCGTTCGAGAAGCTGTTCGGCACCCCGCACGGGGTCGACCTGGGCAGTCTGTGCGCCGCCACCCGAACGCCCCACTGGCGGGTGACCGGCCGGGACGAGCTGGCCCACGCCCTGGCCAGTCCCAACGGCGGTCTCGAGGTCGTCGAGGTGGCCGTACGCCGGGACAACCGGCGCGCGCTCGACGAGCAGATCCGGGCGTTGGCGGACTGACCGCCGCCGACACTCAGCACAGTCCGGCATTCCCCCGCAACTGGGACATTTCACTGGACTAGTCAAATAGGGTGATCCTTCCCAAATCGCTTGCGAGCCGCGGCTGGTCGACGCACGATGGACCACGCCCGAACTGGAGGGTTTTGGGCATTCTGCGTAGTTCCTAGGGGGCATCGAGATGAGTCGCTCTGCCGTCCTGCGCCGACCACCGCGAGTCGGCAGTGCCCGTGGCGAGCGTGGTGCGGTGGCGGTGGAGTTCGCGCTGATCACGCCGCTGTTGCTGCTGCTGGTGTTCGGGATCATCGAGTTCGGGTTCATGCTGAACCGGGACACGATCATCGGCAACGCCTCGCGCGACGGCGCCCGGGTGGCGAGTCTGAACGGTTCGTATGCGGAGATCAAGGGCGCGATCACCGGTGAGCTGAGTGCCTCGGGGATCCCGGTGACGACCCCGGTGACGGTGATCGACATCGACTGCATCCAGCCGGACGGGTCGAAGTGCAACGCGACGGCGTCGACCTATGACTCGTTGGTGCAGTCAGGTGCGACCACGACGGTGAAGATCACCTACGACTACCAGTGGATCACTCCGGTGATCAGCAACATGTTCGGCAGCTCCACGACCTTGGAGCAGTACACCCAGATGAGGGTCGAGTGATGGGCCGGGTGTCGCTGCGACGGACCCGGGACGAGTCCGGGGTGGTCGCGATCATCGTGGCGGTCCTGGCGATGCTGATCTTGATGTTCGCGGCGTTCGCGGTCGACATCGGGATGCAGGTCAACCGCCGCCACCAGCTCAACGACACCCTGGACGCGGCCGCGCAGGCCGGCGCCTACGCGCTGCCGGGGAGCACCAGTCAGGCGCGGTCCGAGGCGCTGGCGTTCGCGGCTGCGCACGACCCGTCCGAGACCGGGGCCCTCGAGCCCAACGTCGACTTCTGGTGCGTGATCGCCTCGAAGAAGGTCGGCAGCATCTACGTCATCGAGCCGAGCCAGATCCCCTCGACCTGCTACCCGGGGCCGGCGCCGTACACGGTCAACAGCAACTACGGCACCAGCGGGCTGCGGATCGCGTGCAGCTCGCTGCTGTGCGCGATCCCGTGCGAGACGCCGATCACCAACCTGGGCATCCCGAAGGTCGCGTGCAACACGATCCGCGTCTACCAGGGCCGCGACGTGCCGTTCGCGTTCGCCCCAGCCGGCGGCATCAACCAGGGCCACACCGGCAACGTGATCTCCGTTGCCTGCAAGGGCTCCTGCGGCACCGTCGCCCCGAACCCGATGGACGTCGCGATCGTCGCCGACCGCACGGGTTCGATGAGCAGCAGCGACGTCAAGGATTCGATGGAGAAGGGCATCAAGGCGATGCTCGAGAAGATGACCCCCTCGCAGCAGTACGTGTCCCTGGGCGCCATCGGCCGCTCCTCGGTGCCCTCCACCCCGAGTGGGGAGCCCGGCGGCTCCTGCCCCACCTCTCCCAGCAGCTCCACCACCTCGGGTGCCTGGATGGCTGTGCCGTTCTCGGACAACTACCTGAAGTCGGACGGCAAGGTCGAGAACGGCAGCGGGCTCGTCAAGGGCGTGAACTGCCTGAGCAACCAGTCCAGCACCGGCACCGCCCTGTCCTCACCGATGAAGGCCGCGGCTCGCTACCTGCTGGGGCTGGCTCCGAACAACCTGTCCTCGTTGCCGACCAGGTCGAACGCTCCGACGAAGGTGCTGATCCTGGAGACCGACGGTCAGCCCAACGAGCAGCCGGCGACCTCCGGGTCGGTCAACCTGGACGTGCCGGGCGACGTGTTCTCGAAGTACAACGACTCGGTCGGTCCGGTGATCACCCCCGGTGGGGTCACCACGACCACGACTGGCAGTGGCCTCACCCAGAAGACGACGATCACCACGCGGGTCTATGAGGACTACACCTACGTCGGTGGCACGAATGCGTGCAACAACCTGCTGGCCGTGGCCGAGCAGGCCAAGACGCGCAACATCCTGGTGATCACCGTCGCCTACAACCTGTCCGGCACCAGGTGCGACGACAGCGACCCGGGCAACAGCACCACCACCACCAAGACCACCGACTCGGTCGTGGGGCTGGTCACCTACGAGACCGAGACCGTGAAGAGGTACAAGCGTCCCTTGGTGTCCGCGGCGGTGACCAACGTGCTCGCGTCGGCAGCGTCCGCGGCGGAGGGTCTCCCCAGTGTCGCGAACAGCGACTGCTCCACCGCGGCCGAGCAGGCCGCGGAGAACGCCGACGGTGACTACTTCTTCTGCGCCGCGACCGGCAGCGACATGGGTCCGATCTTCACCACGGCCCTGTCCCAGGTCTCCAAGGGGATCAAGTTCATCCGGCTTCCGTGAAAGGACGATGATGAGGCGATCTCGGGACGAAGCAGGAGTGGTGGCCATCCTGGTGGCGGTCCTGTCTGTGTTGATCCTGATGTTCGCGGCGTTCGCGGTCGACATCGGGATGCAGGTCAACCGGCGTCACCAGCTCAACGACACCCTGGACGCGGCTGCCCAGGCCGGCGCCTACGCGCTGCCGGGCAGCACCAGCACGGCCCGGTCCGAGGCGCTGGCGTTCGCGGCCAAGCACGACCCGAGCGAGACCGGACCCCTCGAGCCCAACATCGACTTCTGGTGCGTGGTCGGCTCGAAGAAGGTCGGCAGCATCTACGTCATCGAGCCGAGCCAGATCCCCTCGACCTGCTACCCGGGGCCGGCGCCGTACACGATCAACAGCAACTACGGCACCAGCGGGCTGCGGATCGCGTGCAGCTCGCTGCTGTGCGCGATCCCGTGCGAGACGCCGATCACCAACCTGGGCATCCCGAAGGTCGCGTGCAACACGATCCGGGTCTACCAGGGCCGCGACGTGCCGTTCGCGTTCGCCCCGGCTGGAGGCATCACCAAGGGCCACACCGGCAACGTCGTCTCGGTGGCCTGCAAGGGCTCCTGCGGCACCGTGGCTCCCAACCCGATGGACGTCGTGATCGTGGCCGACCGCACTGGCTCGATGGCAAAGAAGGACGTGCAGGACATGGGCAAGGGCATCCTGGCGATGCTCGAGAAGATGACCCCGTCCCAGCAGTACGTCGCTCTCGGCACCATCGGCAGGTCCGACTCTCCTACGACACCGACCTCCGAGCCGGGCGGGTCGTGCCCGATCAACCCGGGCAGCTCCACGACGTCGGGCACCTGGGTCCCGGTCCCGTTCTCGGACAACTACCTCAACAACGGTGGCCAGGCCTACGGCAACAGCGCGGTCGTGCACGGGGTCAAGTGCCTGGACAACAAGTCGTCGGGCACGGGCACCGCGCTGGCTGCCCCGATGAAGGCTGCTGCGCGCTACCTGCTCGGGCTGGCGCCGAACAACCTGTCCTCGTTGCCGACCAGGTCGAACGCTCCGACGAAGGTGCTGATCCTGGAGACCGACGGCCAGCCCAACGAGCAGCCGGCGACCTCCGGGTCGATCGACCTCGACGTGCCGGGGGACGTGTTCTCGAAGTACAACGACTCGGTCGGTCCGGTGATCACCCCCGGTGGGGTGACCACGACCACGACTGGCAGTGGCCTGAACCAGAAGACGACGATCACCACGCGGGTCTACGAGGACTACACCTACGTCGGTGGCACGAATGCGTGCAACAACCTGCTGGCCGTGGCCGAGCAGGCCAAGATGCGCAACGTCCTGGTGATCACGGTCGCCTACAACCTGTCCGGCACCAGGTGCGACGACAGTGACCCGGGCAACAGCAGCACCACCACCAAGACCACCGACTCGGTCGCGGGTCTGGTCACCTACGAGACCGAGACCGTGAAGAGGTACAAGCGTCCGGTGGTGTCGGCGGCGGTCACGAACGTGCTCGCGTCGGCAGCGTCTGCTGCGGAGGGTCTCCCCAGTGTCGCGAACAGCGACTGCTCCACGACGGCCGAGCAGGCCGCGGAGAACGCGGACGGTGACTACTTCTTCTGTGCCGCCACCGGCAGCGACATGGGTCCGATCTTCACCACGGCTCTCTCCCAGGTCTCCAAGGGGATCAAGTTCATGCGGCTGCCCTGAGCGGAGACCGTGGGGCTTGGGGCAGCGGGTTCCCCCAGAAAGGAACAACTCGGGCATTAACCGTATAAATGCCCCCGTTGAGCCCCAGAATGGTCTGACACCCGGTGCCGCACGGTCCGGGTGGAGGCTGTTCGTCAGGGGGCATCACGTGGCTCGTCACCGCAGGCTGCCAGTGGGGGGCGTCCGTGGTGAGCGTGGTGCGGTGGCGGTGGAGTTCGCGTTGATCACGCCGCTGTTGTTGCTGTTGGTGTTCGGGATCATCGAGTTCGGGTTCATGTTGAACCGGGACACGATCATCGGCAACGCCTCGCGCGACGGCGCCCGGGTGGCGAGCCTGAACGGTTCGTATGCGGAGATCAAGGGTGCGATCACCGGTGAGCTGAGTGCCTCGGGGATCCCGGTGACGACCCCGGTGACGGTGATCGACATCGACTGCATCCAGCCGGACGGGTCGAAGTGCAACGCGACGGCGTCGACCTATGACTCGTTGGTGCAGTCGGGTGCGACCACGACGGTGAAGATCACCTACGACTACCAGTGGATCACTCCGGTGATCAGCAACATGTTCGGCAGCTCCACGACCTTGGAGCAGTACACCCAGATGAGGGTCGAGTGATGGGCCGGTTGTCGCTGCGACGGACCCGGGACGAGTCCGGGGTGGTCGCGATCATGGTGGCGGTCCTGGCCGTGCTGATCTTGATGTTCGCGGCGTTCGCGGTCGACATCGGGATGCAGGTCAACCGCCGCCACCAGCTCAACGACACTCTCGACGCGGCTGCCCAGGCAGGCGCCTACGCGCTGCCCGGCAGCACCAGCCAGGCGCGCAAGGACGCCCTGGCGTTCGCCGCTGCCCACGACCCCAGCTCCGAGGGGGCGCTGCAGCCCAACATCGACTTCTGGTGCGTGGTCGCCTCCAGGAAGTACGGCGGCGGCCATGTCGTCGAGCCGAGCCAGCTGCCTGCAACGTGCTACCCCGGGCCAGGCCCCTACCGGGTCGGCACCAACTACCGGACCAGTGGTCGCCAGATCTCCTGCGGCAGGTCCCGCTGCGCGATCCCGTGCGACACGCCCCCACGCAACCTGGGCAGCCCCGCCGTCTCCTGCAACACGATCCGGGTCTACCAGGGCCGCGACGTGCCGTTCGCGTTCGCACCGGCAGGCGGCATCCTCAAGGGCAGCACCGGCAACGTGACCTCGGTGGCGTGCAAGGGCTCGTGCGGGACCGTGGCCCCGAACCCGATGGACGTGGTGATCGTGGCCGACCGGAGCGGCTCGATGAAGAAGGGGGACGTCGAGGACATGGCGGAGGGGGTCATCGAGATGCTCGAGCAGATGACCCCGTCGCAGCAGTTCGTGGCCGTGGGCGCGATCGGCCGCTCCCTGGTGCCGAACACCCCCAGCGGCCAGCCCGGCACCAAGTGCCCCACCAGGCCCAGCGGCTCGACGACCTCCGGCGCCTGGGTGGCGGTGCCGTTCTCGGACCGCTACCTCAAGCGTCCTGGGCAGAGGAACAAGGGCAGCGCCGTGGTGAAGGGCGTGAAGTGCCTCGTGCAGCAGTCGAGCACGGGCACTGCGCTGGCCTCTCCGATGAAGGCAGCCGCGCGCTACCTGCTCGGCCTGGACGCCAACAACCTCTCCTCTCTGCCCAACCGCACGAACACGCCCACCAAGGTGCTGATCCTGGAGACCGACGGCCAGCCCAACGAGAGGCCGGCGACAGGTGGATCCACGAGCCTGAACGCGCCGGGGGACGTCTTCGCGAACTACAAGGACAAGATCGGGCCGGTCATCACGCCGGGCGGTGTGAAGACGACGACCACCGGGCGCGGCCTGAAGAAGAAGACCTTCATCACCACGCGGATCAACCAGACCTACACCTACGTCGGCGGCACCAACGCCTGCAACAACCTGCTCGCTGTGGCGAACGAGGCCAGGAGCCGCAACATCCTCGTGGTGACGGTGGCGTACAACCTGAGCGGCAAGCGTTGTGACGACAGCGACCCCAGCAACAACACGAGCAGCAAGATCGTGGTGGACAAGGTGGTCGGCGACACCACGTTCCAGACGGAGACCGTGACGTCCAACGTCCGGCCGGCCGTGTCCGTCCCCGTCCTCCAGGTGCTGGCGGCTGCTGCCTCGGCCTCGGAGGGTGTGCCCAGCATCGCCAACAACGGGTGTGCCACGGTCGACGACCGGTCCACGGAGAACGCCGACGGGGACTACTTCTTCTGCGCAGCTTCGGGAACCGACATGGGACCGATCTTCACCACGGCCCTCTCCCAGGTCTCCGAGGGCATCAAGCTGATCAGGCTGCCCTGACCCCTGACCTCTGACCCCTGACCACTGACCCTGCCTGCGGCGCCGGTTCTCGTGTCGCCGGGTGGCCGCCCTAGCCCGGGGCACGTGGTCGGCGATGATGTCCGGGTGCACCTCGTCCTCGTCCTCGTCGGGATCGGCGCCGTGGTCCTCACGGTCTCGGGCCTGTGCTCGAGGTTCAACCTGCCCTCGCCCCTGGTCCTGATCGCCGTCGGCGTCGCCGGCTCCTACCTGCCGTTCGTGCCCCAGGTGACCCTCCAGCCCGAGGTGGTCCTGTTCGGTCTGCTGCCGCCGCTGCTGTACGCCGCGTCGCTGCAGACCAGCCTGGTCGACTTCAACGCCAACCGGCGGGCGATCCTGCTGCTCTCGGTCGGCCTCGTCGCCTTCACGACCGTGGGCGTCGGCATCGTCGTGCACGCCCTGCTGCCGGGTCTGGGATGGGGGCCGTCCCTGGCGATCGGGGCCGTGGTCGCGCCGCCGGACGCGGTTGCCGCCACCACGATCGGGCGGCGCATCGGACTGCCGCGCAGGATCGTCACGATTCTCGAGGGGGAGTCGCTGCTCAACGACGCAACCGCCTTGGTGGCGCTGCGCACGGCGATCGCGGCGACGGTCGTGTGGCAGGTGCTGCTGCTCGACTTCCTCGTCGCGGCCGTGGGAGGCATTGCCATCGGGTTGGCGTTCTACTTCGTCATCGGGCTGGTTCGCAAGAACGTGCTGGACCCCGTGCTCGACAGCGGCCTGAGCTTCCTGACCCCGTTCGCGGCGTACGTGGCCGCCGAGGAGGTCGGTGCCTCCGGGGTGCTGAGCGTCGTCGTGGCGGGGCTGCTCCTCGGACACCGCTCGCAGATCCTGCAGACCGCCCAGTCGCGGATCGCGGAGCGGATGAACTGGCGCAGCATCGCGTTCCTGCTCGAGGGTTCGGTCTTCCTGCTGATCGGGCTGCAGGCGAGCCGGATCATCACCGACGCCTTCACCGGGGACCTCGCAGTCGCCCGGGTGCTGGCGCTGTGCGGCGCGACCCTGGCCGCGGTCATCGTGCTGAGGCTGGTCTGGGTCTTCGTCGCGCGCTACCTGCTGGTCCGTCCCGGGGTCGACGGAGCCACCGGCGTCCTCCCGCCGTGGACCTACACCTTCCTGCTCGGCTGGGCCGGGATGCGCGGCGTGGTGACGCTGGCAGCCGCGTTCGTGATCCCGTTCGAGACCCCGCACCGCGCCGTGCTGCTGCTGATGGCGTTCACGGTCACCGCGGGCACCCTCTTCCTCCAGGGCCTGACCCTGCCCTGGTTCGCCAGACGGCTCAAGGTGCCGGCACCGGATCCGGGCGCCGACGCGCTGGCGCGTGCGAACCTGCTGCACCAGGCCTCCGAGGCGGGCTTGTCCGTCCTCGGCGAGCTCGACGAGGAGGACCCGCACTCGGTGAGCGACACCTTGCGGGAGCGCGTCAACCGTCGCGGCTTCGCCGCGTGGGAACGCGTCGGTGGTGGCGGGCAGGAGACCCCCAGCGAGACCTATGCCAGGCGTCGCAAGCTGATGATCGACGCCGAGCGCCGGCGGGTGCTGGAGATCCGCAGCACCGGGACCGTGGCGCACGAGGTGCTGGACGAGGTGCTCGGGATGCTCGACGTCGAGGAGTCGATGCTCGACTTCGCCGAGGGGGAGCGGCAGGGGGATCGGGAGGGGCACGCGGTGGGCGCCACCCACGCGGGCGGGTGCGTGCACCTCAGGGAGGCATCGGACGAAATCGCGCCCGACACCCCGGGCGAGTGCGGTGACTGCCTGCGCGAAGGAACCTCCTGGGTGCACCTGCGGGTGTGCCTGAGCTGTGGGCACGTCGCGTGCTGCGACTCCTCGCCGCAGCGCCACGCCAGCCGCCACCACGACGAGACAGCTCACCCGGTGATGCGCTCCGCCGAGCAGGGCGAGTCCTGGCGGTGGTGCTTCGTCGACAGGTTGACCGGCTGACCGCTGACGGCTCACCGGAAGGCCCCTAGGGTGGTGCCATGCGCATCACGAAGTTCGGCCACGCGTGCGTGAGACTCGAGCACGAGGGAGCCGTGATCGTCCTCGACCCGGGTGGCTTCACCGAGCCGGAGGCAGTCGACGGGGCCACGGCGGTGCTGGTCACCCACGAGCACGCCGACCACTACTCGGTCTCGAACCTGCGACGGACGGCTGCTCCGGTGTTCACGATCGAGGCGGTCGCCGCCCAGATCCGGGAGGAGGCTCCCGATGTCGCGGAGCGCGTGAGCGTGGTGTCGCCCGGTGACGAGATCGACCCGGGTGTGCCCACGACCGTGTTCGGCGAGAAGCACGCCGTGATCCATCCGGAGATGCAGGGCTTCGACAACAGTGGCTACCTGCTGCGACTGGGCGACATCACCGTCTTCCATCCCGGCGACTCCCTGGCGCTGCCCGGCACCGCGGTGGACCTGCTGCTGCTCCCGGTCAGCGCACCGTGGCTCAAGGTCAGCGAGTGCATCGACTTCGCCCGGGACGTCGGGGCCCAACGCTCTCTCGCCATCCACGACATGGTCTACAGCGAAGTCGGCCTCGGGATGGTCGACGCCCACCTCTCCCGCATGCTCGGCGAGCGAGGTCAGAGCTATGTCCGGCTGACTGCGGGCGACGACCTCTGAGGTCACGCCGACGCGGCGATAACCGTTCGCGCCGGCACAGACCTTCCCGGCACACTGGCCGGGAAGGAGAGACATGATCGAGCCACCGGTCGGCCTCGAGAACGACCTGACCCGGGACCTGCCGAGTGCCCGGCAGCTCCCGCGGATGCTGACACCGTTCGCCATCCCCGCCTACCGGCTGATGGCACTGGCGCTGGTCTGCGGCGCCTTCGCCTACGGCGTCTGGACGGTGGCGCTGGTCTGGGAGGTGATCCGGCTCGGTGGCGGCCCAGCGCAGCTGTCCGTCGTCTCGACCGCCGGCGCCATCGGCGTGGTGCTCCCGGCGCTGCTGGCAGGGGTCGTGGCCGACCGGGTGCCGCAGAAGCTGATCGTGATGACGGTCGCGAGCGCCGAGCTGCTGAGCTATGCGGTCGTGGCGACGCTGTCACTGACCGACGTCGCCCGGCTGTGGCACCTCGCCGTCGTGTCCTTCGCCATCGGTGTCGGGATGGCCTTCTACTACGCGGCGTACTCAGCCTGGTTGCCGGCGGTGGTCCCGGAGTCGGACCTGTTGGCGGTGAACGGCTTCGAGGGGATGGTGCGACCGCTCGTCGCGCAGGCCCTGGGCCCGGGTGTGGCGGGTGTCGTGGTCGGGATCGCCTCGCCCGGTGCTGCGGTGGCGATCGCGGCCGTGGTGGCCGGCATCGGGGTGCTCGTCCAGGTGGCGATCCCGCGCACACCCGTACGCCGCGACCTGTCCACAGCCGACACGCACCCGGTCAGGGGAGCGGTGAGCGACATCCGTGAGGGCGTCGCCTACATGTTCGCGACGCCCTGGCTGCTGGCGACGTTGCTGTTCGCCTCACTGATGGTGCTCGTCACCATGGGGCCGTTGGAGGTGCTGGTCCCGTTCGTGATCAAGGATCGTCTCGGCGGGGACGCCGGCGACCACGCCATGGTGCTCGCGGCCTTCGGGATCGGTGGTGCCGCGGGGTCGCTGACGATGGCGTCGCTGAGGATGCCGCGCCGCTACCTGACCTGGATGAACGGGCTCTGGGGGGTGGCGTGCCTGCCGTTCGCGGTGATCGGCCTGGCCACGCAGGTCTGGGTCGTGGTGGTGGCCGCGTTCTTCCTCGGAGTGCTCTTCTCCGCCCCGATGGTGATCTGGGGGACCCTCCTTCAGCGCAGGGTCCCGTCCGCGCTCCTGGGACGGGTCGCGTCCCTCGACTTCTTCGTCTCGATCAGCCTGATGCCGGTGTCGATGGCGCTCGCCGGGCCGGTTGCCCATCTGATCGGCCTGGCCAACACGTTCCTGGTCGCGGGGTTGAGCCCGATCGTCTTCGCGGTCGTGGCGATCATCTGGGCGGGCCTGCCCGCGGACGAGCTGGCGCACCCGCTCGACTGAGCTTGCTCGACCACCGAGACGCCCGGCGGACCTGACCTTGCACGCCTGGGTGCAGGATGTGTCCGTGATCGACTGGTTCCTGGACCTCTCGCTGGCTGAGTACGTGCTGCTCGTCCTCGGCCTCGCCCTCGGCCTTGCCGTCGTGTCCGCCCTCCTGGCGCTCGCGTTCGTACGCCGGGGCGTGCGTCCCCCGTTCGTCGTACGTCGTGTCAACCGGGTCGCGCAGTCGCTCGTGGACCTGGTGAAGCGCCCGATCACGATCGCGGTGCTGGACGAGGTGGCGGACGTGATCCAGACCGGCCACTACACCAAGAACATCTCCGCGGCGCTGATCGAGAACCACGAGGAGCTGGTGGCGCTGGTCGCCGAGAAGGTCCGTGCCGACCCCGCAGCACGCGTGCTCGGCCGCCTCCCGGGCTATGACGCCGTCGTGCACCAGGTGAGCGAGACGACGCTGCGCGTGCTGATCGAGATGCTCGAGGACCCGCGGATGGACGAGCTCGTCTCGGACCTGCTGCGCAACAACCTCCAGCAGATCAAGCGCGCGGTCCGCGAGCGTCAGCACGAGGAAGTGGAGGAGCACCCACCGCCCGACCCGTCGCCGATGGTCCGCGCCCGGCGCTGAGGCCTAGTCGGTCAGCGCGTCGCGGACGGGCAGGAACTTGGCCTGCGCCTCGGCGAGCTCCGACTCCGGGTCGCTGTCCGCGACGATGCCGCAGCCTGCGAACAGGCGGACCTGGTCGGCCTGGATCTCGGCCGAGCGGAGGGCGATGCCGAACTCGCCGTCACCGTGCTGGTCCATCCAGCCCACCGGGCCGGCGTAGCGGCCGCGGTCCATGCCCTCGATCTCGGCGATCATCTCCACGGCCACCTTCGTGGGCGTTCCGCCGACGGCGGCCGAGGGGTGCAGCGCGGCGGCCAGCTCGAGGACGGTGGCGCCTCCGGCGTCGTGGACCACTCCCGCGACGTCGGTGGCCAGGTGCATCACGTTCGGCAGGTGCAGCACGAACGGCACCTCCGGCACGTTCATCGAGGAGCAGTAGGGAGCCAACGAGTCGGCGACCGAGCGGACGGCGTACTCGTGCTCCTCGAGGTCCTTGGAGGACCGGGCCAGCTGCCCGGCCAGCGCGAGATCGTGGTCGTCGTCACCCGTGCGGCGGATGGTGCCGGCGAGCACCCGCGAGGTCACCAGTCCGCGCTCCCGTCGCACCAGCATCTCCGGGGTCGCGCCGAAGAGACCGTCCACGTGGAAGGTCCAGCACATGTCGTACTCGTCGGCGAGGCGGCGCAACGGCCAGCGCACGTCGAAGGGCGTGTCGGAGGTGGCGATCAGGTCGCGCGCCAGCACCACCTTCTCCAGCTCGCCGGCCCCGATCCGGGAGACGGCCTGCGCCACCACCGTCTCCCAGGCCGCACCACTCATCGCCCCGTCGGCGAAGGCCACGTTGCGGGGGGCGGCGACGTCGCTGTGCAGGGTGAGCTCCGGCACGGCGGCCGGCTCGTCGTCGCCGATCACGGTGACCCAGGACCGGTCGCCCCTCGTGCCGACGACCACGCGCGGCACGACCAGAACGCTGTCGCCGGGGTCGTCGGCGAACCCGAAGCTGCCAACGCTGATCAGCCCGGTGCCAGGGACGTTGACATCGTCGCGGGCCACCGCCGTCGCGGACACCGAACGCCACCAGTCGACGGCGTCGGTGAACCGGTCCGGACCCGAGGTGACGCAGCGGGCGGCGACCCCCCAGGCGACCAGCCCCTCGCCCCGGCGAAGCCAGGCCACGGGGCTGTCCGCGGGGAGCAGGTCGAGCAGGTTCTGGGGGAGCTGCGTCGCCGAGGACACCTCCGTGGTGTGCGCAACCAGCCTGGGGACGGGCGTCTCGCTCGTCGGGCTCGGGCTGTTCACGTGAAAAAGCGTACGCGGTCGCCCGAATGGCCCCGGTGGCCGGCTGCCGGGAGGGTTCAGGACCAGTAGATGACCACCTTGTCGCCGACCCTGGCCTGGTCGAACAGCCACTCGACCCCGGCACGGTCCCGGACGTTCACGCATCCGTGCGAGGCGCCGGAGTAGCCACGGGCCGCGAAGTCCGAGGAGTAGTGCACGGCCTGCCCGCCGGAGAAGAACATCGCGAACGGCATCGGGGAGTCGTAGAGCCTCGAGACGTGGTCGCGCGACTTCCACCCCACGTGGAAGAGGCCCTCCCGGGTCGGGGTGTACGACGCCCCGAAGCGGACCGACATCGTGCGCAGCACCTTGCCGTCCACGACCCATCGGATCGTGCTGCTCGACTTGTCGATGCACATGGCGCGACCCGTGGTGCACCGCGCGTCCAGACGGGCGTCCGTGGAGAGGCTGCCGGGCAGCTTGTTCGCCAGCTCGTTGGCCGTCGGGGTCCTGGTCATGCCGTGCAGCCGGTCCAGGGTGCGCTGGTCGACGTAGCCCGTCACCGCGATCTTGCGCTTTGCCTGGAACCCCTTGACGGCTGCGGTGGTGTTCGGACCGTAGCTGTCGGTCACGTTGCCGTAGAACCAGGCGATCTGTCGCAGCCGCGCCTGCAGGTCGCGTACCTTCGCGCTCTCGTCACCCGGCCCGAGGATCCGCGGCCCGGCAGGTGGGGTGGCGCTCGGCCGCGCAGACGGCAGCGGCGCACTCACCTGGCGACGGGGGGTGCGGGTCACCTTCGGTCCGGGGGAGGCCGAAGGCGCGGGTGCCGGAGTCGTCGACGGGCGCTCCGCCGTGCTCGCGACGTCGCTCCGGGACCACCCGAGTCCTGCACCCCCGGACGCGCGGGCGACGCCGTAGCCCAGGGCAGAGGTGCCCAGCACCACCCCCGTGACCATCGCGACGCCCGCCAACCGGCTCAGCCCTGCACCCATGCCTGATCCTCTCGCTTGTCTTCGACCTCTGCAGGTATGACGCTCCGTTTCCCGGATTGGTTCTGTCGGGACCGCGGCCGCTTCTGCGGGCTGCGCCCACGGTCCGCGGACCGCTGCATAGGGTGTTCCGCGTGACCCACCCTTCGATGCCCGACGCAGCGCCCATGCGACGGCAGGCGCACCGATGACCCGCGCCGACCTGGAGAAGAAGCCCGCAGAGGTGCAGGCGATGTTCGACGACGTCGCCCGGCGCTACGACCTCACCAACGACGTCCTCTCGCTGGGCCAGGACCGCCGGTGGCGCAAGCAGGTGCTCAGCGCGGTCGACCCGCAGCCGGGAGAGCGGGTCCTGGACCTGGCTGCCGGCACCGGCACCTCGTCGCAGCCGTTCCGTGACCGGGGCGCGATGGTGGTTCCGTGCGACTTCTCCGTGGGGATGTTGCGGGTGGGCAAGCAGAACCGGCCACACCTTCCGTTCACGGCAGGGGACGGCACCCGGCTGCCGTTCGCCGACGACACCTTCGACGCGGTCACGATCTCCTTCGGACTGCGCAACATCGTCGACCCGGACGCAGGCCTGCGGGAGATGCTCCGGGTCACCCGGCCGGGCGGTCGGCTCGTGGTCTGTGAGTTCAGCTCACCGACCCAGGCCCAGTTCCGGACCCTCTACCTGGAGTACCTGATGAAGGCGCTGCCCTCGATCGCGCGCACGGTCTCGTCCAGTCCCGACGCCTACGTCTACCTCGCCGAGTCGATCCGTGCGTGGCCCGACCAGGAGCGGCTGGCCGGCCGGATCGCGGACGCGGGCTGGACCCGCCCGGAATGGCGCAACCTCACCGGTGGAGTCGTGGCGTTGCACCGCGCCACCGCCTGACCGCGCGGCACCACAGCCGCAATATCGCAACGGGGATGTGTGCAAAATCGTCGGCTCTGGGGGTTGCTCCGGAGGGCCGGGGTGGGGTTCGCGCGATGTGACGTGGGACTCTATGCTGGCCCCGTCGTTGGTTCGTGAACAGCTTCACATGTTCACGAACAAGGCCTGATTGCAGGAGGATCATGGAGCTCTACACGCCGGTCCTGGCGCTGATGATCCTCGCGGCGGGGTTCGCGATCTTCTCGGTCGCAGTCAGTGCGTTGACGGGACCCAAGCGCTACAACAGGGCGAAGCTGGACTCCTACGAGTGCGGCATCGAGCCCACCCCGCAGCCCGTGGGCGGCGGCCGGTTCCCGGTCCGCTACTACATCACCGCGATGATGTTCATCGTCTTCGACATCGAGATCGTGTTCCTCTACCCGATCGCGGTCGCGTTCGACCAGATGGCGCTGTTCGGCCTGATCGAGATGGTGCTGTTCATCGTGCCGGTCTTCGTGGCCTACGTGTACGTCTGGCGTCGCGGCGGCCTCGAGTGGGACTGATTCGCGTGAGGCGTGATCGAGCAGCATCCGAGCTGGGACGTGAGCAGGGAATGAACTGATGGGACTCGAAGAGAAGCTGCCGAGCGGCGTACTGCTGACCACCGTCGAGGGGGTGGCCGGCTACATGCGCAAGGCGTCGTTCTGGCCGGCCACCTTCGGCCTGGCCTGCTGCGCCATCGAGATGATGACGAGCGGTGGCCCGAAGTACGACCTGGCGCGCTTCGGCATGGAGGTCTTCCGGGCCAGCCCGCGCCAGGCCGACCTGATGATCGTCGCCGGCCGGGTGAGCCAGAAGATGGCACCGGTCCTTCGCCAGATCTACGACCAGATGGCCGAGCCGAAGTGGGTGCTGGCCATGGGCGTGTGCGCCAGCTCCGGGGGGATGTTCAACAACTACGCCGTCGTGCAGGGCGTGGACCACATCGTTCCCGTCGACATGTACCTCCCTGGCTGCCCACCGCGGCCCGAGATGCTGATCGACGCCATCCTCAAGCTGCACGACCAGGTGCAGCACGCCAAGCTCGGCCCGAACCGGCTCGCTGAGATCGAGGCCAACGAGACCGCCGGGCTGAACGCACTGCCCACCAGTCAGATGAAGGGGCTGATGAGGTGAGCGCGGACGAGAAGCGCGGCGCCGGCACCGAGGTCGACGCCACCGGGAAGATGCCGGAGAACCTGCCGGCCGGTGGGGGCGAGCAGATCGCCCGACGCGAGGGCATGTTCGGTGTGCGCGGCACCGGCGACACCTCGGGGTACGGCGGTCTCAACCGCCCGGTCGAGATGCCTGCCCCCTCATCGCCTCCCTACGGCGGTTGGATGGACGAGGTCGCCACTGCGCTGGCCGAGGCCACCCGGACGGCCGGCATCGAGGAGTCCGTCGAGAAGGTCGTCGTCCACCGGGGCGAGATCACCTTCTTCGTGCGTCGCGAGGACCTGGCCGCCATGGCCCGGCTGCTGCGCGACGACGAGAAGCTGCGCTTCGAGCTCTGCTCCGGCGTCAGCGGCGTGCACTACCCCGACGACGCCGGCCGTGAGCTGCACGCGGTCTACCACCTGCTCTCGATGACCCACAACCGGCGGATCCGCGTCGAGGTCACCGCGCCCGACGCCGACCCGCACATCCCGAGCGTGGTCGCGACGTACCCGACGGCGGACTGGCACGAGCGGGAGACCTACGACTTCTTCGGCATCGTCTTCGACGGCCACCCTGCGCTCACCCGGATCCAGATGCCCGACGACTGGCCCGGCCACCCGCAGCGCAAGGACTATCCCCTCGGTGGCATCCCGGTCGAGTACAAGGGCGGGACCATTCCTCCGCCCGACCAGCGCAGGAGCTACAACTGATGAGTCACGACACGTCCGCCGACCACGACGCCTACGCACCCACGTCCGAGACCAGCCAGGGACGCGTGTTCACCGTCACCGGCCAGGACTGGGACTCCCTCGTCTCGGGCATCTCCGACGCCTCCGCGCAGGAGGAGTGGGACAACAAGGTCGTGGTGAACATGGGGCCGCAGCACCCCTCGACCCACGGCGTGCTCCGGCTGATCCTCGAGCTCGAGGGCGAGACCGTCACCGAGGCCCGCTGCGGCATCGGCTACCTGCACACCGGCATCGAGAAGAACATGGAGTTCCGCTCCTGGGTGCAGGGCGTGACCTTCTGCACCCGGATGGACTACCTCTCGCCGTTCTACAACGAGATGACCTACTGCCTCGGAGTGGAGCGACTGCTCGACATCGAGGACCAGATCCCCGAGAAGGCCCAGGTCATGCGGGTGCTCCTGATGGAGCTGAACCGCATCTCCTCCCACCTGGTCGCCATCGCGACGGGCGGCATGGAGATCGGCGCCCTCACCGTGATGACGATCGGCTTCCGCGAGCGTGAGCTGGTCCTCGACCTGTTCGAGCTGATCACCGGACTGCGGATGAACCACGCGTTCATCCGCCCGGGCGGTGTCGCCCAGGACATGCCTCCCGGGGCCCTGGACCAGATCCGCGACTTCATCACCTTGATGAAGAAGCGGCTGCCGGAGTACGCCGCACTGTGCAACGCCAACCCGATCTTCAGGGCGCGTCTCGTCGGTGTCGGTCACCTGGACCTGGCCGGTTGCCTCGCGCTGGGCATGACCGGGCCTGTCCTCCGATCCACCGGCTACGCCTGGGACCTGCGCAAGAGCCAGCCCTACAGCGGTTACGAGGACTACGACTTCGAGGTCCCGGTCCACGACAGCATGGACGCCTACGGGCGCTTCCGGATCCGGCTGGACGAGATGTGGGAGTCCCTGCGCATCGTCGAGCAGGCCGTCAACCGCCTCGCCGACCTCGAGAGCGCGCCGGTGATGATCGGCGACAAGAAGATCGCCTGGCCGAGCCAGCTCTCCATCGGCAGCGACGGCATGGGCAACAGCCTCGACCACATCAAGCACATCATGGGCGAGTCGATGGAGGCCCTGATCCACCACTTCAAGCTGGTCACCGAGGGCTTCCGGGTCCCGGTCGGGCAGGCCTACGTCCCGGTCGAGTCGCCGCGCGGCGAGCTGGGAGCGCACGTCGTCTCCGACGGCGGCACCCGGCCGTTCCGGGCGCACTTCCGGGACCCTTCGTTCGTCAACCTGCAGGCCACCTCGGTGATGAGCGAGGGCGGCATGGTGGCCGACGTGATCGTGGCCATCGCATCCATCGACCCCGTGATGGGAGGTGTGGACAGATGAGCGACGAGCGCATCCCGGGCACCGACGACGCCACCACGGCACAGTCGACCTCGACCACCCAGGTCCACCAGGAAGAGCCCTTCGACGCCACGACCTACGCCGAGCTCCAGGAGATCGCGGCCCGCTACCCGCAGGCCCGCTCCGGCCTGCTGCCGATGCTGCACCTCGTGCAGAGCGTCGAGGGCCGGGTGACGGCCCGGGGCATCGAGACCTGCGCCGAGATCCTGGGCATCAGCGCCGCCGAGGTGAGCGGCGTCGCCACCTTCTACACGATGTACAAGCGCCGCCCCGTCGGCGACTTCCACGTCGGGGTCTGCACCAACACCCTGTGCGCGATCATGGGCGGCGACCAGATCTTCGAGCGGCTCAAGGGCCACCTCGACGTGGGCAACGACGAGACCACCGAGGACGGCGTGATCACCCTCGAGCACATCGAGTGCAACGCCGCGTGCGACTACGCCCCCGTGATGACGGTCAACTGGGAGTTCATGGACAACATGACCCCTCAGTCGGCCGAGCAGCTGGTCGACGACCTGCGCTCGGGTGTCGAGGTGCACTCCACACGTGGTCCGAAGCTGTGCACCTGGCGCGAGGCCGAGCGGGTGCTCGCCGGGTTCCCCGACGACCTCGCCGACGAGGGCCCCTCGGCCGGCCCGGCGTCGCTGGTGGGGCTGAGGATCGCCCGGGAGCGCAACTGGGCCGCGCCGACCGTGGAGGCGGCACGCGCCACCTCCGACGACGACGACGAGGGCGCCGACGGTGCCAAGGGCAGCCACGAGGCCGAACACGTCGAGTCCGAGGCGAAGGTCGAGGAGTCCGGCGCCGACGCAAAGCACCAGGACAACCCGGCCAACAAGGGGGGAGACGCCAAGTGACATCCCACATCGACACCCTGACGCCCGTCCTGACGGACAACTGGGGCAGCGAACGCTCGTGGACGCTGGCCGCCTACGAGGCCCAGGGCGGCTACGCCGGTCTGCACAAGGCGCTCGCGATGACTCCCACCGACGTCGTCGAGACGGTGAAGTCCTCCAACCTTCGCGGACGCGGCGGCGCCGGCTTCCCGACCGGGATGAAGTGGGGCTTCATCCCGCAGGACAACCCGAACCCGAAGTACCTCGTGGTCAACGCCGACGAGTCCGAGCCGGGCACCTGCAAGGACGTGCCCCTGATGATGGCCAGCCCGCACACGCTGGTCGAGGGCGTCATCATCAGCTCGTACGCCATCCGGGCCAACACCGCGTTCATCTACGTGCGCGGCGAGGTCCTGCACGTGATCCGCCGCCTCCAGCGCGCCGTCCAGGAGGCCTACCTCGCCGGGCACCTCGGCAAGGACATCCACGGATCTGGCTTCGACCTGGACCTGGTCGTCCACGCCGGTGCCGGTGCCTACATCTGCGGCGAGGAGACGGCGCTGCTCGACTCGCTGGAGGGTCGTCGCGGACAACCGCGGCTCCGTCCGCCGTTCCCGGCCGTGGCAGGGCTCTACGCCAGCCCGACCGTGATCAACAACGTCGAGTCGATCGCGTCGGTGCCGAGCATCCTGGACCGCGGCGCCGAGTGGTTCTCCGCGATGGGCACCGAGAAGTCCAAGGGCTACGGGATCTTCTCGCTCTCCGGCCACGTCACGAACCCCGGCCAGTTCGAGGCTCCGCTCGGGATCACCCTGCGCGAGCTGATCGACCTGGCCGGTGGGATCCGCGAGGGCCACGAGCTGAAGTTCTGGACGCCTGGCGGGTCCAGCACACCGCTGCTCACCGCCGAGCACCTCGACGTCCCGCTGGACTTCGAGGCGATCGGTGCGGCCGGCTCGATGCTGGGCACGCGTGCGCTGCAGATCTTCGACGAGACCACCTGCGTGGTCCGGGCCGTGCTGCGGTGGACCGAGTTCTACAAGCACGAGTCCTGTGGCAAGTGCACCCCGTGTCGTGAGGGCACCTGGTGGCTGGCCCAGACCCTCGCCCGCCTCGAGCAGGGCAACGGCTCGGAGGAGGACCTCGAGCTGTTGGTCGACCAGTGCGACAACATCCTCGGTCGGTCCTTCTGCGCGCTCGGCGACGGGGCCACCAGCCCGATCACGTCCTCGGTCCAGTACTTCCGCGACGAGTACCTCGCCCACCTCACGCACGGCGGTTGCCCGTTCGACCGCGAGGCGTCGACGATCTTCGCGAAGGTGGAGGCCAGCGCATGACGACCACTCCCGAGAAGTCGCAGGAGAAGGCACCCGAGAAGTCCGACGAGGTCACCGTGACCATCGACGGCATCGAGGTGTCGGTGCCCAAGAACACGCTGGTGATCCGTGCTGCGGAACGCGTCGGGGTGCAGATCCCACGGTTCTGCGACCACCCGCTCCTCGCGCCGGTCGGCGCCTGCCGGCAGTGCCTGGTCGAGGTGCCCGACGCGGGCAACGGGCGCGGGATGCCCAAGCCGCAGGCGTCGTGCACGCTGACCGTGGCCGAGGGCATGGTCGTGAACACCCAGGCCACGTCCCCGGTGGCCGACAAGGCCCAGCAGGGCGTGATGGAGTTCCTGCTGATCAACCACCCGCTCGACTGCCCGGTCTGCGACAAGGGCGGCGAGTGCCCGCTGCAGAACCAGGCGATGAGCAACGGTCGCGGCGAGACCCGCTTCACCGAGAGCAAGCGGCTCTACCCCAAGCCGATCAACATCTCCGCGCAGGTCCTCCTGGACCGCGAGCGCTGCGTGCTGTGCGCCCGGTGCACCCGGTTCTCCGAGCAGATCGCCGGTGACCCGTTCATCGCGCTGATCGAGCGCGGCGCCCTCCAGCAGGTGGGCATCTACGAGAAGGAGCCCTTCGAGAGCTACTTCTCGGGCAACACCATCCAGATCTGCCCGGTGGGTGCGCTGACCTCGTCGGCGTACCGGTTCCGCTCACGGCCGTTCGACCTGGTCTCCACCCCCTCGATCGCCGAGCACGACGCGTGCGGCTCGGCGATCCGCGTCGACCACAGGCGCGGGAAGGTGATGCGCCGCCTCGCCGGCGACGAGCCCGAGGTCAACGAGGAGTGGATCACCGACAAGGACCGCTTCGCCTTCACCTACGCCACCCAGCCGGACCGGCTCGCGCACCCGATGGTGCGCGACGCCGCCACCGGGGAGCTGCGCCCGGCCAGCTGGCCGGAGGCATTCCTCGTCGCCGCCCGTGGGCTCGCAGCGGCGCGTGACGCCGGCGGGGTCGGGGTGCTCACAGGCGGTCGGTTGACCGCCGAGGACGCCTACGCCTATGCCAAGTTCGCTCGCCTGGCCCTCGGCACGAACGACATCGACTTCCGTGCCCGGGAGCACTCCGCCGAGGAGGCCGACTTCCTGGCCGCCCAGGTCGCGCTCGACGGACCCGGCGGCGACGCCGTGACCTACGCCGACCTCGAGACCGCCCGGTCGGTGGTGCTCGTCGGCCTCGAGCCCGAGGACGAGGCCGGCACCGTCTTCCTGCGCCTGCGCAAGGCCGCCCGCGAGCGTCGGATGCCGATCTACTCGATCGCCCCGTTCACCTCGCGCGGCCTGCACAAGATGACCGGCACCCTGATCCCGACGCGACCCGGTGACGAGGCTGCCGCGATCGAGGCCCTCGCCCACGACGGCTCGGTGGCACTCGACAGCGGCGGGCTCCTGCTCGTCGGTGAGCGCGCAGCGTCCGTGCCCGGCGCCCTCGCTGCGGTGGCCCGGCTCGCCGGCACCACCGGAGCCCGCGTGGCCTGGATCCCACGACGTGCCGGTGACCGCGGAGCCGTCGAGGCCGGCGCGCTGCCCAACCTGCTGCCTGGCGGACGTCCGGTCGCCGACGCGTCGGCCCGGGTCGACCTGGCCACGGCGTGGGGCGTCGAGCACCTGCCCGAGTCCCCGGGCCGGGACGGCAACGCGATCATCGCCGCTGCCTCGTCGGGCGAGCTGCGCGGCCTCGTGGTCGGCGGCGTCGACCCGGCCGACCTGCCCGACCCCGTCCTGGCGCGCCGGGCGATCGAGGCGGCGGAGTTCGTGGTCTCACTCGAGCTGCGGTCCTCCGACGTCACCCGTGTCGCCGACGTGGTCTTCCCGGTCGCGCCGGTCAGCGACCGGAGCGGCACCTTCGTGAACTGGGAGGGCCGGGTGCGTCAGTTCGAGAAGGTGCTGCACAACCCGTCCTCGCTGCCCGACCTGCGCATCCTCGCCGGCATCGCCGAGGAGCTCGGCTCCCCGCTGGGCTGGCGCACGACCGAGCAGGTCTGGGCCGAGATGGTGCAGGTCGGACCGTGGGACGGTGAGCGGCCCTCGATGGGTGAGCACCACTCGACCGCGGCAGACGGCCCCGCCGTGGACGGGCTCGTCCTCGCCTCGTGGAAGCAGCAGATCGACGACGGCCGGATGCAGGACGGTGACGAGGCCATGCGCCGCACCGCACGCAAGCCGGTGCTGTACGTCGGTGCTTCCACGCTGGCCGACCTCGGTGTCGCAGTCGGCAGCCTGGTCACGCTCACCGGACCGCTGGGCTCGATCGAGCTGCCGGTGGCCCTCGCCGACCTCGCCGAGGGCACCGTCTGGGCGCCGGCCAGCGCACCCGGCGCATCCGTCCGCCATCTCGTCGGGCCGGCCGGGTCCAAGGTCACCCTGAGCACGACCGGAGGCGCCCCGTGATCCCCCTCGCAACCGAACCGGGCCTGGAGGCCTTCGGGCAGGACCCGGTCTGGCTGGTCATCGTCAAGGCTGTGCTGATCTTCGTGGTCCTGGTGCTGCTCACCTTGTTCAACATCTGGTTCGAGCGTCGCGTGGTGGCGCGGATGCAGCACCGCATCGGCCCCAACCGCAACGGTCCCTTCGGCCTGCTCCAGAGTCTCGCCGACGGCGTGAAGCTCGCCCTGAAGGAGGACGTGATCCCGAAGGCCGCCGACAAGGCGGTGTTCCTGATGGCCCCGGTCATCGCGGTCATCCCCGCCTTCGTGACCTTCGCCGTGATCCCCTTCGGCCCCGAGGTGAAGGTGCCGTTCACCGACATCGTCACCCCGCTGCAGCTGACCGACATGCCGGTCGCCGTCATCTTCGTGATGGCGATCGCCTCCATCGGCATCTACGGCATCGTGCTCGGTGGCTGGTCCTCCGGGTCGACGTACTCCCTGCTGGGCGGGCTGCGCTCGAGCGCGCAGATGATCTCCTACGAGGTCGCCATGGGTCTGGCGCTGGTGGCGGTGTTCCTGCACGCCGGCTCGATGTCCACCTCGCAGATCGTGGAGTCGCAGAAGGACGTCTGGTTCGTGTTCACGCTGATCCCGTCGTTCGTGATCTACACGATCGCGATGATCGGCGAGACCAACCGGGCGCCGTTCGACCTCCCCGAGGCCGAGGGCGAGCTCGTCGGCGGCTTCCACACCGAGTACTCCTCGCTGAAGTTCGCGCTGTTCTTCCTCGCCGAGTACATCAACATGGCGACCGTCTCGGCGTTGGCGACCACGCTGTTCCTCGGTGGCTGGCGTGCCCCCTGGCCGATCTCGTTCTGGGACGGCGCCAACGAGGGCTACTGGCCGTTCCTGTGGTTCATGGGCAAGGTCATGCTCTTCATCTTCATGTTCATCTGGCTGCGCGGAACCCTTCCGCGGCTGCGCTACGACCAGTTCATGGCGTTCGGCTGGAAGGTGCTCATCCCGATCTCCGTGGTCTGGATCGTCGCCGTCTCCGCGATCCGGGTGGTCGACCTGCGTGGCGGCTTCGACCGCACCTGGCTGATCGTGGCCGCGGCCATCCTCGGCGTGCTCGTGGTCGTGCTGCTCTTCGTCGAGGACAAGGCCACCCCCGAGCTCGCCGTCGGCGAGCCGGACGGGAACTTCGACGCCTTCGCCGGGGGCTACCCGGTGCCGCCGATGTCCTCGGCTCGTCCGGAGCTCCAGCCTGCACTGCGACAGGCCGCCAGCGGCCAGGTCGACACCGACGACCTAGGAGGTGGGCGCTGATGGCGTCCCTGAAAGAACAGCTCTGGGACCCGGTTGCCGGGTTCGGGGTGACCTTCCGGACCATGTTCCGCAAGGTGGTCACCGAGCAGTACCCCGAGGACAAGCAGCCGACCGCGCCTCGGTTCCACGGCCGGCACCAGCTGAACCGCTGGCCCGACGGCCTGGAGAAGTGCATCGGCTGTGAGCTGTGCGCGTGGGCCTGCCCCGCGGACGCGATCTACGTCGAGGGTGCCTCCAACAGCGAGGACGAACGGTTCTCGCCAGGTGAGCGCTACGGCCGCGTCTACCAGATCAACTACCTGCGCTGCATCCTGTGCGGGCTGTGCATCGAGGCCTGCCCGACCCGGGCGCTGACGATGACCAACGAGTACGAGCTGGCCGACAACAACCGCCAGGACCTGATCTACGAGAAGTCCGACCTGCTGGCGCCGTTGCTGCCCGGCATGGAGCAGCCGCCGCACCCGATGCGGTTGGGCGCCGACGAGGGCGACTACTACCGAGGCACGCTGAAGCGCCAGGACTCCGAGGGGGACCTCGCATGATCGCGTTCTGGATCCTCGCCCCGGTGATGGTGGTGTGCGCGCTCGGGCTGCTCTTCGCGCGCAAGGCCGTGCACTGCGCGCTGCTGCTCGCGGTGGTGATGGTCAGCCTGGCCGTGCTGTACGCCGTGCTGGACGCACCGTTCCTGTTCGCGGTGCAGATCATCGTCTACACCGGCGCGATCCTGATGCTGTTCCTGTTCGTGCTGATGCTCGTCGGCGTGGACTCCTCCGACTCGGTCGTCGAGACGATCCGGGGCCAGCGCCTGCTCGCCGCGGTGGTCGGGCTGCTCTTCGGAGGCATCCTCGTCGTGGGGGTCGCCCAGCTCTCCGTGGGTGCGATGGTGGGCCTCGACCGCGCCAACGAGAACGGCAACGTCCCCGGCATCGCACAGCTTCTCTTCACCCGCTACGTCTTCGCCTTCGAGGTCACCTCGGCGCTGCTGATCACCGCGGCCCTCGGTGCGATGGTGCTCGCGCACCGCGAGCGGCTCACGCCGAAGCTGGGCCAGGCCGCGATGGCCGACCAGCGGATGCGGGACTACGCCGAGCACGGGCTGCACCCGGGTCCGCTTCCTTCCCCTGGTGTGTTCGCTCGGCACAACGCGGTGGACACCCCGGCCCTGCTGCCGGACGGCACCGTGTCGGAGGCCTCGATCTCGCGGGTCCTGGCTGCCCGTGGCTCGGTGAACACCTCGCCGGGCAGCGCCGCCGAGGTGGAGCGGATCGGCGGGGACGACCAGTCGGTCCCCCCACGTGACGACTCCTCGGACCAGGGCGGTGCCGGTCGATGAGTGCGACACCCTTCATCGTGCTGTCCGCGATCCTGTTCACGATCGGCGCGGTCGGCGTGCTCACCCGCCGCAACGCGATCGTCGTGTTCATGTGCGTTGAGCTGATGCTCAACGCCAGCAACCTCGCGCTGATCACCTTCTCCCGGACCAACGGCAACCTCGACGGGCAGATCGCGGCGTTCTTCGTGATGGTGGTCGCTGCTGCCGAGGTCGTCATCGGACTCGCGATCATCATGACCATCTTCCGCACCCGCCGCTCGGCCTCGGTCGACGACGCCAGCCTGCTGAAGTACTGAGGTAGCCCTGTGATCCCATCTGTCATCACCGTCCTCTCCGAGACGGGTCTCGGCGACGTGCCCGTCGTCGCCCCCGGATCGGCCGGGTCGCTGGCACTGCCCCTGGTGCTCGTCATCGCGCTGCCGGCGCTAGGGGCCGCGGTGCTGCTCCTCGGTGGACGGCGCACCGACCCGTTCGGGCACCTGCTCGGCACGGCCACGGTGGTCGGCTCGTTCATCTGCTCGCTGGTGCTGTTCTTCTCGATCCTCGGTCGGGGTGACACCGACCGCCAGATCAGCCTCGACCTCTGGACCTGGTTCAGTACCGGCGACTGGACGGTCCAGGCCGGCCTGCTCTACGACCCGTTGTCTGCGCTGTTCCTGCTGCTGATCACCGGGGTCGGCTCGCTGATCCACGTCTACTCGATCGGCTACATGGAGCACGACGAGCGCCGTCGCCGCTTCTTCGCCTACCTGAACCTGTTCGTCGCCGCCATGCTCGTGCTGGTGCTCGCCTCCGACTACGTCGGCGTCTTCCTCGGCTGGGAGGGCGTGGGCCTCGCGTCGTACCTCCTGATCGGGTTCTGGCAGTACAAGCCCACCGCCGCAGCAGCGGCCAAGAAGGCCTTCGTGATCAACCGCGTCGGCGACATCGGTCTCTCGCTGGGCGTCGGCCTGATCTTCGTGACGTTCGGCACCACCTCCTTCGACAAGGTCTCCGAGCTGACCAGCGGCGCCTCGCAGGGCGTGATGACGGCCATCGGCCTGCTCCTGCTCCTGGCTGCGTGCGGCAAGTCGGCGCAGTTCCCGTTGCAGACCTGGCTCCTCGACGCGATGGAGGGCCCGACCCCGGTCTCGGCCCTGATCCACGCTGCGACGATGGTGACCGCGGGCGTCTACCTGATCGTGCGGTCGCAGTTCATCTTCGAGTACACCGAGCACGCCCGCCTCGCGGTTGCGGTGATCGGCACGATCACGCTGCTGATCGGTGCCTGGATCGGTTGCGCCAAGGACGACATCAAGAAGGTCCTCGCCGGTTCGACGATGAGCCAGATCGGCTACATGGTGCTGGCCTCGGGCCTGGGCGTCGCGGGCTACGCGTTCGCGATCTTCCACCTGCTGACCCACGGCTTCTTCAAGGCCAACATGTTCCTCGGTGCCGGCTCGGTGATGCACGGCACCAACGACGACGTGGACATGCGTCACTACGGCGCCCTGCGCAAGGCGATGCCGGTCACGTTCGTGACCTTCGCGATGGGCTACCTCGCGATCATCGGCTTCCCGGGTTTCGCCGGCTTCTGGTCCAAGGACAAGATCATCGAGACGGCGCTGGCACAGAACCCCGTGCTGGGGATCTGCGCCCTGCTCGGCGCCGGAGTCACCGGCTTCTACATGACCCGGCTGATGCTGATGACCTTCTTCACCAAGGAGCGCTGGGAGCCCGACGTGCACCCGCACGAGTCGCCCAAGGTGATGACCGTCCCGCTGATCGTCCTGGCGGCGCTGTCCGTCCTCGGTGGGCTGTTGCTGCTCAACGACTGGATCGTCACGTTCCTCTCGCCGGTCACCGGCCTCGCCGCGCACGAGGAGCCCCCGCTCCCGGCCCTGGTGATCAGCATCCTCGCGGTGCTCGTGGTGGCGATCGGTGTCGGTGTCGCGTGGATGCTCTTCGCTCGCCGCGACGTGCCCCGCGTCGCACCGACTGACGTCTCGATCTTCACGACTGCAGGCCGCAACGAGCTCTACGGTGACGCGTTCAACGACGCCGTCATCGTGGCGCCGGGCAAGCAGTTCACCGCCGGCCTCGCGGTGTTCGACCGCAGCGTCGTCGACGGCGCCGCGGTCGGGACGGCCTCCGCGTTCGGTGGCATGTCCAGTCGGCTCCGGCTGATGCAGAACGGCTTCGTCCGGTCCTACGCGCTCTCGCTGCTCGGCGGTGCCGCTCTCGTCCTGATCGCACTCGTGGTGGTGAACCTCGCATGAACGCTCCGTGGCTGACCATCCTGCTGCTGCTGCCCATCCTGGGCTCGGTGGTGCTGACCTTCCTGCCTGCCCGCATCAACCCGACGATGCTCAAGCAGATCGCGATCGGCTTCTCGGTCCTGACCCTGCTGCTCGGCATCGCGATCGCGCTGAACTACCAGGCGTCCGGGGGCATGCAGTTCACCGAGGACCTGGTCTGGATCCGGCTGTTCGGCGCGCACTACGCACTGGGCCTCGACGGCATCGGCCTCACCCTGGTGATGCTGACGGTGATCCTCACCCCCGTGGTGATGCTGGCCTCCTGGAACGACGGTGACCACGGCCGGTGGGGCCCCAAGGGGTTCTTCGCCTGGATCCTCGCCCTCGAGGGGCTCTCGATCGGCGTCTTCGCTGCGACCGACGTGTTCTTGTTCTACGTCTTCTTCGAGGCGACGCTGATCCCGGTCTACTTCCTCGTCGCCGGGTACGGCGGTCCGAACCGGGTCCGCGCCGCGGTGAAGTTCCTGCTCTACTCCCTGCTCGGCGGCCTGGTCATGCTGGCCTCGGTGATCGCGCTCTACGTCGAGTCCGCGAAGACCGAGGGCGGTCCGACGTACCTCATCTCCGAGCTGGCGGACCTCGACTTCGGGACCTCGATCGGACGCTGGATGTTCGTGGGCTTCTTCATCGCCTTCGCGATCAAGGCACCGATGTTCCCGGTGCACACCTGGCTCCCCGACACGACCGAGAGCGCCACACCCGGCACCTCGGTGCTGCTGGTCAGCGTGCTCGACAAGATCGGCACCTTCGGGATGATCCGGTTCTGCCTCGAGCTGTTCCCGGAGGCATCTCGCTGGGCGACCCCGGTGGTGGTGATCCTCGCGATCTTCAGCATCCTCTACGGCGCGTTCATGGCGATCGGGTCGAACAACATCCCCCGTCTGATCGCCTACACGAGCATCTCGCACTTCGGGTTCATCGTGTTGGGCATCTTCGTGATGAACAGCCAGGGGCTCTCCGGCGCGAACCTGTACATGTTCAACCACGGCCTCTCGACGGCGGCGCTGTTCCTCGTCACCGGGTTCCTGATCTCACGGCGCGGGTCCGGCCTGATCAGCGACTTCGGGGGAGTGGAGAAGGTCGCCCCGGTGCTGGCCGGCCTGTTCCTGGTCGCCGGGTTGTCCTCGCTCTCGCTGCCGGGCCTCTCGCCGTTCGTCTCCGAGCTGATGGTGATGGTGGGCGCGTTCGTGTTCACCCCCTGGGCGGCGGCCTTCGCCGTACCCGGCATCGTGCTCGCGGCGATCTACATCCTGTGGATGTACCAGCGCACCATGACCGGACCCGTCCACGAGGGCGTCGTCGGCATGCGCGACCTGAACGTCCGCGAGGTGTCGGCGCTGGCGCCGCTGCTGCTGCTGATCGTGGTCCTCGGGTTCTTCCCGAAGCCGCTGCTCGACGTGATCAACCCGTCGGTCGAGCACACCATGACCGAGGTCGGCAAGAGCGACCCCCGACCGTCCGTGACTGAAGGGGAGGCGACCAAGTGAACGACTTCGTTGCTCCGAAGATCGAGTACTTCACGCTCTCACCGATCCTGATCGTGCTCGGCGTCGCTGTGCTCGGTGTGCTCCTCGAGGCGTTCCTCCCACGTGGTCGCCGCTACGTGGTCCAGGTGACGCTGGCCCTGGTGGGGCTCGGCGCCGCCATCGTGACCAGCGTGATGGTCTTCGACCGGCTCAAGCCCGGAGGCGACCGCCCCGGTCTGGGCGACGTCACCGCGATGGGTGCCCTCGCCGTCGACGGCCCTGCTCTGTTCTGCTGGATCCTGATCCTGGTGCTCGCCGTACTCAGCGTCCTGCTCTTCGCCGAGCGTCACCTCGAGGGTGGTGTCACCGCGTTCGCCGGTCAGGCCGCAGCGCTGCCGGGCACGGCCGCCGAGCGCGAGGCCTCCACCAAGGGCCTGGAGCACACCGAGGTCTTCCCGCTGATGATGTTCTCGGTCGGCGGCATGCTGATGTTCCCCGCCGCCAACGACCTGCTCACCATGTTCGTGGCGCTCGAGGTCCTCTCGCTCCCGCTCTACCTGCTCTGCGGCCTGGCCCGTCGTCGGCGGCTGCTCAGCCAGGAAGCGGCGATGAAGTACTTCCTGCTCGGGGCGTTCAGCTCCGGCTTCTTCGTCTACGGCATCGCGCTGATCTACGGGTACGCCGGGTCGATGGGCTTCGCCGAGATCGCCGAGGCCGTGGCCGCGCGAACGGGGAGCGAGGGCCTCCTGCTCGGTGGCATCGGACTGCTCGCGGTCGGCCTGCTGTTCAAGGTCGGCGCCGCCCCGTTCCACGCATGGACTCCCGACGTCTACCAGGGTGCGCCCACCGCGGTGACCGCGTTCATGGCAGCCAGCACCAAGGTGGCCGCCTTCGGCGCACTGCTCCGGCTGTTCTACGTCGCGTTCGGTGCCAACCGCACCGACTGGCTCCCGATGATCTGGATCGTCGCGATCCTGACGATGGTGGTCGGCTCGGTGCTGGCGATCACGCAGACCGACATCAAGCGCCTGCTGGCCTACTCCTCGATCGCCCACGCCGGCTTCATCCTGACCGGGTTCCTCGGGATCCGCTCCCTCACCGAGGTGGCCGTCGGCAGCCTCACCGGCATCTCCGCGGTGCTGTTCTACCTCACCACCTACGCCTTCACCACGATGGCGGCGTTCGCGCTCGTCACGGTGGTGCGCGACGCGGGCGGCGAGGCGACCAACCTCTCCCGGTGGCAGGGGCTCGGCAAGGAGTCGCCGCTGGTGGCGGGCCTGTTCGCCTTCCTGCTGCTCGCGATGGCCGGCATCCCGCTGACCAGCGGGTTCACCGGCAAGTGGGCGGTGTTCGCCGTTGCCCTGTCGGCCGGCGCGTGGCCCGTCGTGATCGTGGCCGTCCTGGCCTCGGCCGTGGCCGCGTTCTTCTACGTCCGCGTCATCGTGCTGATGTTCTTCGCCGACCCTGTGGGGGAGGGGCCGGCGGTCACCAGCCCGAGCGTGCTCACCGGTGCGGTCATCGCCGTCGGTGTCTCGGCCACCCTCGTTCTGGGGATCGTCCCGGGCACGTTGATCGACCTCCTCGGCCGCGTGGGAGTATTCATCAGGTGAGCCCCCGACTCAGCTGCCTGACGCGTCGCCTCCCGCACGGAGGAACCGCGTGACCTCCTCGCTCGCCATGCCGGTCGTCGACGCCGATCTCGAGGCGCGCCTGCGGGCGAGGCTGGATGAGGTCGAGAAGGCGCTCCACGGCCACGTGCAGAGCGAGGCCGGCTTCGTGACGGAGGCTGCTCGGCACCTGCTGGAGGCAGGCGGCAAGCGGTTCCGCCCGTTGCTGGTGCTGCTGGCAGCGGAGACCGGCGACCCCACCGCCGACAGCGTCGTCACCGCGGCGTGCGTGGTGGAGCTGACCCACCTGGCCTCGCTGTACCACGACGACGTGATGGACGAGGCCGACCTGCGCCGCGGCGCCGAGTCGGCGAACGCGCGCTGGGACAACCACGTCGCGATCCTCACCGGCGACTTCCTGTTCTCGAAGTCCTCCGAGCTCACCGCAGACCTCGGGGCAGACGCGGTCCGGGTGCAGGCACGCACGTTCGGCCGCCTCGTCGAGGGACAGATCCTCGAGACGCTCGGCCCCACCGGCGACGAGGACCCGCTCGATCACTACCTGCGCGTCGTCGCCGGCAAGACCGGCTCGCTGATCGCCACGTCGGCCCGTTACGGCGCGCACTTCTCCGGTGCTCCCCTCGAGGTGGAGGAGGCGCTCACCGAGTACGGCGAGAAGGTCGGCGTGGCCTTCCAGCTCTCCGACGACCTCCTCGACATCGCCTCGGAGACCGACGTCTCCGGGAAGACCCCCGGCACCGACCTGCGCGAAGGTGTGCCGACCCTGCCGGTGCTGATCGCCAAGCGCTCCACCGACCCCGCCGACGCGCGCCTCCTCGAGCTGCTCGAGTCCGACCTCGCCGATGACGACCTGCACCACGAGACGCTCACGCTGCTGCGGGCGCACCCGGCGATGGCCGAGGCGTCCGCCTACGTGGTCGCGCTCGCCGGAGAGGCGAAGGCGCTGCTCAAGGTGTTGCCCGAGGGGCCGGCACGCACCGCGCTCGAGGGTTTCGCCGACGTGGTGGCCACCCGCACCAGCTGAGATCGCGGAGGCCACAGGCGGTCCGGCGCCCTCTCCGGCCATCGCACGCAATCCGCACATGGGCGGGTGTCGGCTTCGGTAGGGTTCCGTTCACTCGCACACGAGTCGGCTCGTGCGCACGAGGGAAGGAACCATGGGGATGTCCGCAGGCACACCACCTCCCGGCGGGGGATACCCACCGCCTCCCGGCGGGGGATACGGGGCTCCACCACCCCCTCCCGGCAGCTACGGGGTTCCCGGCACGCCGCCGCCCAACTACCTGGTCTGGGCCATCCTCTCGACGCTGTTCTGCTGCCTGCCGCTGGGCATCGCCTCGATCGTGTTCGCGGCCCAGGTGAACAGCAAGTGGTCCATGGGCGACGTCGCCGGCGCGCAAGACTCCTCCGAGAAGGCCCGCAAGTTCGCCCTCTGGGCGACGATCGCAGGCGTGGTCGTGCTCGCGCTCTACATCGTCGTGATCGTGCTGTTCGGCACGCTCTCCCTCACGGCCGGGTCCACCACCGGCGACTACTAGATCCATGGCTCTCACCCAACGCCTCGCGCCACCGGTCCTCGACCGGCGGCGCGGGGCGTTGTCGGTGCTGGCGGTGACGACGGCCGGGGTCCTGGCCGGCGCCACCCTGTTCGTGGTGGACCCCAATCAGCCGGGCCACTACCCGACCTGTCCCTTCCTGGCCACAACCGGGCTCTACTGCCCCGGGTGCGGTGCGCTTCGGGGGGTGCACGACCTGCTGCACGGCGACGTCGCCGGAGCCTTCGCCCGCAACCCCTTGACCGTGCTCGCCGCGCCCTACCTCGTCGTCGCCTTCGTCACCTGGGTGCTGCGAACCACCGGCAGACCCGCCCCCCGCGCCACCTCGCTCCCGCCCTGGACGATCTGGCTCCTCCTCGGCCTCGTGCTCGCCTTCGGCGTACTCCGCAACCTGCCGGGCTGGGACTGGCTCTCCCCGGCCTGAGCGTTGCGGGGTTTCCCACGGTCCCGTGGGAAACCCGAGCTTCCCGTCCTTTGCAAAGCACGGGAAGCTGGAGTTTCGTACGGGAAGCTGGGGCTGCTGGTACGCCGAAGACGCGCGGGTCAGGCCGTCCAGCGGCGGCGCATCATCCGTCGGACCCGCTCGGCAGTGATCTCAGGCGAGTGGAGGTCGGCCCAGGTGAGCCGGATCATGCCCCAGCCGGTGACCTCTCGGAGGCGGTCCTCCCGGCGCTTCTCGCTGACCACCACGTCGTGCGCGCTCTGGCCGGGCTTCACGAGCCGGCCGTACTTGACCATGCCGTCGAACTCACCGAGCAGCCGGTGCTCGGGCCAGGCGAAGTCAGTGATGCCGACCAGCTGCCCCCACGCGTCGTGGACGGCGTACTGCAGCACGGGTTCGGGCAGGTGCTGAGACCAGAACAGGAACCGGGCCCGGGACTCGGCGATCGACTGAGCGCCCGGCCGCATCAGCCGCAAGGTGATCTGCAGCTTGGCGTGGTGGGGCCAGTAGGCCCGGCGTCGGTACTCCGCCCAGAGTGAGCTCTCGCTACCGAGATCGAGGTCCAGGTACGAGTCGAGCGTGCCGAGACCACTCTCCACGGTGGCGAGCGCGGCGGTTCCGAGTGCGCACTGCTCCGGGCTCATCAGCAGCAGCTCGTCCTTGGCGTGGATGTCGGCCGCGTCCCAGGAGTCCTCGTGGTAGATCACGTCGCGCTGCCGGCGGCCGGTGGCTCCGTCGAGGCGCACCAGATGCACGTGATCGGTGCTCACGTCCCAGAGCCGCAACCCGTGCTCGGCCGCTCCGGAGGTGTGGCTCAGCGCCACCCGGCCCTCATGGGTGAGGCTCACCGCCTGTCCCTTCAACCGGAACCGGTCGATCGAGTCCGCCCTGTCCCAGGTGGCGAGGGGCACGTAGGCGCCATGTCGAACACGGTGGAGCCGGCCGGACCGTCGTGCGGCCGCAAGGTCCTCGTCGCGGTAGCCGTAGCCGAGGGCCTCGCGGCGCAGGAACAGTCCGTTGGGGTGCAGGGTCATGAGTTCGTCCACCAGCAGAGGGTGCGACCTCGTGCGGCCTGGGGGCCACCGCCAGGTCGCGGCCTGTGGACGGTGGTGGGCGAGCCCGCAGATGGGCCGCGAACCGGCGTACGTCGTCGTACCTCGCGTCACAGCTTCCCGTACGAAAGACCAGCTTCCCGTCCTTTGCAAAGCACGGGAAGCTGGCCTTTCCCACGGGACCGTGGGAAACCCGGGAACTCAGCCCTCGTACGTCACCACGACCGCCGGCCGGGGAAAGGCGTCGGTGTGGGGCCAGGTGCTGGACGGGTTCTCGAAGGTGGCGCCGTCCACCTCGCCGGGGTGTTGTACGGCGACGAACACCGACTCCTGGTCCTCGCTGATCAGGGGGCCGCAGGTCTCGGCGCCGACGGGCACGGTCAGGAACTGCTCGACGTGGCCGCGTCGTGGGCCCTCGACCGGCACCCGGAACAATCCGTCGTGCGAGCCGAGCTGGGAGCCGTCGGTCGCGATCCAGAGGTTGCCGACGGCGTCGAAGGCCACGTTGTCGGGGCAGCTGATCGGGCTCACGAGCTGCTTGGGGTAGCCGGCGAAGTAGGTCTCCGGCGCATCCGGGTCGCCACACACGAGCATCAGGTCCCAGACGAACGTGGTAGCGGTGTGGTCGCGGTCGGGGGGACAGATCTCGAGCACGTACCCGTTTCGGTTTCCGGAGGCCTCGACCAGCGGGCCACCGAAGCTCTCCCGGACGCGGCTGGTGCCGATCGGGTTGGCCTCGTCGGTGGGGACGGTGGCCGAGCCCCGGAGCTTGTTGTTCGTCAGTGCGCAGTAGACCTTGCCGTTGACCGGGTTCGGCTCGATGTCCTCGGGCCGGTCCATCTTGGTCGGGGTGAGCTGGTCTGCGGCGAGGCGGGTGTCGATCAGCACCTCGCTCACGCTCATGCCCGGGACGAAGGAACGTGTGTCGGAGGTCAGCGGCAGCCACTCCCCGGTCCCGTCGTGCACCCCGTCCTGCGAGCCGTCACCGGTGAACCGTGCGACGTACAGCGTGCCGGCGCTGAGCAGGGTGAGGTTGTGGCGTCGGGCCGAGTCCCCGTGACGGGCGTCGTAGCGGTCCCGCGAGACGAACTTGTAGATGTAGTCGCCGCGCTCGTCGTCGCCCATGTAGACGACCGCCGTGCGGTCGCGGTTGATCACGACGTTGGCGCCCTCGTGCTTGAACCGGCCGAGCATCGTGTGCTTGCGCGGGGTGGAACGGGGGTCGGTCGGGTCGAGCTCCACGATCCAGCCGAACCGGAACGGCTCGTGCGGCTCCTGGGACATGTCGAAGCGGGGGTCGACCTCGCTCCAGCCGCGGCTCCCCGACTCGTTCAGGCCGTAGCGCGCGTAGGAGTCGGTGTAGCGCGGGTCGCGCTGCCCGCTCGCCTCGAAGTAGCCGTTGAAGTTCTCCTCGCCGGACAGCACAGTGCCCCAGGGCGTCGTCCCACCGGAGCAGTTGGCGAACGTGCCGCGGACAAGGCGCCCGGTCGGGTCCGCCGAGGTCTTCAGGCGCGCGTCACCGGCGGCGGGGCCATCGAGGTGGAACGGCGAGTCGGCGGTGATCCGGCGGTTGCGGCGAGCCCTTCTGTGGTTGACGGTCATCCACGAGCCCTTGCGGCGACCACGCATGATCTCCACGACGGCCATCCCGTGCGAGGCGATGGCGATCTTCTTGATCGTGGCCGCGTCGTAGCCACCGGTGGGGAACATCAGGTCCTCGTCGGTGTACTCGTGGTTGGTGACCAGCAACGCACGGTCGCGACCTGTGGGCAGTACGCCGACGTAGTCGTTGTTGTAGCCGAACTGGGTTGCGGCCGCCTCAGGCGTCTGGTGGTCGACGTCGAAGGGTCGCGCATCGCGGGTGACGGGGTCGCCCCACTTGATCAGCACGTCGGACCGGTAGCCGTGCGGCACGGTCACGCGGTCGTCGACGTTCGGCGCGACCGGCGCGAAGTCGGCGGTGCCGACCCCTGACCTGACGTGGTCTCCAGGACCGTGGCCGTGGTGCCTGCCAGAGGCGGCAGCGGGCGAGCTGGCGAGTCCGGCCACCACCATGGCCCCGACGCCTGCGCCCGCACCCTTGAGCACCGAACGACGCGCGATCGCCTGAGCAGCCACCTCGTGGAACTCCGGGTGGTCGGTCTGGTTCGGCATCGGCTTGAAGCAGGCGTTGCTGCAGCGGTACTCGCACGTCAGGTGGCTGCGGGAGCCGTGCGGTGAGGTGCTGAGGAGGGGCAGGAAGGTGCGCTGGGTCATCGTCACTCCGGTCGAAGAGGCAGTGGGCCACCACGACCGTTCCCAGCCCGGACGACCGGCGGGTGGCGTGCGGGTGAACGCAGCGGGTCGTCCGCGTAGCCACCACGGGTGGTGAGGAACCGGGTCAGAGCGCGCTGGCCTCGGCGGCGAGCCGCAGCTGCCGCCCACGGTGTCGCAAGGTCTCGGTGGTGATGACCGCCAGGGCCACCCACACCAGGCCGAAGCCGGCCCACTTCGCGGGGGTCATCTCCTCGTGGAAGACCAGCACGCCGAGGCCGAACTGGATCGTCGGTGCGACGTACTGCATCAGCCCGATCGTCGTCAGTGAGACCCGGGTGGCCGCGGCACCGAAGCAGATCAGGGGCACGGCGGTGACCAGCCCGGTGCTGGCGAGCAACAGGGCGTGCCCCACGCCCTCGGTCCCGAAGCTGGCGCTGCCCTGGGACCCCAGCCAGGCGATGTAGCCGATGGCCAGCGGCACCAGCACCAGCGTCTCGAAGGTCAGGCTCTCCACGGCCCCGAGCCCGGCCTTCTTCTTGACCAGCCCGTAGGTCCCGAACGAACCCGCGAGCAGGAAGGCGATCCAGGGAGGATGGCCGTACTCCACGGTGAGACCCACGACGGCGACGGCCGCGAGGCCCAGTGCTGCCCACTGCAGCGGACGCAACCGCTCTCCGAGGACCACGACGCCCAGCAGCACGGTGACGAGTGGGTTGATGAAGTAGCCGAGCGACACCTCGACGACCCGATCGTTGTTCACACCCCAGATGAAGCCGCCCCAGTTGACGCCGATCACGACCGAGGCCAGCGTGAGCAGGCCGAGCAGCCTCGGCGTGGTGACGATGGTCCGCAGCTGGGTGGTGCGACGCAGCAGCACGGTCAGCACGACAAGCACCACCAGCGACCAGGTGACGCGGTGGGCGAGGATCTCGACCGCGCCGGCTGGGCGCAGCAGCGTCCAGTAGAGCGGGAACAACCCCCACATCGAGTACGCCGCCAGCCCCAGCAGGAAGCCCCGACGCTGCTCAGTCACCTCGCGAGCGTAGCCGCCGTATCGTAGATCCCATGGCCGGGTATTCCGTCGAACGAAGCATCACCGTGAACGCAGCGCCGCACCACGTGCACGCGTTGCTCGACGACTTCCACAAGTGGCCTGCGTGGTCGCCCTGGGAGGACCTGGACCCCGACCTCCAGCGCACCTACACCGGCCCTGAGAAGGGCGTGGGCGCACGCTACGCGTGGCGCGGGAACCGCAAGGCCGGCGCCGGAAGCATGGAGATCCAGGTCTCCACACCGACCTGGATCGAGATCGCGCTGGAGTTCCTCAAGCCGTTCAAGGCCTCCAACCTGACCACGTTCGAGCTGACCGAGAGCGGCAGCGGCACCGAGGTCACGTGGCGCATGACCGGGGAGCAGCAGGGCCTGATGAACGTGTTCAGCAGGTTCGTGAGCATGGACCGGATGATCGGCCCTGACTTCGAGAAGGGGCTGGCCCGGCTCAAGGCCGTGGCCGAGGAGACCAAGGCCTGAGCTCGAGGCGTCCCCGGCTGCGTCAGTCCGGATCCGGCGCCGGTTCGTGCAGGTCGCGCACGAGGTAGACCCAGGGGAAGGCGAGCGTGCCGACCTCCCACCCGTCCTTCTCCAGCCGCCGGACGGGACCCGACCAGATCGTGCGCCGGGTCTCCCACTGCGTGGGAGTGTGCACGACGCGGTGGTAGAACATCTTCGCGCCGACCGTGCGCCAGCCGAGCCGACCGGCGAGCTGCAGCTCCTGCATCTCGTCGAAGGCGGTCACCGGGCCGAGCCAGCGCTGCCGGGTGCCGTCGGGAGTGGGCGGCAGGTCCTCGTCGTGCTTGCCGAACCGCTGCTGCACCGCCTGCCGGGACAGGCCCAGCGTCTCGCCGATGGCGCCCCAGCTGTGGCCGCCCGAACGCGCCGCGTTGACCGACTGCTGGAGCAGTGCACGGATCTCGTTCTCCGCGTCGCGCACCCGCGCCACCAGGGCGAGCTGGGCCTCGGGGCTCTCCAGCGGGGCGTCGGCACGGTCGCCGAGGATGGCCTCGGCCAGGACGCCCCTCAAGTCCGCGTCGGGGGTCATCGGAGGTCGCGGTCCTCGGCCCGGCCGCCGTGAGTGTCGGTGTGCGTGTGCGTCTGGGTACCGACCTCCTGGCTGGGCCGCCAGCCCCTGGGGTCGGCGCCGGCTCGCAGCCTCACCACCATCACGATGGCGAGCACCAGCAGCGCCGACCCTGCACCGAGGCACAGGCCGCCCAGGAAGGAGTCGAACCGGGTGCTGGCGGCGAGCAGCACGACGCCGCCGATCGCGGAGTACAACGGCAGGAAGCGGTTCGTGGGAGAGAGGTGCGACGTCATGCGTCAACGATAAGTTGACGTTTGGCAGACTGTCAAGAGTTGGTTGACAGAGTTCTCAGACGACGGTCCAGGTGTCGCCACCGCTGATCAGGCTGGCCAACGCTGCCCGCTGGTCGTCCTGGGCGGCCGAGGCCGTCACGATCTGGTCCCTGGCCTGGTCGTCGTACGTCGGACGGTCGACCTGGCGGAAGACACCGATCGGGGACTGGTGCAGGATGCCCGCGTCGGTCAGCCGCGACAGTGCGAACGCGGTGGTCGGGTCCTCGGCGTGGGCGTCGTGCACGACGAGGTCGGCCTCGTCGGTCTCGGAGAGCTGCACCACCTCGACACCGCCTGACGCCGACCGCGCAATCCCCTTGCTGGGCTTGCCGTGCTCGTCCTGCTGGCCGAAGGTGATGGGCTCGCCCTGGACCAGCGGGATGATCGCGTCAGCCTTGGTGTCGGGGGACTTGATCGCGTCGAAGGCGCCGTCGTTGAAGATCGGGCAGTTCTGGTAGATCTCGACCAGGGCCGTGCCGCGGTGGGCAGCGGCGGCAGCAAGGACCGAGGTGAGGTGCTTGCGGTCCGAGTCGATGGTGCGCGCCACGAACGTAGCCTCGGCACCCAGTGCCAGCGAGACCGGGTTGAACGGGTGGTCCACCGAGCCGGCCGGGGTCGACTTGGTGACCTTGCCGGGCTCGGAGGTGGGCGAGTACTGCCCCTTGGTCAGGCCGTAGATCCGGTTGTTGAACAGCAGGATCGTCATGTTGACGTTGCGTCGCATCGCGTGGATCAGGTGGTTGCCGCCGATCGACAGGGCGTCGCCGTCGCCGGTGACCACCCACACCGACAGGTCCTCACGCGCGGTGGCGATGCCCGTCGCGATCGCCGGCGCACGGCCGTGGATCGAGTGCATCCCGTAGGTGTCGAGGTAGTAGGGGAACCGCGACGAGCACCCGATGCCGGAGACGAAGACGATGTTCTCGCGGCGCAGGCCGAGGTCAGGCAAAAAGGACTGCACGGCCTTGAGCACCGCGTAGTCGCCGCACCCCGGGCACCAGCGCACCTCCTGGTCGGAGGTGAACTCCTTGCCGGTCTGCTTCGCCTCGGCCGTCGGCACGCCGGCCAGTCCGGGGAAGGGGAGCTCGGTGGTGCTCATCGCACGATCTCCTTGTCCTGGGAGCTGTCAGAGGTGTCGTCGGGGGCGCCGTCATGGATGCCGTCATGGCTGCCGGCGTCCGTTGCCCGCGCCGAGTCGACGTCCCCGGTGGTGGTCGTGATCAGGTCGGTGATCGCCTCCGCCAGCTCGGCGGCCTTGAGGGGCAGCCCCCGGACGTGGTTGTAGCCGACGACGTCGACGAGGTACTTCGCCCGGATCAGCATCGAGAGCTGGCCGAGGTTCATCTCGGGGACCATCACGGCGTCGTAGCGCTTGAGCACCTCGCCGAGGTCCTTGGGGAACGGGTTGAGGTGTCGCAGGTGCACCTGAGCCACGTCGTGGCCGGCCTTGCGCACCCGGCGGCAGGCTGCGCCGATGGGGCCGTACGTCGAACCCCAGCCGAGCGCCAGCACCCGAGCCTTTCCCGAGGGGTCGTCGACCTCGAGCGGGGGCAGCGAGTCGGCGATCCGGTCGACCTTGGCCTGACGGGTGCGGACCATGTAGTCGTGGTTGCCGGGGTCGTAGGAGATGTTGCCGTGCCCGTCGCCCTTCTCGAGGCCGCCGATGCGGTGCTCGAGTCCGGGTGTGCCCGGGATGGCCCAAGGTCGGGCGAGGGTGTCCTCGTCGCGGAGGTAGGGCCAGAAGTCGGCGGTCGCGTTGCCTTCCTTGTCGACGCTCTCGTGGTTGGTGCCGGTGGCGAACGCCGGGGCGATGACGGGGAGGTCGTCGATCTCGGGGATCTGCCACGGCTCGGAGCCGTTGGCGAGCATGCCGTCGGAGAGCAGCATCACGGGCGTGCGGTAGGTGACCGCGATGCGCACGGCCTCGACCGCGGCAGTGAAGCAGTCGCCCGGGGACTGGGGCGCGATGATCGGCACGGGCGACTCGCCGTTGCGTCCGAACATCGCCTGCAGCAGGTCTGCCTGCTCGGTCTTGGTCGGCAGGCCGGTCGAGGGGCCACCTCGTTGGACGTCGATGATCACCAGTGGGAGCTCGGTCATCACGGCGAGGCCGATCGTCTCGGACTTCAGCGCGATGCCGGGCCCGGAGGTGCTGGTGATGCCTAGCGATCCGGCGAACGAGGCGCCGAGTGCGGCCCCGATCCCGGCGATCTCGTCCTCGGCCTGGAAGGTGGTGATCCCGAACCGCTTGTGCTTGCTGAGCTCGTGCAGGATGTCCGAGGCCGGAGTGATCGGGTAGGTGCCGAGGAAGATCGGCAGCCCGGACTGGACTCCGCCCGCGACGAGGCCGTAGGCCAGGGCCAGGTTGCCGGTGATGTTGCGGTAGACGCCGGCTGCCATCGGCGCGGGCTTGATCTCGTACTGGACGGCGAACGCCTCGGTGGTCTCGCCGAAGTACCAGCCCGTCTTGAAGGCCGTGATGTTGGCGTCGCGGATGTCGGGCGCCTTGGCGAAGCGCTTCTCGAGGAACGCCGTCGTGGTCTCGGTGGGCCGCCCGTACATCCAGGAGAGCAGGCCTAGGGCGAACATGTTCTTCGCACGTGACGCGTCCTTGCGGGAGAGCCCGAACTCCTTGACCGCCTCGACCGTCATGCCGGTCAGGTCGACCACGCTCACGGCGTAGTCCGCGAGCGAGTCGTCCTCGAGCGGGTTGCCGGCGTAGCCGGCCTTGACGAGGTTGCGGGCAGTGAAGTCGTGGCTGTCCACGATGATCGACGTCCCCGCCTTCATGTCCGGCAGGTTCGCCTTGAGTGCGGCCGGGTTCATCGCCACCAGGACGTCGGGGGAGTCACCGGGCGTCAGGATGTCGTGGTCGGCGAAGTGCACCTGGAAGGAAGAGACCCCCGGCAGCGTGCCCTGGGGTGCGCGGATCTCTGCGGGGAAGTTCGGCAGCGTCTGGAGGTCGTTGCCGAACGCGGCAGACTCCTGGGTGAACCGGTCCCCGGTCAGCTGCATGCCGTCCCCGGAGTCGCCGGCGAACCGGATGATCACCCGGTCGAGCTGCTTGACCTGCTTGGCCACGGTTGCTTGTCCTTCTCTGCTTGACGTCGGCGTCGGGACTGCACCCATACCGACCGTACGCGAACCGATGCCGGGCCGAAAATGGAACGTGTTCCATCGCGCCGGTTCCCGGTCGCACTCACGGTTGTCAGGGGCTCCCGCCACCAAGGGGCAACGATAGTCCGCCCGCGCAACGCGGACGGTCCGTCTCTGCACCCGGACTGGGGCAACAGCGTGATCAGGCTCACCATTCCCGGAGCCGTACCGGCCGTGGCTAGGCTCCAAGCAGGGTCGACGTCCTCGGTGCCGGGCACCGGGCAGCCCCCGACCCGTCCGGCATCCATGGAGGAGACCACCACATGAGCACCGCAGCCAAGGCCGCCGACCTGCTCGCCCTGCATCGTTCGCCACGGCTGCTCAAGGTCGTCAACGTGTGGGACTCGATCACTGCGAAGGTGGTGGCCGAGACCCCGGGGACGCTCGCCCTGGCCACCGCGAGCCACTCGATCGCCGCGTCGTGGGGCTACCCGGACGGCGAGCACATCCCCGTCGAGAAGATGATCGAGGCCGTGGGGCGGATCGTCCAGGCGACCGATCTCCCCGTGAGCGCAGATCTCGAGGCCGGCTACGACGACCCGGCGGAGACGATCCGCCAGGCGATCGGCGTCGGTGCGGCCGGGGCCAACATCGAGGACCAGATGAAGCCGTTGAGCGAGGCCGTCGCCACGGTCGAAGCGGTGATGGCCGCGGCCGAGAAGGAGGGCGTCCCCGATTTCGTGCTGAACGCGCGGACGGACGCCTTCGTGCGGGGACGTGACCGTGACCAGCAGGAGGTCCTGGCCGAGGCGATCGTGCGCGGCAAGGCGTTCCTGGAGGCCGGTGCCCCGCTGGTGTTCGTCCCCGGCAAGCTCGACGAGGGCATGGTCGCCGAGCTGGTCGAGGCCTTCGGCGCGCACCGGCTCACGCTGATCGGCGCGCCCCACCTCTCCCTGGCCCGGCTCGAAGAGCTCGGGGTCGCCCGCGTCTCCTACGGTCCGATGTCCCAGCGCGTCGCCCTGACGGCGCTGCAGGAGCTGGTCGAGGAGATCCACCGCGGCGGCACCGTCCCGGCGAACATGCGTCCCCTGAACTGACCTGCCGGGCCGCCGGCCCAGGCAGTCACGCAGGGCTCCTCGAGGGCGGCTCCGCCACCCGATCCCGGTGCACGTGCAGCTGGCCCCGGGTTCGCCAGGGGCCGCGGCGTCACCGGTAGTTGGTGGACGGGGCCGGAGTGCTCGGTGAGCCGCCGTAGGGGCCGGTTGAGCGTGAATCGGGGTCCGGTTCGTACGCCGCCTGGTGGTCGGTCACGGCTGCTCCTCGATTCCTTGCGGACTGTGTGCGGACTGCTCCAGCTCCAGACGGATCGTCGCGATGGCTCCTGGCAGGTCCCCGGTGACGGTCTCGCGGACCCGCGTCAGACTGATGGCGCCATAGCCGTGGGCGATCCGGTGTCGAAGGCCCCGCATGTCGGGCCAGACGCCTGGGAACAGTCGGTCCGCGACGTCATCCGGAAGCCGCGTCAACGTTTCCAAGCCGGCGAAGAGTCTCATCGACATGGCATCCAGGATCATCCTCGGGTCCCGGTCGGTCACCTGGGCGTACTCGGTGGCCGCGTCGAAGTGGACGAGCGCCTCAGTGAGCAACTCATCGATCGTCCTGCTCATAGCGCCACAGCCTCCCCGAGAACTCGATCCTTGAAGTCCGGCCGAAGGTCGTCCGTCGGCACGATGTCGACAGGTATGCCGACGACCTCCGACACAAGTCGCTCGAGCCGGGCGACCTTGAGGAGCCCCATCGTTGGCGGGAGGTCGATGAGTAGGTCGATGTCGGATCCGTCGTGATCCTGGCCAGTTGCAACTGAACCGAACACGCGCACGTCGGAACCGCCGGCCTCCTTGACCAGGCCGATGACCTCGGCTCGGTGCTTGCGCAGCGCCAAGGCCCGCGGGCCGGTGCCGTGGAAGCGAAGCAGCCGCGAGACCTCCGGTTGACTGCGGCCGATCTCGTGGGCGATCTCGGCCTGAGTCCTGCCGGCGGCGTGTGCTGCGCGCACCGCGGCGACCAACTCGCGGCGTGCCTGTCCGATCGCCGCATCGGAGCGGCGAGCGATCTGGGCGAGCGTGGACATGCTGTCAATATAGCAAATATTATGAGACTGACAGGGGACGGCCTTGATATGGCCTACCGCAGAGAACCGCACCCGAGCGACTGGATCATGAGTGGCAGGTCGTCGTTGGGGGTGTCGTGGACGATCTGCGGTGACCGTCGCTGCTTGTACTCAGCAGTCCGCTCAGCTCGGGTCCGGTACGTGCGTCTGCGAGCGCACGCTGATGAGCGGACGGGCCGCAGCGCACGCTATCTGCGGCAGATACGGACGTTCGCAGGCGCAGTCAGGTCGCAAGGTGCGGGCGCGCTTTAGACGTACCTGTAGGCGCCGCCCTCGTAGTCGCGGAACCACTCGGACGCATCTTGCTGCTCATGCGGACCGACGTCGACTAGCACGTACCACGACGTGACGTCTGGGTCCTTGCCGCTCTGCTGGACTGTGCTCGAATATGAGTCCCCGGCACGCCACCGAACCCCCTCGTCAGGGAGCCAGTGGTCCGACTCGAAATGAATGTCTTGAGGGGACAGGCCGAGGATGAACTCGTCGACCCGCCAGATCTCTGTTCGTGTGGCGCTTTCCCTGAATCGACGGGACAGGCGGGCACGGATCCCGGTCGGCTGGAGGTCGACGGTCGTTGTGTAGGTCCGCATGGCACCGCGCACTTGTCCGTCTTGGGTGAGGAACAGATAGGCGTAGTCAGGCGTAGGGGCAGCGTTCTCGGGTCCGGTCATCCTGGTCCGAGTGTCTCACTCGCGTCCGCTCGTCGGCGTGACCGCGCCAGGATCGCGGCAGTTCCGGATGGCCGCAGCGCACGCTATCTGCGGCAGAGTCGGGCGAGCGTAGCCGCCCTCAATGCGGCAGATACGGACAGTCGTTGCGGCCTTCCGCTAGCCCCGCGCCATGGGCGAGGATCCTTCCATGGCCGTTCTTCTCGAGCCCGGGAGGGCAACGGGGCAACGACTCTGACTCCACACATCGCAGGTGCGCAGATCGGACTTGCCCGCTACTGGCGATGGTGCTGCCAGCCCGACATGGCTGCTTTCGCGAGTGGCGTGTGGATCCTCGCCGTATTGCACCCGACATGCCGGGTCGCGCGGCCTGCGGGCATCGGTGGACCCTCGAACGACTACGAACACGGCACGGTTTCGTCCCGTCTCTGTTCTCGGTCGTCCTGAAGACCCACGAGCCGGTGGACTGTGTTGGCGACTGCGGACTGCGATCCAGGACACGTAGACGGTCGAAGCAGTTCGCCGAGCGGGTGGCATGTGCGATCCGACGTTCCCGTCGGGATCGCGACCTGCGGTCGGCACTGCGGCTGGAGGAGCGCTGCCCGGGTGCGCGCGACCGGCTCTCATCCCCACACCGGCTCTTCGGATCAGCCACTTCCCGGACCCGTCACCACCAAGCCTAGAACCACATTGCCTGCCGCGTCTTGACACAGAGGGGAGCCATGTCCGGATGCCTAGGAACGCGAATGGCGCAGGCGTAGTCGCGCCTGGTGATAGCTGACGCCGACCCGCTCGCTTGCTTCTCGGACGTCGAGACCGGCGTCGAGCATTCGGTTGAGCGAGTCGACAAGCCGCAGCTCGGCGGCGTCTCTTGCCTTGACAGCCGCGCGACCTGATCGGGTTGCGGCGCGGATGAGTTCGCGGCGCTGGGCTGCTTCGGGGGACGAGCGTTTGGCCTCGCGAACTACCCGTTCGACTTGGCGGCGCTCCTCGCGATATCGCGCTGCTATCCGACTCCCTTGCCGCGACAGCGTCCTTGGCTCGTTCAATTCGTCCACGTCCGTTCAAGCGCCAGGGACGGCGCGAGTGGACACGCTCACTGCGTTCGCCAACCCTGACGACACACCCTTTGCACTGCGCTGAGCGGTTTCGTCCGTACGAAAGTTCTATGCTGGCGTTATGGACGAACGGATGTGTCCTCGGTGCGGGGGTGCGATGCCGCCCGTCCGGCGCACGGGGCGGCCGGCAACGTGGTGCTCGGATCGCTGCAAGCGGGCGGCGTACGAGGAGCGGCGCGCGGCCGCGAACGGCGCGATCGCAGTGAAGGTGGTCGAGAGGGTGGTTGTGCAGGACGCGCACGACCTCAACGAGTGCGCCAACCGTGTGATGGAGTCGCCGGTTGCCTGCCGCCGCGTCCTCGACCACCTGGTCGAGTTGGCCCGCAACGATCAGCTCAGCGACCCGAAGTGGGGCACGACGGCCCGATCACTGGCCAACCTGGTCGCCGCGTTGTCACCACCAAGGCGTCGATAGAAGTCAGCGACCCGTCGTCCTGGTGCCGTCGACGCGTGGAGGCGACCGATCCCGGTCCGCCACACATCAACGGGTGGAACGTCGTGATGGCACGCATCGCCTGCTGCGATGACGCTGACGAGATCCTGCCGGCCCGAGTTGGCAACCGCGGCGAGCACGACGGCCTCCGACCCTGTCCAACCGGCCACGGTGACCACACGCCGATGCTCTCGCAACCACGACAAGCCATCGGCATCCGTTGATCCACAGCCCCGAATCGTGGGTGGTTGTCCACTCCCACCCCGGATTGCGCTTGATAACGGTGGCAGGCGCCGGATGCTGCGCCTGCGGACCACCAAGGAGGCGCCATGCACACGACCATCAACCCCGACCGGCTTTGGAACATCGAGGAGGTCGCCGACTACCTCAGTATCTCTGTCAACACGCTGCGCTACTGGCGCGCGTACGGCAAAGGTCCGAAGTGCTGCCGACTCGGCAAGCACCTGCGCTACCGCGTCGAGGACGTGGTCGCCTGGGTCGAGGCGCACGCCGGCGAGTAGCCATGGCGAGCATCACCAAGAGGTCGAGCGGCAAGTGGCGGGCGCGCTACCGCGACCCAGCTGGACACGAGCATGCCCGCCACTTCGCCCGGAAGGTCGACGCTCAGCGCTGGCTCGACGAGGTCAGCTCACTCGTCCTCACCGGTGCGTACGTCGATCCCGACGCTGGGAAGGTCACCTTCGCCGCATGGTGGACGGTCTGGTCGGCCCGCCAGACCTGGACGCACTCGACCCGGGACACGGCCGACCTGTCAGCGAGGTCGGTGACCTTCGGCGACGTCCCCCTGAGATCGCTGAGGCGGGCGCACGTCGAGCAGTGGGTCAAGGCCATGACGATGCCCGCCGAGAGCCGCAGGCACGGGCTCGCGGCGTCGACGATCCGGACGAGGTTCAACTACGTCCACATGGCGCTCCGCGCTGCGGTGAGAGATCGGCTCATCGTGGCGAACCCCGCCGAACGGGTGAAGATCCCCAAGCAGCGCCGCCGCCACGTCGCGATGACCATCCCGACGCCCGAGCAGGTCGCCATGGCGCTCAGTACCGCGCCTCGCGAGTTCAAGGCCTTCGTCGCGCTCTGCGCCTTCGCTGGCCTGCGGCTCGGCGAGGCAGCAGCCATCCAGACCAGCGACATCGAGACGACCCGCCACGTCCTCGCCGTGCGCCGCCAGGTCCAGGGCCAGGGGCGCGGCAAGCAGCAGATCGTCCCGCCGAAGGCGGGATCGGAACGCGACGTACCGATCCCGACCAGCCTCACCGACACGCTCACCGACCACCTCACATCGGTGGGCACCTACGGCGAGGAGGGCTGGCTCTTCCAGTCAGGCGACGCGCTGCTCAACCGCAACAGCGCCGGCCACCAGTGGCGCCTGATCCGAGCCAGGGTCGGGCTCGAGGAGTTCACGCTCCACGACCTCCGTCACTTCTACGCCAGCGGCCTCATCGCCGCGGGCTGCGACGTGGTCACCGTCCAGCGTGCACTTGGCCACGCCAGTGCCTCAATCACCCTGAACACCTACAGCCACCTGTGGCCCACCGCGGATGACCGCACCCGAGCGGCCGCGACCGAGTTGCTGCGGCAGGTCGGCGTACTCCCTGCGGACTCCGTGCGGACTGACGAGCAGTGACAGCGCGCGGACCAGCGCAAACAGCCCAGATCAGCGGTAGTTGGTGAACTGCACGGCGAAGTCGTAGTCCTGGCTCTTCACCAGAGCCTGGACGGCCTGCAGGTCGTCACGCTTCTTGCTGCTGACGCGCAGCTCGTCCCCCTGGACCTGCACCTTGACGCCCTTGGGACCTTCGTCGCGGATCAGCTTGCCGACCTTCTTGGCGTCCTCGGTGCTGATCCCCTCCTTGAGGGCGATGCTGATCTTGCTCTCGCGACCCGAGGCGCGGGGCTCGCCCGCGTCGAGGATCTTCAGCGACTGCTGCCGCTTGATCAGCTTCTCCTTGAACACGTCCAGGACAGCGGTCGCCCGGTCCTCGGCGCTCGCGGAGATCTCGATGGCGTCGTCCCCGGCCCACTTGATCTCGGCTCCCGTGCCCTTGAAGTCGAAGCGCTGCGAGATCTCGCGAGCCGCTTGGGAGAGAGCGTTGTCCACCTCCTGACGGTCGATCTTGCTGACGATGTCGAACGACGAGTCGGCCATGGTCGAAAGGACCTCCATCCGATTTAAGACTTGGGTTGGTGCTGCGCTATCCTCGGCTGCGCTGCTGGCCCACACTAGTCGGTCGGTGAGCATGGCAGGTTGTCCGAGCGGCCAATGGAAACGGACTGTAAATCCGTCGGTGTATACCTACGCAGGTTCGAATCCTGCACCTGCCACCAGTGTGACGAGGGTCTACGACCTGCACGTGCGGTGAGTGAGGCGCCTGGGATGTCTCACTCCCGGCGCAGCGCGACACCCGATCGGGCGACTCCGACCGCAGCTCGGCCACCCCCAATCGAGGGGGGTGTCAACCCCCGGGTCTAGGGGCTGTTCCCTGCTCGTCGCAGGGGCGCAGGATCGAGTCCTCGGACGGGGATCGGCCCCGTGCACGCAGCATCAGAGCGGTTGGGGGACTGCCATGATCACGATCAACCTCTTCGGACGGATCGATGTCATCGTCGATGGGAACCAGGTCCGCGGCCTGAGCATGAAACAGCGCCAGATCCTGGCCATCCTGGCGCTGCACCCGGGCAGGCCGGTCCCGAGGGAACGTCTGGCGGACCAGCTGTGGGACGGTTCGCCGCCCGCCTCCTACGTTGGGACGCTCGACAGCTACATGTGCGTCCTGCGGCGCGAGCTCGGCCTTGCTGCCGGCCGCTCGTCGGCCCTGGCGACGACAGCCTCCGGCTTCGTGCTGCAGCTCGGCCCCGATATCGAGGTCGACCTGCACTGGTTCGATCGGCTCGCCCGGGCGGCTGACACGAACCGCAGCGAGTCGGCACTTCAATGGGCGGAGGAGGCGATCTCGGTCGTCTCGGGCGAGCTGCTCTCGGAGGTGTCGTACGCCGGCTGGGCCGACCGTGCGAGGGAGGACTTCGCCCGCAAGCTGGTCGACCTGACCATGCGGGCCGCACAACGTGCCAACGGTCTCGGTGAGTTCGACCGCGCCGCAACGCTGGCGCGCATCGCGGTCGAACACGACCCGGTCTGCGAGACCGCGTGGCACCAGCTGATGCTGGCCCACTGGTTCTCCGGAAGCCGCAGCCGCGCCCTGGCCGCGTACGCCGACTTTCGTGCGGCGATGGCCGAGTTCCTCGGTGACGAGCCCGGCGATTCGAGCCAGCAGCTCTACCTGACCATTCTGCGGTCCCAGGCCCAGTCCGAGTCCGATGTCGCTGCCTCGTCCGCGGAACGAGCGCACCGCTTGCGCACGCTGCTCCGGCTCCTGCGCCAGGAGCTCGAGCTCACGCCTGGGGTCAGGACGCCGGCCCTGGATGCAGAGCTCTCCGTCGTGGCGGCGCAGGCACTGGCGGACGCCAGGGGATGAGCCGCCCACGGCACCCGGCGGACTAGGCCGCCTCGAACTGGTGGTGGCCGCTCGACGTCGCCCGTGTGAGCATTCGAAAGCGACGTCTCACGCTGGGCGCTCGCACAACCGCTGGCGGGTCGGTTGAGCTAGGGGGGCGGGGGACATGCCGAAGCGAGTTGCCGTGATCGATGACCACACGGTCTTCGCTGAGCTGCTGCTGATGGCCGTCCGCGGTGAGCCGGACTTCGAGGTGGTGGGCCACGCTCAGAGCGTGGCCACCGGCATGACGATGGTCGATGACGTCAAGCCCGACATCGTCATCATGGACGTCAGGCTCGGTGACGGCGACGGCATCGCAGCCACGGCCGTGTTGACCCAGCGACATCCCGAGCTCCTCGTCGTGATCCTGACTGCGCACGCGGACCAGGACCTGATGAGCCGCGCAGCAGCTGCGGAAGCATGTGCGTTGCTGCCCAAGGACGGAGACCTCGAGGGCCTGCTGAAGACGCTTCGGAGCGTGACGCGGGACAGCTTCGGCGTCGATCCGACCCTGATGCACCGACTCGTGCGCCGACCCGTCGTTCCGGCTCAACGCAGCTACGCGCTGACACCGCGCGAGCACGAGCTGCTGAGGTTGCTGGCGACCGGCCTCGATGCGCGCCAGATCGCGCGGGAGACCGACATCTCCTTGCACACGGCCCGTGGCCACCTGAAAAGCATCCTCGCCAAGCTCGACGCGCACTCCCAGCTCGAAGCGGTGGCCAAGGCGATGCGGCACGGACTCATCGATGTCGACGCCCACGGTTGAGAAGAGGCTTCGCTCAGACGGGTCGGTCGTGATCAGTGCCCTCCGGCGCTTCGTGGGGATCCTGGTCGTCGTGCTGCTCCTGGTCGGGGTGGCGAGTGCAGTGGTGGCCCGCAGCGTCAGCCGTGAGATCGCGGTTCGAGATGCCATCGCGAGGGGCACCTCCTTCGCACGCGGGGTCAGCGCACCCCTGGTTGATCGCGGGGTCCTGCAGGGGGTGCCCAGCAGCCTGGCCGAGTTCGGCCAGGTCATGGACAACCGGCTGCGTGACGGGTCGATCAGGCACATCAAGATCTGGGAGCGCAGCGGACGGATCATCTGGTCTGACGAGGAGGCCCTCATGGGCCGTCGCTTCGAGCTCGAACCGAACGTCGAACGCCTCTTCAGGGCCGGCGGGGCGGTGGGCACCATCTCTGCGCCTGACCGGGGCGAGAACCTGGCAGAGCGCAACGAGGGCGCGATGCTGGAGGTGTACGCCTCCGCGGACAGTGCCGCCGGCATCCCGGTGATCGTCGAGTCGTACTGGTCCACCGAGCGGATCGACGACGATGCCACACAGGTGATGAAGGCGGTTGCGCCGCTCACGTTGGGCACGCTCACGATCTTTGCGTTGCTCGTCCTGCCACTGGCGTGGTCGTTGGCGCGCCGCGTCGAGCGAACTCGTGACCACAACGCCGCGCTGCTGCGCCGGTCCCTGGTCGCCTCGGACATGGAGCGGATGCGGATCGCCCGGGACCTTCACGACGGGGTGATGCAGGACGTGAGCGGTGCGGGCTACGCCCTGTCTGCCGCGGTCGGCTCGATGGGCGAGGACCCCCAACGCTCGCGCGGACTGGTCGAGGACGTCTGCGGGCTGCTGCAACGCGTGAGTGAGTCACTCCGGTCGACGCTCGTCGACATCTATCCGGCCGACCTGGCCCAGCGTGGGCTGACGGCCGCCGTGGACGACCTCGCCGACCGTCTGCGGCGCGGCGGGGTGGTGGTCCGCACCGACGTGTCCGAGCTCGAGGGGGAGAGCCTGGAGGTGGCCCAGCTGTGCTACCGCGTGATCCAGGAGGCGCTGCGCAACGTCGAACGTCACGCTCGCGCAACACATGCCGCGGTGAGCGCCACGAAGTTCGACGGCACGGCCAGACTGGTCGTCGAGGACGACGGCGTGGGGCTCGGGGAGGGCCCTCCAGGCGAGCGCCACATGGGCCTCAGGCTCCTCGCCGACACGCTCAGGGACGTCGGGGGCACCCTCGACCTACGGCCCGGGCGCGAGGGTGGGACCGTGCTGGTGGGCACCTTCCCCCTGCACCTGGGGCAGCTACGTTGACTTGCAAGGTTTTTCCCATGAGCCTTGGAGAGGGTGGAGCTCACAGGCCGACCCCCACGTAGGCAGGAGCGTCCCCCATGATCCGGGTTCTCATCGTGGACGACCACCCGAGCATCCGCCACGGCTTGTCCATGCTGTTCGCGGCGGAGCCTGATCTCGAGGTGTGCGGGCTCGCCGACACGGGTGAAGCGGGCCTGGATCTCGCGAAGACCCTGCGGCCCGACGTCGTGGTGATGGACCTCTCGATGCCGGGCATGGGGGGGATCGAAGCCACCCGAGCCGTGGCGAGCTCAGGCTGCGGCTCTCGTGTCCTGGTGCTGACCTGCATGTTGAACGAGGAGCGCAAGAGACAGGTGGTCGAGGCGGGAGCGATGGGCTACCTCCCCAAGGGGGAGGCGCCGCGGCGCATGCTGGAGTCCCTCCGGGCCGTCGCGCGCGGCGAGCGCGTCGTTGGGGATGGCCCCACAGGCTGAACGCTCGCGTGCCTCTCAGGAATCGCCGCGGTGGTGGGTCTGTCGCCACTGGCTCACGATGAATGACCGTGACAGATCCCAGCCGGTGACCGTCGGCACCGCCACGAGTGACGTGAGCACACGGCGGGCAGGCCTGAGAAGGCGGCGCCCGGCGGTCCCCGCCACAGCATCCAGTGCAGACATCGTGATCGACGCGACTCCGAGCGCGCAGCAAGCCAGATCCGGGACGCCCAACGGCTCGGGAGCGCGCAAGTCCCTGGCCCCAACGGGATCCCGGTGGTGCGTTCATGAGCCCACTGTGTGGCGGCGTTCCTGCAAACCGCTTGAGTCCAAGGTCGACCCAAGGGGTCCTTGCAAGTGTGGGCGGCACACCAGATGAGGGGAGGGTCCGTGTCGTCACGATGGCAGCCACGCGGCACCGGACGGGACCGGCTTCGCCGGCGCGCCCTGGTCAGGACGTGGGCCGCGGGGGTGGCGGTACCCGTGCTCGTGATAGCCGCCGCATCCCTGCCGCCGCGTGATCCGTGGATACTCGAGCCTTCCTGGGGCGGCTCGGCGGCGGCGGACCGCGCGGAGGCGGCGTCGCAGCTTCCGCCACCTGTGACCGTTCGCCAGCCACCCGTCTCGCAGCAGAGCCCTCTGTCCCCGGCCTCCGGGCTCTCCCAAGCCCCTGCCCTCCGCCCCGAGCTGACCCTGGCCTACGCCAACGCAGTGGCGCTGATGCCCCCCACCTGCGGCCTGCGCACGCAGGTACTGGCCGCGATGGGGCACGTGGGGTCGGCGTCACTCGAGGGTCGCGCACTCGACGAAAACCATCGGGCGCTGCCACCGGTCTACGGTGCTGCCGGCCTGTCGGCCGGATCCGGTCGGAGCGCGGACACCGACGACGGGTCGTTGGACGCCAAGGCGGCCTACGACCGCCCGGTCGGTCCGTTGGCGTTCCTGGTGCCGACCTGGCAGGTCGCGGGCGCGGACGGCGACGGCGACGGCCTCCGCGATCCCCAGGACATCGAGGATGCGGCCGTGTCGGCTGCGTACTTCCTCTGTCTGGGCGGGCGCGACCTCGGCGAGGAACGTGGGCTGAGGACGGCCCTGCTCTCCTACCACCACTCCACGGCGTACGCCGACCTGGTGCTCCGCTGGACCCATGAGTTCGACCTGGCGGACGGGCAGACCCAGATGGTCAGCCAGCTGCTCGCCGCGGTGGGGCCGTCGGCCCCCGCCACTCGGGTGCCCGGCGACCTCGACGTGTCCGCGGCGGGGAGATCGCTGGGTGGCTCGCCGGTGGCCGGCCGACAACGTCTCGCCGCGACGTCCCCCGCGACCGGGACGTCGCCCACGACGGGGGCGACCCCCACGCCCGGGGCGTCCCCCGGGGTCAGCGTCTCGCAGGGACCGCGCGGCGGACCCGCGGGTGCCACCAAGGGTGACGCCTCTGGCGGTCCCACATCGGGGGGTCAGCCGTCGACGTCGCCGTCGTCGTCCCCTGCGCCCGGGCACCCGGACTCGGAGTCCACGTCGCCACCAGCAGCCGAGTCTCCTTCACCGGCGTCCCCTGACGAGCCCCCTGCTCGGCCGGGTTGCACCACGAGCGCCCTGGTGCCGACGGACCCGGACTCGACGGACCCCACGGATCCCGAACCGGAGCCGTCGGCCGAACCACCGGCCTCCACGGACCCTTCCTCGGACATCCCCGACCCTTCGCCGACGGGCGCCTCAGAGGTTCCCGCCTCGGGCGAACCAGGCGCCTGCTGACCCGACCGCAGATTCGGACATTTAATACCAAAAGGGACTGACGTTGTCTACCCTGAGGTCATGGCCAGACTCCGCTTCGCCCGTGTCGCCGCACTCCTCGTCGGAGCCTGTGTGCTGGCTGCCGGCACGGCGTTGCCGTCCCAGGCGGCCGGGCACAAGCACAGCGCTCACCACAAGCACAGCCACAAGTCCGGCCACAAGCACCACTACAAGCACTCGCACCGGTCGCACCACAAGAAGAGGGCAGTCAAGAAGCAGGCGGTCGAGCCCGCGGCGGCGCCCGTCTCCAGCCCGGTCCCGACGAACGCGGCCAAGATCTTCCGGTGGGGCAACGCCCAGCTCAAGGACGAGTTCCACGGCGCGCTCGCGTCGAACTGGGCCGTGAACCCGGCCGGTGCCGGCCTGGTGCGCAACCAGAACGGGATGCTCACGTTGAACACCACCGCGACCAGTGGCACCGTCACGGCCGACTGGCAGGCAGGAGCACGGCAGTACGGTCGCTGGGAGGCTCGCGTCCGGACCCGGCAGTACGGCACCAGCGCGACGCCGTACCGCGCGGTGTGGGAGCTGGTCCCGACCACCGGCGAGGACTGCGCCCGCGGCATCGTTCTCAGCGAGTCGACGATCGGCCAGAACCCGGCGACCATGCACCTGCGCAACGCCGACGTCGACTTCTCGGCGACGAAGGTGCTCGACCTGCGCCAGGACGCGTTCCACACCTACGCGGTCGAGGTGACCCCCGACCACATCTCGTGGTTCATCGACACCCGGGTGGTGATGACCGAGACCCGCAGTGCCGCTCGCACCGGCGCGGCCTACACGGTCCGCTTCCGGATGGTGGCGCCAGTCGGCGCCCAGATGAACAAGGGCCGGATGCAGATGGACTGGGTCCGCTACTACACGCTGGAGCGGAAGAACGCCCAGTCGATCGCAGCGCCCGGGGCCACGCTCACCAGCTACGACGGAGGCTGCTGACCGCCTCCATCGCCGTGTCGGAGAGCTGCGGGTGCAGCTGACCTCCTGCCGGGCTGGGTAGGCCGCCTCGGCCCAGCGGTCACGCAGACATGCACCCCGGCTGAGCGTCGACACGCAGGTGTCTCGACGGATCAGCGCGGGACACGAGTCCGAGGTCACACGCCCCAACTGCTCGAAGAAGCGGGTCAAACGGCGCGGATGCCCTACTGTGGAGGCACAAGGGTCGTCCAGTCTCACCTCGACCCTGATGCGTGTTGCAGCTCTCGTTCCCGGCTTTCGGGTCAACGGTGCTCCACGACGCCCGCTCTTCTCGACGAAACCACATCGTCATGGCTGTGGTGAGACATCCACACAGTTAGTGAAATCCTCTTGTCTTCTTTCTCCGAGCTCGGTGTCCCCACCGCGCTGTCCGAGATGCTGGCTTCCACCGGCATCACCGAACCCACCCCGATCCAGGCCGCCACGCTGCCTGACTCCCTGCGAGGCCGAGACGTCCTCGGCCGCGGCCGCACCGGCTCCGGCAAGACCATCGCGTTCCTGCTCCCCCTCGTGGCCCGGCTGGACGCCTCGAGCGCCCGGCGTGCCCCCAAGCGGCCCCGTGCGCTGATCCTGGCGCCGACCCGCGAGCTGGCCAACCAGATCGACGCCGTGCTCGAGCCGTTCGCGCGCCAGCACAACCTCAAGACCCGCACCGTCTTCGGCGGCGTGGGCCAGGGCCCGCAGGTCCAGGCGCTGCGCAACGGTGTCGACATCCTGGTTGCCTGCCCCGGCCGGCTCGAGGACCTGATCAACCAGGGTGCCTGCGACCTGGGCGCGGTCGAGGTCACCATCCTGGACGAGGCCGACCACATGGCCGACCTGGGCTTCCTTCCCGCCGTACGCCGGCTGCTCGACCAGACCCCCAAGGGCGGTCAGCGGATGCTGTTCTCCGCGACCCTCGACGCGGGCGTCAACGTGCTCGTGAAGCGGTTCCTGGTGGACCCGGCGACCCACGAGGCCGACTCGGCGCAGTCGCCGGTCTCCCAGATGGACCACCACGTCCTGCACCTGCACCGTGACCACCGCGTCCCGGTGCTGGTCGACCTGTCCAGCGCCCCCGGCCGCACGGTGATCTTCACCCGCACCAAGCACGGCGCCAAGGCACTGGCCCGCCAGCTCAACTCGCGCGGTGTCCCGACGGTCGAGCTGCACGGCAACCTCGCCCAGAACGCCCGGACGCGCAACATGGAGGCGTTCCACTCGGGCCGGGCCAGCACGCTGGTCGCCACCGACATCGCCGCTCGCGGCATCCACGTCGACGACGTGGCCCTCGTGATCCACGCGGACCCGCCGGCCGAGCACAAGGCCTACCTGCACCGCTCGGGCCGAACGGCGCGAGCCGGTGCCGCGGGCACCGTCATCACGCTGATGACCGACCAGCAGGTCAAGGACGTCAAGACGCTCACGCGGGCCGCGGGCATCACGCCCACCACCACGCGCGTCTCGGGTCCGGACCACGCCTTCCTTCGCGAGCTCGCCCCCGGTGACCGTGTCCTGGTCGCGGGTGGCCTGCCGGACGACCGACCCGCCCAGAGCAACAACTCCGGTGGCGGTGGCGGTGGCGGCCGACGTCGCAGCGGAGGCCGCCCCCAGGGTGCCGGCCACGGCGGGAGCAGCCAGGGCCGCCGCTCGCAGGGTGGCTCCTCGCAGGGCCAGTCCCGACCGGGCGGACAGGGTGGCGGACGCTCCGGCAGCCGTCGCGGCGCCACCACGACTGTGGCCACGGGTTCGCACTCGGCTGCGGACTTCAGCCGCCGGTCCCGCTGACCACGAGCTTCACCGAAACGGCTCGTCCGACCGCTCGCCCTCGCCGGCGAACGGGCCGGGCGGGCCGTTTCCGCGTGCCCTGACACGGCGTCCCTCGCGTGGCACGCTGGACCCATGGAGGTCCTGACCCCGCGCGAGGTCCCGCTCGGTGGACTCCGCGCCATGACGGTGCGACGCACGCTCCCGCAACGGCAGCGGTCGTTGATCGGTGCCTGGTGCTTCGTGGACCACTACGGCCCTGACGACGTGGCGGACAGCGGCGGCATGACCGTCCCGCCGCACCCGCACACGGGGCTGCAGACCGTGAGCTGGTTGTTCAGCGGCGAGATCGAGCACCGCGACTCGGCGGGCCACCACGCCCTGGTGCGGCCCGGTGAGCTGAACCTGATGACCGCGGGCCGCGGGATCAGCCACAGCGAGTACGCCACCCCAGGAACGACCACACTCCACGGAGTCCAGCTGTGGCTCGCGCTGCCCGATGGTGCCCGACAGGTCGAGCCGAGGTTCGAGCACTACGCGCCCGACCCGGTGTCGGGGGAGGGGTGGCGGGCGTGCGTGTTCCTCGGCTCCCTGCTCGGCTCGACGTCCCGCGTCGTGACCCACAGCCCGCTGCTCGGAGCCGAGATCACGATGGAGGCAGGCGCCACGCTCCGGGTGCCCGTCGATGCCACCCACGAGCTCGGGGTGCTCGTCGACGAGGGCGAGGTGGCCGTCGACGGCAAACCGCTCGACCGGCACTCGCTCGGCTTCATGGCACCGGGGAGCGAGGCGCTCGAGCTGTCAGCCGCGCGGCCCACCCGGCTCCTGCTCCTCGGTGGGCCACCGTTCGGGGAGACGATCGTGATGTGGTGGAACTTCATCGGGCGCACCCACGAGGAGGTCGTCGGCTACCGCGCCGACTGGGAGAGGCTCCTGGCGCAGGGGACCGACCAACGGTTCGCGCTTCCGGCCGGTGATCCGCTCGAGGCCCTGCACGCCCCGCCACTGCCCAACGTCCGGATGGTCAGGCGCGGTCCATGAGCTGGCATCGCGGTCGGCCGCGACCACGGGCGACCTAGGCTCCATCCGTGACACAACATCGAACCAGCCCGATCCCCAACGCCCTCCTCGAGCTGGTCGGTCCCGGCCCGGTCGTCATCGACGGCGGCATGGGCACGCTCCTCCAGGACCTGGGGCTCGACGACGGCGGGTCCGGTGAGCTGTGGAACGTCGAGCGCCCCGACGACATCCGTCAGGCGCACCGCTCCTACGCGGAGTCCGGAGCCCGCATCCTGACCACGAACACGTTCGGCGGCACCAGTCCTCGGCTCGGCATGCACGGACTCGCCGACCGGGTCCAGGAGCTCAGCGCAGCAGGTGCCCGCCTGGCCCGCGAGGTGGCCGACGAGCACGGCGCCCTGGTTGCCGGAGGACTCGGCCCCACCGGCGAGCTGATGGCTCCGCTCGGCACGATGGATGCTGCCGAGGCGCAGGCGATCTTCGCCGAGCAGCTCGTCGGTCTGCGCGACGGCGGCATCGACCTCGTCCTGATCGAGACGATGAGCGACCTCTCCGAGGTCGAGGCCGCCGTGGCGGCGGCGCGCGAGGTCGTCCCCGACCTGCCGGTGCTGGTCACGCTCAGCTTCGACACCAACCTGCGCACGATGATGGGCGTGGCGCCCGCCGCGGCCGTGACCGTGCTGGCCGCCTCCGGCGTCGACGCCGTCGGTGCCAACTGCGGGCGCGGTCCGGAGGAGATGGAGGCCATCGCTGCCCAGATGGTCGCCGTACGCCCCGAGGGGCTGCTGCTGGTCGCCCAGTCCAACGCCGGACTGCCCCAGGTGGTCGGCGACCACTTCGAGTACGACGCGACACCGGAGGACATGGCCCGGCACGCCGTCGCCCTGCGCGACCTCGGGGTCGACCTGATCGGGGCCTGCTGCGGCTCCACTCCCGAGCACGTGGGCGCCATCAGCAAGGCACTGCGTTGACTCACGGGCCGAGTGAACGGTCGAGCGGGGGGCTCGGGTGAACGGGGGCGCCGTCGTGGGCGAGGACGGCGTGGCGCGGTGCCCCTGGGCCGGTGGACCGGGCACCATGCGCGACTACCACGACACCGAGTGGGGGGTTCGGGTCCGTGGCGAGAGCGGCCTGTTCGAGCGCCTGAGCCTGGAGGGTTTCCAGGCCGGCCTGTCCTGGGCCACGATCCTGAACAAGCGCGACCGGTTCCGTGAGGTCTTCCACGGCTTCGACGTCGACCGGGTCGCGGCGATGACCGACCCGGAGCTCGCCGAGCTGATGAACGACGCCGGCATCGTCCGCAACCGGGCGAAGATCCAGGCGACGCGGCGCAACGCGCGGGCGGTGGTCGACCTGCGTGAGCAGGGTGGCCTGGAGGCGTTCATCGGACGCTTCCGTCCGGAGCGGGACCCCGAGCCGAGAACGCTCGCCGACCTCGCGACGACCACTCCCGAGTCGGTGGCGCTCTCGCGCGCCCTCCGCAAGCAGGGGTTCGGCTTCGTGGGGCCGACCACGATGCACGCCCTGATGGAGGCGACCGGCCTGGTCGACACCCACCTGCTGGACTGCCACCGGCGAGGCGTCGCGCGCTGAGCCACCAGTCGAGGGCTGAGCACGATTCGGATCCGGTCCGCGGAATCGCCCTGGGTGCCTGCTCGCGCGGCATCGGCACTACCAGGCGCTGCACGGGAGCCGCACCGAGGGGGCGTTCGCAGGTCTGGCGTCGGCACTCAGCGCGCTCGCGACCAGCCTGACCGTCCCATGGCTGGTCCCGCTGCTGGTCCGATGACCTCGGGCGCGGCCGTGGCCCCGGTCCGTTAGGTTCCTCTGCCATGACCCCCGACGAGCACGTCGCCCAGACCCGCGTCCACGCCTTCGGCGACGACGCGCTCGGTGAGCACGATGCCGTCGGCCTCGCCGCCGAGATCCGAGCGGGACGGGTCTCGCGTCTCGAGGCGGTGCAGGCCGCGATCGAGCGCACGCGTCGGCTCGACGAGACCCTGACCGGGCTGGCGAGCGACCGCTTCCGGGCCGCAGTGGCGGAGGCCGGTGCGGACCACGACGGGTTCTTCGCCGGACAGCCGTCCTTCGTCAAGGACAACAGCGATGTCGCCGGCGTCCCCACCCAGCACGGCACGCGCGCGTTCGTCGCTCGGCCGGCTGTGGTCGACGGCGACTTCGCGCGGATGTTCGGCCTCGTCGGGACCACCACCATCGGGAAGACCCGGCTCTCGGAGTACGGCTTCAGTGCCAGCGCGGAGTACGTCGGCGAGGAACCGGTGCGCAACCCCTGGCACACCGGGCACTCCTCCGGAGCGTCTTCGGCCGGCTCTGCCGTCTTCGTCGCGGCTGGGGCGGTGCCGATGGCGCACGCGAACGACGGTGGCGGCTCGATCCGGATCCCGGCGGCCTGCAACGGCCTGGTCGGTCTCAAGCCGACCCGCGGACGGACACCCACCGACAAGATGAGCAGGGAGATGCCCGTCCGCATCGTGCATGACGGAGTGGTGACCCGGTCGGTGCGTGACTCGGCGGCCTTCATCCGCGAGGCCGAGCGCGTCTACCGGGACCTCACCCTGGCGCCCGTGGGGGACGTCCGGGGTCCGGGCAAGCAGCGGCTCCGGATCGGCCTTGCCGTGGAGTCGATCGGCGGGCGTGAGACCGACGCTGCCGTCGTCCGGGCCACCGAAGCGACTGCTGTCCTGCTGGAGGAGCTCGGGCACCACGTGGTGCCCGTCGCCGCTCCGGCTCCCGACCACTTCGCCGAGGACTTCCTGGCCTACTGGGCCCTGCTGGCGCTGGCCATCTCACGCACGGGCAAGCGCAGCTTCGGCCGGGACTATGACCGCGCCCGCAACGACAACCTGACCAGGGGACTGGCCGCGCACGCCGCCCGGAACGCCTGGCGGCTGCCACTGGCCGTCCGTCGGCTGAATCGCTCGCACCGGGCCAGCAGGGCGTTCTACGCCGAGCACGACCTGCTCCTCACCCCGACGCTCGGCAAGGTCACTCCCGAGCTCGGCTGGCTGAACCCCGCCCAGTCGTTCGAGACCGTGATGGACCGACTGCTCACGTGGGTGACGTTCACGCCGCTCCAGAACGCGACGGGCGACCCCGCGATCTCGCTGCCCATGGGCACCTCGGCAGAGGGGCTGCCGATCGGGGTGCAGCTGGCCGCGGCTCGCGGCTACGACCGGCGTCTGCTCGAGGTCGCCTACGAGCTCGAGGCCGCTGCGCCGTTCGGCCGGATCCAGGGCTAGAGGCTCAGCTCCTGCGGGTGACCAGCAGTGCCTGTGCGCTGCGGGCGACCAACCCCAGCTCGTCGTACACCGAGGAGCTGGCCAGCCCGACGGCACCCGGGCCGAGGGTCGTCTCGGCGCGCAGGCAGACCCACGGGCCCACTGGCGGCCGGACGACGTGGACGGTCAGCTCGGTGTTCATGAAGTTCCACGAAGCGGGGTCGAGGGCCGCGGAGGCGCCCGAGGCGGAGTCCACGCACGCGAGGAGTCGTTGCAGCCCCGTGGGCTCCTCGTCCGGCACCACACGCACGAGTGGCCGCATCCACACCTCGGCGGGGCCGGGGCGGGTGACCGCGCCGGAGATCCACCGCCACTCGACCGAGTCGAGGTAGCCGCGCGCCCAGGTGGCCGGGGGGTCCTCGTGGTGGCCGTCCGCCGGTCCGTGCTGCAGGGGTACGCCGAGCCCACCGGGGCCTTTCGCCTCCGGGAAGGCCCACGCCTGGGCGCGGGCGACCACCCGCTCCGAGGCGTCGAGCAGCTCGGCCTGACGCAACGACACCGAGCGCCCGGGGCGCAGCACCGACGTCACGACTGTGAGATCGGCCACGGGCACCGGACCCAGGAGGTCCATCGCGAACCGTCCGATCGCGCGCGGCGTGCCCTCGTCGACCATCTCGAGGGCGCGACCGAGCAGCGCCGCCGGGGGTCCACCGTGCTGCGCCTGGGCGCTCCAGGGCCCAGCCGTGGCAGCCGTAGACCGGTATCGACCCTCGGACAGGGGCTCGTAGTAGGACGCTGCTGGTGGGTTCACGAGACGATCATCGCGACCGACCTCCGACGCTCGTCACCGGCCCCGTTCGGCCCGATTTCAGGTATGCCGCCGGGCCTGTGTATTCTGCTCGCTGGCCCACGGAGTTCAATCTGGGTCGCGCCCCTTTAGCTCAGTCGGCAGAGCGTCTCCATGGTAAGGAGAAGGTCTACGGTTCGATTCCGTAAAGGGGCTCTGGGAACCACCTCGAAGTCAACCGGACGCTCCTCGCGGAATGGGCGGGTGCACACGGGTGTTCTCAGTGGCGGGGTAGCTCAGGTGGTTAGAGCACACGGCTCATAATCGTGGTGTCGCGGGTTCGAGTCCCGCCCCCGCTACGGAATCTTCGCAAAGCAGCATCAGCCAGGAAGAAGGCACGAAAGTGGCCAGCAAGAGCTCTGACGTCCGCCCCAAGATCACCTTGGCCTGCGTGGACTGCAAGGAACGCAACTACATCACCAAGAAGAACCGGCGCAACGACCCCGACCGCATGGAGCTGAAGAAGTTCTGCCCGCGTTGTCGCCAGCACACCGACCACCGCGAGACCCGCTGATCGGGATCGACCAACTGCTGAAGCGGCTCCGGCACTGCCGGGGCCGCTTCTGCGTTGTCACGACCCCGAAGCCGCTAGCGTCATGACGGTGCCTGTCTCGACCGAGCGCCCGGACCAGCAGCGCCTGGCCGGCTACACCACCCTGCGCCTGGGTGGCCCCGCCGCCGAGCTGCTCGTGGCCGACGACGAGGCGAGCCTGGTCGAGGCGGTGCGGTCGGCGGACCTGGCCGGCACACCGCTGCTCCTGGTGGGCGGTGGCAGCAACCTGGTGGTGGCCGACGAGGGATTCCCGGGCCGGGTTGTCGTCGTACGCAACCGCGGCGTCCGGGTGGAGTCCGACCTGTGCGGTGGGGCCTTCGTCGAGGTCAGCGCGGGGGAGGACTGGGACGAGGTCGTCGCCACCGCCGTCGGGTCCGGCTGGGTCGGCATCGAGGCACTGTCCGGGATCCCAGGGACCACCGGCGCGACGCCGATCCAGAACGTCGGCGCCTATGGCCAGGAGGTCGCCCACACGCTGGCTCGCGTGCGCACGTGGGACCGAGCGCGCGGCGTGATCCGCAGCTTTGCCGCCGCCGACTGCGGGTTCGGCTACCGCACCAGCCGGTTCAAGCAGGATCCCGACCGGTTCGTGGTGCTCAGCGTGTCCTTCCAGTTCGCGCTGGGAGAGCTCGGCGCCGCCGTGCAGTACGCCGAGCTCGCGCACACCTTGGGGGTCGCGACCGGCGAGCGGGCGCCCGCGTCGGAGGTCCGCGAAGCGGTGCTGGAGCTGCGGCGCGGCAAGGGGATGGTCCTCGACGCGGCGGACCACGACACCTGGAGCACCGGGTCCTTCTTCACCAACCCGATCGTCGCCGCTGCCGACGTCCCGGACGGTGCGCCGGCCTGGCCGCAGGCCGACGGACGGGTGAAGACGAGCGCAGCGTGGCTGATCGAGCGTGCCGGGTTCTCCAGAGGACACGGCAACGAGAGGGCACGGCTCTCCTCCAAGCACACCCTCGCGCTGACCAACCGCGGTGACGCCAGCACAGCAGACCTGCTCGAGCTGGCCCGCGAGATCCGTGCCGGCGTCGAGGACCGGTTCGGCATCACCCTCGTCAACGAGCCCGTGCTGGTGGGCTGCCGGCTCTGAGCACCCGGCGGGACTGCTCGCTCAGATCGAGCTGCCCACCACTGTTCTCTGGGTCGTGATGAAGAACAGCACCAGCACGATGATCGCGAGCAGCGCGAGCACCATCAGCACGGTCCCGATGATGCCCATGATCATGCCGGCGCGGGCCTGGGACTCCCCGCCGAGCTGCCCCTGCGAGGCGCGGATCTCCTTGAGGGCGTTGCGTCCGATGGCCCAGGCGAACGGTGAGACCACCAGCGGCACTCCGCACAGGAAGAGCGCGCCGACGAGGCCGACGATGCCGAGGATCATCGCCAGCGTCGACTGCGGGTGGTCGGGGGGCTGAGCGGTGTACTGCGGTGGGTACCCGGCGAACGGGGGTGCGCCGTAGGGGCCTGCGCTCTGCGCGGGGTTGAAGGGCGGGGGGTTGAAGGGTGGGGCGCTGTACGGCGGGGGAGTGGACCCGGCGGCGGGGTAGTCGGTGCGGTCCCCTCCGGCCTGCTGCTCCCGGGCACGGTCTGCGGCCTGGCGCTCCCAGTAGCCCTCCGGCTGCGGTTCCGACTGTGCCTCCGGCTGGGTCGGCTCGGTGGCGGGCTCGTGGTCCGACGGCGGTTCGCCCTGCGCCTGCTGGTCGTCTCCCGGATAGCTGCTCATGGGGTCATTGTCCCCAACCAGGCGTCGATCTCGGCGTACCAGGCCGACTTGTCTTCCTCGGAGGCCCGTGAAGCCCGGATCGAGGAGCGGGCGAGGTCCGCGAGCTGGGCGTCGGTCAGGCCGTGCGCCGCCCGCATCGTGGCGTACTGGCCGGCGAGCTGGGAGCCGAACAGCAGCGGGTCGTCCGCTCCGAGCGCCACCGTGACACCTGCGGCCATCAGGTCGGGCAGCGGCACCGACGAGAGGTCCGTGTAGACGCCGAGCGCGACGTTCGAGACGGGGCACACCTCCAGGGCCACGTCGCGAGCGACGATCAGGTCCAGCAGGTGCGGGTCCTCGGTGGCCCTGATCCCGTGACCGAGCCTGGTGGCGTGCAGCTCCTCGACGCACAGGCGAGCGGAGTCCGGGCCCAGCAGCTCTCCGCCGTGCGGTGTCAGGAGCAGCCCCGCGCGGTCGGCGATCGCGAACGCGGGGGCGAAGTCCCTGGTGCTCCCGCGGCGCTCGTCGTTGGACAGCCCGAAGCCGATCACGCCGCGACCGGCGTACTGCGCGGCCAGGCGAGCCAGCGTGCGCGCGTCGAGCGGGTGCCGGGTGCGGTTGGCCGCGATCACGACGGCCATGCCGATCCCGACGTCACGGCTGGCCTGCCGGACCGCGTCGAGGACGAGGTCGGTGAACGCGGTGATCCCGCCGAACCTGGCGGCGTAGCCGCTCGGGTCGACCTGGATCTCGAGCCAGCGTGAGCCGTCGCGCAGGTCGTCCTCGGCGGCCTCCGTCACCAGGCGGCGGACGTCAGCCTCGGTCCGCAGCACGGAGCGCGCCACGTCGTAGAGCCGCTGGAAGCGGAACCAGCCCTTCTCGTCGGCCACCGACAGCTGCGGGGGCCAGTCGCCGACCAGGGCGTCGGGCAGTCGGTGCCCGTCCCGCTCGGCGAGCTCGAGGAGGGTGGCATGGCGCATGGAACCGGTGAAGTGCAGGTGGAGGTGCGCCTTGGGGAGCTCCTCCAGCCTGCGGAAGCCCTCCTGGGGTGCCTCTCCGGTTCCGTCCTCGTGATCGCGCGCCCGGGCGCCGCTCATGCTCAGCCGTGCAGCTTCTCGGCGGCAGCCAGCAGCACGCACGTCGCGACCGCTTCCATGGCCGTCGCGACCTCGGGCAGGCCCGGGAACGTCGGGGCCAGCCGGATGTTGCGATCGCGGGGGTCGTGACCACCCGGGAAGGAGGCGCCGGCCGGAGTCAGCGCGATCCCGGCTTCCTTGGCGAGGGCGACAACCCGGGATGCGGTGCCGTCGAGCACGTCGAGGCTGACGAAGTAGCCTCCGGCCGGACGGGTCCACGTGGCGACGCCGAGACCGCCGAGCCGCTCCTCGAGGATGCGCTCCACCTCGGCGAACTTCGGCGCGATGATCTCGCGGTGGCGACGCATGTGGTCGCGGACTCCCTGCGGGGTGCCGAAGAACTCCGCGTGCCGCAGCTGGTTGACCTTGTCCGGGCCGATGGCGCCCTTGCCGAGGTGCCCGACGTACCACGCCACGGTCTCCGGGGAGCCGGCCAGGAACGCGACGCCCGCGCCGGCGTAGGTGATCTTGGAGGTCGAGGCGAACATGATCGGGCGGTGCGGATGCCCGCCGGCGGCCGCGAGAGCCAGCATGTCGGCGCTCTCCACGATCTCGTCGGTGAGGTGGTGCAGGGCGTAGGCGTTGTCCCAGAAGATGGTGAAGTCCGGCGCGGCCGTCTCCATCGACCCGAGGCGGGCAGCCACCTCCTCGGTGACGACCGACCCCGTCGGGTTGGCGTACGTCGGCACCAGCCACATCCCCTTGATGCTCGGGTCGGAGGCTGCCAGCCGTGCCACGGCCTCGACGTCCGGGCCGTCCTCGTTCATCGGCACCGTCACCGTCTCGATGCCGAACCAGTCGAGCAGCGTGAAGTGTCGGTCGTAGCCGGGCACCGGGCAGATGAAGGTGACCTTCTCCTCGGCGCTCCAGGGGCGCACGCTCGTGACGCCTCCCTTGAGCCACAGGTCCGTGAGCACCTCGCGCATCATCACCAGGCTGGAGTTGCCACCCGCCACCAGCTGCGCCGGTTCCACCGAGAGCAGCTCGGCGAAGATCTCCCGGATCTGGCGGATGCCCTCGAGTCCCCCGTAGTTGCGCACGTCGACACCGGCAGCGTCCTTGACGCTCGTCGGCAGGTCGAGCAGGGCGTCGGAGAGGTCGAGCTGGGCCGTCGACGGCTTGCCCCGGGTGAGGTCGAGGCCGAGGCCGCGTTCGCGCAAGGTGGCGTGCGCGGCCTGCTGATGCTCCAGGAACGTCGCGATCTCCGCGGTCGTACGCTGAGCGAGGGGACTGGTCTGCTCGGTCTGCTCGGTCACGCCCCCATGTTGGCAGAGCCTCGGCTGCCCAGGACATGCGCGTCCGGCAGCCGTGGCGCAGTCGGTTCGACTTTGCCGGGACCGCCCCCGTAGACTCCACGTTTGGTGATCCGGCCCATGCTTTGGCACGCCCGGATTCGCCGTAGGGCACTAGCTCAACTGGCAGAGCATCGGTCTCCAAAACCGAAGGTTGGGGGTTCAAGTCCCTCGTGCCCTGCGAAGCAGTCCAGCCAGAAGCACCAACCAGGCAACCGGAAGAGGGAACAACGTGTCGGAGAGGTCCCCGGTCCACTCGGACAAGGGCGAGCGCACCAGCCCGGTCACGTTCTACCGTCAGGTGGTTGCCGAGCTCCGCAAGGTGGTGTGGCCCACCCAGCAGCAGCTGGTCACCTACCTGATCGTGGTGATGGTGTTCGTCCTGGTGATGATCGCGTACGTCTCAGTTCTTGACCTCGGCTTCGGCAAGGCCGTGTTCGCGATCTTCGGTGAATCGGGTGCGGCCTCGGGCAGCTAGCCCGGTGCAAGCCGGCCCTCCCGGGCCGCGGTGTTTTCCCCCAGAGTTTGATGAGATGACGGAGTAATCGTGTCTGAGCAGTACGACGAGCAGCAGGTCGATGCCCCCGACGAGGTCCTGACGGACCCGGTCACGGGGGAGACCGCCGCTGCCCCGAGCGAGACGACCGAACAGCTCTCCGAGGAGTCCGCGGCCGACGACGTCGAGGCGGACGGCAACGACATCGAGGACGCGCCCGTCGAGGACGCGGACGGCGACGACGAGTCCGGCGAGGAAGCCGCCCCGGAGGCTGCTGACGTCGACGCGCCCGTCGACGCGCTCGAGGAGTTCCGCACCGCGCTGCGTCAGAAGGAGGGCGACTGGTTCGTCATCCACACGTACTCCGGCATGGAGAACCGCGTGAAGGCCAACCTCGAGAACCGCATCACGTCGCTGAACATGGAGTACTACATCCACGAGGTCGTCGTGCCCACCGAGGAGGTCGCGGAGATCAAGAACGGCCAGCGCAAGCTGGTCCGTCGCACCGTGCTCCCCGGCTACGTCCTGGTGCGGATGGACCTGACCGACGAGTCCTGGTCCGCAGTGCGACACACGCCGTCGGTCACCGGCTTCGTCGGGCACAGCCACCAGCCGGTGCCGCTGAGCCTCGAAGAGGTCGAGAACATGCTCGCCCCCGCGATCCAGGCCGAGGCCGAGGCCGCCGCTGCGTCCGAGGCCGGCGAGTCCGCACCGGTGAAGACCGCCGGTCGCCAGCAGGCAGCCGTGTCCGACTTCGACGTGTCCGACTCGGTCATGGTCGTCGACGGTCCGTTCGCCACGCTCCACGCGACGATCACCGAGATCAACGCAGAGAGCCAGAGGGTCAAGGCCCTCGTCGAGATCTTCGGCCGGGAGACCCCGGTCGAGCTGAGCTTCACCCAGATCCAGAAGGTCTGAGGCTCACCAGCAACAACCAGGTGGCAGAGCCCCGCCGGCGCAAGCCGGGGGAGTTCGTCAAGACCACGAATCGCTCAAGACAAGGACCGAAGAGAAATGCCTCCCAAGAAGAAGAAGATCGCCGCGCTCGTCAAGGTGCAGCTGCAGGCCGGTGCTGCCACGCCGGCGCCGCCCGTCGGTACCGCCCTGGGCCCGCACGGCGTCAACATCATGGACTTCTGCAAGGCCTACAACGCCCAGACGGAGGCCATGCGCGGGAACGTCATCCCCGTCGAGATCACGATCTACGAGGACCGCTCGTTCACGTTCATCACCAAGACGCCCCCGGCCGCCGAGCTGATCAAGAAGGCCGCCGGCATCTCCAAGGGGTCCGGCGTCCCGCAGACCGACAAGGTCGGCAAGCTGACCAAGGACCAGATCCGTGAGATCGCGACGACCAAGCTGCCCGACCTGAACGCCAACGACATCGACGCCGCGATGAAGACCGTCGAGGGCACCGCTCGCTCCATGGGCATCACCACGGACTGAGCACCCCCGGTGGCGACGCCTGTCGTGGCCACCGCCCATCTCGGACACACACAGCAAGAGTGGCAGGGCCGCGCTGGCCCACGTAGACCACAACTGGAAAGCAAAGGAACCAGACCATGCAGCGCAGCAAGTCTTACCGCGCAACCGCGGAGACCTTCGACATCGAGGAGCTCCACGCACCGCTCGCAGCCATCAAGATCGCCAAGGGCGGCGCGAAGAAGAAGTTCGACGAGACCGTCGACGTGGCCATGCGTCTCGGCGTCGACCCCCGCAAGGCGGACCAGATGGTGCGTGGCACCGTCAACCTGCCCCACGGCACCGGCAAGACCGCCCGGGTCCTCGTCTTCGCCAACGGCGACAAGGCCGACGCCGCCCGTGAGGCCGGCGCCGACGTCGTCGGTGGCGACGAGCTGATCGAGAAGGTCAATGGTGGCTGGCTCGACTTCGACGCCGTCGTCGCGACCCCCGACATGATGGGCAAGGTCGGCCGCCTCGGTCGTGTCCTCGGCCCCCGTGGCCTGATGCCCAACCCGAAGACCGGCACCGTGACCCCCGACGTGGCCAAGGCCGTGGCGGACATCAAGGGCGGAAAGATCGAGTTCCGGGTCGACCGGCACGCCAACCTGCACTTCATCATCGGCAAGGCCTCGTTCTCCGAGCTCCAGCTCGCCGAGAACTACGCCGCCGCGCTCGAGGAGGTGCTGCGGCTCAAGCCCGCCAGCTCCAAGGGCCGCTACATCAAGAAGATCACCGTCTCCACGACCATGGGCCCCGGCGTCCAGGTCGACCCCAACCGCACTCGCAACGTCGCGGCCGAGGACGAGGCCTGATCCACGTTCTGCTCGTGCCGGCGCCGGCCGGCTGAGTCGATCCGCACAGGACGGTCCGGAACCCCACGGGGTTCCGGACCGTTTCCGCGTTCGGGGCGGATCCGGGTGTTGACCGGTGACGATTTGGTGTGAGCCGGACCCAGCCCGTATCGTGACGCCCTGAAGCCGAAGACCGCCGGCCGATCGTTCTCTCCTCACAGTCGGGACGATCCGAAGGTTCGCGAAGAGCGAGCGACCAGCGCAGGTGCCACGAGTGAGACGACCAGGTCGTCATCCGCCCCGTGCACTTGCACGAGGGCGTTTTGTTTTTCCGGTCCCGACTTCACAGGCGTCGTGCAAACCCGCGCGTCGCCGCGCACACATGAGTGCAGTGGAAGGAGACCCATGGCGCGGCCAGACAAGGCAGCAGCCGTCGCAGAGATCGTCGAATCATTCAACGACTCCGCGGGCGCTGTGCTGACCGAGTACCGCGGTCTCACCGTGAAGCAGCTGCAGGACCTGCGGCGAGCCCTCGGCGAGAACGCCCACTACGCCGTGGTCAAGAACACGCTCACCAAGATCGCTGCCAAGCAGGCAGGCGTCGAAGGCTTCGACGACCTCCTCAACGGCCCGACCGCCATCGCCTTCATCAGCGGTGACGTCGTCGAAGCGGCCAAGGGACTGCGTGACTTTGCCAAGGCGAACCCCGCCCTTGTGATCAAGGGTGGATATGTCGACGGCGCCTCGATGGACGCGAAGCAGATCGCCAAGCTGGCCGATCTCGAGTCCCGCGAGGTTCTCCTGGGCAAGCTGGCGGGCGCAATGCTCGCTTCGCTCAGCCAGGCCGTCTACCTGCTCAACGCCCCGCTCGCGCAGGCTGCCCGGCTCGCCGGCGCCCTGCAGGCGAAGGCCGAGCAGGACCCATCGATCCTCAGGGGTGGTGCCGGCGAGCCGGCAGCCCCCGAAGCCAGTGAGGACTCCGCAGCGGACGAGGCGCCCAGCGATGGGGCCGAGACCACCGAGGCTCCGGCCGAGGACGCTGCACCCGAGGACGCATCCGCGGCCGAGGACACCACCGAGGCCCCCGAGAGCACCGAGGCCTGACAACCCGCTTGCGGCTGATGCCGCAGCACCACTGAAAGGAACGCCCTCATGGCGAAGCTCAGCACCGACGAGCTGCTCGAAGCCTTCAAGGAGATGACCCTCCTGGAGCTCAGCGAGTTCGTGAAGCAGTTCGAGGAGACCTTCGGCGTGACCGCCGCAGCTCCGGTCGCCGTTGCCGCAGCCCCCGCCGCCGGTGGCGCGGGCGCCGATGACGAGGCCGCCGAGCAGGACGAGTTCGACGTCGTCCTCGAGGCTGCCGGCGACAAGAAGATCAACGTCATCAAGGAGGTTCGCGCCCTGACGAGCCTCGGTCTCAAGGAGGCCAAGGACCTCGTCGAGGCCGCCCCCAAGGCAGTGCTCGAGAAGGTCGACAAGGCGTCCGCGGAGAAGGCCAAGGAGGCCCTCGAGGCCGCCGGCGCCTCCGTGTCGCTCAAGTGACGCGAGCCCCTCGCGACACCGCCAGCTGATGGCACGGTCTGACTCCGCCTAGGCGGTATGACCGATCGACGGCCGCTTCGGACCTTTTGGTCCGGAGCGGCCGTTGTGCGCGTAGCCTCGGTCCTGCCCGTCAGCACGAGGACGACCGCGCACTTTTTGTGTGATCCGGCCGACATGCTGACCCCCGGGGGGCGCGTAACTTAGCCGAGGATTACTCGTTGGTAGGTCTGGGTAGGGAGCCCACGCAGACGTCGTCGTGCAACGAGAGTCCGTTCTGTTCGATCAGCTAGTCAAGGGAGGCGCCCCGGTGGGTGTTGAGATCGAGATCAAGGACTTGACCAAGAGCTTTGGCAGTCAGCTCATCTGGGGTGACGTCTCCCTCACGGTTCCCGCCGGCGAGATCTGCGTGATGCTCGGCCCGTCCGGCACCGGCAAGTCCGTGCTCCTCAAGACGATCATCGGCCTGCTCAAGCCCGACCGGGGCAGCGTCGTGATCCAGGGCACCGACATCGCCACGTGTCCCGAGAAGGAGCTCTACGAGATCCGCAAGCTGTTCGGGGTGCTGTTCCAGGACGGCGCCATGTTCGGCTCGATGAACCTCTACGACAACATCGCGTTCCCGCTGCGTGAGCACACCAAGAAGACCGAGTCCCAGATCCGCGAGGTCGTGATGGAGAAGCTGGACCTCGTCGGCCTGCTGGGCACCGAGGACAAGCTGCCCGGTGAGATCTCCGGCGGGATGCGCAAGCGCGCCGGCCTGGCCAGGGCCCTGGTGCTCAACCCGGAGATCGTGCTCTTCGACGAGCCCGACTCGGGCCTCGACCCGGTCCGCACCTCGTTCCTGAACCAGCTGATCGTCGACCTGAACGCACAGATCGACGCGACCTTCCTGATCGTGACCCACGACATCAACACCGCCCGGACGGTGCCGGACAACATCGGGCTGCTCTACCACAAGCACCTCGCGATGTTCGGCCCCCGCGAGATGCTGCTGTCCTCTGAGGAGCCGGTCGTACGCCAGTTCCTGAACGCGCAGATGGTCGGTCCGATCGGGATGTCCGAGGAGAAGGACGCCGACGATCTCGAGTCCGAGAAGGACATGGAGCTGCCCCCGCTGCCCCCGATCCCGATGCAGATCGAGCCCACCAACGGCCAGCCCCGCCGCAGCCAGCGCAAGCCTGGCGAGTGGTGCAAGGCCAACGGCGTCACCCCCCCTCCCGGCTCGTTCGAAGAGGGCATGAGCCTGGCGGTCGGAGGGTGATCCGCTGATGGCATCTGCAGTCGCCAACCGGGTTCTCGCCCCCATCGGGACCGCCGGGAAGCTGTTCGCGTTCGCGCTCGACGTCGGCCGCCAGCTGTTCCGACGCCCGTTCCAGACCCGTGAGTTCATCCAGCAGGCCTGGTTCATCGCCTCGGTGACGATCGTCCCGACCGCGCTGGTCGCCATCCCGTTCGGCGCGGTCATCGCACTCCAGGTCGGTGGCCTGATCAAGCAGTTCGGCGCCCAGTCCTTCACCGGATCGGCGTCGGTCCTGGCCGTGGTGCGTGAGGCGGGTCCCATTGCGACCTCGCTGCTGATCGCCGGCGCGGGCGGCTCGGCGATCGCGGCCGACCTCGGTGCCCGCAAGATCCGCGAAGAGCTCGACGCGATGATGGTGCTCGGCATCGACCCGATCCAGCGTCTCGTCGTACCCCGGGTGCTGGCGTGCATGCTCGTGGCCGTGTTCCTCAACGGCCTCGTCAGCGTCGTCGGCGTCAGCGGTGGCTACTTCTTCAACGTCGTCCTCCAGGACGGCACCCCAGGTGCCTACATCGCCAGCTTCACGGCGCTCGCCCAACTGCCGGACCTCTGGCAAGGCATGGCCAAGGCGCTCGTGTTCGGTCTCATCGCTGCGATCGTGGCGTCCTACAAGGGCATGAACGCCGGCGGCGGCCCCAAGGGTGTGGGTGACGCCGTCAACGAGTCGGTCGTGATCACCTTCATGCTGCTGTTCGTCGTCAACTTCGTGATGAGCGCCATCTACTTCCAGCTCGTGCCACCGAAGACAGGTTGACGACATGGCCAACTTGAAACAGGTCTACGAGAAGCCGCTCTCCTCCCTGGACAACATGGGAGCAGAGCTGGCCTTCTACCTGCGGGCCATCGCAGCCACCCCGCGCTCGATCAGGCGCTACCCGCGCGAGATCCTGCGCCTGCTCGCGGAGGTCACCCTCGGCTCCGGGGCCCTCGCGGTCATCGGCGGCACCGTGGGCGTCATCACCGCCATGGCGTTCTTCACCGGCACCGAGGTCGGCCTGCAGGGGTACGCCGCCCTGAACCAGATCGGCACCGCTGCGTTCGCCGGCTTCGTCTCGGCGTACTTCAACACCCGCGAGATCTCGCCGCTGATCGCGGGCATCGCGCTCGCGGCGACGGTTGGCTGCGGCTTCACCGCCCAGCTCGGCGCCATGCGCATCTCGGAGGAGGTCGACGCCCTCGAGGTGATGGCCATCCCGTCGATGCCGTTCCTGGTGACCACCCGCATCGTCGCCGGTCTGATCGCCATCGTCCCCCTCTACGTGGTCGGGCTCCTGTCCTCCTACTTCGCCACCCGGCTGACCGTCACCAAGTTCTTCGGGCAGAGCGCAGGGACCTACGACCACTACTTCAACCAGTTCCTGCCACCGGGCGACGTGCTCTGGTCCTTCGGCAAGGTGCTGGTGTTCGCGGTCGTCGTGATCCTGATCCACTGCTACCACGGCTACAACGCCAGCGGCGGTCCCGCCGGCGTGGGTGTCGCGGTGGGTCGTGCGGTCCGGACCTCGATCGTGGCGATCAACGTCATCGACCTCTTCCTCTCGATGGCCATCTGGGGCTCGTCGACCACCGTCAGACTGGCGGGCTGATACATGAACAAGTTCTTGATGAACCACCGTTTCCTCGGCGTCGTCTTCATCGGCATGCTGGTCGGGGGAGTGTGGCTGGTCAACGCCGTCTTCACCCAGAAGTTCATCGCCTTCGACCGGGTGGACCTCAAGACCGGCACGATCGGGCTGCAGCTCCCGGCGATGGCCGACGTGAAGATCCGCGGCGTGATCATCGGTCAGGTCATGAAGGCGGAGTCCAAGGGCCAGGGCGCGACCCTCGAGCTCGGGATCAAGCCGGAGGAGATCGGCACGGTTCCGGCCAACGTGACCGCCTCGATCGTGCCCAAGACGCTCTTCGGCGAGAAGTACATCGAGCTCAACATCCCCTCGGATCCTGCCTCGGAGTCACTCCGGGCCGGCGACGTGATCACCCAGACGAAGATGCCGATCGAGGTCGAGCGGGTGCTCAACGACCTCTACCCGCTGCTGCGCACCGTGCAGCCGGCCGAGCTGAACTACACCCTGAACGCCTTCGCCGGCGCCCTCGAGGGACGAGGCGACACGCTCGGCAAGGGCCTGGTCACCCTGGACAGCTACCTCAAGCGGCTCAACCCGCAGATCCCGGCGCTGATCAAGGACATCCAGCTGCTGGCGCAGGTGACCGACACCTACGCCGACGTGGTGCCGCAGGTGGCCGCCACCCTGCGCAACTCGGTCAAGACCGGAGACACGCTCGTCACCAAGGAGGCGAAGCTCACCGCCTTCCTGCAGGACTTCACGTCCTTCTCGAACACGGCCAAGACGTTCCTGGACGACAACGGCGACAACCTGATCCGCCTCGGAGAGGTCAGCGAGCCCATCTTGGCGCTGCTGGCCCGCTACTCCCCGATCTTCCCGTGCCTGGCACAGGGACTCGTGCGTCAGGTTCCGCTGCTGGCGAGCACGTTCCGCGGAGCGATCTTCCACATCAACCTGAAGACGATCCCGCGCCAGCCGCGCGGCTACACCCCCGCCGACAAGCACGTCAACGGAGCCAACAACGCGCCGAACTGCGCCGGGCTCCCGTTCCCGCCCGTGCCCTTCCCGAACTTCCCGAACCTCAACGACGGGGCCAACGGGCTCGGCAAGGGTGACGGCCAGCGTGCCGCAACCGGCTTCGACAACCGCGGTGCCGGCCAGAGCGTCAGTGGTCGCCTCGCATCCCAGAAGGCGTTGATCAACTCGCTCACTGCTCCGCTGCTCGGCATCCCCGCCGACGAGATGACCGACCTCGCGTCCCTGCTGTTCGCCCCGGCGATGGCCGGCACGGAGGTGAGCGTGAAGTGAGTCTCCTCGACAAGAAGACCAGCGGTGACCTGGTCAAGCTGCTGATCTTCATCCTGGTCACCACACTGTCGACCGGTGTCCTCGTGGTGCTGATCGGCAACCTCAGCTTCAACTCCAGCCGCGACTACAAGGCTGTCTTCTCCGACGCCACCGGCGTGGTCAAGGGCGACGACATCCGGATCGCGGGTGTCAAGGTCGGGAGCGTCAAGGGCGTCGAGATCGTGGACCGCGAGCGCGCCCTGGTGTCCTTCGACGTCGCCGACAGCTCGATCGTCACCAAGAGCTCGACGGCGACCATCCGCTACCGCAACCTGGTCGGCCAGCGCTACATCCAGCTGACCCAGGGGGTCGGCGACCTCGGCCGGCTGCCGGCCGAGGCCACCATCCCGATCGACCGAACCAACCCGGCCCTGGACCTGACGGTGCTCTTCAACGGGTTCAAGCCGTTGTTCGCCGCGCTGTCGCCCGCTGACATCAACAAGCTCTCCGCCGAGGTCGTCTCGGTGTTCCAGGGGGAGGGCGGCAACCTCAACGCCCTGCTCCAGAGCACCGCGTCGCTCACCAACACCCTGGCTGACCGCGACAAGGTCATCGGCAGCGTGATCGACAACCTCAACGTCGTGCTCAAGACCCTGGCGGGCCGCGACAGGCAGCTCAGCTCGCTGATCGTGGAGTTCAAGAACTTCCTGACCGGCCTGAACAAGGACAAGGACGCGATCCTCGGCTCCCTGGAGTCGGTGTCCGCGCTGGCCAACGAGACCGCAGACCTGACGGTGGGCATTCGCCCCTCCTTCGTCCGCGACGTCAAGGGTCTGCGCAAGACCGCGGCGAACCTGAACAAGGACCGTGCCGAGCTCGACCGGGCCATCCAGGTGCTGCCGATCAAGCTCGAGAAGATCGGACGAACTGCCATCTACGGATCGTTCTTCAACTTCTACCTGTGCCAGTTCCAGGGCAACCTGAACCTGCCCACGGGCGGCAAGGTCCCGATCAAGTACGAGGTCGGCGGAGCGAGGTGCAACCTGTCATGAGCCTTCCCTTCCGTGAACGAAACCCGGTCCCGATCGGCGCGATCAGCATGGCCGTCATCGCGGCCCTGCTCGTGGTGGCCTTCAAGGCCGGCGACCTGCCCCTGATCGGCGGCGGCGACACCTACAAGGCGTCGTTCTCCGAGGCCGGTGGCATCAAGCCCAACGACGAGGTGCGCATCGCCGGGGTCCGCATCGGCAAGGTCACCGATGTCGACCTGGCCGGCGACCACGTCGACGTCACCTTCAAGGTCGACACGCCGTCGAAGTTCGGCACCGAGACCGCCGCAGCGATCAAGGTCAAGACCCTGCTGGGCGCCATGTACATCGCCCTGGACCCCGAGGGCCCCGGGCAGCTCAAGGAGGACTCGACGATCCCGGTCTCCCGGACGACGTCCCCCTACGACGTCGTGGAGGCCTTCTCGGGACTCGCCGAGCGGGCCGAGCAGATCGACACCGACAAGCTCGCCGAGTCGCTCAACACCCTGGCCGCGCTGACCAAGGACACTCCGGCTGCGTTCCAGAGCACGCTGCGAGGCCTGTCCCGCCTCTCCCAGACCGTCGCGAGCCGCAACGACCAGATCGGTGAGCTGCTCAAGAACCTGAACACCGTCTCGGGTGTCCTGGCCGACCGCGACAAGGACATCATCTCGCTGATGCAGAACAGCGACGCGTTGATGCGCGAGCTCGTGAAGCGCCGTGAGGCCGTCCACCAGCTGCTCGTGTCGACCAGCACCTTCTCCAAGGAGCTGACCCTGCTCGTCCAGCAGTCCCGTGCCGACCTGAAGCCGGCCCTGGACAACCTGGAGGGCGTCGTCAACCTGCTGAACAAGAACCAGTCCAACCTCGACGAGAGCCTGAGGCTCATGGCGCCCTTCTACCGGGTCTTCGGCAACACGTTGGGAACGGGACCCTGGTTCGACACCTGGATCGCCAACTTCCCCCCTCCGCCCGCGGTTGGTGGGTGATGAGGATGTTCTCCAGGATCAACCCCCTGATCGCCGTACTCGGCGCCGTGGCCCTGCTGGCCGCCCTGCTCGTGACCTTCTGGCCCGGCACGGAGACCAAGACCGTCACGGCCCAGTTCCCCAGGAGCGTCTCGCTCTACGAGGGATCCGACGTCAAGATCCTCGGGGTCGCAGTCGGCAAGGTCGACACGGTCGTGCCCTCCGGCACGACCGTCACGGTCAAGTTCCACTACGACGCCAAGTACAAGGTCCCGGCCGACGCGAAGGCCGTGATCATCTCGCCGTCGATCGTCGGCGACCGGTTCGTGCAGATGAGTCCTGCCTACAGCGGTGGCGCGGTCATGGCGGACAAGGCTCGACTCGGCGTCGACCAGACCGCGACGCCGCTCGAGCTCGACGAGATCTTCGGCAGCATCAACGACCTGAACATCGCGCTCGGCCCGGACGGGGCCAACCAGCCCGACGAGGGCGGCGTCGGCCCCCTCACCCGTCTGCTCGACACGACGGCGCGCAACTTCGGCGGCCAGGGTGTGGAGTTCAACAAGACCCTGAAGAACTTCGGTGCGTTGACCAAGACGCTCGCGGACAACAAGGACGAGCTGTTCGGCACCCTCAGCCAGATCGAGGACTTCACGAGCACGCTGGCCAAGAACGACGCGACCGTGCGCAGGTTCAACGACTCGCTGGCGGGCGGTGCCGGGCTCCTCGCCGGTGAGCGTGAGGAGCTGGCTGCCGTCCTGAAGAACCTCAGCATCGCCATGCAGCAGGTGCAGGGCTTCGTCAAGGAGAACAAGGCCTCGCTGGGCCGGAACATCACCGGGCTGAACCGGGTCACCAAGATCCTGGTCAAGCGGCGTGACGCGCTCGACAAGACCCTGCAGTACGCCCCGGCGGCGCTGAACAACCTCTTCCTGGCCGGCAACAACCCCCAGGGCACGCTCGACACCCGGGACAACGTCAGTGAGCTGTTCACCCAGCTCGAGAGCGACCCCGGCGCCGTGCTGTGCACGTTCGTGACCCAGGCCGCGGACTGCGACCTGATCAAGAAGGCCGTGGCGGGCTCGCCCCGGGCGACCCCGTTCGCGGTGGACCCGTCGGCCAAGCCGCGGGTGACCGAGCCCATCGACAAGACGCTCGGCGGCCTGCTGGAGGTAACCCGATGACGCCCCGCGCCTGGACTGCCGGTCTGCGTCGTCGCAGTGCCGCTGCGCTGACCGGCCTGATCTCCGGAGCGCTCGTGCTCTCGGGATGCTCGATCTACGACGCCCCGCTCCCGGGTGGGGTCGACCCCGGCAAGAACCCGATGACGCTGAAGATCTACTTCCGTGACGTCCTCGACCTCGTCCCGCAGACGACGGTCAAGGTCGACGACGTGACGATCGGCAAGGTCACCAAGATCAAGCTCAAGGGCTACATCGCCGAGGTCGACGTCGAGCTGCCGCGCGACGTGGACCTCCCGGACAACGCCCGGGCCGAGATCCGCCAGACCAGCCTCCTCGGCGAGAAGTTCATCTCGCTGAGCGAGCCCCGTGACCCCGCGACCGGACGACTGGCGGACAACGACGTCATCGGGCTGGACGCGACCGGACGCAACACCGAGGTCGAAGAGGTCTTCAGCGCCCTGGCGCTGCTGCTCAACGGTGGTGGCGTGGGTCAGCTCAAGACGATCGCCCAGGAGCTGAACAAGACCTTCGACGGCCGGGAGCCCGAGATCCGCTCGGTGCTGACCCAGATCCGCCTGTTCGTGAGCCAGCTGGACAAGAACAAGGAGTCCATCGTCGCCGCGCTCGAGAACACGAACCGGCTCGCCGTGCAGCTGCGCAAGCAGGACAAGACGATCAAGAGCGCGCTCGACGAGATTCCGGGCACCCTCCAGTCCGTCAACCGGCAGCGCGACGACCTGGTCAAGCTGTTGCAGGCGCTGACCAGGCTCAGCGGGGTCGGCGTCCGGGTGATCAAGGCCTCGAAGGAGTCCACGATCAACAGCCTGCGCGACCTCGCGCCGGTCCTGGAGGGCTTCGCCAAGGCAGGGGAGAACTTCCCCAAGTCGTTCCAGGTGTTCTTGACCTACCCCTTCGTGGACGAGGCCATCGGCCGTGACCCCCAGGTGGCACGCAACCTGCACCAGGGTGACTTCACCAACCTCTCGGTCAACCTCGATCTGAACCTCAAGGACCTGGCGCTCCCGGAAGTGCCCGGAATCCCGGTGCCGGCTGCGATCTGTGCCGGTGCGAAGCAGGCGCGCAAGCAGATCAGCGAGGGGATCGACAAGCTCCCGCTCTCAGATACCCAGAAGAAGGCGGCGAAGGACGTGGCGCTGGCCGAGGTCGAGGACAAGGACTGCAACCTGACCGCCGCGCAGATCCAGGGCGCCATCGCCAAGGGCCTGACGTCGCTCGGCAAGGCCGTGACCGAAGGACTGTGCCCGGGCGCGGGCACGACCGTCTGTGGCTTCATCCAGAAGCCGAACACCATTCCGCCGATCACCGTGGGCGGGCTCAACGACGGGGGCGGCCTGAAGCTTCCCCGCGCCGGCATGGGCGCCGCCTTCCGACTTCCCGAACCGCTCGACCCCTTCGGCCTGGCCCGCTACGGCCTGGACCCGGGAATCGGCACAATGCTCCTCCAGGGGGTGGCTGAAGTCCGATGATCACCTCACGCACCAAGAAGCAGCTGGTGGCCTTCGTCATCCTGACCCTGCTCGGCGTCACCTTCGTCGGTGGCCGCTACGCGCGGCTGGACCGGCTGTTCTACGACTCGGCCTACTCGGTGAGCGCCCACTTCGCCCAGTCGGGCGGCATCTTCGAGGGCGCCGAGGTCACCTACCGCGGTGTCACGATCGGTCGCGTCGAGAAGATGAAGCTGACCGACGAGGGCGTCGACGTCATCCTGAGCGTCGACAAGGGCAACGACAAGATCCCGACGGACAGCGTCGCGCTGGTCGGGAACAAGTCCGCGGTGGGCGAGCAGTACGTCGAGCTCCAGCCGCAGTCCAACGACGGTCCCTACCTCAAGGACGGCTCGGAGATCGAGACGCCCCAGACAGTGACCCCGGTGTCGACGACCGAGATCCTGACGAACCTGAGCAACATGGTCCGGTCGGTTCCGCAGGCCGACCTCCGCACGGTCGTCTCCGAGCTGGGTGCCGCGTTCAAGGACTCCGGACCCAGCCTGGGCCAGATCATCGACACGCAGAGCTCGTTCATCGACACCGCCAACGCGAACTTCGACATGACCACGGCCCTGATCCGCGACTCGCGCGTCGTGCTCCAGACCCAGGCCGACAAGGGCTCTGCGATCCGCAGCTTCGCCAAGGACCTGGCGCTGTTCACCGGGACCGTTGCCGAGAACGACAAGTACCTCCGGTCGCTGATCGACAACGGGTCCGCCACGGCGAACGAGCTGCGGACCTTCCTGGAACAGAACCAGGTCGACCTCGGCGAGCTGATCAACAACCTCGTCACCACCAACGAGGTCACGGTCAAGCACCTCAAGGGCATCCGTCAGGTGCTGGTCATCTACCCCTACGTCGTGGCCGGTGGCTTCACCGTCACCAAGAAGAACGACAAGGGGACCTACGACGCCCAGTTCGGTCTGATCACCCAGCAGGACCAGCATGTCTGCGAGCAGGGCTACGGCCCGACGGACCGCCGCGAGCCGCAGGACACCGCTGACCGTCCGATGAAGACCAACGTGGGCTGCAGCGACCCCGGGAGGACGTTCCGAGCCTCCGAGAAGGCGCCCGCCAACCGCGCCGGGGCGGCCTACCGCTCACCCGTTGCGACGTACGATGCCAAGACCGGCAAGCTGACCTGGGCCGACCAGGACCACAGTGCCAAGATCGCCTACGACGGCGGCGCCGCCAAGCTGTTCGGTGGCGATTCCTGGAAGTGGATGTTGCTGCAGCCGTCGATGGCCAACAACCAGGAGTAGAAGTGCCCGACTCGACCAGCGCCGGGATCGACGATCCCGGCGCACCAGAGCGTCCCAGGCTGCGCCTGCGAGCCCGCACGGTGCGGGTCCTGACTGCCGTCCTCGCTGTGGTGCTCGTCGTGGCCGTCGGTGTCGGCGTCTGGGCCGGGCTGAAGGTCCGTGCCGCAGACGAGGCCCAGCGGGAGCGGGCGGCGGCCGCCAACGTGGCCTCCCAGTTCGCCCTGCGGATGGACAGCGTCGACGGAAGCGACTTCGACGCCTACATCAAGGACGTCAACGAGCTGCTGACGACCAAGGCGAAGACCAAGAACAGCGAGGTCTTCGACGCCATGAAGCAGAGCTACGAGACCGCCAAGGTCCAGGGGTCGGGCAAGGTCCTGCTCACCGCTGTCGGCGACTCGGACGCGGACTCCGCCACCGTGCTCGTCGTCCATGACGCCGACGTGACCACGACCCAGGGCAACATCGAGCACCACTACCGCTGGTCGGTCAACGTGGTGAAGGTCAGCGGTGCCTGGCTCGTCGACGACTTCAACCCCGTGAACTGAACAGGCTGCCGACGTGACCTCGACCCCGAACCCCACCTGGTACGACGTGCTGCGCGTGCCACAGGACGCCAGCCACGACGAGATCAAGGCCGCCTGGCGTGCTGCGACCGACACCTACGAGCCGGGCACCGGTGCGGGACAGTTCCGGATGCTCAACGACGCCGCCGACGTGCTCCTGGACCCCGAGCGTCGCAGGGAGTACGACGCGTCCCTGGGACTCGACGTGCCGCCGGCTGCCCCGGTCGTCACCTCCTCGCCGTCGCAGGACGAGCCTCCGCCGCCCCCTGCTCCCGAACCGCTCGAGGAGGCATCCCGAGCCGCCGAGCCGGTGGGGTCCGCGTCCGAGGGCGAGCGCGCCACCCGCAGGGCCGGTGTCCTGGCCCTTGTCCTCGCGCTGCTCACGGTGGGGGCTCTGGTCGCTGCCGGCTACCTGGGACTGAAGATGCGCACCGACGCCCAGATCGCTGCGGCCCGAGACGATGCCCCGGTGGCTGCCGAACAGGCCGCCAAGGCGATCCTCGCCTACGACTACCAGACGCTGCCGGAGGACCGGAAGCGCGCCGGGACCTTCCTCACCGCAGACTTCAAGAAGAAGTACCTGAAGAACTTCGAGCTGCTCGAGAAGCAGCAGGACGGCACTCCCGGTGCAGCCGTCCAGACCAAGACGGTGGTCAAGGCCACCGTGGTCGGATCAGGCGTGATGGACGTCGAGCCGGACACCGCCCGGATCCTTGTCTACGTCAACCAGGTCTCCGAGAAGCCGGGCGTCGACCCGCAGATCTTCCAGAACCGCGTCGCCGTCACGATGCAAAAGGTCGGAAGTCGTTGGCTCGTAGACGACCTGAAGAGCTACTGAGGGGGTAGCGTGTCGCCCCAGAGGCGCCAGGCACCTCGGGGGCTGTGACCACGTCCACCCCCGAGTTGTCGAGGGCTTGGGCTGTGCTGTAATCTGAATCTTTGCGCCCTCCCTCAAATACTTCCTGCCTGCCCGGTGGCCGGATTCGTGGTGGGACGGCGCCGTCACACATGTGAGCCTCGGAAGGACCACTCTTGGCCGCCTCGCGCAGCAAGAAAAGCACCAACAACAGTCCCCGCCGCATCTCCTTCGCAAAGATCTCCGAGCCCCTTGAGGTCCCGCAGCTCCTTGCCCTGCAGACAGACAGCTTCGACTGGCTGATCGGCAGCGAGAAGTGGGAGCAGAAGGTCGTCGAGCGTCGCAGCGCCGGCGAGGAGCTCTCGCAGAAGTCGGGACTCCACGAGATCTTCGAGGAGATCTCCCCGATCGAAGACTTCTCCGAGACGATGTCCCTCTCGTTCGAGAACCCCGTCTTCCTCGACCCGAAGTACACCGAGGAGGAGTGCAAGGACAAGGACTTCACCTACTCCCGCCCGCTCTACGTCTCGGCTGAGTTCACCAACGGTGAGACCGGCGAGATCAAGGGCCAGACGGTCTTCATGGGTGACTTCCCGATGATGACCCGCAAGGGCACCTTCATCATCAACGGCACCGAGCGTGTCGTGGTCTCTCAGCTCGTCCGCTCGCCCGGTGTGTACTTCGAGCGGTCCGCTGACAAGACCTCGGACAAGGACATCTTCACCTCCAAGGTCATCCCCTCGCGTGGCGCGTGGCTCGAGTTCGAGATCGACAAGCGCGACATGGTCGGCGTCCGTCTCGACCGCAAGCGCAAGCAGAACGTCACGGTGCTGCTCAAGGCCCTCGGCTGGACCAACGAGCAGATCCGCGAAGAGTTCGGCCAGTACGAGTCGATGATGCTGACCCTCGAGAAGGACCACACCGAGGGCCAGGACGACGCTCTGCTCGACATCTACCGCAAGCTGCGTCCGGGCGAGCCCCCCACGCGTGAGGCTGCGCAGACGCTGCTGCAGAACTACTACTTCAACCCCAAGCGCTACGACCTGGCGAAGGTTGGTCGCTACAAGATCAACAAGAAGCTGGGCACGCACGAGGCCTTCGACCAGCAGACGCTGACCATCGACGACATCGTGGCGACCATCCGCTACATCGTGCAGCTGCACGCCGAGAAGCAGAACCTGGTCGACGCAGCCGGCAACGAGGTCAAGAACGCCCACGACGAGCCCATCGAGGTTCGTGCGGACGACATCGACCACTTCGGCAACCGGCGCATGCGCACGGTCGGCGAGCTGATCCAGAACCAGCTCCGCACGGGCCTGGCCCGGATGGAGCGTGTCGTGCGCGAGCGGATGACGACTCAGGACGTCGAGGCCATCACGCCGCAGTCCCTGATCAACATCCGTCCCGTGGTGGCGGCGCTGAAGGAGTTCTTCGGAACCTCCCAGCTCTCGCAGTTCATGGACCAGACCAACCCGATCGCCGGCCTGACGCACAAGCGTCGACTGTCGGCGCTCGGCCCCGGCGGTATCTCCCGTGACCGTGCGCAGATGGACGTCCGTGACGTCCACCCGTCGCACTACGGTCGCATGTGCCCCATCGAGACGCCTGAGGGTCCGAACATCGGTCTGATCGGCTCGCTGGCCTCCTACGGACGGATCAACCCGTTCGGCTTCGTGGAGACGCCGTACCGCGTGGTCAAGGACGGTCACGTCACCAACGAGATCCACCACCTCACTGCCGACGAGGAGGACTCGCGCGTCATCGCCCAGGCCAACGCCGTGCTCGACGACGACGACAACTTCGTCCAGGACCGGGTGCTCGTTCGTACGCGTGGCGGTGAGACCGTCGACATCCCGCGCAACGAGGTCGAGTACATGGACGTCTCGCCGCGCCAGATGGTGTCGGTCGCGACCGCGCTGATCCCGTTCCTCGAGCACGACGACGCCAACCGCGCCCTGATGGGTGCGAACATGCAGCGTCAGGCGGTGCCGCTCATCAAGAACGACGCCCCGCTCGTGGGCACCGGCATGGAGTTCCGTGCCGCGGTCGACGCTGGCGACGTGGTCACCTCTGACGTGGCCGGCGTGGTCAAGGAGGTCTCGGCCGACGAGGTCGTGATCATGACCGACGAGGGTGGCGACAAGTCCTACCGGATGCTGAAGTTCACCCGCTCCAACCAGGGCACCTGCATCAACCAGCGTCCTCTGGTCTCCGAGGGTGACCGGGTCGAGGTGGGCTCCCCGCTCGCCGACGGTCCGTGCACCGACGAGGGCGAGATGGCGCTCGGCACGAACCTGCTCGTCGCGTTCATGCCGTGGCACGGTCACAACTACGAGGACGCGATCATCCTCAGCCAGCGCCTGGTCCAGGAGGACGTCCTCACCTCGATCCACATCGAGGAGCACGAGGTCGACGCCCGCGACACCAAGCTCGGTCCCGAGGAGATCACCCGGGACATCCCGAACGTCAGCGACGACCTGCTCGCCGACCTCGACGAGCGTGGGATCATCCGCGTCGGTGCGGAGGTCACCACCGGTGACATCCTCGTCGGCAAGGTGACCCCGAAGGGTGAGACCGAGCTGACCCCGGAGGAGCGACTGCTCCGGGCGATCTTCGGCGAGAAGGCGCGTGAGGTGCGCGACACCTCGATGAAGGTGCCGCACGGGGAGTCCGGCACGGTCATCGGCGTTCGCGAGTTCAGCCGCGAGGAGGGCGACGAGCTGCCTCCGGGCGTGAACCAGCTCGTGCGCGTCTACGTGGCCCAGAAGCGCAAGATCTCCGTGGGTGACAAGCTTGCCGGCCGTCACGGCAACAAGGGCGTCATCGCGAAGATCCTGCCGATCGAGGACATGCCGTTCACCGAGGACGGCACCCCCGTCGACGTGATCCTGAACCCGCTCGGCGTGCCGCGACGGATGAACATCGGTCAGATCCTCGAGCTGCACCTCGGCTGGCTGGCCAAGCAGGGCTGGGACCTCACCCTGCACCCGGACCCGGCTGACGCCGACTGGAAGCAGCGGCTGATCAAGATCCACGCCGACACGGCCGAGCCGGACACCAACGTCGCGACCCCGGTCTTCGACGGCGCCCGCGAGGACGAGATCGTCGGTCTCCTCGGATCCAGCCTGCCCAACCGCGACGGTGTTCGCATGGTCGGGGAGAACGGAAAGGCCAACCTGTTCGACGGTCGTTCCGGGGAGCCGTTCCCGAAGCCGGTGGCGATGGGCTACATGTACATCCTCAAGCTCCACCACCTGGTCGACGACAAGATCCACGCACGCTCGACCGGCCCGTACTCGATGATCACCCAGCAGCCGCTCGGCGGTAAGGCCCAGTTCGGTGGCCAGCGCTTCGGTGAGATGGAGGTCTGGGCCATGGAGGCGTACGGCGCCGCCTACGCCCTGCAGGAGCTGCTCACGATCAAGTCCGACGACGTGCCTGGTCGCGTCAAGGTCTACGAGGCGATCGTGAAGGGCGAGAACATCCCCGACTCCGGTATCCCCGAGTCGTTCAAGGTGCTCGTCAAGGAGATGCAGTCGCTCTGCCTCAACGTCGAGGTGCTGTCCCAGGACGGCTCCGCGATCGAGATGCGCGACGCGGAGGAAGACGTCTTCCGTGCCGCCGAGGAGCTCGGCATCGACCTGTCCCGCCGCGAGCCCAGCAGCGTCGAGGAAGTCTGAGCTGTCGCCGGGCGGAGCAGGCCAGCGCCTGTTCCGCCCGGCAGCACTCAGTCCCATCAGACATTCGGTTTAAAGAAGAACGAGGGAAGCAGCCACCGTGCTCGATGTGAATTTCTTCGACCAGCTCAAGATCGGCCTGGCCACCGCGGACGAGATCCGCGGATGGAGCCACGGCGAGGTCAAGAAGCCCGAAACCATCAACTACCGCACGCTCAAGCCCGAGCGTGACGGTCTCTTCTGCGAGAAGATCTTCGGTCCCACCCGGGACTGGGAGTGCTACTGCGGCAAGTACAAGCGCGTGCGCTTCAAGGGCATCATCTGCGAGCGCTGCGGTGTCGAGGTGACCCGTTCCAAGGTGCGTCGTGAGCGGATGGGCCACATCGAGCTCGCCGCGCCCGTGACCCACATCTGGTACTTCAAGGGTGTCCCCAGCCGCCTGGGCTACCTGCTGGACCTCGCCCCGAAGGACCTGGAGAAGGTCATCTACTTCGCGGCGTACATGATCACCTCCGTCGACGAGGACGCCCGTCACCGGGACCTCTCCGACCTCGAGGGCAAGATCGGCCTGCAGCGCAAGAGCCTGGAGAACCGTCGCGACGTCCAGATCGAGGAGCGTGCGCAGAAGCTCGAGAACGACCTGGCCGCCCTCGAGGCCGAGGGTGCCAAGGCCGACGCCAAGCGCAAGGTCAAGGACGGCGCCGAGCGCGAGATGGCCGCGGTGCGCAAGCGCTCCGACGCCGAGCTCGCGCGCCTCGACGAGGTGTGGAGCACCTTCAAGACCCTCAAGGTCCAGGACCTGATGGGTGATGAGCTGCTCTACCGCGAGATGAAGAACTGGTTCGGCAAGTACTTCGAGGGGTTCATGGGCGCCACGGCGATCCAGAAGCGCCTCGAGACCTTCGACATCCCGGGTGAGGTCGAGTCGCTGCGCGACACGATCGCCAACGGCAAGGGCCAGAAGAAGGTCCGCGCCCTCAAGCGCCTCAAGGTCGTCGACGCGTTCCGCAAGACCGGGAACAGCCCGATGGGCATGGTCCTCGACGCCGTGCCGGTCATCCCGCCGGACCTGCGCCCCATGGTGCAGCTCGACGGTGGCCGGTTCGCGACCTCGGACCTGAACGACCTGTACCGCCGCGTGATCAACCGGAACAACCGGCTCAAGCGGCTGCTCGACCTCGGTGCCCCCGAGATCATCGTCAACAACGAGAAGCGGATGCTCCAGGAGGCCGTCGACTCGCTCTTCGACAACGGTCGTCGTGGTCGTCCGGTCACCGGCCCGGGCAACCGGCCGCTGAAGTCGCTCTCGGACATGCTCAAGGGCAAGCAGGGTCGCTTCCGTCAGAACCTGCTCGGCAAGCGCGTCGACTACTCGGGCCGTTCGGTCATCGTCTCCGGCCCGCAGCTGAAGCTGCACCAGTGCGGTCTGCCGAAGTACATGGCGATCGAGCTGTTCAAGCCGTTCGTGATGAAGCGCCTCGTCGACCTGTCGCACGCCCAGAACATCAAGTCCGCCAAGCGGATGGTCGAGCGCGCGGTCCGTCCCGAGGTCTGGGACGTCCTCGAAGAGGTCATCGCCGAGCACCCGGTTCTGCTGAACCGTGCGCCCACGCTGCACCGCCTCGGGATCCAGGCCTTCGAGCCGCAGCTGATCGAGGGCAAGGCCATCCAGATCCACCCGCTCGTCTGCTCGGCCTTCAACGCCGACTTCGACGGTGACCAGATGGCCGTGCACCTTCCGCTCTCCGCGGAGGCGCAGGCCGAGGCCCGCATCCTGATGCTGTCGACGAACAACATCCTCAAGCCGTCTGACGGCCGTCCGGTGACCATGCCCACCCAGGACATGATCATCGGGATCTTCTTCCTCACCCGTGCGGACGAGGGTGCTGTCGGTGAGGGCCGTGCGTTCGCCTCGATGGGCGAGGCGATCATGGCGCTCGACAAGGGCGAGATCACCCTGCAGTCGCAGATCCGGATGCGGCTCACCAACGTGGTGCCGCCCGCCGGCACCGAGCTGCCCGAGGGTTGGGAGCCGGGTGACCCGATCACCCTCTCGACCACCCTGGGTCGCGCGCTGTTCAACGAGACGCTGCCCGCGAACTACGAGTACGTCGAGTTCGGCGTCAGCAAGCGTGAGCTCGGCCGCATCGTGAACAACCTCGCCGAGCGCTACACCAAGGTCGAGGTGGCGTTCAGCCTCGACGCCCTCAAGGACATCGGCTTCGCCTGGGCCACGCGCTCCGGTGTGACCGTCTCCATCGAGGACGTCGTGACCCCGGACAACAAGCCGGAGATCCTCGGTCGCTACGACGCGAAGGCAGCGAAGGTGCAGTCGCAGGCCGAGCTGGGCCTGATCACCGACGACGAGCGTCGCCAGGAGCTCATCGAGATCTGGACGCAGTGCTCCAACGAGGTCGCCAAGGCCATGGAGGCCAACTTCGACAAGAAGAACCCGATCTACATGATGGTGGACTCGGGCGCCTCCGGAAACATGATGCAGATGCGTCAGGTCGCGGCCATGCGTGGACTGGTGGCCAACCCCAAGGGCGAGATCATCCCGCGTCCGATCAAGGCGAACTTCCGTGAGGGCCTCTCGGTCCTGGAGTACTTCATCTCCACCCACGGTGCCCGTAAGGGTCTCGCCGACACCGCGCTGCGCACCGCCGACTCGGGTTACCTGACCCGTCGTCTGGTGGACGTCTCTCAGGACGTGATCATCCGTGAGGACGACTGCGGCACCGAGCGCGGCATGCCCAAGGTCATCGGTGTGCGCGGTGAGGACGGTGTGGTCCGCAAGGACGAGAACGCCGAGACCTCGGCGTACGCCCGGTCCGCGGCGATCGACATCACCCACCCGGAGACCGGGAAGGTGCTCGCCGTCGCCGGCGAGGACCTGGGTGACATCACCATCGAGGAGCTCGTCGCTGCCGGGATCGAGGAGGTCAAGGTCCGCTCCGTGCTGACCTGTGACGCCAAGACCGGCACCTGCTCCAAGTGCTACGGCCGTTCGCTGGCCACCGGCAAGATGGTCGACATCGGCGAGGCCGTCGGCATCATCGCGGCGCAGTCCATCGGTGAGCCCGGAACGCAGCTGACGATGCGTACCTTCCACACCGGTGGTGTGGCTTCGGCAGACGACATCACGCAGGGTCTGCCCCGTGTGGTCGAGCTGTTCGAGGCCCGTCAGCCCAAGGGCAAGGCTCCCATCGCGGAGTCGGCCGGCCGGATCGAGATCGAGGACACCGACAAGGCCCGCAAGGTCCTGGTCACCCCCGACGACGGCTCCGAGGTCCAGGAGTACCCCGTCAGCAAGCGTTCGCGTCTGCTGGTGGCTGACGGCGACCACATCGAGGTCGGCGAGCAGCTCACCGTGGGTACTCCAGACCCGCAGGAGGTGCTGCGCATCCTGGGCGTCCGCAAGGCGCAGGAGCACCTGGTGGCCGAGGTCCAGCGCGTGTACCGCAGCCAGGGCGTGTCGATCCACGACAAGCACATCGAGATCATCGTCCGGCAGATGCTGCGCCGGGTCACGGTGATCGAGTCGGGTGACACCAAGCTGCTGCCCTCCGACCTGGTCGACCGGGTTCGCTACGAGGAGGAGAACCGCCGCGCGGTCTCCGAGGGCGCCAAGCCCGCCTCCGGCCGTCCGGTGCTGATGGGCATCACGAAGGCCTCGCTGGCGACCGAGTCGTGGCTCTCGGCGGCCTCCTTCCAGGAGACCACCCGGGTGCTCACCGACGCGGCGATCAACGGCAAGTCCGACTCGCTGCTCGGTCTGAAGGAGAACGTGATCATCGGCAAGCTGATCCCGGCGGGCACCGGCCTCGAGCGGTACCGCAACATCCGGGTGGAGCCCACCGAGGAGGCGCGCGCCGCGGCGTACGCCGTCACCGGGTACGACAACTACGGAGACGACTACTTCGGCTCCGGAACCGGTCAGACGGTGGCCCTGGACGACTTCGACTTCGGGTCCTACCAGAACTGATCAACAGCAAGTGCGACGGCCCCCGGCGGGATATCCGCCGGGGGCCGTTGCGTTCGCTTTCCCGCCCTGCCGCCGACACGTCGCAGATGAACACGGAAACGTCGCCGACACGTCGCAGATGAACACCGTGGCTGTTCATCTGCGACGTCTCGACGCCCTGGGCCCGTTCATCTGCGACGTCTCGGCGGAGGGGGTGAGCGAGACGATTTCCAGTCTGTTGCGAGAATGTCCCGGTGACCCTGCCCGCCGCTGCCACGCGCACCGATGTCCTGGTCGTCGGCGCCGGTCCCGCCGGCTCCGCCGCCGCAGCGTGGGCGGCCACGGCCGGCCACGACGTGGTGCTGGCCGATGCCGCGGTCTTCCCGCGCGACAAGACCTGCGGTGACGGCCTGACGCCTCGGGCCGTCGGCGAGCTCGAGCGCCTCGGCCTCGGCGGCTGGATCAGGGCGCACACCGTCAACCTCGGCCTGCGTGCGCACGGCTTCGGCCAGACGCTGCTGCTCCCGTGGCCCGGGGGGTCGTTGCCTGCCTACGGCTCGGCCGTCGCCCGCACCGAGCTCGACGACCACCTCCGCACATCGGCGATCAAGGCCGGCGCTGTCGGGATGGACGGTGCCCGCGCGGTCGACGTACGCCTCGAGGAGGGACGGGTCTCCGCGGTCGTCTTCGTGCGCGGAGACGAGCGGTTCGAGATCGCCTGCCAACGGCTGATCGTGGCCGACGGTGTTCGCTCCACGCTGGGAAAGAAGCTGGGCCGGGTGTGGCACCGGGACACCGCCTACGGCGTCGCCGCGCGGTCGTACGTCGACTCCGGCAAGCACGACGACCCCTGGATCAGCAGCCACCTCGAGCTGCGCGGACAGGCCGGCGACATCCTCTCCGGCTACGGCTGGATCTTCCCGCTGGGGGACGGACAGGTGAACATCGGTGTCGGAACCCTCGCCACCGACAAGCGGCCCGCCAACGTGGCCCTGCGTCCCCTGATGCAGTTCTACGCCGACGAGCGTCGCGAGGAGTTCCAGCTCTCCGGGGAGCTGCGTGCCCCGGCCTCGGCCCTGCTGCCGATGGGTGGCGCCGTGAGCAACGTGGCCGGACCCAACTGGGCACTGGTCGGCGACGCCGCCGGGTGCGTGAACCCGCTCAACGGCGAGGGGATCGACTACGGGCTCGAGGGTGGACGCCTGGTCGTCGACCTGATGGGCGAGACCGGTGACTTGGCGACGGCTTGGCCGGACCTGCTCCGGGAGCACTACGGCGAGTCCTTCTCGATCGCCCGCAGGCTGGCGGGACTGGTCACCGTGCCGCGGCTGCTGCCGGCCCTGGGGCCGGCGGGGATGCGCTCGGACTGGCTGATGACCCTGGCCCTGCGCTGGATGGGCAACCTGGTCACCGATGAGGACCGGGACCGGGCCGCGCGCGTCTGGCGCTGGGCCGGCCGGCGCTCGGTGCGCCTGGACGAGCGGCCACCCTTCAGCTGACCCGGTGCCGCGACATCCGTGTGCGGCTCGGCCCCGAACACCTACCGTGGGCCACCCGGCCACGCAGAGGAGGTGCACGTTGGACGCGGTCTACCGCCTGGTGAACGGCCTCGGCCGGACCGCGCTGTGGGCGCTGGGCATCGACGTGCGCTGGACGGGGAGCGAGCACCTCCCGCTCTCCGGGCCGGTGATCCTCGCCGCCACCCACGTGTCCTACCCGGACTTCGTCCTCATCGAGCGCGCCGCCGTGGCCCGCAAGCGCTACGTGCGCTTCATGACCAGGCACGACGTCTGGCAGGCACCCGGGGTGGGGCCGTTCATGGATGCCATGCGGCACGTGCCCGTGAACCGCGAGGTGCCCGCGCACGCCTACCTCCGCGCGAGGGGGCTGCTGGAGTCCGGCGAGGCCGTGGCCGGGTTCCCCGAGGCCGGCATCTCCTACTCGTTCACGGTGCGGCCGCTGATGCCCGGCCTGGTCTCGCTCGCCCGCGACTCCGGCGCGCCTCTCGTGCCGGTCGCGATCTGGGGGAGCCAGCGGATCTTCTCCGTCGGCGACCCGGAACCGCCGATCGACCTGACCCGACATCGCCCGGTCGACCTCGCCTTCGGCGCGCCGATGTACGTCGCCTCCGGTGACGACGTCATCGAAGGGACCCACCAGCTCGGCCATGCCCTGACCGGACTGCTGGAGGGCCTGCAACGGCTGCCGCACCACCGGCCGAGGCCGGGGGAGGTGGCGACCTGGTACCCCGCCCACCTCGGGGGGCTGGCGCCCGACCGGCACCGTGCCCAGGCGCTGGACGTGCTGCCGTTCAACGCCGTGCTGCCTAGCTGGGGGCCGGACCTCGACGCCTTCTGCGGCGCCGGGTGACTGCGCCCACCGGGTCGACGATGACGTTGAGCCTGGTGGAGACCGGTGGCCAGGCGAGGAACAGTGCCACCATGATCGCCGCCGGCGTGACCAGCACCAGCGACAGCGGCCAGTGGTCGGCCGCCCAGGTCCGGTAGCCGGCGAACTCGGCCGTGAGCACCACGAAGCCGTGGAACAGGTAGACCACCAGCGTGGCCCCGCCCAGGGCGGAGAACCACGTCTTCGACCTCGGCACCACCGCGAAGAAGGCGAACGCCCCGACCAGCCCGGTCAGCATCAGCATCATCCGGATCGTGATCGCCCGCAGCGCGTTGGCGTCGACCACGTTGTAGCGCGAACGCCAGTAGAACCACTCGGTCTCCAGCCAGCCACCGGCGAACCGGGCCACCACGAACAGCAGCAGCAGCACCGCGAAGCCCCACCAACGGGCCCGACGGGTGCGGAGCAGGTTCCAGTGGCCCTCGTGCATCTTGAGCCCGAGCACGAAGAACGGCAGCAGCCCGAAGATCCGGGCGTTGTCGAAGACATCGGTGGCAAACAGGCCCGCGACCAGGCTGATCGCCACCGCGACGACGACCTTGCCCCGCATCGGCGTGAACAGAGGTGTCATCAGCCGCCAGAAGAACAGCGCCGAGAGATACCACATCGGCCAGTGCGGGTTGGCCCACAGCAGCTTGAAGTCGACGCCCCCGACCTCGTGCCGGTAGAGCGCGTACAGCCCCTCGAAGATCACGTAGGGGACGGCCACGGTGGTGGTCAGCGCCCACATCCGCTTCCCGGTCCAGGCGAAGGACTTGGACAGGTAGCCGGTGACGATCACGAACGCCGGGATGTGCCAGGAGTAGAGGAACAGGTAGAGCCACTTGTCGACCATCTTCGCAGTGGCGGTGGCCTGGTCGTCGGCGAAGAGCGGCAGCAACGTCCACGAGTGCCCGATCACGACCAGGACGACCAGCGCCATCTTGGCGTTGTCGAACCAGGGGTCCCGGCGCTTGGCTGCGGGTGGGGTGGCCTCCCTGGGCGCAGGGTGTGCGGCTGCCTCGTTCACCGGAACAAACTACCCGGAGCGGGGACTCCATAGACTCCCCAGCATGTCGGGACCTGCACACCAGCCACGCCGCCAGCGCGTTGCGGCGTACGCCGTGATCGTGCGGGACGGCGAGGTGCTCCTCTCACGGATCGCACCGTCGATCTCCGCCACCGAGAGGTGGACGCTTCCCGGCGGCGGGATCGACTTCGGTGAGCACCCCCGGGACGCCGTCGTCCGTGAGGTCTACGAGGAGACCGGGCTCACCTGCGAGCTGGGTCGGCCGCTCTGGATCGGCGCCGCCCACCGGGTGCTCACGGGAGAGGACCGGGCCGACCTGGCTGCTGAGGAGATGCACTCGGTGCGGCTGGTCTTCGAGGCATGGGTGCCCGCCGACGCACCGGAGCCGCGAGTGGTCGAGATCGACGGCTCGACGGTGGACGCCCGGTGGCACCGGGTGGCCGACGTCCTGTCCGGTGCCGTGCCGACCGTGCCGATGGTCCGCGAGGCGCTGGCCGAGCACAGCCCCGCGACCCGCCAGCGGCTGGCGGCCTATGCCCTGCTGCTGCGCGACGGGGCAGTGCTGCTGGCGCGCAACTCCGCCCGGGGGCCGCACCCGGGCAGCTGGACGCTGCCGGGGGGCGGCGTCGCTCACGGGGAGTCCCCGGCGGACGCGGTGGTGCGCGAGGTGCGCGAGGAGACCGGGCTGCACGCCGAGGTCGGCGCGCTCCTCGGCGTGCACGACGAGCACTTCGTCGGCACCGCCCCGCACGGCCGGGAGGAGAACTTCCACGGCGTCCACCTGGTCTTCGCCGCCTCGGTCTCGGCGGGGGAGCCGGTGGTGGTCGAGGTGGACGGCACCACCGACGCCACCCGGTGGGTGCCGCTCGCGGAGGTGGACTCCGGGGCGGTCCGGGTGTCCGAGGTGGTCACCGCCGCACTGGAGATGTGGCGGGGTCGTTAGATTTGCGCCATGAGTGAATCGGTCTTCACCTACGGAGCGCCTGGCCTGAAGTTCGGGGAGGGGGCGTCCGACGAGATCGGCTACGACCTCTCGCAGTACGACGTCCGCCGGGTCCTGGTGATCACCGACCCCGGCGTCGCCGCCACCGGCCACCCGCAGCGGGTCGCCGACCAGATGGCGCAGTTCGGCATCGAGGCGAGCGTCTTCGACGGGGTGCACGTCGAGCCGACCGACGCCAGCATGGAGGCCGCGATCGCGCACGCCCGTGACACCGGGCCCTGGGACGCCTACGTCGCGGTCGGCGGGGGGTCGGCCATCGACACTGCGAAGGCGGTCAACCTGCTCACCACCAACGACGGCGAGCTGATGGACTACATCAACGCCCCGGTCGGGAGGGCGCGTGCGCCGAAGAACGCGCTCAAGCCTCTCGTGGCAGTCCCGACGACGACCGGGACGGGTGCCGAGTCGACCACGATCTGCGTGCTCGACGTCCTGGCGCAGAAGGTCAAGACCGGCATCAGTCACGCCCGGTTGCGCCCGACCCTCGCGGTCGTCGATCCGGCCCTGACGATGAGCCAGCCGGCCGGCGTGACCGCTGCCGCAGGCATGGACATCCTGTGCCACGCGCTGGAGAGCTACACCGCTCGCCCGTTCAGCTCCTACGACCGCAAGCAGCCCGAGCAGCGGGTGCCCTACTGCGGTGCGAACCCGATCTCCGACATGTGGTCGGAGAAGGCCATGTCGTTGCTCTCCCAGGCGTTCCGCCGGGCGGTCCACCACGGCGACGACGCGTCCGCGCGGCACGAGATGGCCCTCGCTGCCACCTTCGCCGGTCTGGGGTTCGGCAACGCCGGGGTGCACATCCCGCACGCCAACGCCTACCCCATCGCGGGCCGGGTCCGGGACTTCCACCCGGACGGCTACCCCGCCGACGAGCCGATGGTGCCGCACGGCATGGCCGTGTCGCTGACCGCCCCCGAGGCGTTCCGGTGGACGTTCGACGCCTCACCCGAGCGGCACCTGAAGGCGGCCGGCCTGCTGGCGCCCGACCACAGCTACGGCGGCCCCGACGCCCTTCCGCTGGTGCTGGCCGACCTGATGAGGGACATCGGGATCCCCAACGGCCTCGGCGCCGTCGGGTACGCCGAGAGCGACGTCGACGACCTGGTCGAGGGCACCATGAAGCAGCAGCGCCTGCTCGCGACGGCCCCCCGTGAGGTCACCGCGGACGACGCCGCCAAGATCCTGTCCCGGTCGCTCGAGCTGTGGTGACAGCCGGGCTGGTAGACGCGCTCCGGCGTCACGGCCTGACCGACGTCGACGACTCCGCGCTGGCCCGGTCGCTCTACGCCAGCGATGCCGGCCTCTACCGGATCGCGCCGCAGGTCGTCGTACGTCCGCGCAGCACCGAGGAGGTCGAGGCGACCCTTGCCGTCGCCCGGGAGTCCGGTGTCCCGATCACGATGCGCGGAGCCGGCACATCCATCGCCGGAAACGCGATCGGCGCCGGCATCGTGCTCGACACCAGCAAGCACCTGCACCGCATCCACGGCATCGACCGCGACGCCCGCACCGCCCGGGTCGATCCCGGAGTCGTGCACGCTGCGCTGCAGAAGCAGGCAGTTCCGCTCGGCCTGCGCTTCGGTCCCGACCCCTCGACGCACACCAGGTGCACCGTCGGCGGGATGATCGGCAACAACGCCTGCGGGTCGCGGGCGCTCGGCTACGGCCGGACGGTCGACAACGTCGAGGCGCTGACGGTGCTGCTGGCCGACGGCACCGTCCTCGAGACCGGCCCCGGGCTGGCGCCCCCCACCGCGCTCACCGAGCTCGTCGACCAGCACCTCGGTGCGGTGCGCACGGAGTTCGGCACCTTCGGCCGCCAGGTCTCGGGCTACTCCTTCGAGCACCTCCTGCCCGAGCGCGACCGTCGGTTCGACCGGTTCCTCGTCGGCAGCGAGGGGACCCTGGCAGTCGTCCTCGGCGCCACGGTCCGGCTCGTCGAGGACGCCCCGTTCCGCGCCCTGGCGGTGCTGGCGTACGCCGACATGGCCGACGCTGCCGACGCCGTGCCCGCTCTGCTCGAGCACCCCCTCGTCGCCTGCGAGGGTCTGGGCCAACGCATCGTCGACATGGTGCCCGGCCACCCCGAGCTGCCGGCCGGAGGCGGCTGGCTGTTCGCCGAGGTGACGGCGCAGACGGCAGCTGAGGCCGAGGCCCTGGCCCTCGCCGTGGCCGAGTCCGCCGGCGTACCCCACCAGGTCGTCACCGACCCCGCCGCCCAGGCTGCCCTGTGGCGGATCCGGGAGGACGGCGCCGGTCTGGCCGCCCGCTCCCTGGGCCGCCCGGCCCAGGCCGGCTGGGAGGACGCGGCGGTGCCGCCGGCCCGACTCGGCTCCTACCTTCGTGAGTTCGAGGCGCTGCTGCGTGACCGTCGGCTCGACGGGGTTCCCTACGGACACTTCGGAGACGGCTGCGTGCACGTCCGCATCGACTTCGAGCTCGAGGAGGCCGGTGGGCGCGACCGGTTCCGGTCGTTCGTCGAGGACGCTGCGGACCTGGTGGCCTCCTACGGCGGCTCGATGTCCGGTGAGCACGGGGACGGGCGGGCTCGTTCGGAGCTGTTGCCGCGGATGTACTCGCCCGAGGCCATCGCGCTGATGGAGCAGGCCAAGCGGATCCTCGACCCGACCGACCTGCTCAACCCGGGTGTGCTGGTCGCGCCGGCGCCGTTCGACTCCGACCTGCGGCTGACCAACCCGGCACGGCCCGTGCGGCCGATGCTCAAGCTCACCCACGACGGCGGCTCCTTCCACGGTGCGGTGCATCGCTGCACCGGCGTGGGCAAGTGCATCGCCGACAACACCGGCAGCGGTGGCGTCATGTGTCCCTCCTACCTGGCCACCCGTGACGAGAAGGACTCCACCCGCGGCCGGGCGCACGTGCTGCAGGACGTCGCCACCGGGGTCCTCGGCTTCGACGACCCTGCCGTGGCGGACGCCCTCGATCTCTGCCTGTCCTGCAAGGGCTGCGCGCGCGACTGCCCGACGGGCGTCGACATGGCGACCTACAAGTCCGAGGCCCTCGCCCAGAAGTACGCCGGGAGGCGGGGATTCCTGCGACGCCCGCGCTCGCACTACGCCCTGGGCCAGCTGCCTCGCTGGGCCCGGATGACCCCGCCCAGGCTGGCCAACGCGATGCTGCGCAGCAAGACGGTCGGCCGGCTCGCCAAGGCTGCCGCCGGCGTCGACCAGCGCCGGCACCTGCCGCGGTTCTCGACCGAGCCGCTGCGCTCGGGCAGGACCGAGCTGGCCGAGGACGTCGACGTCTGGATCTGGGCCGACTCGTTCACCGACCGGTTCGCCGCCGACACCGGGCGGGCCGCGATCGAGCTGCTCGAGTCGATGGGGCTGCGCGCCGCGGTGATCCCGGAGCCCGCCTGCTGCGGCCTCACGTGGATCACCACCGGTCAGCTCGACGCCGCTCGCCGGATCGTGGGTCGCGCGGTGGCGACGCTGCACGGCTACGTGAGCAGCGGCAAGCCGGTGATCGGGTTGGAGCCGAGCTGCCTGGCCGCCATCCGCGAGGACGCCGGTCAGCTGATCGACGACCCCAGGGCAGCGGAGGTGAGTGCCGGGACGCGGTCGCTCGCAGAGTTCCTGGCCGCCAGGGTGGCAGCGGGGGAGTGGACCCCGCCGGACCTGACCGGCCTGGAGGTCGTGGCGCAGCCGCACTGCCACCACCATGCGGTGATCGGCTGGGAGACGGACGCAGCCCTGCTCGCGCGGACCGGGGCGAGGATCAAGCGGGTCGGTGGGTGCTGCGGGCTCGCCGGGAACTTCGGGGTGGAGGTCGGCCACTACGAGACCAGCGTGGCGGTGGCGGAGCACGACCTGCTCCCCGCCGTCCGCGCCGCCGGCCCCGGCTCGGTGGTGCTGGCGGACGGCTTCTCCTGCCGCACCCAGCTCGAAGACCTCGGGGGACACCACGCCCTGCACCTCGCGGAACTGCTCCACCCCGGCTTCGTCCGGTCTCGTTTTGACCCCGCCTCGGCCAGCCGGTAATCTCAATCCTTGTGTCTGGGCGATCCAGGCCTGTCTGCGTGCCCTCATGGCAACGCACACCACACGCACCAAGAACCAAACGATCCATCACCGTGCCCGGCAGAGCGTCGAGTACTGAAAGCAGAACAGAAAGGGAACCACCAGGTGCCCACCATTCAGCAGTTGGTCCGCAAGGGCCGCCAGGACAAGGTGTCCAAGAACAAGACGCCTGCCCTGAAGGGTTCGCCCCAGCGACGCGGCGTCTGCACGCGCGTCTACACCACCACCCCGAAGAAGCCGAACTCCGCCCTCCGCAAGGTCGCACGCGTGCGCCTGAGCAGCGGCGTCGAGGTCACTGCTTACATCCCGGGTGTGGGCCACAACCTCCAGGAGCACTCCATCGTGCTCGTCCGCGGCGGCCGGGTGAAGGACCTTCCCGGTGTCCGCTACAAGATCATCCGCGGTTCGCTCGACACCCAGGGTGTCAAGAACCGCAAGCAGGCGCGCAGCCTGTACGGCGCGAAGAAGGAGAAGAGCTGATATGCCGCGCAAGGGCCCAGCACCGAAGCGGCCGATCGACATGGACCCGGTTTACGGGTCGCAGTTGGTCTCGCAGCTCGTATCCAAGGTTTTGCAGGACGGCAAGAAGCAGGTTGCCCAGCGCATCGTCTACGGCGCCCTCGAGGGCACCCGCGAGAAGGCCGGCACCGACCCGGTCGTCACGCTGAAGCGAGCGCTCGACAACGTCAAGCCGTCCATCGAGGTCAAGTCCCGCCGTGTCGGCGGCGCGACCTACCAGGTCCCGATCGAGGTCAAGCCGAACCGCAGCACGACGCTGGCCCTGCGCTGGCTCGTCGGCTACGCGGCCGCCCGTCGCGAGAAGACCATGTCCGAGCGACTGATGAACGAGATCCTCGACGCGTCCAACGGCCTCGGTGCCGCTGTGAAGAAGCGTGAGGACACCCACAAGATGGCCGAGTCCAACAAGGCCTTCGCGCACTACCGCTGGTGATTGCAGTACGGCGCTGCCACACCGCGGCGCCGTACTGACACCCACCGAACCAACCAACCCGAGGGGATCGAAGACCTACCGTGGCCGTCGACATCACCACTGACCTCAACAAGGTCCGCAATATCGGCATCATGGCTCACATTGATGCCGGCAAGACCACCACCACCGAGCGGATCCTGTTCTACACCGGGATCACCTACAAGATCGGTGAGGTCCACGAGGGCGCTGCCACGATGGACTGGATGGAGCAGGAGCAGGAGCGCGGCATCACGATCACGTCCGCCGCGACGACCTGCTGGTGGAAGGACCACCAGATCAACATCATCGACACCCCCGGGCACGTCGACTTCACCGCCGAGGTCGAGCGCTCGCTGCGCGTCCTCGACGGCGCTGTCGCCGTCTTCGACGGCGTGGCCGGAGTCGAGCCGCAGACGATGACGGTCTGGCGTCAGGCCAACAAGTACTCCGTCCCGCGGATGTGCTTCGTCAACAAGCTCGACCGCACCGGCGCCGACTTCTGGCGCTGCGTCGACATGATGGTCGAGCGCCTGAACTCCACCCCGCTCGTGCTGCAGCTGCCCATCGGTGCCGAGGGTGACTTCATCGGAGTCGTCGACCTCGTCGGCATGCGCGCGCTCACCTGGCGCGGCGAGACCACGATGGGTGAGGACTACGAGATCGAGGAGATCCCAGCGGAGCTGGCCGAGCAGGCCGCCGAGTACCGCGAGAAGCTCCTCGAGACGCTGTCCGACGCGGACGACCAGATCATGGAGAAGTTCCTCGACGAGCAGGAGTTCACCGTCGCCGAGATCGAGGCGGCCATCCGCCGCGCGACGCTCGCCGACAAGATCAACCCGGTCCTGTGCGGCACCGCGTTCAAGAACAAGGGCGTCCAGCCCCTGCTCGACGCGGTCGTGAAGTACCTCCCCTCGCCGCTCGACATCGACGGCATCCAGGGCCACGACGTCAAGGACGAGGAGAAGGTGATCGTCCGTCAGCCTTCCGACGACGAGCCGTTCTCCGGCCTGGCCTACAAGATCGCGACCGACCCGCACCTCGGCAAGCTGATCTACGTCCGCGTCTACTCCGGCAAGCTCGAGGCGGGCACCTCGGTGCTCAACTCGGTCAACGGCCGCAAGGAGCGGATCGGCAAGGTCTACCAGATGCACGCGAACAAGCGTGAGGAGATCGCCTCGGTCGGCGCCGGCCAGATCGTGGCCGTCATGGGCCTCAAGGACACCAAGACCGGTCACACCCTGTGCGACCAGCAGCACCCGGTGATCCTCGAGTCGATGACGTTCCCGGCCCCGGTGATCGAGGTCGCGATCGAGCCCAAGACCAAGGGTGACCAGGAGAAGCTCGGCACCGCTATCCAGCGTCTGTCCGACGAGGACCCCACGTTCACCGTCAAGGCGGACGAGGAGACCGGGCAGACCATCATCGCCGGCATGGGCGAGCTCCACCTGGAGATCCTCGTCGACCGGATGAAGCGCGAGTTCCGCGTCGAGGCCACCGTCGGCAAGCCGCAGGTCGCCTACCGCGAGACCATCCGCCGCAAGGTCGAGAAGCACGGCTACACCCACAAGAAGCAGACCGGTGGGTCCGGCCAGTTCGCCAAGGTGCAGATCTCCCTGGAGCCCAACATCGACCCGGAGACCGGCCACGGCGCCGGCTACGAGTTCGTGAACAACGTCTCCGGTGGTCGCATCCCGAAGGAGTACATCCCCTCGGTCGACCAGGGTGGCCAGGACGCCATGGAGTTCGGCGTGCTCGCCGGCTACCCGATGGTGGACGTCAAGTTCAGCCTCGAGGACGGCGCGTACCACGACGTCGACTCCTCCGAGCTGGCGTTCAAGATCGCCGGAAACCAGGCGTTCAAGGAAGCTGCCCGCATGGCCAAGCCGGTCCTGCTGGAGCCCATGTTCGCCGTCGAGGTCGTGACCCCGGAGACCTACATGGGTGACGTCATCGGTGACATCAACTCGCGCCGCGGTCAGGTGCGAGCGATGTCGGAGCGCTCGGGGGACCGCGTCGTCGATGCCCTCGTGCCGCTGTCCGAGATGTTCGGGTACGTTGGTGACCTTCGGTCGAAGACCTCTGGTCAGGCGTCGTACTCGATGGAGTTCGACTCGTACGCCGAGGTTCCTCAGAACGTCGCCGACGAGATCATCAAGAAGGTTCGGGGCGAGTAGGGTTCGCATCCGTTCCTCGGCAGCATCAGTCCCACAACATACGAGTCAAGTACCAATCAACAGGAGGAGCCCCAGTGGCTAAGGCGAAGTTCGAGCGGACCAAGCCGCACGTCAACATCGGAACCATTGGTCACATCGACCACGGTAAGACGACGTTGACGGCAGCAATCACAAAGGTGCTGCACGACAAGTACCCCACCTTGAATGCTGCCTCGGCCTTCGACGAGATCGACAAGGCACCCGAGGAGCGTCAGCGGGGCATCACGATCTCGATCGCACACGTCGAGTACCAGACCGAGGCGCGCCACTACGCGCACGTCGACTGCCCCGGTCACGCGGACTACATCAAGAACATGATCACCGGTGCTGCGCAGATGGACGGTGCGATCCTGGTCGTCGCCGCCACTGACGGCCCGATGCCCCAGACCCGCGAGCACGTGCTGCTCGCGCGCCAGGTCGGCGTGCCCGCCCTGGTCGTGGCGCTGAACAAGTGCGACATGGTCGACGACGAGGAGCTCATCGAGCTCGTCGAGATGGAGGTGCGCGAGCTCCTCAACGAGTACGAGTTCGACGGCGACGACATCCCGGTCGTCAAGGTTGCTGCCTTCCCGGCCCTCCAGGGTGACGAGAAGTGGGGCGAGTCGATCCTCGAGCTGATGCAGGCCGTTGACGACTTCATCCCGCAGCCCGAGCGTGACACCGAGAAGCCCTTCCTCATGCCCGTCGAGGACGTCTTCACGATCACCGGTCGCGGCACGGTCATCACCGGCCGCATCGAGCGTGGCATCGTCAAGGTCAACGAGGAGGTCGAGATCATCGGCATCCGCGAGGGCTCGCAGAAGAGCACCGTCACCGGTGTCGAGATGTTCCGCAAGCTCCTCGACGAGGGTCAGGCCGGCGAGAACGTCGGGCTGCTGCTCCGAGGCACCAAGCGCGAGGACGTCGAGCGCGGCATGGTCGTGATCAAGCCGGGGACCACCACCCCGCACACGAACTTCGAGGCCTCGGTCTACATCCTTTCCAAGGAGGAGGGCGGCCGTCACACGCCGTTCTTCAACAACTACCGCCCGCAGTTCTACTTCCGCACCACGGACGTGACCGGCGTCGTGACCCTCCCCGAGGGCCGCGAGATGGTCATGCCTGGCGACAACACCGACATGTCGGTCGAGCTGATCCAGCCGATCGCCATGGAGGACGGTCTGCGGTTCGCGATCCGTGAAGGTGGCCGCACCGTCGGCGCCGGTCGGGTCACCAAGATCACCAAGTGATCTAGCGCTTCACACGTTCGGCCCGGTCCCCGAGAGGGGGCCGGGCCGATCTGCTTCCCCCCCAGGTTCGCTTCTCGCGGCCGGTGCACCCGGGGCTCTCGCGCTCGGACACAATGGTCGGCGTGAACAGCGCGATTCCTCCTCCCCGGCCCCACCAGAAGTACACCGAGGACGGACGCCGGATGAGCGAGGTGCTGACCTACGCCCGCCGCGGCAGCCGGTTCACCCCGTCCCAGCAGGGTTCGTGGGACTCCCACCACGAGGCATGGGTCGTTCCCGACGCCGCCGTGGACGAGCCCGGCTTCACCTGGGCCGGCCTCTTCGGCCGCGAGGCGCCCCTGATCGTGGAGATCGGGTCCGGCATCGGTGAGGCGACGGCTGCACTGGCCGCCCAGCGGCCCTCCCACGACATCGTCGCTCTCGAGGTCTGGCGGCCGGGTGTGGCGCACACGCTCGGCCTGCTTGCCGAGGCGGGTGCCGACAACGTGCGGTTGCTCTCGATCGACGCGATCTGGTGCCTCGAGCACCTGTTCGGCCCCGGGGAGCTGGACGAGCTGTGGACCTTCTTCCCGGATCCGTGGCCGAAGAAGAAGCACCACAAGCGGCGCCTTGTCTCGGCAGAGTTCGCCGCGCTGGCGGCATCCCGGCTGCGGACCGGGGGAGTCTGGCGCCTCGCCACCGACTGGGGCGAGTACGCCGACCGGATGCAGAAGGTGCTCGACGCCGAGCCGCTGCTGAGCGGCGGGCCGGTGGAGCGCTGGGCGGACCGTCCCGTGACCAAGTTCGAGCGCAAGGGCGTCGCCGCCGAGCGTGCCATCACCGACCTGGCCTACCGCCGGGTCTGATCAGGTGCGGGGTCGCACCAGCCCCGACTCGTAGGCCAGGACGACCGCCTGCACCCGGTCGCGGAGGCCGAGCTTCATCAGCATCCGGGCCACGTGCGTCTTGACGGTGTTCTCGCTGACGAAGAGCGCTGCTGCGATCTCCGCGTTGGACAGGCCGCGGGCCACCTGGGTGAGCACCTCGGCCTCTCGCTCGGTGAGCGTGCCGAGCTGCGGAGTGGTCCCGCTGACCGGGCGCTTCGCGAACTCCTCGATCAGCCTCCTCGTCACCGACGGGGCGAACAGCGACCCGCCCTCGGCGACCACCCGGATAGCGGTCGTCAGCCGTTCCTCCGGGGCGTCCTTGAGCAGGAAGCCGCTCGCCCCGGCGCGCAGCGCCTCGTAGACGACGTCATCGAGGTCGAACGTGGTGAGCACCAGCACCCGGGGTGGCTCGGCGACCGCGGTCACCGCCCGGGTCGCCCCGATCCCGTCGAGCTCCGGCATCCGCACATCCATCAACACCACGTCCGGACGTTGTTCCGCGCAGATGGCCACGGCCTGCGTGCCCGTGGCAGCCTCGCCGACCACCTCGATGTCATCTTGGTCCGACAGGATCATCCGCAGGCCCGTGCGGACCAGCGGCTGGTCGTCGGCCACCACCACGCGGATCATCCGGGACCCAGCAGGTAGGGCAGGTGGGCGCGCACGGCGTACCCGCCTTCGACGGGTCCCGCCTCGACGGATCCGCCGGCGACGCTGACCCGCTCGCGGATCCCGATCAGCCCCTGTCCGCCGTTGGGCGCTGCGGGAGGGGCGCCCACGTTGGTGACCGCGACCTCCAGGTCGTCGACGCCGTAGGTCAGCGCCACCCGAGCACGCGCCCCGGGTCCGGCGTGCTTGAGCACGTTGGTCAGCGCCTCCTGGACGATCCGGTAGGCCGAGAGGTCGAGGCCGGGGGGCATCGGCAGTGGCTCTCCGCTCACCTCGACCTCGACGGGGAGCCCGGACTCCCGGACCTGGTCGACCAGGTGGTCGAGGCGGTCCAGAGACGGGGGAGGCTCGTGTCCCGACGGGTCCCCGTCGGAGTCGCGCAGCAGCGCCAGCAGCCTGCGCATGTCCGCCAGTGCCGAGGCGTTGGTGACCTCGATCGCGCGCAGTGCCCTGCTCACCGCCTCGTCGTCACGACCCACCAGCTTGCGACCGCCCCGGGCCTGGAGCACGGTGACGGCGATGGCGTGCGAGACCACGTCGTGCAGCTCTCGTGCAATGCGGGCTCGCTCGGCTGTGACGACTCGTTGCGTCTCCTCCTGCAGGGCGAGGTTGCGGGCGCGCAGGTCGCGCTCTCGTTCGCCCCGCAGCCGCACCACGAGTCCCGCAGCCCAGGGGGTGCCGACGAAGGCGAGGGCGAAGAACACGCCCGAGGCGGACACAGACCCGTCGCCGGCGACGAACGACATCGTCGTGCCCAGCACGGCGAGGACCCCCAGCGAGGCCTCCAGACCACGCGCGTTCGCACCGAGGGAGTAGATGTTGAACAGGAAGATCGCGACGAAGACGACCGAGTTCGAGTCATACCCGGGGGCCCAGTGCAGCACCCCGTAGTTCGCGGCGCTCACCACCAGGAAGGTGACCAGGGGGAGGCGTCGGCGTACGGCGAGCGTCATGCCGGCCACCACGGCCAGGGGAAGCGCGACGGGTCTGTCCGTGCCGTCGTAGAGCAGGAGCTCCACGACGTAGGCGGTCGACAACGCGCCCGCGACCACGAGGTCGCGGTGCCGGCGCAGCAGGGCCAACACCTCCATGGGCAAACGTTAGGCCGTTGCGCGCCCCGGAGGGTCACTCCTGGGGATGACAGGGTCTCTCGCTCGTGCGGACCACCGGCTTCGTCCCTGCGCGCGACGACGTGGGGCGCCCGCGATCCGAGGATGGCCGAGTCAGCAGCTTTTCCGTCTCGAAGGAGCAGTCCATGAGCACCAGCACCCACACCTCGAACCTCGCCACCCACCACTCCGACAGCGACACCGCGCGACGGGCGCTGGTCCCGACAGCGGTCGTCTCCACGGCCATCACCATGGCCTTCTCCTACCTGGGCGCGCACGACACCCGGGAGGCCGTCGTCGAGATCGGCGTCCAGCTGGTCGCCGCGGGTCTGCTCTTCGCCGTGGTCGTGCCACGTGGACTGCGGCACGACAGCGCGGGGGGCCGGGGGATCGCCCTCGCCCTGTTCGGGCTGCTGCTGCTCGTGCCGGCCTTCTGGCTGGGACTCCCGCTCCAGCTCGGTGCCGCGGCCGCGCTGCTCGGGTACGCCGGCATGCGGGCCGACAACGGGTCCGGCAAGGCCATCGCCAGCCTGGTCATCGGTGTCCTGGGCGTGGTCGCCTACCTGGCCGTCTACGCGTCGGACTTCGTCAACACGCACGTGATCGGCTGACCGGGAAAGGGCAGGCCTCGGGGCCGCCCACGTGCCAGACTCCCCGGCATGACCCAGTACCCGCCGCCACCGCCCTACGCGCGGCCGCCGGACCACCCGCAGACCACCACGATCCTGATCCTGGGCATCTGCGGGCTGGTCCTGTGCCAGGTGCTGGGCCCGTTCGCGTGGTCGATGGGCAACAAGGCACTGCGGGAGATCGACGCCTCACAGGGGCAGCTGGGCGGACGCGACTCGGTCAACATCGGCCGCATCCTCGGCATGGTCTCCACGATCCTGCTCGGGTTGGCCGTGCTGTTCCTGGCGGGCTTGCTGGTGCTCGGTCTCGGCCTCGCCGTCAGCACCGCCTCGCTCTGAGCGCCCTCCGTCTGGCCGCCCCCTTGACTGGCAGCAATGCTGCGCAACCCGGCAGTCCTGCGTCCGGCGGCGCCGGGGAGAGGCTCCCTAGAATCCGTCGGTGAGCAAGACCGTGGCGGCCCGCGACATCCGCGCGGGGACCCGTGCCTGGTGGGTCGCCGCGGTGACCATGGCCGCCCTGGTGGCGGCGGCCGGCTTCCGCTCGTCCACCGGCGCGCTGCTCGAGCCGCTCGAGGCCGAGTTCGGCTGGTCGCGCGGCGCCACCTCCGGCGCAGTCAGCCTGAACCTGATCATCTACGGGCTCACGGCCCCGTTCGCCGCCGCACTGATGGAGCGTTTCGGCGTACGCCGGGTGGTGGCCCTCGCCCTGGCCCTCGTCTCGCTGGGGGCCGCCCTCACCACCGTGATGACACGGGCCTGGCAGCTGTGGTTCCTGTGGGGCGTGCCCATCGGGGTCGGCACCGGGGCGATGGCACTGGTCCTCGGTGCGGTCGTGGCCAACCGCTGGTTCGTTCGTCACCGGGGCCTCGTCACCGGCCTGTTCTCGGCCGCGAGCTCCACCGGCCAGCTGGTCTTCCTGCCGCTGGTCGCACACCTGGCGCAAGGCCCCGGCTGGCGCTGGGCAGCGGCGGTGGTCGCGGTCTTCGCGCTCCTGCTGGTCCCGGTGATCCTCATCGTGCTGCGCGACCGTCCCTCCGACGTGGGTGAGGTGCCCTACGGCGCCCCAGCGACCCACGTCGAGCCCCCCATCGACCCGGCCGGCCCCGGAGCCGGGCAGGTGGCGGTCGGCACGCTGCGCGAGGCCAGTCGACGCTGGGCCTTCTGGGCGCTGTTCCTGACCTTCTGGATCTGTGGCTGGTCCACGAACGGCCTGATCGGCACCCACTTCATCCCTGCCGCGCACGACCACGGGATGCCTGCGACCACCTCGGCCAGCCTGCTCGCCCTGATCGGCCTGTTCGACATCGTCGGCACCGTCGCCTCCGGGTGGCTGACGGACAAGGTCGACTCGCGCTACCTGCTCTTCGCCTACTACGCGCTCCGCGGCCTCTCGCTGCTGGTGGTGCCGGCTCTGCTCGGTCCGAGCGTGCACCCCAGTCTGTTCCTGTTCATCGTGTTCTACGGTCTCGACTGGGTCGCGACGGTGCCCCCGACGATCGCGCTCTGCCGGGCCCACTTCGGGCTGGCGAAGTCCGGGGTCGTCTTCGGCTGGGTGTTCGCCGCGCACATGGTCGGGGCAGGGGTCGCCGCGTCCTACGCCGGCTGGATCCGGCAGGGGACGGGGGACTACTTCCTGGCCTGGATGACGGCGGGCGGGCTCTGCCTGCTGGCCGCTGTGGTGGTGCTGTCGATCCCGAGAGCACCCCGATTTGGCGTGTCGGGGGGGTCTCTGTCAAGATAGTGCGGTTGCTCCGGCGGGGTCGTCGGGGCGCGGACATTGACTACTGAACAGGTTCTCCTGAGCTGTCTTTCACAGCAGCTGCAGTGGTCGTGCGTCCGCGCCGCACCAGGAGATCCCGTTCTGCCCGGCCCCCCGGGCGCCACTTCCAGACAACGACTGCACGAGATCGTGTGTGCCGCGCGCTTGAGAATCTGCGCGACACGCCCGACCGCGGGGGTCGGAGGATCAGGGAGTGGGAGCAGGGCGGATCGCCTCACCGAGGAGGTCCGAGACCAGTCGCATGGACTACGAAGTAAGGACGTTGTTTGATGGCGGGACAGAAGATCCGCATCAGGCTCAAGGCCTATGACCACGAGGTGATCGACACCTCGGCGCGGAAGATCGTGGACACCGTCACCCGTACGGGTGCGAAGGTCGCCGGCCCGGTGCCGTTGCCGACCGAGAAGAACGTCTACTGCGTCATTCGCTCGCCGCACAAGTACAAGGACTCGCGCGAGCACTTCGAGATGCGCACCCACAAGCGTCTCATCGACATCATTGACCCGACTCCGAAGACAGTCGACTCGCTCATGCGACTCGACCTGCCTGCCGGTGTCGACATCGAGATCAAGCTCTGAGGTTCGACATGAGCACTTTCGAACGTAACGTCAAGGGAATCCTGGGCACCAAGCTCGGCATGACCCAGACCTGGGACGAGAACAACCGCGTCGTCCCCGTCACCGTTGTCGCGGCCGGCACCAACGTCGTGACTCAGGTCCGCACCCCCGAGAAGGACGGCTACAACGCCATCCAGGTCGGGTACGGCGAGATCGACGGTCGCAAGGTCACCAAGCCCGCTGCCGGACACTTCGACAAGGCCGGCGTGACTCCTCGCCGCCACGTCGTGGAGATCCGCACCAGTGACGCCGCGTCCTACGAGGTCGGCCAGGAGCTCAGCCCCGAGCTGTTCGCCGCCGGCCAAGAGGTCGACGTCACCGGCACCAGCAAGGGCAAGGGCTACGCCGGTGTGATGAAGCGACACGGCTTCCACGGTGTCGGCGCCTCCCACGGTGCCCACAAGAACCACCGCAAGCCGGGGTCCATCGGTGCCTGCGCGACGCCGGGCCGTGTCTTCAAGGGCACGCGCATGGCCGGCCGCATGGGCACCGACGTGGTGACCACCCAGAACGTCACCGTGCACGCCGTGGACGTCGAGAAGGGCCTGATCCTGCTCAAGGGTGCCGTTCCCGGTCCCAAGGGTGGCCTCATCGTCATCCGCTCGGCTGCGAAGAAGTCTGAGGAGGCCAGCGCATGACCGCCAAGACCGTCAAGGTCGACCTTCCCGCCGAGATCTTCGACGTGGAGACCAACATCCCGCTGATCCACCAGGTCGTCGTGGCCCAGCAGGCTGCGGCCCGCCAGGGCACGCACTCCACCAAGACCCGCGGCGAGGTTCGCGGTGGTGGCCGCAAGCCGCACAAGCAGAAGGGCACCGGCCGCGCCCGTCAGGGCTCGACCCGGGCACCTCAGTTCGCCGGCGGTGGCGTCGTCCACGGCCCGCAGCCGCGTGACTACTCCGAGCGGACCCCCAAGAAGATGAAGGCTGCCGCCCTGCGCGGAGCCCTCTCCGACCGGGCCCGCGCCGGCCGCGTGCACGTCGTGGAGTCCTTGATCGGCGGCCAGAGCGACAAGCCCTCGACCAAGAACGCCGTGGCTGCGCTGACCGGCCTCGCCGGTGACCGTCGTCAGCTCGTCGTGCTCGAGCGCGACGACGTGATGACCTGGCTGTCGCTGCGCAACGTCGCAGTGGTGCACCTGCTCGCCGTCGACCAGCTCAACACCTACGACGTGCTGCTGTCCGACGACGTGATCTTCACCAAGGGTGCCTACGACTCGTTCGTCAACGGCACCGCGGCGTCCAGCTCGCGCAAGGCGACCATCGTCGAGGCTCCGGCCCACGACGCGGCCGCCGTCGCGGAGCCTGCAGTCGAGGCCCCGGAAGCCGAGGCCCCGGCCGTCGACGCCGAGACCGAGGAGTTCGCCGGGTCAGCCGCTCCGCTCGAGAGTGGCGAGGCCCCCGAGGGCTTCGAGATCAAGGGCAACAAGGACTCGATGAAGTTCCACGCCCCCGGTGGCCAGTGGTACGACGCCACCGTGGCCGAGGTCTGGTTCAAGACGTCGGCCGACGCCGAGGCAGCCGGTTTCGTGGAGGCGGGCTCTCCCGCGTCCGTCGAGGCGACCCACGCCGATGAGGAGGGCGAGAAGTGAGCACCCTGCACAAGGACCACCGCGACGTGCTGATCGCACCCGTGGTGAGCGAGAAGAGCTACGGCCTCCTCGACGCCAACAAGTACACGTTCCTGGTTCGTCCGGACGCCAACAAGACCGAGATCAAGATCGCGGTCGAGAAGGTCTTCGACGTCAAGGTCACCTCGGTGAACACCATGAACCGGACCGGCAAGACCCGTCGTACCGCCACTGGCCTCGGCCGCCGCAAGGACACGAAGCGCGCGATCGTCAGCCTGGCCGAGGGTCACCGCATCGACATCTTCGGAGGCCCGGTCTCCTGACCGGCCGACGACGACTAAGGAACTGACATGGCAATCCGCAAGTACAAGCCGACCACCCCGGGCCGTCGTGGCTCGTCGGTCGCTGACTTCGTCGAGATCACCCGGACGACGCCGGAGAAGTCGCTGGTCAAGCCGCTGCCCAAGAAGGGTGGTCGCAACAACCAGGGCCGCATCACCACGCGTCACCAGGGTGGTGGGCACAAGCGCGCCTACCGGATCATCGACTTCCGTCGCTACGACAAGGACGGCGTGCCGGCCAAGGTCGCTCACATCGAGTACGACCCGAACCGCACCGCCCGGATCGCGCTCCTGCACTACGCCGACGGCGAGAAGCGCTACATCGTGGCGCCGCTCGGCATCAGCCAGGGCACCGCGATCGAGGCGGGTCCGACCGCCGACATCAAGCCCGGCAACAACCTGCCGCTGCGCAACATCCCCGTCGGTACGACGATCCACTGCATCGAGCTCCGGCCCGGTGGCGGTGCCAAGATCGCTCGCTCCGCAGGGAACAGCGCGCAGCTCGTCGCCAAGGAAGGCTCCCGCGCCCAGCTGCGGATGCCGTCCGGCGAGATGCGCTACGTCGACGTGCGCTGCCGCGCCACCATCGGTGCCGTCGGCAACGCCGAGCAGTCGAACATCAACTGGGGCAAGGCCGGCCGCATGCGCTGGAAGGGCAAGCGCCCGACCGTCCGTGGTGTCGTCATGAACCCGGTTGACCACCCGCACGGTGGTGGTGAGGGAAAGACCTCCGGTGGTCGCCACCCTGTGTCCCCGTGGGGCAAGGCCGAGGGCCGTACGCGCAAGCGCAAGGCCAGCGATGCCCTGATCGTCCGTCGCCGCAAGACCGGCAAGAAGCGCTGAGTAGGGAAGTAACGAGATGCCTCGCAGCCTGAAGAAGGGTCCGTTCGTGGACGACCACCTGAGCAAGAAGGTGGACGCACAGAACGAGGCCGGGACCCACAACGTGATCAAGACGTGGTCGCGTCGCTCGATGATCGTGCCGACCATGATCGGTCACACGCTCGCCGTGCACGACGGGCACAAGCACGTACCCGTGTTCGTGACCGACTCCATGGTCGGCCACAAGCTGGGCGAGTTCGCCCCGACCCGCACCTACCGCGGGCACGTGAAGGACGACCGGAAGAGCCGTCGTCGCTGACGCGGCGCGCCCAAGGAGAGATGACAGCAATGAGCGTTACAGAGCGTAGGCGCACCAGCGCCCGCCGTGACTCGCTGCTCGGCGACCAGCCGGGCGCGTTCGCCAGCGCGCGCTTCGTCCGGATCACCCCGATGAAGGCGCGACGGGTCGTGGACATGGTCCGCGGCCTGCCGGTCGACGATGCCTTGGCCCTGCTGCAGTTCGCGCCGCAGGCCGCCAGCGAGACCGTCTACAAGGTGCTGGAGAGCGCAGTGGCCAACGCCGAGACGACCGAGGACCTCGACCGAGGCACCCTCGTGGTCGCCAAGGCGATGGTCGACGAGGGTCCGACGATGAAGCGGTGGCGTCCGCGTGCGCAGGGCCGGGCCACCCGGATCAACAAGCGCACCAGCCACATCACCCTGGTCGTGCAGCCCGCCGACGAGTCCAAGACGAAGGGACGGACTGCCTGATGGGTCAGAAAATCAACCCGAACGGGTTCCGTCTCGGAATCTCCACCGACCACAAGAGCCGGTGGTACGCCGACAAGCTGTACAAGGCTTACGTCGGCGAGGACGTCGCGATCCGCAAGCTGCTCTCCAAGGGCATGGAGCGGGCCGGCATCTCCAAGGTCGAGATCGAGCGCACCCGTGACCGCGTGCGGGTCGACATCCACACCGCGCGCCCGGGCATCGTCATCGGTCGCCGTGGCGCCGAGGCCGACCGCCTGCGCACCGAGCTCGAGAAGCTGACCGGCAAGCAGGTCCAGCTGAACATCCTCGAGGTCAAGCAGCCCGAGATCGACGCGCAGCTGGTCGCCCAGGGCGTTGCCGAGCAGCTCTCTGGCCGCGTGCAGTTCCGTCGCGCGATGAAGAAGGCCATGCAGACCTCGATGCGCTCCGGTGCCAAGGGCATCCGGATCCAGTGCTCGGGTCGTCTGAACGGCGCCGAGATGTCGCGCTCGGAGTTCTACCGCGAGGGCCGCGTGCCCCTGCACACCCTGCGTGCCGACATCGACTACGGCTTCTACGAGGCCCGCACCACCTTCGGTCGCATCGGCGTCAAGGTCTGGATCTACAAGGGCGAGGTCGCCGGCACCCGTGCCGAGCGTGAGGCCCAGGCCGCAGCTCGCGCCGGCGCTCCCGGCCGTGGCCGTGGCGCAGCCCGTGGCGGCGAGCGTGGCGCTGACCGTCCGACGCGTGGCACCCGCGGTGCCGGTGCGGGTGACCGCCCGGCTCGTTCCGACGCACCCGCGACGCAGGACGCGGCGGCTCCGGCCGCCGACGCCCCTGTCGCCGCAGCTCCGACCAGCAACGGGGAGGCCTGAACACCATGTTGATGCCCCGCAGGGTCAAGCACCGCAAGCAGCACCACCCCAAGCGGACTGGTGCAGCCAAGGGTGGAACGAAGCTCGCCTTCGGCGACTTCGGCCTCCAGGCGGTCGAAGGCCACTACGTCACCAACCGCCAGATCGAGTCCGCGCGTATCGCGATGACTCGGCACATGAAGCGTGGCGGAAAGGTCTGGATCAACATCTACCCGGACCGCCCGCTGACGAAGAAGCCCGCCGAGACCCGCATGGGTTCCGGCAAGGGCTCGCCCGAGTGGTGGGTGGCGAACGTCAAGCCAGGTCGTGTCATGTTCGAACTCGCCGGTGTTTCCGAGGAAGTTGCTCGTGAGGCCCTGCGCCTCGCGACGCACAAGCTCCCCATGAAGTGCCGTTTCGTAAGCCGTGAAGCAGGTGATTTCTGATGGCGACCGCACATGAGCTCGACGACCTGAACAACGTCGACCTCGAAGGCAAGCTGCGCGAGGCCAAGGAGGAGCTTTTCAACCTCCGATTCCAGGCCGCAACTGGTCAGCTCGAGAGCCACGGCCGCCTCAGCGCGGTCAAGAAGGACATTGCCCGGATCTACACCGTGGTGCGTGAGCGCGAGCTCGGCATCCGGTCCGTCCCGGGCGCAACCAAGGATGGTGCTGCATGAGTAACGAAGCGGCTGTCACCCCCACCAACGGGGAGCGCTCGGCGCGCAAGGTCCGTGAGGGCCTGGTCGTCAGCGACAAGATGGACAAGACCGTCGTGGTCTCTGTCGAGGACCGCGTCAAGCACGCTCTCTACGGCAAGGTCATGCGCCGTACGAGCAAGCTGAAGGCCCACGACGAGCAGAACGACTGTGGCGTCGGTGACCGCGTCCTGATCATGGAGACCCGCCCCCTGTCAGCGACCAAGCGCTGGCGTGTGGTGGAGATCCTCGAGAAGGCGAAGTAGGAGAGCTAAGACAATGATCCAGCAGGAGTCGCGACTCAAGGTCGCCGACAACACGGGTGCCAAGCAGATTCTGTGCATCCGCGTGCTCGGCGGCTCTGGTCGGCGCTACGCCGGCATCGGCGACGTCATCGTCGCCACCGTCAAGGACGCGATCCCGGGCGGCAACGTCAAGAAGGGCGACGTCGTCAAGGCCGTCATCGTGCGGACCGTCAAGGAGCGCCGTCGTTCGGACGGTTCCTACATCCGCTTCGACGAGAACGCAGCCGTGATCCTCAAGAGCGACGGGGAACCCCGTGGAACGCGCATCTTCGGCCCGGTGGGCCGCGAGCTGCGCGAGAAGAAGTTCATGAAGATCATTTCGCTTGCACCGGAGGTGCTCTGAGATGAGCGTCAAGATCAAGAAGGGCGACACCGTCAAGGTGATCGCAGGCAAGGACAAGGGCGCCGAAGGCAAGGTCATCCAGGTGCTCCGCGAGGAGCAGCGGGTGATCGTCGAGGGCATCAACCGGGTCAAGAAGCACACCAAGGTGATCAACCAGGGTGGGCGCGCCGGGAACACCGGCGGCATCGTGACCGCGGAGGCCCCGATCCACATCTCCAACGTGATGCTGGTGGACGGCAAGGGTGCGACCCGCGTCGGCTCCAAGCGCGTGGAGACCACGAAGCGTCGTCCCGACGGTTCGACGTACCCCGCACACCGGAGCGTTCGCATCTCGCGCAAGTCCGGAGACGAGATCTGATGAGTGAAGCAGTGACTGAGACCAAGACCGCCGCGGGCGAGATGCCCCGGATGAAGGTTCGCTACCGCGAGGAGATCATCCCCGCGCTGCGCGAGCAGTTCGCCTACGCGAACGTCATGCAGGTGCCCGGCCTGACCAAGATCGTGGTCAACATGGGTGTCGGCGAGGCAGCTCGCGACTCCAAGCTGATCGAGGGTGCCGTCAAGGACCTCACCGCGATCACCGGCCAGAAGCCGCAGGTCACCAAGGCGCGCAAGTCGATCGCCCAGTTCAAGCTGCGCGAGGGCATGCCGATCGGCGCCCACGTGACGCTGCGAGGCGACCGCATGTGGGAGTTCCTCGACCGCCTGCTCGCCCTGGCCCTGCCCCGTATCCGCGACTTCCGCGGTCTCTCCGACCGTCAGTTCGACGGTCGCGGGAACTACACCTTCGGGCTGACCGAGCAGGTCATGTTCCACGAGATCAACCAGGACAAGGTCGACCGCCAGCGCGGCATGGACATCACCGTGGTCACCACGGCGACCAACGACGACGAGGGTCGTGCGCTGCTCAAGAAGCTCGGTTTCCCGTTCAAGGAGGAGAACTGACATGGCGAAGACCGGACTGAAGGTCAAGGCCGCACGCAAGCCCAAGTTCGCGGTGCGCGGCTACACCCGCTGCCAGCGTTGTGGCCGTCCCAAGGCCGTCTACCGCAAGTTCGGCCTGTGCCGGATCTGCCTGCGGGAGATGGCCCACGCGGGCGAGCTGCCCGGCGTGACCAAGAGCTCCTGGTAACAACCACCACCAATGATCGCTACAGGTCGTCCTGAGATGCAGGGCGAAACCGGAGTGGAGAAAGGGCCGACCCGGCCATGACCATGACAGACCCGATCGCAGACATGCTCACTCGTCTGCGCAACGCCAACCAGGCGTACCACGACTCCGTCGCGATGCCGTACAGCAAGCTGAAGCAGGGCGTCGCGGAGATCCTCAAGCAGGAGGGGTACATCACCTCCTTCGAGGTCGCCGACCACGAGAACGTCGTGGGCAAGACCCTCGAGATCCAGCTCAAGTACGGCCGCAACCGCGAGCGCTCCATCGCCGGGGTGCGCCGGATCAGCAAGCCCGGACTCCGGGTCTACGCCAAGTCGACCGGCCTGCCCAAGGTGCTCGGTGGCCTCGGTGTCGCGATCATCTCGACCAGCCAGGGTCTGCTCACCGACCGTCAGGCCAACCGCAAGGGCGTAGGTGGGGAAGTCCTCGCCTACGTCTGGTGACCAGGAACCAGGAGGAATAGCAATGTCTCGCATTGGCAAGCTGCCCGTCCCGGTCCCGTCCGGCGTCGAGGTCCAGGTGCAGGCCAGCACCGTCACGGTCAAGGGGCCCAAGGGCACCCTCAGCCACACGGTCGCGGCTCCTCTCACCGTCGAGAACGGTGAGGGCTCCCTCGAGGTGAAGCGCCCGAACGACGAGCGGCAGAGTCGTGCCCTGCACGGTCTGACCCGCTCCCTGATCCACAACATGGTCGTCGGTGTCACCGACGGCTACGAGAAGAAGCTCGAGATCGTCGGCGTGGGCTACCGCGTGCTCTCCAAGGGCCCGACGCAGCTGGAGTTCCAGCTCGGTTACTCGCACTCGATCACGTTCAACGCCCCCGAGGGCATCACGTTCTCCGTCGAGAGCCCCACCAAGCTCGGCGTCCAGGGGATCGACAAGCAGCTCGTCGGCGAAGTCGCCGCCAACATCCGCAAGCTGCGCAAGCCCGAGCCGTACAAGGGCAAGGGCGTGCGCTACTCCGGAGAGCACATTCGCCGCAAGGTCGGAAAGGCTGGTAAGTGATGGCCATCTCACTCAAGGCTGGCAAGCACACCGCGGCTCGTGTCGCATCGCGTGCGCGTCGCCAGATTCGCGGTCGCAAGAAGATCAGCGGTACGGCAGAGCGTCCGCGCCTCGTCGTCACCCGGTCCTCGAAGCACATCCGGGTGCAGGTCGTCGACGACCTGGTCGGCAAGACGCTCGCGTCTGCCTCGACCATGGAGATCGACGTCCGCTCCACCGAGGGCGACAAGACGGCCAAGGCCCGCAAGGTCGGCGAGCTCGTCGCCGAGCGTGCGAAGTCCGCTGGTGTCGAGGGCGTCGTCTTCGACCGCGCCGGCAACAAGTACCACGGCCGCGTCGCCGCCCTGGCGGACGGCGCCCGCGAGGGTGGCCTGACCTTCTGATGGCGACCGGTGCAGACATGACATTCAAGGGAGTTAACTGATGAGCGGATCCCAGCAGCGCGGACAGCGCGCAGGTGGCGGCCGCGGCGGCCGTGACGGTGGTCGCGGTGGCCAGCAGGAGAAGAGCCAGTACATCGAGCGCGTCGTCGCCATCAACCGCGTCGCCAAGGTCGTCAAGGGTGGTCGTCGCTTCAGCTTCACCGCCCTGGTGATCGTCGGAGACGGCGATGGCATGGTCGGTGTCGGCTACGGCAAGGCCAAGGAGGTTCCCGCCGCGATCGCGAAGGGTGTCGAGGAAGCCAAGAAGAGCTTCTTCCGCGTCCCCCGCATCCAGGGCACCATCCCTCACCCCGTCCAGGGTGAGAAGGCCGCAGGCGTCGTACTCCTGCGCCCGGCTGCCCCCGGTACCGGTGTGATCGCCGGTGGTCCGGTACGCGCCGTGCTCGAGTGCGCCGGCATCCACGACGTGCTGAGCAAGTCGCTCGGCTCCTCGAACCAGATCAACATCGTGCACGCCACGGTGGAGGCACTGCGCTCCCTCGAGGAGCCCGCAGCTGTCGCTGCCCGCCGTGGTCTGCCCGTCGAAGACGTCGCTCCCCGCGCGCTGCTCAAGGCTCAGGCCGAGGGCATCGAGGCGGCGAAGGCCCAGCCTGCAGGAGTCCAGTGATGGCGCGCCTGAAGATCGAGCAGAAGAAGTCCATCATCGGCTGCAAGCAGGACCAGCGCGACACCGTGCGCTCGCTGGGCCTCAAGCGGATCGGTGACGTGGTCGTCAAGGAGGACCGTCCGGAGATCCGGGGCATGGTCCACGCCGTCCGGCACCTGGTGTCGTTCACGGAGGTTGACGGAGAGGTAGATCCCAAATGAGCTTGAAACTGCACCACTTGCGCCCGGCCCCCGGTGCCAAGACCGCGAAGACCCGCGTGGGTCGTGGTGAGGCCTCCAAGGGCAAGACCGCCGGTCGCGGCACCAAGGGCACCAAGGCCCGCTACCAGGTTCCGGCAGCGTTCGAGGGTGGGCAGATGCCCATCCACATGCGCCTGCCCAAGCTGAAGGGCTTCCGCAACCCGTTCAAGGTGGAGTTCCAGGTCGTCAACCTCGACCGGATCAACGACCTGTTCCCCGAGGGTGGCACCGTCACGGTCGCCGACCTGGTGGCCAAGGGTGCTGTCCGCAAGGATCGACCCGTCAAGGTCCTGGGCCAGGGCGAGATCTCGGTCGCCGTGAACCTGACCGCGGACCGGTTCTCCGGTTCCGCCAAGGAGAAGATCGCGGCCGCCGGTGGCACCGCGACCGAGCTCCAGTAACCACATGCATGCAGCCGACAGGGCAGGATGATCTCGGCGGCCTCGGCCGTCAGCGATCCTCCTGCCCTGTTAGGCTTCCACGGATTTGGTCTGACTGAACCAGTCCTTGGGCCCGTCCGGGGGACCCGGCCAGTCGATATCCGAAAGAGGAGCACGTGCTAGGCGCATTCGCCAACGCTTTCCGTACACCGGACCTGCGCAAGAAGTTGCTGTTCGTGCTGTTCATCGTCGCCCTCTTCCGGCTGGGGTCCCAGGTCCCGGCTCCGGGGGTGAACGTCCCCAACGTCCAGGCCTGCTTCGAGGCGACCAAGGACAGCGGGATCTACGGGCTGATCAACCTGTTCTCCGGTGGCGCGCTGCTCCAGCTGACCGTGTTCGCGCTGGGGATCATGCCCTACATCACCGCGAGCATCATCCTGCAGCTGCTCGTCGTCGTGATCCCGCGTCTGGAGGCCCTGAAGAAGGAGGGCCAGTCCGGGCAGACCAAGATCACCCAGTACACCCGCTACCTCACCCTGGCCCTGGCGGTCCTCCAGGCCACTGGCATCGTGGCGCTGGCGCGGACGGGCAACCTGCTCCAGGGCTGCACCAAGCCGCTGCTCTACGAGGACACCACCCAGATCGCACTGCTGATGGTGCTGACGATGGCCGCCGGCACCGCCGTGATCATGTGGCTCGGCGAGCTCATCACCGAGCGGGGCATCGGCAACGGCATGTCGATCCTGATCTTCACCCAGGTCGTCGCCACGTTCCCCGCCGCCCTGTGGGGCGTCCAGAAGGCCAAGGGCCCGTGGATCTTCGGTGGCGTGCTGATCGTCGGTGTGGTCATCGTGGCCGCCGTCGTGTTCATCGAGCAGGCACAGCGCCGGATCCCGGTCCAGTACGCCCGACGGATGGTCGGGCGGAAGATGTTCGGCGGCTCCTCCACCTACATCCCGCTCAAGGTGAACCAGGCCGGCATCATCCCCGTCATCTTCGCCTCGAGCCTGCTCTACCTTCCGGCCATGGCCGTGCAGTTCAACCAGAACTCCGACTCCGTGTGGGTGCGCTTCATCGCCGCCTACTTCGTGCGCGGTGACCACCCGCTGTACATGCTGGCCTACTTCCTGCTGATCATCTTCTTCACCTACTTCTACGTCGCGATCACCTTCAACCCCCAAGAGGTCGCAGACAACATGAAGCAGTACGGCGGCTTCATCCCCGGGATCCGGGCGGGCAAGCCGACCGAGGAGTACCTCAACTACGTCCTGTCCCGCATCACGCTGCCTGGTGCGCTCTATCTGGGTCTCCTCTCCCTGATCCCGTTGATCGCGCTCGTCCTCGTCGGCGCCAACCAGAACTTCCCGTTCGGTGGCACCTCCCTGCTGATCATGGTCGGCGTCGCGCTCGACACGGTGAAGCAGATCGAGAGCCAGCTCCAGCAGCGCAACTACGAAGGATTCCTGCGCTGATGAGATTGATCCTGATGGGTCCCCCCGGGGCCGGCAAGGGCACCCAGGCCAAGGTCGTGGCGGACCACTTCGGCATCCCCGCGATCTCGACCGGCGACATCTTCCGGGCCAACGTCTCCAACGGCACCGAGCTGGGCCGCAAGGCCAAGGAGTACATGGACGCCGGGGAGTACGTCCCCGACGAGGTCACCAACCTGATGGTCCGCAACCGCATCGACGAGCCGGACGCCGAGCCCGGCTTCCTGCTCGACGGCTACCCGCGGACCCTGGCCCAGGTCGAGGAGCTCGACGGGATGATCAAGTTCACCGGTCACTCCCTGGACGCCGTCGTCGTCCTGACCGTGGACAGCGAGGAGCTGGTCCAGCGCCTGCTGCAGCGCGCCGAGACCGACGGACGCTCCGACGACTCCGAGGACGTCATCCGGCGCCGCCAGGAGGTCTACCTCGAGCAGACCGAGCCCCTCATCGACGTCTACCGTGACCGCAACCTGCTCGTCGAGGTCGACGGCGTGGGCGAGGTGGACGAGGTCACCGCACGGATCTTCGCTGCGCTCGACAACATCGACGAAAGCTGAGCCGTGGGCTTCCGCGACCGCGGCGTCGAGATCAAGACGCCCGGTCAGATCGAGAAGATGCGCGCCGCCGGCCTGTTGGTGGGGGAGACCCTCGAGCTGCTCCGTGCCTCCGTGCGCGTGGGCATCAGCACCGGTGAGCTGAACTCGATCGCCGAGGAGAACATCCGCGCAGGTGGCGGGATCCCGTCGTTCCTCGGCTACGGCCACCCGCCGTTCCCCGGCAGCATCTGCGCCTCGGTCAACGACGAGGTCGTGCACGGCATCCCCGGTGCCCGGGTCCTCGAGGACGGCGACGTCATCTCCATCGACTGCGGCGCGATCATCGAGGGCTTCCACGGTGACGCGGCGATCACGGTCGCGGTCGGCGAGGTACGTCCCGACGTGCTGGAGCTGATGCGGATCACCGAGGCCTCGATGTGGGCCGGCTTCGCCGCGGCCCGGCTGGGCGGTCGGGTCACCGACATCTCGCACGCGGTCGAGAGCTACGTCCGCTCCCAGCCGCACCCGTCGGGCGGCGAGTTCGGCATCCTCGAGGACTTCACCGGACACGGCATCGGCACAGCCATGCACCAGCCACCGAACGTCCCCAACTACGGCCGCCCCGGCCGCGGACCCAAGCTGGAGCTCGGGCTCGCCCTGGCGGTGGAGCCGATGGTCACCCTGGGCAGCAAGTACACCGACGTCGCCGAGGACGAGTGGACGATCGTCACCGACGACGGCAGCTGGGCTGCGCACTTCGAGCACACGTTCACGCTGATGCCCGGGGGAGCCTGGATCCTCACCGCCATCGACGGCGGCAGGGCCCGGCTGGCCGAGCTCGGGGTTCCGTACGGCGGCGACTGATGTTTCCCACGGTCCCGTGGGAAACCCGAGCTTCCCGTGCTTTGCAAAGGACGGGAAGCTCCAGGAACGTACGGGAAGCTGGTACGCGTTGAAACCGTTCCTGCTGCTGTCCATCCGTCCCGAGCAGGCCGCCGCCGAGAACGAGTACGAGTCCTTCCTCCGCTTCACCGGCCTGTCCGAGACCGAGCTGCCGTTGGTGAACCTCGCTCGCGAGGAGCTGCCGACGGTTGACCTCGACGCGTGGTCCGGCATCCTGCTGGGTGGGGGCCCGTGGAACGCGAGCGACCCGGCCGAGACGAAGTCCGTGGCCCAGGCGCGGTCCGAGCGAGCCATCTGGACGCTCCTCGACCAGGTGGTCGCTCAGGACTTCCCCTTCCTCGGGGCGTGCTACGGCATCGGCACCCTGGGCCTGCACCAGGGAGGAGTGGTCGACCGGAGCACACCGGAGCCGGTGGGACCGCTCTCGGTGCAGCTGACCCGGGCGGGGGAGGCGGACCCGTTGCTGGCCGGCGTGCCGGTCGACTTCGCGGCGTACGGCGGGCACAAGGAGGCCATGGCGACCCTGCCCGCTGGGGCAACCCTGCTCGCGACCTCTCGCGCCTGCCCGGTGCAGGCGTTCCGTGTCGGTCAGAACGCCTACGCGACCCAGTTCCACCCCGAGCTCGACCTCGCCGGCGTGTGCACCCGGATCGACGTGTACAAGAACGCCGGCTACTTCGAGCCGGGCACCGCCGAGGAGCTCAAGGAGCGCTCGCGTGGGGTCGAGGTGAGCCACCCGATGACCATTCTGCGCAACTTCGTGGCCCTGTATCGCCGCTGACGTCGATTAACGCTGGACCGCTGGTTTCCCCTAGACTGAGCAGTCGGCCCAACGTGGGCCCGTTTTGTGGTGCCTCGCGGCTGCCCGGACAAACGCTGACTCGCTCGCAGAGCGTGTCGCGCGCGCCCGGGGATGGGGTGCCCCGGACGGTTCACGAGGTCCACTGCCACGGCCATCCGGTCAGGCAGGCGGTTCCCGGGCCGACGGCAAGACACACCAACCAGCGAGAAGATTGTGGAGGACATGCCGAAGAAGGAAGGCGTGATCGAGATGGAGGGCTCCGTTGTGGAGGCCCTCCCCAATGCCATGTTCCGGGTCGAGCTGACCAACGGACACAAGGTGCTCGCCCACATCAGCGGCAAGATGCGCCAGCACTACATCCGGATCCTCCCTGAGGACCGCGTGGTGGTGGAGCTTTCCCCCTACGACCTGACGCGTGGTCGGATCGTCTACCGGTACAAGTAAGCAGCCGACAACCGAGAAAGGGCTGACATGAAGGTCAACCCGAGCGTCAAGCCGATGTGTGACAAGTGCAAGGTGATTCGTCGCCACGGCCGAGTCATGGTCATCTGCGAGAACCCTCGTCACAAGCAGCGCCAGGGCTGAGGGTCCCGACCGGGCCACCGGCCCGTCACAACTGAACACATTCACTACGTGATCGCTTAGCCCGTCCCGAACGTGGGACCGGCGAATCACCTCCGGAACGGATGGCCGGAGCTCCAGCTGCGAGGCAGGAGACGCGACACGACCAGACCACCGTGCAATTGAAGGGAAACCGCCACCACATGGCACGCCTCGTTGGTGTAGACCTCCCGCGCGACAAGCGCATCGAGATCGCACTCACCTACATCTACGGCATCGGCCGTACCCGCTCCCAGCAGATTCTCGCCGCCACCGGGGTCGACCCGAACGCGCGCGTGCACACGCTGGGCGATGAAGAGCTGGTCAAGCTCCGCGACGAGATCGACGCGAACTTCAAGATCGAGGGTGACCTCCGTCGCGAGGTCCAGGCTGACATCCGTCGCAAGATCGAGATCGGTAGCTACCAGGGCCGCCGGCACCGCATGGGCCTGCCCGTCCGCGGACAGCGCACCAAGACCAACGCCCGCACCCGCAAGGGTCCGAAGCGCACCGTCGCCGGCAAGAAGAAGTCCAAGTGATGGGTCTCGGCCCGCACCTGCCTTCAGAACTCGCCCCTAGCTTCCCGACCGCAACATCAGGAGACTTTGTCTAATGCCCCCCAAGAGCCGCACCGCGGCCGGCACCAAGAAGGTGCGCCGCAAGGAGAAGAAGAACGTCGCTCAGGGCGAAGCCCACATCAAGAGCACGTTCAACAACACGATCGTGACGATCACCGACCCCACGGGTGCGGTGATTGCCTGGGCCTCTGCCGGAACCGTCGGCTTCAAGGGCTCGCGCAAGTCGACCCCGTTCGCCGCCCAGATGGCCGCCGAGGCCGCAGGGCGTCGTGCCATGGACCACGGCATGAAGAAGATCGACGTCTTCGTCAAGGGTCCGGGTTCGGGCCGCGAGACCGCGATCCGTTCGCTGGGTGCCATCGGCCTCGAGGTCGGCACCATCCAGGACGTCACCCCCACCCCCCACAACGGTTGCCGCCCGCCCAAGCGCCGGCGCGTCTGACCCGAGACCAGAACAGGAGACTTTGACTAATGGCCCGTTACATCGGTCCCATGACCCGAAAGTCGCGCCGTCTCGGTGTCGACCTCGTCGGTGAGGACAAGGCGTTCGAGAAGCGCCCTTACGCCCCCGGCCAGCACGGCCGTACGCGCGTCAAGGAGAGCGAGTACCGCAACCAGCTGCAGGAGAAGCAGAAGGCCCGCTTCACCTACGGCGTGATGGAGAAGCAGTTCCACAACTACTACGACGAGGCGAGCCGCCGTCCCGGCAAGACCGGTGACAACCTGCTGCAGCTTCTCGAGTGCCGTCTGGACAACGTCGTCTACCGGGCAGGTTTCGCCCGGACCCGTCGTCACGCTCGCCAGCTGGTGGCCCACGGCCACTTCAAGGTGAACGGCAAGAAGGTCGACATCCCGTCCTACCAGGTCGACGACCACGACATCATCGACGTGCGCGAGAAGAGCCTGGAGATGACTCCGTTCATCGTGGCTCGGGAGACCCACGGCGACCGGATCGTCCCGGCTTGGCTGCAGGCCATCCCGTCGCGGATGCGGGTCCTCGTGCACTCGCGTCCGGTGCGGGCGCAGATCGAGCTTCCTGTCCAGGAGCAGCTCATCGTCGAGTACTACTCGAAGAAGTAATCCCTCCATCCACCCCTGTTGTGTGTTCGAGCCCGTCAAATAGCGGGTGGGCTCGGAAAGGAAACAAAAGTGCTCATTGCTCAGCGCCCGACACTGTCGGAAGAGGTCGTCGACGAGTTCCGCTCGCGGTTCGTCATCGAGCCTCTGGAGCCTGGCTTCGGCTACACCCTCGGGAACTCCCTGCGGAGGACCCTGCTCTCCTCGATCCCTGGGGCCTCGGTCACCAGCATCAAGGTGGACACGGCACTGCACGAGTTCTCCACCATCGAGGGCGTCAAGGAAGACGTCACCGAGATCATCCTCAACCTCAAGGGCCTCGTCGTCTCCAGCGAGCACGACGAGCCGGTCGCGATGGTGCTCCGCAAGTCGGGCGCCGGAGTGGTCACCGCTGCTGACATCGAGGCGTCCTCGGGCGTCGAGGTGCACAACCCCGACCTGAAGATCTGCACCCTGAACGCCAAGGGCAAGATCGAGATGGAGCTCATCGTCGAGCGCGGTCGCGGCTACGTCAGCTCGGTCCAGAACAAGGGCGCGGACAACGAGATCGGCCGGCTGCCCGTCGACTCGATCTACAGCCCCGTGCTCAAGGTGACCTACAAGGTCGAGGCCACCCGTGTGGAGCAGCGCACCGACTTCGACAAGCTGGTGCTCGACGTCGAGACCAAGCCGTCGATCTCCCCGCGCGACGCCATCGCATCGGCCGGCAAGACGTTGGTCGAGCTGTTCGGTCTGGCCCGCGAGCTCAACGTGGAGGCGGAGGGCATCGACATCGGTCCCTCGCCCGTCGACGAGCAGCTGGCCCAGGACCTCGCCCTCCCGGTCGAGGACCTGAACCTGACGGTTCGCTCCTACAACTGCCTCAAGCGTGAGGGCATCCACACCGTGGGTGAGCTCATCTCGCGCTCGGAGCAGGACCTGCTCGACATCCGCAACTTCGGTGCGAAGTCGATCGACGAGGTCAAGGCCAAGCTGGTCGAGATGGGCCTGTCCCTCAAGGACAGCGCGCCCGGCTTCGACCCGGCGACCGCCCTGGCGGCGTACGACGACGATGACGACTCCTTCGTCGAGGACGAGCAGTACTGATCGCAGAGCCTTCCGGCTCATCGACCCCCTCTACTCCGGTACCTGACACGGCCGGGGAGAAACGAGAGAAGCAATGCCTACTCCCAAGAAGGGCACCCGCCTCGGCGGTAGCCCGGCCCACCAGCGGCTGATCCTGTCGAACCTCGCCACGGCGCTGTTCGAGCACGGCCGGATCACCACCACCGAGGCGAAGGCGCGCATGCTGCGTCCGGTCGCGGAGAAGCTGATCACCAAGGCCAAGAGGGGCGACCTGCACAACCGGCGCGAGGTCCTCAAGACCGTCCGCGACAAGTCGGTCGTGCACACGCTCTTCACCGAGATCGCTCCGACCTTCTCCGAGCGTCCCGGCGGGTACACCCGGATCACCAAGATCGGACCGCGCAAGGGCGACAACGCCCCGATGGCGGTCATCGAGCTGGTGACCGAGTCCTTCACGCCGTCGGCGCCGAAGCAGAAGTCCGCCGCGAAGTCGGAGCCGGTGGCTCCGGCCGCCGAGGTCGAGAAGCCCGCCGAGGACGCCCCCGCTGAGGTGGAGGCGACCGACGTGGCCGGCGAGACCCAGGTGGTCGACACGCAGGCGACCGACGTCGAGACTGCCGAGGCGCAGTCCGAGGCCGAGAGCAAGGACGACGAGCAGGCCTGAGCCACTCGCAGTCACCCAGGAGGGTCCGTCACCGCGAGGTGACGGGCCCTTCTGTCATGTTCCGGCCGGTGCAGGCTGTTGATGGACGTCGAGCCGGAAGAGCCGACTGACCAGGTCGACGGCGGGGCCGAGCAGCACGATGACCGCCAGCGTCCCGGGTCCGATGGTCGCGCCCAGCAGCCATCCGACCAGTGCGCCGGTGCCCTGCACGGCGCTGTAGCTCCACCGGAACGGCAACGGGGGGTCCCAGGCGAGCGCGGCGGCCTCGGCCGGTCCGGCACCCAGGTTGCTGCCGAGGTACGCCGCGATGCCGATCGCCAGCACGGGGAAGGCCGCGAGCAGCAGCAGCGCCTGGCCGAGCAGGGAGCCGGGAGTGTCGAGGACGGGCAGCAGCCAGGAGACGGTGAAGCCGACGATCACGATCTGCACGAGCGTGCCGAGGCCCGGTCGCACCCGGCGTACCGCGGACAGCGTCAGGAAGCCCAGGCTGATCGCGATGTTGGAGACCAGGAACGGGATGTCAGCGCCGATCGAGACGCCGTTGACCAGGGTCGAGAAGCCGTCGGAGCCGAGGTCGGCGGAGAGCAGCATGGCGACCCCCAGGCCCAGCACCACGCACCCGCCGACGAGGAGGACAAGACGGCGGGACATGGGAGGCGGCACCCGGGCAGCATCCCAGACGGACGTGCGGAGCCGAGAGGGTAGGTTGTCGCGGTGCGGCTGAGACTCGACCTTGCCTATGACGGCACCGACTTCTTCGGCTGGGCCAAGCAGACGAACCTCCGCACCGTGCAGGCCGAGGTGGAGAACGCACTGGACACGGTGCTGCGGCTGGAGGGCACGTCGCTGACCGTCGCCGGGCGCACGGACGCCGGGGTGCACGCGCGTGGCCAGGTCGCGCACGTGGAGATCCCGGCAGCGCCACTCGCCACGGTGGGCGGCCGCAGTCGCGAGGCTCCGGTCGATGCCCTGCGTCGACGACTCAACGGGATCCTCGACCAGGACGTGCACATCCAGCGCGTCCAGGAGGCGCCGCCCGGTTTCGACGCGCGGTTCTCCGCGGTCTGGCGCCGCTACGCCTACCGGATCGCGGACCGCCCCGAGACAGTGGATCCACTCGTCCGCAGCCACGTGCTGGTGAGACCGCGAGCGCTCGACCTGGACACGATGAACGAGGCGGCGCGGACCCTGCTCGGGGAGCAGGACTTCGCGGCGTTCTGCAAGAAGCGCGCCGGGGCGACCACGATCCGCACGTTGCTCGACCTGCACTGGGAACGGGAGCAGAACGGCCTCGCGGTCGCGACCGTGCGTGCCGACGCGTTCTGCCACAACATGGTGCGCGCTCTCGTCGGCTGCCTGGTCGCGGTGGGGGAGCACCGGCGCACCGTCGAGTGGGCCACCGAGGTCCTCGCGGGTCGACGACGCGACCCCGCGGTCACGGTGCTGCAGGCTCGGGGCCTGACCCTGGAGGAGGTGGCCTACCCGCCGGACTCGGAGCTGGCCGCGCGTGCCCAGGAGTCCCGGGCGATGCGCACCCTCGCGACGGACGACCCCGTCACGGGCTGAGCCGAGCCAGCCGGGTGGCCTCCACCTCGTAGCGGCTCGTGCGTCCCGAACCGGTCGCGAAGAAGCGACGACGCAGCGAGCCGTCCACCTGGACGGACTGGTCGGTGCGCAGCCGCAGCGCCGTGCGCTGGGTGCGCTTGGTCCAGCAGGCCACGTCGATCACGTCCACCGAGCGACGGGTGGCGCCGCGCGGCAGCGGGCGGTCGACGACGACGCGCAGCGTGACCACATGGTCGCCGCTGGGCAGCTCTCGTTGTTCGGGCGTCCCGCTCACGCGGCCGACGAGGGTCACCTCGTTGCGGCTCGGGACAGGATCGGTCTCTTCGGCAGGTTTCGTGGCCTCGGTCATCGGGTCAGCACAGCCTGCCGCCGGCTGCCCGGGCCGGCACGCTCGGGTGGGTTGTGGAAAGGTTGTCCGACACAGGCAGTGTGGGCGCAGGACGGACGAGGGGCGGGACGTGGAGGAGCACTACTTCACCGCAGACCCGGCCACCCCCTTCAAGCGGCTGCCGGTCAGGACGAACATCTGGGGCCACTGGCTCGAGCTCACCACGGGCTCCGGGGTCTTCGCCCAGGGCAGGCTGGACATCGGCACCGGCGTGCTGCTGCGCGAGGAGGGGCCGCCGGTCGACGCGCGAGACGTCCTCGACCTCGGCTGCGGGTACGGCGTGATCGGGCTCGCCGTCGCTGTCGCTGTCCCCGAGGCCACGGTCACGGCCGTCGACGTCAACGAGCGGGCGCTGCTGCTCGCACGGGAGAACGCCGAGAGCCTCGGCCTGGCCGACAGGTTCAAGGCGGTGCTGCCCGACGAGGTGGACCCGGAGGCGACCTTCGACGAGATCTGGTCCAACCCGCCCATCCGGGTGGGCAAGGAGGCCCTGCACCAGCTGCTGCTGCAGTGGCTGCCGCGCCTGCGTCCAGGTGGGCGGGCGGTCCTGGTGGTGGGCAAGAACCTCGGCTCCGACTCGCTGGCCTCCTGGCTCGGCGAGCAGGGCTACCCCACCGAGAAGCTGGCCAGCGCCAAGGGCTTCCGGGTGCTGGAAGTACGCCGCGGCTGACTCCCCGGCCCTGCCGACGACCGGTTTGACGTCGCCCTCGATGATGTCCCGGTGCGCACACTCCTGCTGATGGCCGTCGCGGTCGTCGCGGTCTCGCTCTCGGGGCCGCTGATGGCGTTGGCGGTCGTCCCGCCGCTCGCGATCGCATTCTGGCGAAACGCGTTCGCCACGGTCGTGCTGGCCCCGCCGGCGATGATCGGACGGCGTGAGGAGCTCGCCGCCCTGCGGGGTCGCCGCCTCTGGCTGGTGGTGGTCTCCGGAGCGGCGCTGGCCGTGCACTTCGGCACCTGGGTCACCTCGCTGACGCTGACGTCGGTGGCCTCGGCGACCGCGCTGGTCACGTTGCAGCTGGCCTGGATCGTGGCCTGGCAGCTGCTGGGGGGTGAGCGTTTCGACCGCCGGGTCGCCGCCGGGCTGGTGCTGGCCTTCGTGGGGGTGCTGGTGGTCTCCGGCGTGGACTTCCACCTCTCGCCGCGAGCTCTCGCGGGCGATGCCCTGGCGCTGGTGGGCGGCGCCGCGGCGGCGGCGTACACGATCCTCGGGTCGCGCGCCCGGCAGACGGCGAGCACGACCGTCTACACCTTCGTCTGCTACGGCACCTGTGCCCTGATCCTCGCGGTGGCCTGCGTGGTGGCGGGGCAGGACCTCGGTGGCTACCCGCTGGGCCAGTGGGGCCTGTTGCTGCTGGTCACCGCCACGGCGCAGCTCCTGGGTCACTCGGTGTTCAACCACCTGTTGGCGACGACGACTCCGATGCTGGTCTCGCTAGCGCTGCTCCTGGAGGTGCCGGGTGCCTCGGTGATCGCCGCGTTCCTGCTCGGGCAGATCCCGCCGCTGCCCGCGGTGATCGGGCTCGTGGTGATGCTGGTCGGGATGTTCCTCGTCACCGTCGGCAACCGGGGCAGGGCGGTCGAGCCGATCATCGAGGCCCCGCTCGACTGAGCTTCGCTCAGGAGCCGAGGAGGAGCTTGCGCAGCTCGTTGACCGCGAGCGCCGCGAACGTGAGCGCGACGATCCCCATGGCGGCGTTCGACCAGATCCCGTTGCGCCACCGGGCTGGGGTGCGGTCGGTGTTCAGCAGCCACAACAAGGTGACGGCCAGGAACGGCATGAAGAACGCGCCCAGCACCCCGTAGGCGAGGATCAGCCAGATCGGCTTGCCGAGGAAGAGCATCACCATCGGCGGGAAGGTCAGCCAGATGATGTAGCCGCGGTACCAGATGCCGCCGGACCGGCTGGCCGGGTCGTCGCTGTCCAGTCCCCGAAGGTGACCGACGAAGTCCGCGAACATCAGGCTGACGCCGTTCCAGACTCCGACGAGCGACGACATCGCAGCGGACCAGAACCCGACCAGGAAGACGGTCCCGGCCGCGCCCCCGTAGCGGTCCTCGAGCACGTTCGCGAGGTCGAGCAGCCCCTGGTCGCCCGTGGCCACGGCGATCCTGGCCGAGTAGAGCAGCTCGGCTCCGACGATCAGCGTCGCCACCACGAAGAGCCCGGTGACGGCGTACGCCACGGAGTTGTCGATCCGCATCACCCGCATGTGCCGTGGAGTGATCCATCCCTTCTCCCGCAGCCAGTAGCCGTACGCCGCCAGCGTGATGGTGCCGCCGACCCCGCCGGCCAGGCTGAGCACGTAGAAGATCCCGCCGTCCGGAACGGTCGGGACGAGGCCGGCCAGGAGCTCGGGGAGGTTCGGCAGCGTGATCGCCGCGGCGCCGACCATGGTCACGAACATCAGCAGGACCATGGCGCTGACGACCTTCTCGAACAGGCCGTAGCGACCGCTCCACACCAGGGCGAGCCCGATCAGTCCGGAGGCGATTCCCCAGGTCTGCACGTTCAGCGCCGGGAACAACGAGTGCAGCGGCAGTCCGGTGCCCGCCATCGCGGCGGCGCCGTACACGAAGCCCCAGATGACGATGTAGGGACCGAAGTACCACGTGGTCCACCGACCGAGGCTGGACCAGCCCTCGTAGATCGTGCGTTCCGTGGCCAGGCTGTACCGGCCGGCGCCCTCGACCAGGACCACCTTCATCACGCAGCCCAGGACTGCGCACCACAACAGCGCGTAGCCGTAGCTGCTGCCGGCGACGAGGGTGGCGACGAGGTCGGCGGCGCCCACACCCGTGGCGGCCACCACCAACCCTGGTCCCACGAGGCGCCACTTGGGCGCGGTTGTCTGGTCAGCCCGAGTCTGCTGTGACATGGCCGCCACCCTAGACAGACATCGCCCGCTCCCGCGAGCGGTCATCGCGGCAAATTGACTGGGCAGCGTGGGCGTACCGGCCCCACAATGACCTCCATGGGTCACGTCGAGGTCGCTGCGGTGCGCTACGAGCTGCCCGACGGGCGCGTCCTGCTCGACGACGTCTCCTTCCGGGTCGGCGATGGCGCCAAGGTGGCTCTCGTGGGCGCGAACGGTGCCGGGAAGACGACACTGCTGCGGATCATCACCGGGGACCTGGTCCCGCATGCCGGGGCCGTCACCCGCTCGGGCGGGCTCGGCGTGATGCGCCAGATGGTGGGGGCCGGGCTCTCCGCGAACGACGACTCGGCAGGCCCGACCGTGGCCGACCTGCTGCTCTCGGTCTCGCCGGTTCGCGTGCGCCAGGCCGCTGCCGCGGTCGACCGGCTCGAGCTGAAGCTGATGGACGTCGACGACGAGCCCACCCAGATGGCCTACGCACACGCGCTGTCCGAGTTCGCCGACGCGGGTGGCTACGACATCGAGGTCGTCTGGGACACCTGCTGCACCTCGGCGCTCGGGGTCGGCTTCGACAAGTCGAAGTACCGCGAGCTGGCCACGCTGAGCGGCGGGGAGCAGAAGCGGTTGGTGCTGGAGTACCTCCTCGCCGGGCCGGACGAGGTGCTGCTGCTGGACGAGCCGGACAACTTCCTCGACGTGCCGGGCAAGATCTGGCTCGAGGGGCGGATCCGGGAGTCGCCCAAGACCGTGCTGTTCATCAGCCACGACCGCGAGCTGATGAACAACACCGCAACCCGGGTGGTCACCGTCGAGCTGGGAGCTGCCGGGAACACCGTGTGGACGCACGCCGGCGGCTTCGCGTCGTACCACGCGGCCCGGAGGGACCGGTTCGCACGCTTCGAGGAGCTGCGCCGTCGTTGGGACGAGGAGCACGCCAAGCTGAAGGCGCTGGTGCTGCGCTACAAGATCAAGGCCGAGTTCAACGACGGTCTCGCCTCGCAGTACAAGGCCGCTCAGACGCGGCTGCGCAAGTTCGAGGAGGCCGGACCGCCCGTGGCCCAGCCGCGCGAGCAGCAGCTGACGATGCGACTCCGGGGTGGTCGCACCGGGAAGCGCGCCGTCGTCTGCGAGCAGCTCGAGCTGACCGGGCTGATGAAGCCGTTCGACCTCGAGGTCTGGTACGGCGAGCGCGTGGCCGTCCTGGGCTCCAACGGCTCCGGGAAGTCACACTTCCTGCGCCTGCTCGCTCGTGGCGGCACCGACCCCGACGTCGAGCACCGGCCGGTGAGCGAGGTCCCGGTGGCGCCGGTGGCGCACACGGGACGCGCGAAGCTGGGGGCCCGCGTGCGTCCGGGATGGTTCGTGCAGACCCACGAGCACCCGGAGCTGCTCGGACGCACGCTGCTGGAGATCCTGCACCGCGGCGACGACCACCGCGACGGGTTGCCCCGTGAGCCGGCCTCCCGGGCGCTGGACCGCTACGAGCTCGTGCACGCGGCGGACCAACGGTTCGAGTCGCTCTCGGGCGGGCAGCAGGCGCGCTTCCAGGTGTTGCTGCTGGAGCTCTCCGGCGCCACCCTGCTGCTGCTCGACGAGCCCACCGACAACCTCGACGTCGAGTCCGCCGAGGCGCTCGAGGAAGGACTGGAGCGGTTCGATGGCACGGTGCTCGCCGTCACCCACGACCGTTGGTTCGCCCGCGACTTCGACCGATACCTGGTCTACGGCGCCGACGGCTCGGTCTACGAGTCCGACGGCCCCGTCTGGGACGAGGGCCGGGTCCAGCGAGCTCGCTGACCCGCCGACCGGGCAGCACTGGTTGCCCAGGAGCCGCCGACCGGGCAGCTCTGGTTGTCGCGGGGGGATCTGGCATCGCCCGCAGCAACCTGGAGCTGCCCGGTCGGGGGAGTTTGGGCAACCCGGGGTGCCCGGTCGGGGGAGTTTGGGCAACCCGGACTGCCCGGTCGGCGGGAGTTTGGAGCAACCCGGGGTGCCCGGTCGGGGGAGTTTGGGCAACCCGGACTGCCCGGTCGGGGGAGGGCGGGTGGGCCATAGGGTGGCTGGCGTGGATCCTTCCCCGGCGTCGGCGACCCCTGGAGGCTCGACCGGCGGGGTGCCGGCCTCGCTGCCGCCGGCCACCGGTGCCGCCCGGGTCCCGGCTCCGTTGCTCGTCCTCGGTGGGGTGATCTCCGTCCAGTTCGGCGGTGCGCTCGCGGCGACCCTGGTGCCGGAGATCGGCGCGGGCGGGTCGGTGCTGCTGCGCATCTCCATCAGCGCGGTCCTGCTGGCGGTGTTCGTGCGACCGACGCTGCGCGGTCACAGCCGTCGGGCCTGGTTGACCGTCGTGGCGTTCGGGGTGGCCCTCGGCCTGATGAACTGGAGCTTCTACGGTTCGTTGGCGCACCTGCCGCTGGGTGTGGCGGTCACCGTGGAGTTCCTCGGTCCGCTCGTGCTGACCACGGCGCTGTCACGTCGGCCGCTGGACTTCCTGGCGGTGCTGGCTGCGGCCGGGGGAGTGCTGCTGATCTCGGAGGCGTTCACGGTGCCTCTGGCCGAACTCAGCTGGGTCGGTCTCGGACTCGCTGCCGTCGCAGGGGTGTGCTGGGCGGCGTACATCCTGCTCAGCAGCCGGACCGGCGCCGAGTTCCAGCGGCTGGACGGGCTGGCGATCGCCTTGGTCGTCTCGGCGGTGCTGGTGCTGCCGGTGGGCCTGCCCAGCATCGGTGACTGGACCGGGGAGCACCTGCTCAAGGGACTGGGGCTCGCGGTGCTGTCCTCGCTGCTGCCCTACTCGCTCGAGCTGCTCGCACTCCGACGGCTGGCTGCGTCGGTGTTCGGGATCCTGCTCTCGCTGGAACCCGCCGTCGCGGCGGTGGCCGGCCTGTTCGTGCTCGGGCAGAGGCTCGACCTGCCGCAGGTGATCGGTCTGCTGCTGGTCGTGCTCGCCAGCGCCATCGTGATGGGTGTGAAGCGTCCCGAGGAGCCAGGCCGGATCGAAGCCGCCTGAGCACCGCCGCGTGATCGATGGTGCCGGAGGTTCGTCATCGGGCTGACGGGGAACGTTGCTCATCGGCGCTGCCCCTGACGTGGCCCGACCGGCCCCAGGGTGGTCGGACATCGTCGTCGGGAGCCGTTTCGCGACGCGCTGGTGTCTGGACGACCTGTATCTTTGAACCCCGTAATGAGCGCGGGTGGTGTCACGGGTGGCACCGTCGAGAGGAACACGAACAACATGACGAAACCACGAACTCGGGGCCTGAGAGCGCTGCGTCGTCAGCTCGTGGCTGCCAAGGGCGGGAGCTTCGGCGCCGTCGTCGTCAGCCCCCGGCGCCCGGAGGCGGTGTCCGTCGCGCCGCTGCGTTCAGGCGATGGTGGCCCCGGTCTCGGCACTTGCGCCCCCGGCGCGCCGCGAAGCGGCTGCGCCTGGTCCGACAGCGTTGGTCCGTCCGTTGACGGCGCAGGACGAGGAGTTCCGCCGGATCTACGCCCGGGTGTCGGCGAAGGTGGTCGAGCAGGCGGCACGCCGCAACGCGCGACGGCCACCGCACCGCAGCGTCTCGGTGGCACACGCCTCAGTGCTCGACGTGCCGCGGGCGACCTTGCTGGCGATCGAGGACGACGCGGCCTTCGTGGCCAGCTGCTACCTGGTCCTGGTGGACCGCGCGCCCTCGCTGAAGGAGACCCAGTCCGCTCTGGAGCGGCTCCGGGAAGCCACCTCGACGCGCACGGAGATCTTCGACGAGGTCACCCGGGTGGGCGACGCCGCTCCCGCTCGACGACGGGTGAACTTCACGTGAGCACCTCGACCACCGTCTACGTCGACCTCTCGGACATGTTCCGGCACGGGGTCCGGACCGGCATCCAGCGAGTGGTCAGCCAGGTCCTGCCGCGTCTGGCAGCCGGTGCCGACGACGAGTTCCAGGTCCGGATGCTGCGCTTCGACCCGGTCGAGCACCACTACGACGAGTTCGACACGGCCTCAGCCCTGGCCTCGCTCGTGGACGGCACGAGCGATCCGGTCGTGGTGGGGCATCGCGCCGTCGACGACTTCCAGCCCTCGGACGTCTTCCTGGACCTCGACTCGGCGTGGAACTCGCCGCTCAAGCGGTCCGCGCTCTACCCGCGGCTGAAGGCTGCCGGGGTCACCATCGTGAGCTATCTCTACGACCTGGTTCCACTGAAGGCGGCCGACGTCGTCCACGAGACCACGTCGGCGAACTGGATCGTGTGGGTCTCGGCGGTGCTCGCGTACAGCGACCTGGTGATGACCGACTCCCGGAGCGCCGAACGCGACTTCCTCGAGCTGGCCGAGGAGCTGGACGTCGGACGACACATTCCGACAGTGGTGACCCGTCTGGGCTGCGACCTGCCCGAGGTGCCCGAGCCGACCCACGAGGAGCTGGCCCGACTGGAGCCCTTCGCGGGCGGGAGGTTCCTGCTGTTCGTGGGGACCATCGAGCCCCGCAAGCGGCACGCCCTGGCGCTGCGCGCCTTCACCGAGCTGGCAGATCAGTATCCCGATGCCCACCTCGTCTTCGCCGGGCGGAAGGGCTGGCTCAGCGACCAGACCCTCGAGATGATGGCCGGTCACCCGCTGTACGGCGAGCGACTGCACTGGGTCGACTCTCCGAGCGACGCGTTGCTGGAGACGCTCTACGAGCGGGCTACGGCCTGCATCTACCTGTCGCGCTACGAGGGCTACGGCCTCCCCATCGCCGAAGCCCTCGCCCACGGCCGGGTGACGCTGGCCTCGCAGAACAGCTCGATGTACGAGGTGGGCGGCGACGCGTGCGACTACACCCGGTACAACACCGTCGCCGAGGTGGTGGAGACCCTCGGCCAGTACCTCGGAGACCCCGAGCTGCTTGCGGCGCGAGAGCGATTCATCAAGGAGACCTTCCGCCCGCTGGACTGGGACACCGTGTCGAGCACGATCGAGGCGGTCCTGCGGGGTCTTCCGCGGGCCCGCCAGCTGCGTGACCGCCCCCGCCCCCGTCAGCTGCAGATGGTCTACATCAGCAACAACCCCGCCAAGCTGGAGCGCGCCATTCCGCTGTGGGACGCGCGCTCGAGCTTCGTGAGCGAGTACGTCGTGGTGGCTCCCGCCACGATGCTGGACCGGATCCGCTCGATCCGGTCGCGGGTGCCGATCGTCGCGATCGACGAAGGGCGGATCCTGGCCGGGCGCGAGGCGGAGTTCAGGGCAGCGGACCACCAGCACAAGAACTGGATGCTGCGCTCGGGCCTGGTGGAGCTCGACGAGGTCGACGACCTGTTCGTGATGCTGGATGACGACAACCTGCCGCTGACGCAGGTCGACGTGGACGCGTTCATCACGGGCTCCGGTGTCATGCGTGCTCACTACTTCCACGACCTGAACCGGTGGGTGCACCGCACCAGCGAGTTCGACGAGGGTCAGCGAGCAATCGCAGCGGCCCTGGGGCCGGCAGGGTTCGAGCTGCTGTCCTACGCCTCGCACCAGCCCCAGCTCATCGACAAGCAGCTGTTCCGCGAGGCGGTGCAATGGGCTGACCGTCACGCCGGTCGCTCGAACATCTGCGAGTGGGCGACCTACTTCAACCACTCGGTGACTCGCTACCCGACTCTCTTCCAGAAGCGGGTGTTCCGCACCCTGAACTGGCCCGGGCGTGCCAGCGACTGGCCGCAGGCCTACTCCCCACGGGACCTGATCTTCGAGAACTACTACTCGAAGTCCTACTCGATCGGCCTGTTCAAGGGGTTGGCGCCCTCGGACCCGGCCGCGCTCAAGATCGCGCGCAAGCGGGCGGAGCTGGTGCCGTTCGAGCGCACCCGTGACCTGATGGACCAGAGCCACCGCAGGTTGCAGCGGCATGAGCTGGTGCACGGGCCGATCCGCTTCGCCGCGGACGACTTCCAGCTGCTGGTGGCAGGGATTCCGCAGGTCGTCATGATGGCCGCGCGCTCACAGGTGTGGCTCGACGTCTCCTACCAGCTCCTCGGTCACCGGGAGCCGCACGACGTGAGCCTGTCCTACAGCGTCGACGGCGGTCCCGCGCGTGGGCGACGCATCCGGCGCCTGACTGACACGCCGCAGGACTACGAGACCGGAGCGGCCTCGTTGGCGATCAGCGCCACGAGGCCGGGGATCTACGACCTCGAGTTCTTCCTGCAGGTCGATGGCGAGCTGATCGGCGTGGAGGGCATCCGCTACCTGGCCAAGCTGGTGGTGGTCGGTCGCGGTCAATCGGTCGAGAGCTACATCGATCAGCTGGCGACGTCCGCGCCCGCCGAGCCGACCAGAGGAGCCAGCCGCAAGCGGGTCGCCCGCAAGGCGCTCGCGTCCGTGTTGGACCGCGTCGATCCCTCACGCGCAGAGCGCAGGCGGAGCCTGCGCCTGCTCAGGGCGGAGGTCGCCAGACTTCGAGCCGTGACCTCGCGGACACCACGCGCCCTCGCCGAGGTGATGGAGTTCCAGCGCGCCACCGCCACCGACGTCGAAGGGCTGCGGCGACAGCTGTCGCGCCAGCGACCGAGCTCCCCGCTGGAGCGGGTGGCCGACCTGATCTCCCGCGCCGACAGGTCGCTGCCTGTCTACGGGCTGCGCGGCTTCGGCGGCGACCCCGAGACTCACCTGGTGGCTCGCGCCCGCAGGATCGAGGACGCTTTGGGCCGCTTGGTCGGCAAGCGCATCCTCGTGGTCGGATCCGCCTTCGGATACCTCCCCATGTACTTCGCCGAGAGGGGCGCGAAGGCGACGGGGTGGGAGACCGACGTCGCCTCGGCTGCCGTGGCCCGGGCCGTGGCGGACGTGACCGGCTCCGCCGTCGTGCTCGGTGCGGTCCCGGACCTCACCACCCGACTCGCAGCACTCGAGACGGCCGTCTACGACGTCGCGATCGTGGACCCGTCGGTCAGCCCCGAGTCCTCCGAGATGGCCGAGTGGCTGAAGATCCTCGTCGAGCGGGTGCCCATCGTCATCCATGACGCCTGGCCCGGTGAGCGAGTGGTCTCCGGTGAGCGCCGGGTGCTCGGACAGTTCCGCTGGGTGGACGAGAGCCAGCCGCGCGACCTCGTCGCCCTGATGCAGGACCAGGTGGTCTCGGTCAACGGGCGCGACTACCCCTACGACCGAGTCACGGCCGAGTCCTACCTGGGATCCCCGATGACACGCCAGGACCGGTTCCGGCGCTACTACATGCACCCGCAGTGGATCGTGAAGGAGTACCACTTCGAGTCCACGGCCCAGGAGGAGCTCCGCCAGCCGTTGCGGGAGATCGACATCAGCGTCAACTTCCTCCGTGAAGCGAAGGTGTGGCACTCCGCCGTGCTCACGGACTTCGAGTTCTCGCGCACCTGGGTGCGGATCGTCTACCCGGCCATCGCGGGCAGCCTGGTCTCGGACCTGGCGCCCCTCGGCATCGAGGACGTGACCCGCACTGCCCACGACCTGTTGCGAACGCTCGACGACCTGGCCCGTCTCGGGGTGCACCACAACGACATCCGGTCCTGGAACGTCATCTTCGGCGCCGAAGGCGCCTGGCTGATCGACTACGGGCTCGCTCGGCACCAGCCCACCGAGTCCAATCCGGTTGCGCTGATGTGGACCCTCCACGTCGCACTGACGGGCGAGCCGGAGAGTCATCAGACCGGGAAGTCCTCGATGCCGCCGGCGGCCCCCTTCGCAGGCACCCCGTTGCAGCAGCTGTACGACACGGTGGCCGCTGGTGAGACCGACTGGGCGGTGCTGCTCGGCACGGTGGACGGTCCCGAAGCGCAAGGTTGACGGCTGGCTCCCGCGCCGTGGGAGCCGCTGACGAACGATCGTCGCCTCTAGAATGGCGACGCAGACACGGCCGGAGATCCTGCCGTTGACATGTCTGAAGGAAAGGAACACCACGTGCCGGACGCCAAGCGCGCCCTCCTCACCGGGATCACAGGACAGGACGGTGGCCATCTCGCCGAGCTGCTCCACGAGAAGGGATACGAGGTCTTCGGTCTGATCCGCGGTCAGCGCAACGCCCGACGTGAGGCGGTGATCGAGGAGTTCCCGTTCGTCACGCTGATCGAGGCGGACCTCACCGACCAGACCTCGCTCATCCAGGCCGTCGAGGTCTCCCAGCCCGACGAGGTCTACAACCTCGCGGCGGTCAGCCACGTCGGGTTCTCGTTCCGCAACCCCCAGCTCACGGCCGACATCACGGGCAAGGGCGTGCTGAACCTCCTCGAGGCGGTGCGCATCGCCGGCTTCCAGGACCGCGCCCGGGTCTACCAGGCATCGACCTCCGAGATGTTCGGCGGCCTCGACTACAACCGTCCCGGCAACGGCTACAACGAGGACTCGCTGTTCCACCCCCGGAGCCCGTACGGCGTGGCCAAGCTCTACGGCCACTGGATCGCCCGCAACTACCGCGAGAGCTACGACATGTTCGTGGCCACCGGCATCCTGTTCAACCACGAGGGTCCGCGACGCGGCCTGGAGTTCGTGACGCGCAAGATCACCGACGGGGTGTCGCGCATCCATGCCGGGACGGCCGACCACATCGTGCTCGGTGACCTCTGGCCCAAGCGCGACTGGGGCTATGCCGGCGACTACGTGCGTGGCATGTGGCAGATGCTGCAGCACGACGAGCCGGACGACTTCGTGCTCGCGTCGGGCAAGACCCACTCCATCGAGGACTTCTTGACGTTGGCCTTCGCCGAGATCGGTGTCGAGGACTGGCGTCCCTACGTGCAGCAGGACCCCGCGTTCATGCGCCCGGCCGAGGTGGACATCCTGCTCGGTGACGCCTCCAAGGCCGAGCGGGTGCTCGGCTGGGAGCGTCACGTCGACCTGCCCGGACTGGTGAGAATGATGGTGCAGCACGACATCTCGCTGCGGAAGCTCTGAGGCGCGTGCGAGTTGCAGTCACGGGAGCCACTGGCTTCGTCGGTCGGCACCTGTTGCGTGAGCTGCTGGCGAGCGGTGCCGACCCGGTCGCGGTGAGCGACGCGCCGTCGGCCGACCTCGGGGTGCCGTTCGTGTCCAGCGACCTCACCCGCGAGTGGCCCTCCGAGCTGGACGACGTCGACGCCGTCGTGCACCTCGCCGGCCTGTCAGCAGTCGGCCCGTCGTTCGCGGAGCCGCAGCGCTACGTCGAGGTCAACAGCGCCATGGTCAGCACGATGTGTGAGGCGCTGCTGGCGGCCGGCTCGCAGGCACGAGTGCTGGTGGTCAGCAGTGGCGCGGTCTATGACGCGTTCCAGGACCAGCCGATTCCCGAGACGGGCGCAGTCGTCCCGAACTCGCCGTACGTCGTGAGCAAGCTGGTGGTGGAGAACCTCGCCGCCTACTACCTCAGTCGTGGGCTGGACGTGGTGGTGGCTCGCCCCTTCAACCACGTCGGGCCCGGACAGGGTGCTGGCTTCCTGCTCCCCGACCTGGTCTCGGCGATCCTCGAGGCCACTCGCACGGGCCAGCCGATGCAGGTGGGCGACCTGACCACCTCACGTGACTACACCGACGTCCGGGACGTGGCGCGGGCCTACCGTCAGCTTCTCTCGGCCGAGCTCGGTCCCGCGTTCAACGACCGGCTGTTCAACATCTGCAGCGGTCGGGCCCGTTCGGGCAACGAGCTGTGCGACCTGGCGCTGGCCGAGCTGGGAGTCACCGAGGTGGCCAGGGTCGTCGACCCGTCGCGCATCCGCCCCAACGACCCCCGCTCGGTGACCGGCGACAACGCCCGGTTGCGCGCGGCGACCGGCTGGCAGCCCGCGCAAGGGTTCGAGCAGACCGTCCACGACTACGTCGCGGGGCGCGACGACACCTAGTCCGTCCAGCCCTGGGCTGGAGTCCTGGGCTGGAGTCCTGGGCCGGGGTGTCCCCGGCCCAGGATCCCTGCAGGAGCTACTTCCAGCGCTCCGCAGCCGGCACGAAGGTCAGCTCGCGGTGCCCCGTGTAGACCTGCTTGGGGCGTGCGATCTTCTGCTCCTTGTCCTGGACCAGCTCGAGCCACTGCGCGAGCCATCCGGGGGTGCGGCCGATGGCGAACAGGACCGTGAACATCTCGGGCGGGAACTGGAAGGCCTCGTAGATCAGCCCGGAGTAGAAGTCCACGTTGGGGTAGAGCTTGCGCTTGACGAAGTACTCGTCCTCGAGGGCGATCTTCTCCAGCTCCTGGGCGATCTCCAGCAGCGGGTTCACGCCGGTCACCTCGAAGACGTCGTCGCAGGCCTTCTTGATGATCTTCGCGCGCGGGTCGTAGTTCTTGTACACCCGGTGGCCGAAGCCCATCAGCTTCTCGTTGCCGTCCTTCACACCCTTGATGAAGTCGGGGATGTTCTCCTTGCTGCCGATGCGGCGCAGCATCCGCAGCACCGCCTCGTTGGCGCCACCGTGCAGCGGACCGTAGAGGGCGCCGATGCCGGAGGCGACGGAGGAGTACGGGTCGACCTGCGAGGAGCCGACCGAGCGCACTGCGTTCGTGGAGCAGTTCTGCTCGTGGTCCGCGTGCAGGATGAACAGCACGTCGAGCGCCTTGACGAGGCGCTCGTCGGCCTCGAACTTCTGCTCGCTCATCTTGAACAGCATCGCGAGGAAGTTGGCGGTGTAGCTGAGGTCGTTGTCGGGGTAGACGTAGGGCTTGCCCTGCGCGTGCCGGAAGGCCCAGGCGCCGAGGGTCGGCATCTTGGCGATCATCCGGACGATCTGCATGTGGCGGTTGTCAGCGTCGCCGATGTTGCCCGACTCCGGGTAGAACGTGGAGAGCGCACCGACCGACGCCATCAGCATCCCCATCGGGTGGGCGTCGTAGCGGAAGCCCTGCATGAACGTCTTGACGTTCTCGTGCAGGAAGGTGTGGTGGGTGATCTCGTGCACCCACGTGTCGTACTGGTCCTTGGTCGGCAGCTCGCCGTGGATGAGCAGGTAGGCGACCTCGAGGAAGTTGGACTTCTCCGCGAGCTGCTCGATCGGGTAGCCGCGGTACTCGAGGATCCCCTTCTCACCGTCGATGAAGGTCACCGAGCTCTTGCACGACGCGGTGTTGACGAACCCGGGGTCGTACGTCGCGATCCCGGGCGTCTCCTCGTCGGTCCTGATCGCGCTCAGGTCGGCGGCCTTGATGTACCCGTCGAGGATCGGGATCTGGTAGTCCTTGCCCGTACGGTTGTCGCGTACGGTCAGGCTCTGGTCACCGGTGTCGGTCACGTCGGCTCCTAGTTGTTCGGTGCTCGTGTTGAGTTCGGGGCGGCGGGGCAGCGCCAGCGGTCCATGCCCGCGGCAAGCCATGTTCAACCTATGCCCCAGCGCCTAGGTGCGACCAATCGGACCCGTTTTGACGCCTGAGGCCCACAGCCCGTAATCTTGAGGGTCGCGCCTCCTGCCGCGCCGGGGAACCTCACGTTGTGACCTCGGTGCAGACCTGTTGGCGGCCCTCGGGCCGTGCGCAGGCAGTGTTCGTCAGAAGGCGTCGGTCACACCGCCGGCCCGGGAATCAGCCCGGAACGGTCACGAACGAGTAGAAGGCCCACAACGTTGCGTACGTACAGCCCCAAGCCCGGCGACATCCAGCGCGAGTGGCACGTCATCGACGCCACCGACGTCCGGATGGGTCGCCTCGCCGTTCAGGTCGCGAACCTGATCCGCGGCAAGCACAAGCCCATGTTCGCCCCCCACGCCGACACCGGCGACTTCGTCATCGTGATCAACGCCGCCAAGGTGTCGCTCTCGGGTGACAAGGCCACCAAGAAGATGTCCTACCGCCACTCGGGCTACCCCGGTGGCCTCTCCGCCACCCCGATGGGCGTGCTGCTGGAGAAGGACGCGCGCAAGGCCATCGAGAACGCGGTCTGGGGCATGCTCCCCAAGAACCGCCTCGGTCGCCAGATCCTCAAGAAGCTCAAGGTGTACGCCGGGCCTGACCACCCGCACACCGCCCAGAAGGCCAAGCCGTTCGAGATCACGCAGGTCTCCCAGTGACAACTTCTCCCGAGAACACGCAAAGGAACACCGTGGCTGACGCAGACAACGAGACCGGCCCCCAGGACGCCGAGGAGACCTTCGAGGTCAACGAGCAGGGTGTCGCGTACTCCTCCGAGAGCGCCCCCAGCGCCGACGCCCCCGCCCGTCCCGCGACGATCATCCCCGCCGCGGCCACCGGCCGTCGCAAGGAGGCCGTCGCCCGCGTGCGCATCGTCCCCGGCACCGGCAAGTGGATCGTGAACGGCCGTGAGCTGGACAGCTACTTCCCGAACAAGCTCCACCAGCAGGTCGTCAACGAGCCCTTCGTGACCACCCAGCTCGAGGACCGCTTCGACGTGATCGCCCGCATCCACGGTGGTGGCATCACCGGCCAGGCCGGCGCGCTGCGCCTCGGTGTGGCCCGCTGCCTCAACGCGATCGACACCGAGGCCAACCGCCCGGGTCTGAAGAAGGCCGGGCTGCTGACCCGCGACGCGCGCGTCATCGAGCGCAAGAAGGCCGGACTGAAGAAGGCCCGCAAGGCGCCGCAGTTCAGCAAGCGCTGATCTGCCCTTCATGGCACGTCTCTTCGGAACCGACGGTGTCCGGGGCCTGGCCAACGAGACTCTGACTGCAGAGCTGGCCCTGGACCTGTCGGTCTCCGCTGCGCACGTGCTGGCCGAGCGCGGCATCTTTGCCGGGCACCGTCCGGTTGCCGTGGTCGGCAGGGACACCCGCATCTCGGGTCAGTTCCTCGAGGCTGCCGTCGTCGCCGGGCTGGCCTCGGCAGGAGTCGACGTGCTGCTGCTCGGTGAGCTGCCGACCCCCGGGGTCGCCTGGCTCACCGGGGAGCTCGGCGCGGACCTCGGGGTGATGCTCTCGGCGTCCCACAACGCGATGCCCGACAACGGCATCAAGTTCCTGGCCCGCGGCGGAGTGAAGCTCGACGACGCCATCGAGGTGGCGATCGAGAACCGCCTGCGCGAGCCCTGGCACCGACCCACCGGTGGCGACGTCGGCCGGGTGCGCCACTACGAGCAGGCCGCCGAGCAGTACGCCGCCCACCTGGTGTCCACGATCAGCCATCCCCTCGCCGGGATCCGGGTGGTGCTCGACTGCGCCCACGGAGCAGCCTCGGAGGTCGGTCCGCTGGCGCTGGCCGAGGCCGGCGCGGACGTGGTCGCGATCTGTGCTGAGCCGGACGGCCTGAACATCAACGACGGGTGCGGCTCGACCCACCTCGACGTCCTCCAGCGGGCCGTCCGCGAGCACGGCGCCGACGCCGGCTTCGCCCTGGACGGCGATGCCGACCGCTGCCTGGCGGTCGATGCCGAAGGTCAGGTCGTCGACGGTGACCAGATCCTGGCAATCCTCGCCCTCGCGATGCGTGAGGCCGGCGAGCTCCACCAGGACACGGTCGTGGCCACGGTGATGAGCAACCTCGGCTTCGTGCAGGCGATGCGGGCCGCCGGGGTCGGCGTACGCCAGACCAAGGTGGGGGACCGCTACGTGCTCGAGGCGATGAAGCTGTCCGGCTTCACCCTCGGTGGTGAGCAGTCCGGTCACGTGATCATGAGCCGGCACGCCACGACCGGTGACGGCATCCTCACCGCCCTGCACGTGCTTGACCGGATGGCTGCGACGAGCTCGACGCTGGCCGAGCTCGCCGGGGTGGTGACCCGGTTGCCGCAGGTGCTGGTCAACGTGCCCGGTGTCGACAAGTCGCGTGCCGACGAGGACTTCGTGCTCGCGGCTGCAGTGGCCGAGGCGGAGGCCGAGCTCGGGGACTCCGGTCGGGTGCTGCTGCGCCCCTCCGGCACCGAGCCCCTGGTTCGCGTCATGGTCGAGGCGCGCACCGCCGAGCAGGCACAGACGATCGCAGAGCGGCTGGCCGTGGTCGTCGGCGAGCAGCTGGCCCTGGCCTGACCCGAGCCGACGGGAGCAGTCGGGACGTCCCGACGCGACCCGGAGCGGCCGTGACGCCATGAGGGTGGTCACACCCAGCGGGTGATCCCCGCCTGAGGGCGGTGCGGGGCGTCGCTACGGATTGGCACCGAGCCCGCACGAGTTGAGACGATTTGTGGGCTGGCGTCGTCGTGCGCCCAGTTGCCCCGGTTCCTCGCCTCCTCCACCCGAAGGTCCTGCCGATGTCCCCGCACCAACGCCTGGAGTGGGCCGACGCGGCGAAGGGGATCTGCATCCTGCTGGTGGTCCTGCACCACGTGACCGGCAAGCACTTCGCGTCGGCACTGCCCGAGGACCTGCTCTGGGTCGAGGGGCCGTGGCTGTGGGCGACCGCGGCGCTGAAGCCGCTGCGGATGCCGTTGTTCTTCGTGCTCTCGGGATACTTCGCCTCCTCGGCGCTGCGCCGGCCGTGGCGTGCCGTGGCGGGCCCGCGGCTGGCCTCGCCGTACTACCTCTACGTGCTGTGGCTGGGCATCCACGCGGTCGTCTTCTCGGTCGAGCGGACGCTGCCGATGAACCGGACCCGGGACGCGGGCGAGATGCTGCTCGACCTCGTCTGGGCCTCCACGGGGCTGTGGTACCTCTACGCGCTGACGGTCTACTTCCTCGTCCTCCGGCTGCTCCGGCCCCTGCCGAGGAAGCTGGTGCTGGCGCTGGCTCTGCTCGTCGCGGTGGCGGGTTGGGCGCTGCCGATCGACGAGGTGAACCGGGCAGCGGTGCTGCAGAGCTTCGTCTACTTCGCTGGAGGCGCCCTGTTCCCCGGAAGTCTCGGCAGGATCGCGAACCTCCCGGGCCGGCACACGACCGTCACCCTCACGGTCGCCTATGCAGCGCTGGTCGCCCTGCTGCTCTCGCTCGGTGCGGGGCGGGGATGGACCGCCGCGCTGCTCAGCCTGGTGGCGGTGCCGATGGCGATCCGGCTCTCCCGCGCCGTGACCGCCTGGCCGCGTGCCGCGCTCCTCGGCAGGGTCGGTCGCTCGACGCTGCCGGTCTATGTGATGCACGTGCCGCTGCTCGCGCTGGTGCACCACCTCCCGTCACCGGTCCCAGCCGCCGAGCGGGGGACTCTCGCCCTGGCGCTTGCGGTGGCCTACCCGCTCCTGCTCACGGCGACGCTGGTCGCTGTCAGCCTGGTGATCGGGCGAGTGCTCGAGTCGGCTCGGTTGGGCTGGCTCCTGCAGCGTCCGACGTCAGCGGTCGGGATGCGCCAGCACCGCGACCACGTAGTCCTCACTCGGAGGCCTCAGGTCATAGCTGCCGAACACGTGTTCCACGCGCAGGCCCGCGGCGGTGGCGTGCCCCCGGAACTGTTCGACCGGGTAGTCGCGGCTGTGCGGGGGCCCCTGCCGCGGGTGGAACCCGACCAGCAGCCGTCCCCCAGGCGCCAAGAGGTCGGCCAGCGCGCTTAGCGCCCGGGTCTCGGTGTCGTCGGCCAGGTAGACCATCACGTTGCCCACCACCACGACGACGTCGTACGCCGCCGGACGGCCGGCCGCCGCGAGCAGGGCGGCGTCGAGCCCGAGGATGTCTGACTCCACGACCGGGACGTCGGGGAAGCGGGCACGCGACCGGGCGATCAGGCCAGGGTCCTTCTCCACGGCCGTCACGTCGTGCCCTCGAACGAGCAGGGCTGCGGCGACCCGGCCCATCCCCGAGCCGGCGTCCAGGATCCGCGCACCGCGGGGCGCCAGCGCGTCGGCGAGCCGCGCCTCGCCGTCGACGTCCTGACCCTCGTCGATCAGGCTCTCGAAGGTCTCGGCGTACCTCGAGTCCGTGCCGGTGAAGTTGAGGTCCCAGCGGCTCGGCGGGATCGGACCGGTCCGGGGTCCTGTCGGCACGCTCATGCGAGCAGCCCCCGGTGTCGGGCGCGGGTGGCGACCCTGCTCCAGACCAGACGCTGGATCCGCAGGGTGAGGGTGCCGGCCAGCAGCAGCCCCAGCAGGTTCAGGCCCAGCTGGGCCAGGGCCGAGACGGCCTCTGCCCACGCCCCGGAGGCCAGCGAGACGGCGAAGGTCCCGACCGCCGGGATGGTGGTGACCGAGATGAACACCCCGACGAGCGGGCCGGACTTCTCCGTGGTCAGGGAGAGCGTGCCGGCGACGCCGGCCAGGCAGGCGACGGCGAAGGACCAGCCGTCGGGGCGGACGATGAACTCGGTGAGGTCGCCGGTGGTGGCCTGCGCCGCCGTGAACGCGGAGAGGTGGTAGGCGACGGTCCAGGTGAGCGTGGCCACTGCCGCCGCGACGGCGAAGCCCGTGGCCAGTGAGCGCACGGCACCGGGCAGCATGCCCAGGCGGGGGTGGGCGAAGGCGAAGCAGATCGCGGCGATCGGCGCGAACTCCGGTCCGACGACCATGGCGCCGACGATCAGGATGGGCTGGTCGGTGATCCGCCCGACACCCGCGATGAGGGCGGCGAGCGTCATGAAGGCCACGAAGGCCCACGAGAGCCGGGAGTCGTCGCGGAGGCGCTGCTCGACCGAGACCCAGACGACACCGTCGTCCGGCGCTCCCGGAGCCGCGCGCTCGACGCGGGCTGCCTCGTCGGAGAGGATCGTGCCGATCTCGTCGATGCTGATCGACCCGCGGTGCTGCAGGTCGAGGTCGCGAAGGGCCTTGACCACGCCGGTGGCGTTCTCGCGCGCCACGTCGGCCAGCACCAGCCCGCCCTCGGGCTGGGTGAATCCCTCGCGCAGGACGGCGATGTTCGTCACCGTGTCGTCGGCGTGCAGCAGGTCGACGACCTCGTCGATGAGGTCCGGGGGGACGCGCAGACGCAGATGCAGCACGGCGCCATCATGGCCCATCGAGCCAGGGTCCGGCTCAGAGCTTGCGCAGACGCACCCAACGGACGGAGTGGTCGTGGTCCTTGCGCAGCACCAGGGTCGCCCGCGCACGGGTCGGTTTCACGTTCTGCTCCAGGTTCGGGCCGTTGATCTCGTCCCAGATCCGGTTGGACTCGGAGATGGCCTCGTCGTGCGAGAGCGCGGCGTACCGGGCGAAGTAGGAGGCGGGGTCGCGGAACGCGGTCTCCCGCAACCTCAGGAACCGGTCGGTGTACCAGCGTCGGATGTCCGTCGTGGCCGCATCCACATAGACCGAGAAGTCGAAGAAGTCGCTCACGGCGAGGCCGGCGCGCCCATCGGGGCGAACCCGGGCGGACTGGAGGACGTTGAGGCCCTCCACCACGACGATGTCCGGCCGGGAGACCACGATCTTCTCGTCCGGCACCACGTCGTAGACCAGGTGTGAGTAGATCGGCGCCTCCACCTCGTCCTTGCCGGACTTGATGTCGATCACGAACTTGAGCAGTGCCTTGCGGTCGTAGGACTCGGGGAAGCCCTTGCGCTGCATCAGCCCACGCTCGCGCAGCTCCGCGTTGGGCAGCAGGAACCCGTCGGTGGTGACCAGCGAGACCCGGGGGTGCTCCGGCCAGTGGGCGAGCATCTGCTGCAGCACCCGGGCCGTGGTCGACTTGCCGACGGCCACGGAGCCCGCGAGACCGATCACGAACGGGGTACGCGGTGGGTGCGGCTGGTTGAGGAAGTCCTCCTGGCTGCGGTGCAGCTTGCGCGCGGCCTCGACGTAGAGGCTGAGCAGCCGCGACAGCGGCAGGTAGACCTGCTGCACCTCCTGGAGGTCGAGCTCGTCGCCCAACCCGCGGACGCGGTCGATCTCCTCGGGACTCAGCGGCTGCTCGGTGGCCCGACCCAACGCGGCCCACGCTCCACGGTCCAGCTCGACGTACGGCGAGCTCTCGTTCGGATGCGGGCCGTTCACCATGCGCGTCACCCTAGTGCCGGGGGCTCGCAGGGCCGTGCGGACGCCCGGCCGGCGAACACACCTACACTGGCGCGCATGTGCGGAATCGTGGGCTACGTCGGTGACAAGCAGGCGCGGGACGTCGTGATCGAGGGTCTGCGGCGCCTGGAGTACCGCGGCTACGACTCCGCCGGCATCGCCCTCGTCGACGGCGGGGTGATCGTCTCGGACAAGCGCGCCGGCAAGCTGGCCAACCTGGAGAAGTCCATCGAGGAGACGGCCCTGCCACCCTCCACGACCGGCATCGGGCACACCCGCTGGGCCACCCATGGTGCCCCCAACGACGCCAACGCCCACCCCCACCTCGGGCAGCACGCTCGTGTCGCCGTGGTGCACAACGGCATCATCGAGAACTTCGCGACCCTGCGAGTGCAGCTCGAAGGCGCTGGCCACAACCTGCGCGTCGGAGACCGACACCGAGGTCGCCGCCCACCTGCTCGAGCTGGCCCTGGAGACCGAACCCGACCTGACAGCTGCCATGCAGAGCGTGTGCCGCCAGCTCACCGGGGCGTTCACGTTGGTGGCGGTGGACGCGCAGGACCCCGACCGGGTGGTCGCGGCGCGGCGCAACTCCCCGCTGGTCGTCGGACTGGGCCAGGGGGAGAACTTCCTCGGCTCCGACGTCGCGGCCTTCATCGAGCACACGCGTGACGCGCTGGAGCTGGGACAGGACCAGGTGGTCACGATCGCCCGCGACGAGGTGCTCGTCACCGACTTCCATGGCGCTCCCGCTGAGGGCCGGCCCTACCACGTGGACTGGGACCTGTCGGCCGCGGAGAAGGACGGCTTCGACTGGTTCATGCGCAAGGAGATCTTCGAGCAGCCGCGCGCGGTCGCCGACGCCCTGCTGGGCCGCCACTCCGGCAACGGCGAGCTCCAGCTCGACGAGGTGCGGATCAGCGAGGACGAGCTGCGCGACGTCGACAAGATCGTGATCATCGGCTGCGGTACGGCGAACTACGCCGGACTCGTCGCGAAGTACGCCATCGAGCACTGGACCCGGATCCCGTGCGAGGTGGAGCTCGCCCACGAGTTCCGCTACCGCGACCCGATCCTGACCCGGAACACGCTGGTGGTCGCGATCAGCCAGTCGGGCGAGACCGCTGACACGTTGATGGCGGTGCGGTACGCCCGTGAGCAGCGCGCCAAGGTGCTCGCGATCTGCAACACCAACGGATCCACGATCCCGCGCGAGTCCGACGCCGTGATCTACACGCACGCCGGGCCCGAGATCGGGGTTGCCTCCACCAAGGGGTTCCTGACCCAGCTGGTCGCGTGCTACGTCCTCGGTCTCTACCTGGCCCAGGTGCGCGGCACGAAGTTCGGCGACGAGATCGCTGCGGTCGTCGCCGAGCTGGAGAAGATGCCGGCGCACGTGCAGCACGTCCTCGACGCGTCGGAGTCCGTCTACGAGCTGGCCCGCAGCTATGCCGGGACGCGCTCGGTGCTCTTCCTCGGCAGGCACGCCGGCTTCCCGGTCGCGCTCGAGGGGGCGCTCAAGCTCAAGGAGCTCGCCTACATCCACGCCGAGGGCTTCGCTGCCGGTGAGCTCAAGCACGGCCCGATCGCCCTGATCGAGGAGGGCCTCCCGGTCTTCTGCGTGGTGCCGCCCCGGGGGCGCGACCAGCTGCACGACAAGATGATCAGCGCGATCCAGGAGATCCGCGCCCGAGGTGCCCGCACGATCGTGCTGGCCGAGGAGGGTGACGACGCCGTTGCGCCGTACGCCGACCACCTGATCACGCTCCCCGTCGTGCCCACACTGCTGCAGCCGATCGTGGCCACCGTGCCGCTCCAGCTGTTCGCCTGCGAGCTCGCCACGGCGCTGGGCCACGACGTGGACCAGCCGCGCAACCTGGCCAAGTCCGTCACCGTCGAGTGAACGCCCGCTGAGCGCCCGGACGTGATCGTCGCCGTGGGCACGGACATCGTCGAGATCGCGCGTCTCGAGGAGTCGTTGGAGCGCACCCCCGGGCTGCGCGAGCGGCTGTTCACCCGTGCCGAGGCCGGGTTGCCGCTCGAGTCGCTCGCGGCGCGTTTCGCCGCCAAGGAGGCGCTCGCCAAGGCGCTCGGGGCGCCCTCCGGACTCTCCTGGCAGGACGCCGAGGTGGAGGTCGAGGACTCGGGCCGGCCGCGCCTGGTGCTGCGCCGGACCGTGCTGGCCGCAGCGCAGGCGCTCGGCGTCGACCACGTGCACCTGTCGTTGTCCCACGACGGCGGTCTCGCCGTCGCCTTCGTCGTGCTGGAGTCCGACCGCTAACTTGTCGTGCATGCGCAGCGCACACACGGTCGAGCAGGTTCGGGCGGCGGAGGGCGAGCTGATGGCCCGGCTGCCGCAGGGCGCGCTGATGCAGCGCGCTGCGACCGGGCTGGCGGTCGCGATCAGTGACCTGCTCGGTTCGACGTACGCCGCACGCGTGCTGCTGCTGGTCGGTGCCGGCGACAACGGCGGCGACGCCCTGTGGGCGGGGGCACGGCTCGCGCGGCGCGGCTGCGCCGTGGAGGCCGTCCTGCTGGCAGACCAGCTGCCATCCCGAGGGACTGTCGGCGCTGCTGGACGAGGGCGGCCGGGTGGTGACCGTCGAGGACGCCCACGCACCCGACGTGGTGGTCGACGGGATCGTCGGGATCGGTGGTCGGCCGCCGCTGCGGGCGGCGGCAGCGGCCGCGCTGGCCCGTTTCCCCGGGGTGCCGGTCGTGGCGGTGGACGTCCCGTCCGGTGTCGAGGTCGACACCGGACGGCTGGACGGCGCCCACGTGCGGGCGGACCTCACGGTCACGTTCGGCACGCACAAGGTCGCCCATCTGGTCGACCCGGCCGCGCTCGCCTGCGGCGTGGTCCACCTCGTCGACCTCGGCCTCGACCTGCCCACGGCGCCCGTGGAGGCGCTCCAGGCCGCGGACGTCGCGGCGATGCTGCCGGTGCCCAGCCCCTTCGGCCAGAAGTACACCCGCGGTGTGGTGGGGGTGCGTGCGGGGTCCGAGACCTATCCCGGTGCCGCCGTCCTGTGCACCTCCGGAGCGGTCACCGGCCTGGCCGGGATGGTGCGCTACGTCGGGTCGGCCACCGAGGCGGTGCGGGCGCGCAGCCCCGAGGTCGTGGGTGCAGCGGGTCGCGTGCAGGCCTGGGTCGTCGGGTCCGGGGCCGACAGCGACGCGCAGGGGGCACTGGAAGCGGCCCTGGCGGACGGGGTGCCCACGGTGGTCGACGCGGACGCGCTGGTCCACGTCGAGCGTGGTGCCCGGGACGTCGTCCTCACCCCGCACGCGGGCGAGCTGGCGCGGATGCTCGATGTCGGGCGCGAGGAGGTCGAGTCCGACCAGCTCGGGTTCGCGCGCCGCGCGGCCGAGAAGTACGACGCCGTCGTGCTGCTCAAGGGCAGGCACACCGTGGTGGCCCGACCGGACGGCCGGGCGCGGGTGACGACCAGCGGGGTGCCCTGGCTGGCCGTGGCCGGCGCCGGGGACGTGCTCGCCGGGCTCGTCGGGTCCCTGCTCGCCGCTGGGCTGAGTCCCTGGGACGCGGCGTCGGCCGGGTCGTGGCTGCACGGTGCGGCGGCCGCACTCGCCAGTGGCGGGGGACCGGTGACAGCGAGCCGGGTGGCCGACGCGCTGCCCGAGGTCGTGCGCAACCTCCTGCGCTGAATGGGAGGATGAGCCAGCCATGGTCACCCCGTCGAGTCCCCACGCCGAGATCGTGGTGGACCTGCACGCGATCCGGCACAACGTGCGACGGCTGCGTGAGGTGGTCTCGACGAGCTCCGACGCAGGGGGCAGCCCATCGGGTCCTCAGATGATGGTCGTGGTCAAGGCCGACGGCTACGGACACGGGATGCTGCCGGTGGCCCGGGCAGCGCGAGCGGCGGGTGCGGAGTGGCTCGGGGTGGCGACCGGCGACGAGGCTGCGGCCCTGCGAGCAGGCGGTGACACCGGCCGGTTGCTGTGCTGGCTCGCGGCCCCGGGAGCCGACTACGCCAGGCTGATCGCCGCCGACGTCGACGTCGCGGCGTACTCGGTCGCCCAGCTCGAGGAGATCCGGGCCGCGGCCTTCGCGCTCGGCGAGGTGGCCCGGGTGCAGCTGAAGTTCGACACCGGACTTTCCCGCGGCGGTGCTCCGCGGGAGGAGTGGCTCGATCTCCTCTCCGCCGCCCGTGCCGCCGAGGACGACGGGACGGTCCGGGTGACCGGGCTGTGGTCGCACCTCGCCTGCGCCGACGAGCCCGAGCATCCCGCCAACCTGGTCCAGGCGGAGCGCTTCGAGCTTGCCTGCGCACTCGCCCGGGACGAGGGCCTGCGCCCCGAGGTCTGCCACCTGGCGAACTCCGCCGGTGCGGTGCTGCACCCTCATCTGCGCTACGACCTGGTTCGGGTCGGCATCGCGGTCTACGGACTCAGCCCGGCACCTGACGTGCGTTCCAGCGAGGAGATCGGCCTGGTCCCGGCGATGACGGTGCGCGGTCGCGTCGTACTCACCAAGGAGCTGGCTGCCGGTGACGGCGTGTCCTACGGGCACACCTTCGTGGCGGACCGGCCGATGCGGGTGGCACTGGTGCCGATGGGGTACGCCGACGGCATTCCGCGGCACGCCTCGTCGACGGCCGAGGTCCTCCTGACCGGTGCCAGGTCGCCGGTTCTGGGGCGGATCTGCATGGACCAGTTCGTCGTGGCTGCGCCGGGTGCGCACGCGGGCGACGAGGTGGTGCTCTTCGGCCCCGGAACCCTGGGGGAGCCCACGGCCACCGACTGGGCGCGCTGGTGCGGAACGATCAACTACGAAGTCGTCACCCGGATGGGTGGCAGACAGACCCGAGTCTGGGTCGGGGACGAGGAGCTCGAGTGAGCAAGCGACGATCTCTCGGATATGCCGCAGCCGGACTCGGCGCTGCGGCCGCCGCAGCCGTCGCCACCGGCGTGGTGGTCGAGCGGCGCGTGGTGCGCGCACGCCGTGCCGGTGCGGCTGAGGCCGACCGGCTCGGGGCGCTGCGGTCCACACCGAACGAGGTGGTCTGCGACGACGGGGTCACGCTGCACGCCGAGGTCGACGAGATCGCGCCCTACGCGGTGGCCAGGCGACGCAAGGCCGACGACGTCACGATGGTCTTCGTGCACGGATTCGCACTGAACCTGGACTCGTGGCACTTCCAGCGGGAGTCGTTCCGCGGGAAGCGGCGGATGGTCTTCTTCGACCACCGTTCGCACGGTCGGTCGGGGCGCTCGGAGCGGGAGCGAGCAACGATCGAACAGCTCGGGGACGACGTGGCCAGCGTGCTCAACCGGCTGGCCCGCAAGGGCGACGTGGTGCTGGTCGGGCACTCGATGGGCGGGATGGCGATCATGGCCTTCGCCGAGCGGCATCCCGAGCTCTTCGCCCGGCGGGTCAAGGGGGTGGCGCTGGTGGCGACCACAGCCGGCAACCTGCAGGTGCACCGCACCGTGGTCGGTCGCTGGATCCCCGACCGGATCGGCCAGGTGGTGACGCCGCGCCTGATCGCGGCGCTCGCCAAGGCCCCCGAGCTGGTGGACTCCGCCCGTCGGCCCGGCTCCAACATCGGCTTCATCGTGGCTGACCTGTTCGCGTTCGGGCGCAGGGACGTGCCTGCCGCCCAGGTGGAGTTCCTCGACGAGATGCTCGCCGGGACGTCCTTCGACGTCCTGGCTGAGTTCTTCCCCAACTTCAGCCAGCTCGACAAGTTCGACCACCTCGGCAGCTTCGCCGGGGTGCCGACGACCATCATCTGCGGCACCCGCGACAAGGTGACCTCGATCGAGCACAGCCGTCGGATGGCCGAGCTGTTGCCGCACGCGACGCTCGTGGAGTGCGAGGGCGCCGGTCACATGGTGCTGTTCGAGTCGCACGAGCAGGTCAACGCGGCTCTCGACGACCTCGTGGCGGCCGTGACGTCATGAACGACGAGACCACGATCGACATCGTCAGGGGCGAGCGCGCCGCCGACGTGCTGCGCGTGGTCCACGAGGCCTTCGACAAGCGCCCCGACCTCGACCCCCCGGCGACCGCGCTGCAGGAGACGCTCGAGTCGATCCGCGCCGCGCTCGACGCGCACGGCGGTCTGCTCGTGGAGCACGACGGCGTCCCGGTCGGTGCGCTGCTCTTCGAGCCGCGTGGCCGGTTGCTCGGCCTGCGCCGGGTCGGCGTACTCGCGCAGGTGCGGGGGCTCGGGGTGGCTGCGCAGATGGCCTCGCGGGCCCGGGAGGTGGCGCAGGAGCTGGGATTCACCGGCCTCGAGCTGGAGGCCCGGGTGGAGCTGCCGGGCACGATCAGCTTCTGGCGCAACCTCGGCTACGTCGAGTCCGAGCGGAACGGCAACCGGCTGACGATGCTGCGGATGCTCCCGCTCACCCAGCCACTGCGGACCCCCGAGGAGACGTTCGCCTTCGGCGAGCACCTCGCTGCCAGGCTCGGCCCCGGAGACCTCGTCATCCTCACCGGCGACCTCGGCGCGGGGAAGACCACCCTGACCCAGGGCATCGGAGCCGGCCTCGGCGTACGCGGCTCCGTCACCTCACCGACCTTCGTCATCGCTCGCGTGCACCCCTCGCTGTCCGACGGCCCCGCGCTGGTGCACGTCGACGCCTACCGGCTGGGTGGTTCGGCCGAGCTCGACGACCTCGACCTCGACACTGACATCGACGAGGCGGTGACGGTCGTGGAGTGGGGTGAGGGACTGGCGGAGTCGTTGTCCGGTGACCGCCTCGAGCTCAGCCTCAAGCGCACCCACGCCGAGTCCGACCCCGATGTCGACGCACCCTCCGGCGAGGCCGACCCGACCGAGGTCCGCCTGATGACGATCACCCCGGTCGGCCCGCGGTGGCGCGAGTTCGACCTCGGCTCGGTGGGGTCCGTCACCAGCGGCTGAGGCGCTGCTCAGAGACGCCGGCCGAGCCTGACAGGACCTCACCCCGAGCCTCGGGCTGGGAAGACCCTGCTTCTTGGATCTCTGAAGGTGGGGCTGCCGCAGACTCACTCTGAGCTCTGCTCGAGACGGGGTCAGGTCATCCCACCGATCCTGAGAAGTGCCAGGAACCGAAGTGCCGAGCCGTCCGTGCTGAAGGGCCTCGTTCGAGGTTGAGTCCGATGACGAGCCGCTGGCGCGCGGCGTGGTTTCAAACAAGTGCGGGGCAGCCAGAACGGTCGCCTGGACACTCCCATCAGGAGGGTCTCGGGACTCTCGTGACAGGCGCGACGTCGCCAAATTCTCCTTCCACAACGGGGGTTCTGGCTCCGGAAACTGTCGGTGGTCGCTGGTTGACTCTGGGGTATGACGACGACCGCGAGCACCCGGATCGAGGAGCTGGATCACCCCTCGGGCGTGCTCGCGTTCGCCCGGGAGCGGCGGGCGGCGGCCAACGCGGCCGAGGCCGACGTCATGCTGGCCGCGGTCACGTGGGCCGAGCAGCACCCACCGGAGTCCCTGGTCGGCGCGGCCACCTGGGTCAGTGCCGGCGGCGACACCGGGTTGCCGCTCGCAGGGCCGGGTGCGCCGCTGGTGGCGGAGTTCTGCATCGCCGAGCTGGCTGCCGCGCTCGGCATGTCCACCGACGCAGGCCGAGCGCTGCTCGCCGACGCCGTGGAGCTGAAGTACCGCCTCCCGAAGACGTGGGCGCTGGTGCGGGCCCACGTGCTCCCGGCGTGGCGGGCACGCCGGGTCGCCCAGGCCACCCTCGGCCTGGACATCGAGGCCGCAGCCTTCGTGGATGCTCAGGTGGCGCCCTTCGCGCACAAGATCGGCCCCGCTGCCCTGGACCGGCTGGTCGCTGAGGCGACGGCGCGGTTCATGCCCGAACGCGCCCAGGCCGAGGCACGGCGAGCTGCTGACGGACGGCACTTCCGGGTCCACCACGACCACGTCTCCTTCACCGGCACCTCCTTCGTCGAGGGCGAGCTGGACCTGGCTGACGCCCTGGACCTCGACGCCGCGCTGGTCCGGGGTGCGGAGTCGCTCAGGGCCGCCGGGTGCGCCGAATCGCTGGACGTACGCCGCTCGATGGCCGCCGGCGATCTTGCGCGGCGTCAGCTGGCGCTGGAGCTGGATTCGACGATCTCGGCCAGCGCAGGAACTGCTGCGCGGCAGGTGGTGCTCTACGTGCACCTCAGCGAGGCTGCGATCACGGGCACCAGCACCGAGCTGGACCTGGCCCGGGTGGAGAACCACCGCCAGGGCGTCACCGCCGACCAGGTCCGCACCTGGTGCGCCAACCCCGACACCACCGTCACCGTGAAACCGGTGATCGACCTGACCGAGCACATCGCCGTCGACGCCTACGAGGTCCCCGACCGGCTCCGCGAGCAGACCGCGCTCCGCGACCACACCTGCGTCTTCCCCTGGTGCACCCGACCGGCCCGGGCGTGCGACAGCGACCACGTCGTTCCCTGGCCACGCGGCTCCACCACCACCGACAACCTCGCCCCGCTGTGCCGGCGACATCACCGACTCAAGACCCACAGCCCGTGGACCTACACCGTCCTCGAACCCGGCACCTACCTGTGGGCCAGCCCGCACGGTTACCAGCTCCTGCGCGATCACACCGGCACCCGCGACATCTCCGACGACCGGCACGAGTCCCGCCACCAGCGGGTCGACCCGCACGACGGGAAGTAGCACCCCTCCCGCGCCGCAGTCGGGATTGCGCTCGCGCCCGTTGGCAGCGACGCCTTGGGGAGCCAGAGTGGTCCCATGGCTGCTTCAGAGGACGACCCCGGCACACACTTCCGCGTGGTGGCCCAGGACGCCGTCTCGGTGGACCCCGCAGACCCGGACCGGTTCACCGGTGCCGTGACCAGGGCGCAGGTGCTTCCCGGGGTGCGTCCAGCAGGACTGCGAGGCGATGTCTTCTCCTACGCCCCGGGCGCGAGATCCAGCTGGCACGTGCACGAGGGTGAGCAGGCGCTCGTGGTCGTGCGTGGTGAGGGTCTGGTGCAGTGGGAGGGCCTGGAGGTTCCGCGCAGGGTCCGGGCAGGCGACTGGGTGCACGTCCTGCCGGGCGTCGCGCACTGGCACGGCGCCACGCCGGACAGCGAGTTCACGCACCTCGCCGTCACCGCGAGCGGGCGGACCGACTGGCTGGATCCGGTCGCGGAGGACGACTACCGCACGGGACCGCGGCCCGCGCCGTAGACGTGCCCACGAAGCTCCCCACGGGGCCAGCGTGCGCGTGGTCCCGGCGCCGCCTAGGCTCGGCACGTGCTGCTGGCCTTCGACACTGCGACCCCCCACGTCACCGTCGCCCTGCATGACGGCGACTCGGTGGTGGCGACGTTCGAGTCCGAGGAGTCGATGCGTCACGGCGAGATGCTCGCGCCCGGGATCGAGCGGGTGCTCGCCGACGCGGGGGCGAAGGCCGCCGACCTGACTGCCGTCGCCGTGGGCGTCGGTCCCGGGCCGTTCACCGGGCTGCGGGTCGGGCTGGTGACGGCGCGGACGCTGGGGTTCGTGCTCGAGATCCCGGTGCACGGCGTGTGCACGTTGGACATCCTCGCCGCCGAGGCCGTGGACGCCGGGCTGGAGGACTTCCTGGTGGCGACGGACGCACGGCGCAAGGAGGTCTACCTGGCCTCCTACACCGGTGGCCGCCGGACCTCGGAGCCAGTGGTGGTGAAGCCGGTCGACGCGGCGTCGGGCCTGCCGGTGGTCGGCCGCGGAGCGCTGCTCTACGCCGAGGCGTTCCCGCGGGCCACTGCGCCGGAGCACCCGTCTGCCGCTGTGCTGTGCGACGTGGTGCTTCGTGAGAGGTTCGCGTTGCTGGCTCCCGACCCGCTCTACCTGCGCCGGCCCGACGCGATGGAGCCCGGCAAGCCCAAGCTGGTCAGCTGACCGGACGTCGCGCCAGCGGTCCGACGTACATCAGCAGCAGGTTGAGGGCGACGACGACGCCCACGACCCGGTCCCAGGGACTCGGCAAGACAGCGAACCCGGCCACCACCCCGGCGCCGAGCACGACCAGCTTGGTCGCGAGCCGCAGACCAGGCGACTGCACCCGCGCACGGGGTGCCGCGAAGAGGCCCCACAGCACGGCCGCCACCGTCGGCAGGGCGATGGCGAGCGTCACGCTCAGGACGGTGCCGACCGTGCTCCTCCAGCCGGCCACTGCCAGGAGGACGAGGACGCCCACCTCGACGAAGAACGCCACCGCGTCGTTGGCGTTGACGACAGGGGCTGGGTCGGTCGGTCGCACCGACCCATTGTGCCGCGGCGCAGTCCTGTCTCAGCGCCTCTTGGGCGGCAACGGGAAGAAGAACGAGGTGCGCTCGGCGTACGCGGGGTAGCCGTCGCGTTTCATCATGTTCCTCTCGAGCAGGCGCGCGCCGGTGGCGAAGACCAGGAAGTAGGTCATCGCGATCGGGGAGACGATCGTCAGCGCCGGGAGCAGCCCGGAGGCGAGGCCACCCACCAGCCAGATGCCCCACCAGACCGCTGAGTCACCGAAGTAGTTCGGATGCCGGGTCCAGCCCCAGAGACCACGGTCCATGACCTGGGCGCGCTCCTCCTTGGGCTTGGACTTGTACGCCTTCATCTGGGCATCGCCGACGGTCTCGAAGACCAGGCCGACCAGCCACACGACCACGCCCACGTAGACCACCCAGGTCCAGCTCGTGCCGACCACGGCGGCGACCTGCACCGGCAGCGAGACGAACCACATGGCCAGCCCCTGCACCACGAAGACGCGCTTCACGGCCTCGGAGAAGCCGCCGTCGCCGAGCATCTCGGCGTAGCGGGGGTCCTCCTCGGCGCTCGGCCCGATCTGGCGTGGTGCGAGGTGCCAGGTCAGTCGGAGACCCCACACGCCTACCATCACGAGCAGGAGCCAGCGCACCGGCTCGTCACCGAGCATTGCGGAGACGATGGCGACCGCCACGAAGCCGAGGCCCCAGATGACGTCGACGACGGCGACCCGGTCCACCTTGCGGGCGATCAGGGCCGTCACCACCATGAGCAGGGCGACGGCGCCGAGGGACGCTCCGAGAACCGGCAGCAGCGTCACTTGATGATCACGAGGTCCTCACGCCGGGCAGTGTATGCGGCGCACCCGGCCGGACCATCAGGATCTGGTCCACGCCCATGCGGCCGTCGCGGAAGGCCATCGATCCGCCGACGAGGTAGAGCCGCCAGACCCGCACGACCTCCTCGCCCACGAGCTCGGTCAGCCGGTCGATGTTGGCCTCGAACCGTTCCAGCCAGGCGTCGACGGTGCGGACGTAGTGCTCGCGCATGGCGTGCACGTCGCGAACCTCGAGCCCCCCGCGCTCGAGGTACGCGACGGTCTCGCCCACGGGGCGCATGTGCATGTCGGGGGCGATGAACTGCTCGATGAACGGGCCACCGCCGGGGTGGCCCGCGCGGCCCCCGGCTCGGGACATCTGCTGGATCAGGACACGTCCGCCGGGCTTCACGGCGTCGTGCAGGACCTGGGCGTAGCCGGCGTAGTTCTGCTCGCCGACGTGCTCACCCATCTCCAGCGAGGCGACGGCGTCGAAGGTCGCGGCGTGGCCGTTGCCGGCGCCACCGGCGAGGACCTCGGGAATCTCGCGGTAGTCCTGCAGCCGGATCTCGACGTGGTCCTCGAGCCCACGGTCGCGGATGCGGGCGTCGATGAAGCGCTTCTGCTCTGCGGCGATCGTGACGCCGGTGACCTTGGCTCCGTAGTGCTGGGCGGCGTGCAGCGAGAGCGAGCCCCAGCCGCAGCCGATGTCCAGGAAACGCATCCCGGGCTCGAGCCCGACCTTGCGGCAGACCTGGTCGAGCTTGTCGCGCTGCGAGTCCTGGAGCGTGTACGCCGGGTCGTCGGAGTTCCAGTAGCCCGACGAGTAGGCCATGTTCGGGTCCAGCAGCAGCGAGTAGAACTCGTTGGACAGGTCGTAGTGGTGACTGATCGCGCGGCTGTCGCGCAGCTTGCTGTGCAGCCGGCCACGAACCCGCGCCTGTGAGGCCGGGGTCGGGGGAGGCGCACCGGCGGCCCCGACGTCCAGGGCGGTGCGCAAGGCCCTGGCGAAAGCGCTCGGGGTGGGCCGGACGCCGCTCAGCCCGCGTGCCTTGGCGACGTTCCACAGGTGGGTCAGGGTGGCGTCGAGGTCGTGGTGCACCTCGATGTCACCGGTGACGTAGGCCTGGGCGGCGCCGAGCTCACCCGGACGCCACAGCAGTCGACGTACGGCGTCGCGGGAGCGCAGCTCGACCAGGGGAGCGCCGACCGGGCCGGCCTCGGAGCCGTCCCAGGCGCGCAGCCGCACCGGAAGGTCACCCCCGACGAACGGACGCAGCGCCGTGGCCAGCCGGGCCGCCACGCCGCCGCCCCGGACGTGCCTGTCCGAGGCCCGAGACTGGGTCGTGCTCATGGGGTCAGGCGTCCCGCGTGAGGGTCAGCTGCTGCACGTCGAGGTAGCCGGAGGCGAACCCGGCGCGGGAGTACTCCAGGTAGAAGTGCCACATCCGCTCGAAGGTCTTGTCGAAGCCCAGCTCGCGCACCTGCTGGCCCGCCGCGAGGAACGTATCGTCCCACCGGGACAGCGTCTCCGCGTAGTGCTGGCCGAAGGAGAGCCGCTCGGTCAGGCGCAGCGACGTGTCGGCCCGGGTGACCTCGTCGAGCGCGGTGACCGAGGGCAGGAACCCGCCGGGGAAGATGTACTTGTTGATCCAGGTCCACGTGTTCCGGGTGGCGAGCATCCGGTCGTGCGGCATGGTGATCGCCTGGATGCCGACGCGGCCGCCGGGAGCCAGGAGCCGGTCGATGGTTCGGAAGTACGTCGACCAGAACTCGTGGCCGACCGCCTCGATCATCTCGACCGACACGATCGCGTCGTAGCTGCCCTGAACCGCCCGGTAGTCGCTCAGCTCGAGCTTGACCTGCTCGGTGAACCCGGCCGCGTCCACGCGCTGCTGGGCGAGGTCGAGCTGCTCGCTGGAAAGGGTGACCGAGTGCACGGTGGCGCCTCGCGAGGCGGCACGGATCGCCAGCTCGCCCCATCCGGTGCCGATCTCCAGCACGCGGGTGCCGTCGCCGACCCCGGCCTCGTCGAGCAGCCGGTCGATCTTGCGGATCTGTCCTTCGGCCAGCGACTCTGAGCGGTGCCCCTCCGGCGGGGCCGCCTGGAGGTAGCTGCCCCGGCGGACCAGGCTGGTGTCGTAGAGCGCGGAGGAATAGCTCAGCGTCTCGTCGAGGAACAGCTTGAACAGGTCGTTCGACAGGTCGTAGTGGTGCGAGATGTTCTCGCGGGTGTTGTCCTCGGTGTTCTTCTGCGCCTTCGGCGGCCGGCGCACGTAGGCCGCGCGCAGCTTCTGCAGCGGAGCCGGGATCAGCGTCGGCAGGTCTGCCGCCAGGACGGTCAGCAGACCGCCCACGTCCTCGGCGTCCCAGGCCCCGGTCATGTAGGCCTCGCCGAAGCCGATCAGGCCGTCACGGCCCACGCGGGCGAAGAACTCACGCGGTCGCTGAATGAGCATCTCCGGTCCACCGGCGCCCCAGGTCTTCGTGGTGTCGCTTCCTTCGCGCACGGTCACCGGCAGCCGGTTCACGGCCGCCCTGAACAGGCGTCGCGCCACGCGGGCAGCCACGTCTGCCTTGGCTCCGGTGGGGACCGAGTCGAGACCGGGCCACTGTGAGGTCGGGCGGGTGGGGGTGGTCGTCATCAGACGCCTTCCTGTCGTGCGTGTGCGGGACGTGGCCGGATCCCGAGGCGCCGTGCCCACAGCCAGATGCCGTGGGCCCGGATCAACAGGGAGCCGCGCAGTGCAGCAGGGGCGCTGCGGAGGGGGGAGGAATGGGTGCGGACACCCTCCAGCGAGGCGCTGAAGACGGCGTCGTCGTCGCTGTGCAGGGTCACCGAGACGTGCAGCTTGTCGCCCGGACGAGGAACGGCCAGCTCGTAGTAGCCGTCGGTGCCGTGGAACGGCGAGACGTACATCTGCTTGTCGGTGCGGGCGCGGCCCTGCTCGTCGGGGTGGACGAGGTAGGCCTGCCGGTCGCCGTAGGTGTTGTGCACCTCGACCACCACGCCGGCCAGCTCGCCGCTGCGACGGTGGCACCAGAACACGCTGATCGGGTTGAAGCAGTGGCCCAGCGCACGGGCGTTCGCTGCCATCACGATCCGGCCGCCGTCGGTCTCGACACCGTTCAGCGCCAGGAAGCTCTCGACGTTGTGCTTGAGCGAGGCGTCCGGGTCGCCGAGGTGGTCGCGCGGCTCGAACGTGCCGAGCACGCCGTGGTCGGGCAGGTTGTCCAGGTCGACCAGCCAGGTGCGCGAGCGGTTGGTGAAGGTGCGCTTGAACGGCTTGCGGCGGGTGTGCCGGATCGTGGTGTCGTAGGTCGTCGCCTCGGTGGGCAACGGCGTGCTCCGGCCCCACTCGACGCCGAGCTTCGCGGCCGCCTGGACACCGGAGCGAGCACCGTCCTCGTGGAAGCCCCAGCCGTGCCAGGCGCCGGCGAGGACGATCCGGTCGGTGTCGGCCTCGGGCAGGCGACGCTGAGCCGCGACCGAGGCAGGCGTGTAGATGGGGTGCTCGTACTCCATCGTCTCGATGACCTCGGACTGGTCGATGAGGTCCTGTCCACCCAACGTGACGATGTAGCGCTTGCCGTCCGGGCGCTCCGGCAGACGCATCAGCCGAGTCATGTCGTAGCTGACCGTGACCGTTCGGCGGTCGAAGGCCGTCCCGGTCGAGACGGAGGGACGCCGCAGGTAGTTCCACGACGCGCGTGCCCGCTGATGACGCGGCAGGACGCTGCTGTCGGTGTGCAGCTGAGCGGTGTTCGGTGAGTACGGCATCGCACCCAGCAGCTCGCGTTGCACGGCGCTCGGCTCGGCCAGCATGCCGAGGGCCTGCGCGGGGTGGGTGGCGATGACGACGGCGTCGAACACGTGCAGGGCGCCGTTGCCGTCGGTCACCTCGACCCCGGCAGCAGTCTCGATCACCGAGGTCACCTTGGTGCTGGTGCGCACGTCCGGAAGCTGGGCCGCGATGCGGTCGACGTACTCCCGCGATCCGCCGGTCACGGTGCGCCACTGCGGCGAACCGAAGACCTGCAGCATCCCGTGGTGCTGCAGGAAGCTGAACAGGTAGCGGGCGGGGTAGTCGAGGGCGATGGCCGGGTCACAGGACCAGACGCACGCGACCACGGACTCCATGAAGTGGGTGCGGAACAGCTGTGAGAACCCCCCGCGCTCCAGGAAGGAGCGCAGCGTCTCGTCGGGGTCGGGAGCACCTGCGGCGGCGACCTCGGTGGCGAGCACCTGACGCGCCATCCGGTGGAACCGCGGGATCTCCACGAGCATCCGGAGGTACGACGGACGCAGCGCGTTGCGCCAGGTCGGGAACAGGCCCGCGAAGCCGAGGGCGCCGGCCCACTCGAGCCCGCTCTCGTCGGAGCGGACCGACATCGACATGTCGGAGTCCTGGGTCGGGACGCCGAGCTCGTCGAACATCCGGAGCAGGTGGGGGTAGGTGCGCTCGTTGTGCACGATGAAGCCGGTGTCGATCGAGACCGGGCCGTCGGGGCCGTCCACCACGTGGGTGTCGGCGTGCCCGCCGAGTCGCGAGTCGGCCTCGAACACTGTGACGTGCACCTGCTTGGCCAGGACGTGGGCGGCCATCAGTCCCGCGACTCCGCTGCCGATGACGGCTACGTGTCGCTGGTCGTCCCGGCTCATGCCTCTGCCTGCAGGTCGAACAGGGCGATCGGCTCGCTGGTCGGCTCGGGAGAGCCGCCGGCGGGCTCGACGGTGATGCCGACGCCGGTGGCGTTGGCGGCATCGCCCTTGAGCAGGATCTTGTGGTCACCGGCACGGGTCATCAGGCCGGCGGGGATCATCGACCCCTGCTCGTCCTGCAGCCACAGCTCGAAGGCCTTGCCCTCCGGGGGCGCGGCCATGTTGCGGGTGACCAGCACCGCACGACCCTGGCTCAGCGAGCGGACCACCGTGGCGGTTGCGCCGTCGTCGAACTTGATCTCGAAGCGCTTGGCGTCCGAGGCGGCCAGCACCTGGTCGGCGGCGCTCAACGTGGACGTCGAGTTGTCCTGCCAGGGCTGGTAGACGGCGCCGGCACCGACCGCGACGACTGCCGCGGCCGCAGCGACCAGCATCGTGAGCCGGCGGCGGCGGGGCCGCATCGGCAGCACGGTGGCGATGGGCTCGGGCGCCTGGACCTGCTCGGTCGGGGTCTGGCTCTCCTGCTCGGGCGGCAGGGGACGGATCGTCTTGATGCCGGCGAGCACGGAGTCGCGCAGGCTGGCGGGGGGCGTCAGCGCGGCGTCGTCCGCCATCAGCGTGGTGGCCTCGCGGAGGCTGGCCACCTCTGCCTGGCAGTCGCGGCAACCGGCGAGGTGGTGCTCGAAGGCTGCCCGGTCGAAGTCGTCGAGTGCGTCGACGACGTAGGCACCGGACAGTGCGTGCAAGGAGTCAGTCACTGTCCTACCCCCATCGTGTCTCGGAGACGGATCAGTCCGTCTCGGATGCGTGTCTTGGCCGTGCCCACGGGAAGGTCGAGCATCGAAGCCACCTCCGTGTGCGTGTAGCCCTTGAAATAGGCCAGCTCCAGCGCTTGTCGCTGGACCTGGGTGAGCGAGTCCATCGCCTGACGGACCCTTCGTGCTTCCATCGAGGCCTGTGCGGCCTCGGCGGTGGAGTCATGGTCGACCACCTGGTTTCCCTGGTGGTAGGCCGTGTCCCGTCTGGTGCTCGACTCCGCGGACCTGACCCGGTCGACCGCCTTGCGGTGGACGAGCGTCAGGATCCAGGAGACGGCGCTTCCCTTGGCCGGGTCGAACCGGCTGGCGGTCCGCCAGATCTCCAGGAAGGCTTCCTGAGCGACCTCCTCGGCCTGGCTCCGGTCGCGGACGACGCGGACTGCCAGTCCGAAGGCACGCGCAGAGGTTGCGTCGTACAGCTGGGCGAAGGCAGCCTCGTCGCCTCGACCGGAGAGCTTCAGCAGCTCTGCCAGGTCCTTGGCGACGGAGGCTCGTTCAGAGGCGCGGGTGGCGCCCCCCGAGACCTCCGACTCCCCGAAGGGAGAGCCGGAGGACTCGGAGTTGAACTGGTTCACAAGGAAACCTTCGCAGATCAGTGGCTGGATCAGGCAGCGGGCGTGAGGACGCCGTCGACGATGTAGACGGTGGCGTTCGCAGTCTGCACGTTGCCACAGATGATGCTCGCCTCGCCGATGGTGAAGTCCTCGCCGGAGCCCTCGACGGTGATGGTGTCGCCGGCCAGGGTCTCGTGGTCACCCGCGAGGTCCTCGGGGGCGATGCGGCCGCCGACGACGTGGTGGGTCAGCACCTTGGTCAGGGCGGGCTTGTCGGCGAGGAGGGCGTTCAGGTCCTTCTCGGGGATGGCGCCGAAGGCGTCGTTGGTCGGCGCGAAGACGGTCAGCTCGGGTGCGGAGTTCAGCGTGTCCACCAGCTCGGCTGCGGAGACCGCGGCGACGAGGGTCGACAGGAGCGGGTTGGCGCTCGCGGCGGTGGCGACGGGGGCGGTGGTCATGCCCTCGAACGAACCGGCACCCGACTTCGGGACCGCGGCGCAGCCGGGGCCGAAGGGGGAGTCAGAGACCGGGGTGGCCGCCTCGGTGGTCTCCTCCTGCTTGGGGGTGGAGCTGGCGGCCGAGCTGTCGGAGGAGTCCGAGCCGCACGCGGCGAGGCCCATCGACATGGCGATCGCGGCGGCGGCGAGCCCGGTGCGCTTGAGGGTCATGCTCTTCATGGTGGTGCCTTTCGGTTGGCTGTTCTGAGGATTTCGATCCGGCGGTTGTTTGCCTGATGTGGGTCATTCGGTGCTGCTGGGCAAGCGGATTGGTGCGTTTTGAGAAAACTTCAGGAGACGTTGACGAGGACTTCCTGGACGCCGCTGGCGCCGTCCGGGAACGGGGTCGCGCGGGTGGCCGTCTGGGTCTCGCCGGCCTTGTTGGTGGCGCGGACGGCGATCTGGTGGGCGCCCGACGCGGCGTCCCAGGGGAGGTACCACTGGCGCCAGTACTCCTCGCCCGCGCTCGGACCGAGCTTGGCCTCGAGCCAGTCGCCTCCGTCGAGGCGGACCTCGACCTTGGCGACGCCGTCGGGCTGGGCCCAGGCGACCCCGCCGATGACCGTCTGTCCCGAGGGGATCGTGGACAGTGGCCGTGGGGTGTCCACGCGGCTGGAGAGCTTGATCGGGCCGTCGATGGCCCACTTCCGCTTGGTCCAGTAGGCCTCCTGGGCGGCGTACGTCGTCAAGGTGAGCTTCGACAGCCACTTGGTGGCGCCGACGTAGCCGTAGAGACCGGGTGTGACCAGCCGGACCGGGAACCCGTGCTCGCGGGGCAGCGGTTCGCCGTTCATCGCGAAGGCGAGCAGCGTGTTGCGCCCGTCGAGGGCGACGCCCAGCGGGGTGCTGATCGTGAACCCGTCGACAGCGGTGCTCAGGATCTGGTCGGCCTTGTCGCCCACGCCGGCGCGGTCGAGCACGTCCTGGAGGGGTACGCCGAGCCAGCGTGCCGAGCCGACCAGCTGGCCGCCGACCTCGTTGCTGACGCAGGTGAGCGAGATGTCGCGCTCGACGACGTTCATCGAGGTCAGCTCCTCGAAGCTGAGCGAGAGCTCGTTCTGCACGTCACCGTCGACGACCAGCTTCCAGGAGCCGATGTCGACGACCGGGACGGTCAGGTTGGTGTCGACGCGGTAGAACTTGTCGCGCGGGGTCTGGAAGGTGCTGATGCCGGGGTACTTCTGCTCCAGACCGGTCGGCAGCGCGGTCAGGGGCTGAGCGGGCTTTGGCAGGACGATGTCGGAGATCTTGTTGCGGGCCCGGATGATCAGCTGCCCGGTGGCCCCCAGGACCACTGCGGCGCCGGCGACGGCGCCGGCACCGATCAGGAAGCCGCGACGGGTGGCGGCACCGTTCGGGTCGCTGAGCAGCACGCGGGGCGAACCCCCGCCGCGGAGCAGGTAGGTGAGGACGCCGAGGCCGACGAGCGCGGTCACCAGGGCGGGCAGCGCGTCGACCGCACCGGCGGCCGGCTGGATCACCGCTGCCACGCCGGCGGCGGTCACCAGCACGACGAGCAGAGCGGCCCCGACGGCGAACCGGCGGCGGGCGAGGATGCCCGCGACACCGGCCAGCAGCAGCGTGGCGAGCAGGACCGAACCGACCAGGACCGGCTTGTCCGCCGACCCGAGCGTCCGGACGGCCCAGACCTTGAGCGGGGTGGGGGTCAGGTTGATCACCGTGGTCCCCACCGCCAGCACCGGGGACGAGGCGGGCACGGTCACGGCGGCCACGAGGTGACCGACCGCCGTTCCGGCGAGGGCGGCGAGGATGCCGGCTGCGAAGGGGGCGAGTTTGCGCTGATGAGCCATGTCGGACATTCGTCGCGGAACGTCGAACGGATTGGATCGGCTCTCGCCCCGGCTCAGGTCGTGCCGCGCGGCCCCGACGTACGGGAGAGGATGGGGGTGTGACCGTCGTGCGACCCGCCGTCCCCGAGGACCTCGGTGCCGTGGTGAGGCTGGAGGACGAGTGCCTGGGCGGTGACGCCTGGAGCGAGGGGCTGGTCCGCGAGGGCGTCGCCGGGTCGCTGCCGACAGTCAGCTACCTCGTGGCGGTCTCGGACGACGAGGTGGTCGGCCACGCGGTGGTCTCGGCCGCGGGCGACATCGCCGAGCTGCAGCGGATCGCGGTCGCCGCGAGCCACCGGCGGCGCGGAGTGGCCGCGGCACTGCTGGCCCGGGTGGTCGAGTCAGCCGCCGGCACCGAGGCGGACCGGCTGCTGCTCGAGGTGCGAGAGGACAACCACGGTGCCCTGGCCTTCTATGCCCGTTCCGGATTCGTCGAGATCGACCGGCGTCCGTTCTACTACGCCGACGGTGCCACTGCGGTGGTGCTGCGGCGCGGACTCAGCCGTGGACGCGGTGGCTCAGGCGCTGCTGGCAGCGAGTGACTCCAGCCGGCGGACCGCGAGCTCGGCATAGATCGTCGCCGCGTCAGGCAGCACCGCGGGGTCGAAGTCCGCGCGCGGGCTGTGGTTGGTCGGAGCCGTGGCGGCGTCCCGCCCGGGCATCAGCGCCCCGAGCCCGATGAAGGCGCCCGGGACCGCCGCGATGACGCGCGAGAAGTCCTCCGAGCCGGCGATCGGGGCGGGAAGCTCCTCGTAGCGCCCACCGCCGAGTGTCTCGTTGATGACACTTGCACTGAACTCGACCTCGTCCGCGTCGTTCACCGTGAGCGGGTACTCACCGGAGTAGTCGATGTCGACCTCGACGCCGTGGGCCTGGGCGACCCCGCGCAGGACTGCGTGGATCGCCTCCTGGAGGCGGTCACCACTGGCTTCGGAGAAGCGACGCACGGTGGCCTCGAAGGAGGCCGTGTCCGGGATGATGTTGCGTCGGGTGCCGCCCTCGACGACGCCCACCGTCAGGACCACCGGGTCGAAGATGTCGAAGCGCCGGGTGACCATCGTCTGCAGCGAGGTGATCATCTCCGCCATCGCGGCGATGGGGTCCTTGGCGCGGTGGGGCATCGAGCCGTGCCCACCGTCGCCGCGCACGGTCACGTGCAGGGCGTGCGACGCCGACATCACCGTGCCCGGTCGGCTGGCGAACCGCCCGGTCGGCAGCATCGAGGAGAACACGTGCATGCCGTACGCCGCGTCGGCCCGACGACCTGCCGCGTCGAGCACGCCCTCCTCGATCATCACGCCGGCACCGTCCCAGCCCTCCTCGCCCGGCTGGAACATCAGCACCACGTCGCCCCGGAGGTGGTCGCGGTGCTGGGCGAGCAGCCGGGCCGCACCGACCAGGGAGGCGGTGTGCAGGTCGTGCCCGCACGCGTGCATCGCCCCGTTGGTCGAGGCGAAGTCGAGCCCGGACTCCTCCGCCACGGGCAGCGCATCCATGTCGGCACGGAGCAGCACCGTCCGCGGGGCCTGGGCGTCGCGCGCGCCGCCCCGGAGCACAGCCGTCACCGAGGTGGTCGCGGTCCCGGTCGAGATCTCCAGCCCGAGGCCGTCGAGCTCGCTCAGCACCCGCTCCTGGGTGCGCGGCAGCACCAGCCCGATCTCGGGCTCCCGGTGCAGCTCGCTGCGCAGTCGGGTCAGGTCGTCGGCCATGGCCAGGGCGTCGTCGTGCAGGTGCATGTGGTCTCCCGAGAGGTCGGACTGGACAACTCCGGCACGCTATCGCGCCCGTCGTCCCGGCGCGGGCCGGTGGGCGGCACAATGGCCGGGTGACCTCGTCCTCCACCTCCGAACCGCTCGTCCTCGGCATCGAGACCTCCTGCGACGAGACCGGGGTGGGCATCGTGCGCGGCCACACCCTGCTGGCCGATGCGATCGCCTCCTCGGTCGACGAGCACGCCCGCTTCGGGGGCGTCGTACCCGAGGTCGCGTCGCGGGCGCACCTCGAGGCGATGGTCCCGACCATCCAGCGGGCCTGTGCAACGGCCGGGGTGTCCCTCCGCGACGTCGACGCGATCGCGGTGACGGCGGGGCCAGGGCTGGCCGGGGCGCTGCTGGTGGGGGTGGCGGCTGCGAAGTCCCTGGCCCTCGGCCTGGACAAGCCGCTCTACGGCGTGAACCACCTCGCTGCGCACGTGGCCGTGGACCAGCTCGAGCACGGCGCGCTGCCGGAGCCGTGCGTGGCCCTGCTCGTCTCCGGGGGGCACTCCTCCCTGCTGCGGGTCAGTGACGTGACCTCCTCGGTCGTGCCCCTGGGGGCCACCATCGACGACGCCGCGGGGGAGGCCTTCGACAAGGTGGCCCGTCTCCTCGGCCTGCCCTTCCCCGGCGGCCCGCACATCGACCGCGCAGCCGCCTCCGGGTCCTCGGTCGCGATCGACTTCCCGCGCGGGCTCAGCTCCAGGCGGGACCTCGAGCGGCACCGGTTCGACTTCTCCTTCTCCGGGCTCAAGTCCGCGGTGGCCCGCTGGGTCCAGGCGCGGGAGGCGTCCGGCGACCCGGTCCCCGTCGCGGACGTCGCTGCCTCCTTCCAGGAGGCGGTGTGCGACGTGCTCACCCGCAAGGCGGTCGACGCCGCGGTCGCCGAGGGCATCGAGGACATCCTCATCGGCGGCGGCGTGGCGGCGAACTCCCGGCTTCGCGTGCTCGCCGAGGAGCGCGCCAGGGCCCGCGGCATCCGGGTCCGCGTCCCCCGCCCCGGCCTGTGCACCGACAACGGCGCCATGGTCGCCGCCCTCGGCACCGAGATGGTCTCCCGCGGCCGCACCGCCTCCCGCCTCGATCTCCCCGCCGACTCCTCGATGCCCGTCGAGCAGGTGCTGGCGGGCTGAAAGCGCATGTAAATCGGGGTTATGGACGCTCATCAAGGCCTGTTCCGGCCCGAGAGCGTCCACAACCCTCGCCAGGTCGGATGTTCGGCTTGCGCCGGTTGCGCCCCCCAGATGCCGGTTCGCCTGGCCGATCCACAGCCCCGCCCTGACCCAGCGCGCCCTTTCGCGCCGCCGAAGATCCTGCCCGCATGCTTCCTCGACTTCGCGCCGCGGCGCACCGCCGGCACGGCCTGATCACCCGCATGATGGCCCTCGAGGCCGGCTACACCGAGAGGCAGCTCAAGACTGCGCTTGCGCCGGGCGGTGTCTGGGTCGTCGTACGCCGCGGGGTGTACGCCGAACGGGCGCAGTGGGACGCCGCCGACGAAGCCGGCCGGCATCTCCTGCGCGTGGTCGCCGCGACGCTGTCGCTGCAGAGCCCGCACGTGCTCAGCCACACCTCGGCCGCCGTCGTGCACGGGCTGGACTGTCGGCCGTTCTGGCGCGAGCTCGTGCACGTGAGCCATCCCGGGGTGCGGGGCGGACGCACCGAGGGCGGGGTCAAGCACCATCCCGCGGAGGTGCCGGACCACCAGGTCGTCCGGGTGGGGGAGGTGTGGGCCACGTCCCTGGAGCGCACCGCCGTGGACATCGCGCGCGAGCACGGCCTCGAGGACGGAGTGGTCGCCTGCGACCAGGTCCTGCGACGCGGCGGCAGCCGGGTGGCGATGCTCGGCGTGCTCAAGCAGATGTGGTCGTGGCCCTACGTCACGACGGCGCGAGCGGCTGTGGCACTGGCGGACCCAGGGGCGGAGAACATGGGCGAGAGCCTGGCCCGGATGCTCGTCATCGAGCTGGGGTACGGCGAGCCGCTGACCCAGGTCTGGATCGAGGACGGCGGTCGGCGCGCCCGGGTCGACCTGCTGCTCGAGGGGCATGTCTTCGAGTTCGACGGCCGGCAGAAGTACCTCGGCGTGGCCCACGGCGGGTTCACCGATGACGTGGGCGACGTCGTGTGGCAGGAGAAGCAGCGCGAGGACTGGTTGCGATCGCTCGGGCTCGGGGTGTCACGCATCGTGTGGGGGGATCTGTTCGGCACGTCGAGACGCGCTGCTCGCCAACGTTTGAGCCGGGAGTACCTTGCGACCAGGGCCCGGCTCGCGGAGCGGCCGGCGTCCTGACCGTCGTACGACTTGGCGAGGCTTGTGGACGCTTTCGAGCCGGAACAAGCCTTGATGAGCGTCCATAACCCCGATTTACATGCAGATTCGAGGAGCACACATGCAGCAGGTCCAAGCAGTCGTCGCACTCGCCCAGGGGGAGCCGGTCTCTCTCGTGACCATCAACGTGCCCGACCCCGGTCCGGGTGAGGCGGTGGTGAAGATCCAGGCGTGCGGGGTCTGCCACACGGACCTGCACTACCGCGAGGGCGGCATCAACGACGAGTTCCCGTTCCTGCTCGGTCACGAGGCCGCCGGGATCGTGGAGTCCGTGGGTGAGGGGGTCACCGAGGTGGCTCCCGGTGACTTCGTGGTGCTGAACTGGCGCGCCGTCTGCGGCGACTGCCGGGCCTGCAACCGGGGTGAGCCGTGGTACTGCTTCAACACCCACAACGCCACCCAGAAGATGACTCTCGAGGACGGCACCGAGCTCTCCCCGGCGCTCGGCATCGGCGCGTTCGCGGAGAAGACCCTCGTCGCGGCGGGCCAGTGCACCAAGGTCGACGAGAACGCACGCCCCGCGGCGGTCGGCCTGCTCGGGTGCGGTGTGATGGCCGGGCTGGGTGCGGCGATCAACACCGGCAACGTCGGTCGCGGCATGTCCGTCGCCGTGATCGGGTGCGGGGGAGTCGGCACCGCCGCGATCGCCGGCTCGGCCCTGGCCGGCGCGTCGAAGATCATCGCCGTGGACATCGAGGACCGCAAGCTCGAGGCCGCCCGCAAGCTCGGCGCCACGCACACGGTGAACAGCAAGGAGAACGACCCGGTCGCCGCGATCCAGGCACTCACCGACGGCAACGGCGCGGACGTCGTGATCGACGCGGTCGGCCGCCCGGAGACCTGGAAGCAGGCGTTCTACGCCCGCGACCTCGCCGGCACCGTCGTCCTGGTCGGCGTCCCCACCCCGGACATGAAGATCCCCGAGATCCCGCTGATCGACGTCTTCGGCCGGGGCGGGTCGCTCAAGTCGAGCTGGTACGGCGACTGCCTGCCCAGCCGCGACTTCCCGATGCTGGTCGACCTCTACCAGCAGGGCCGGCTCGACCTCGACGCGTTCGTCAGCGAGGAGATCGGGATCGCCGACGTCGAGGCCGCGTTCGAGAAGATGCACCACGGCGACGTGCTGCGCTCGGTGGTGGTCCTGTGAGCGTCCGCATCGACCACGCCGTCTCCAGCGGCACCTTCTCCCTCGACGGCGAGACGTTCGAGGTGGACAACAACATCTGGGTGATCGGCGACGACGAGGAGTGCATCGTCATCGACGCACCCCACGACGTCGAGGACATCCTCGAGGTGGTCGGGGGACGCCAGGTGAAGGCGATCATCTGCACCCATGCCCACGACGACCACGTCCGCGTCGCCCCGGACCTGCGCGAGCGCGTGACGGCGCCGATCCTGCTGCACCCGGCCGACAAGCCTGTCTGGGAGCTCACGCACGCGGACCACCTGTGGGACGTCGACCTCGAGGACGGGCAGACGATCAAGGTGGGCGGTGCGGCGCTGAAGGTGCTGCACACGCCTGGTCACGCGCCGGGCGCCGTCTGCCTCTACGTGCACGACCTCGGCTGCGTCTTCACCGGGGACACGCTCTTCCAGGGAGGCCCTGGTGCCACCGGTCGGTCGTTCAGCGACGCCGACGAGATCGTCGCGTCGATCCGCGCCAAGCTGTTCGCCCTGCCCGACGAGACGGTCGTGCACACCGGTCACGGTGACGACACGACGATCGGCGCGGAGCGGCAAGCGCTCGGGTGAGCCGGCACCTCGCACGCTCGGTCTTCGTCGCGGCACTCGTCCTCAGCACCGTCGTGCTGCTCGCCCCGGCCGCGGTCGTCGCCGGGGCGAGCAGCCAGGACAAGGCGCAGCATCTCGCGACCTTCGCCGTGCTCGCCATCCTCGGCCGAGCTGCCCGGATCGCCCCCGTGCCCCTCGGACTCGGCCTCGTCGGCTACGGCGCGGTCACCGAGGTGCTGCAGGCAGTGCTGCCGATCGGCCGGTACGGCGACGTCCGCGACCTCGCCGCCGACGCGGTCGGGGTGCTGCTGGGCCTGCTGGCCGCTGCCCTCGTGGCGCGGTGGCGCGCGAAGGTCGGCACGCGGGTCTGACCCGCACCGACCGGGTCAGAGCGGCTGGACCAGCAGCGCGGTGCCCTTGCCGGCGACCCGGGTCAGCACCAGCGTGGCCTCCGCGTCCCCGCGCAGTGACAGCCGCTTGCGCAGCTCCTCGGGTACGACGGAGACACCGCGCTTCTTGATCGTCAGGCGGCCGATCCCGCGCTGCCGCAGCGCCGCGCGGAGCGGCTTCTCGCGGAACGGGAGCTCCTCCACGACGCGGTAGCCGCGCGCGAACGGGGTCTGGAACGACTGCTCGGCGCTCACGTAGGCGATGTGCTCGTCCACCAGGTGCCCACCCACTCCCGCCGCCACCGCGGTCACCAGCCCCGCCCGGATCACGGCACCGTCCGGCTCGTAGAGGAAGGCGGAGACCGGTCCGGTGGGGGCGCCCGGGTCGTCCTCGTCGGTCAGCGAGGCCAGGCCGCCGTCGCCGATCACGGTCGCCCGGCGACGCGTGGTGGCCAGCCGGGCCGACCAGAGCACGGCCTCCTTCACCTCGCGGTGGTCGCTGACCCACTCCGCCTCGACCCCTTCGGGGACCAGGCTGTGCGGGATGCCGGGGGCGACCTTCACGCACGAGTCCCTGGCGAACAGCGTCTGCACGAACGTCCACGGCGGGGTCCACTCGTCGGCGTCGAAGCTGCGTCCGCGGGCGTTGCGGCGCGCCGGGTCGGCGTACACCGCGGCGAAGGGGGAGGTGTCGACCGTGGTGGCGTCCGCCACCGTGACCGCGCCACCGAGGCCGAGCGCGTCGAGGTTGGCCTCCGCCACGGCCACCCGCACCGGATCGAGGTCGACGCCCGCGCAGGTGATGCCGGCCCGGGCGAAGGCGACGAGGTCGCCGCCGATGCCGCAGCCGAGATCGATCAGCGTCGCGGCTCCGGCTGCGCGGAGCCGGGCTGCACGGTGGCTGGCGACCGGCAGCCGGGTGGCCTGCTCGAGCCCGTCCGGCGTGAAGTACATCCGGGGCGCCAGCTCGCCGAACTTGTCCACCGCGCGGCGGCGCAGCTGGACCTGGGTGATCGCAGCGGCGACGTGCTCGGCGCTGGCCGTACGACGGAGCGAGGCCTGTGCGACCAGCGGGTCGTCCGCGGCGTCGGTGGCCGAGGCGAGCAGCCGCTGTCCGTCGTCGGAGAGCAGCCAGCGGAAGGCGTCGAGGTCCACGCGGCCCATCCTCGCAGCCGGGCGTCCGTGGGCCCCTGCTGGCACTCGGCCGGTGCGAGTGCTAGTTTTGCCACTGGCACTCTCCTGGTGAGTGTGCCAGTGCTTGTGCCGACGTTCGACCCCCGCGACGGCGTGCGTCACACAGGCAGCAAACTTCCGAAAACCCAACGACTGTGTGGAAAGTAGAGGTTGATCAGACGTGTCGGTCAACATCAAGCCCCTCGAGGACCGGATCGTCGTCAAGGCCCTCGAGGCCGAGCAGACCACGGCTTCCGGCCTGGTCATCCCCGACACCGCCAAGGAGAAGCCCCAGGAGGGCGAAGTCCTGGCGATCGGTCCGGGCCGCATCGACGACAACGGCAACCGTGTCCCCCTCGACGTGAACGTCGGCGACAAGGTCATCTACAGCAAGTACGGCGGCACCGAGGTGAAGTTCGCCGGCGAGGAGTACCTCATCCTCTCCGCGCGCGACGTTCTCGCTGTCGTCTCCTGATCCATCCCGCGTAGTCCGGGGCCGAAAGCACCATCTCCGGGCGACCGGACGGGCTTTCCGCCCCGGACTATCGCTTTTCCCAACCTTTCGTGAAAGGAGCATCCCCGGATGCCCAAGATTCTGGAGTTCGACGAGAACGCCCGACGCTCACTCGAGCGCGGTGTCGACAAGCTCGCCAACGCCGTCAAGGTGACGCTCGGCCCGCGTGGCCGCTACGTCGTGCTGGACAAGAAGTGGGGCGCCCCCACGATCACCAACGACGGTGTGACCGTCGCGCGTGAGATCGAGCTGGACGACCCGTTCGAGAACCTCGGTGCGCAGCTCACCAAGGAGGTCGCGACCAAGACCAACGACGTCGCCGGTGACGGCACGACGACCGCGACCGTGCTCGCCCAGGCGATGGTCCACGAGGGCCTGCGCGCCGTCGCGGCCGGCATCAACCCGATGGGCATCAAGCGCGGCATGGACCAGGCCACCGACGCCATGTGCCAGGCGCTGAGCGACGCCGCCCGCGACGTCGACGACCGCAAGGACATGGCGGCCGTCGCCACCGTGTCCAGCCGCGACGAGGTCATCGGCGAGCTGCTCGCCGAGGCGTTCGACAAGGTCGGCAAGGACGGCGTGATCACCGTCGAGGAGTCCAACACCATGGGCACCGAGCTGGAGTTCACCGAGGGCATGCAGTTCGACAAGGGCTACCTGTCGCCGTACTTCGTCTCCGACCCGGAGTCGATGGAGGCCGTCCTCGACGACCCCTACATCCTGCTGCACCAGGGCAAGATCTCCGCGATCTCGGACCTGCTGCCCCTGCTGGAGAAGGTCATCTCGGCCGGCAAGCCGCTCTTCATCCTCGCCGAGGACGTCGAGGGCGAGGCGCTCTCCACCCTGGTCGTGAACAAGATCCGCGGCACCTTCAACGCCGTCGCCGTCAAGGCCCCGGCCTTCGGTGACCGTCGCAAGGCGCTGATGCAGGACATCGCCACCCTCACCGGTGGTCAGGTCATCGCCCCCGAGGTCGGGCTCAAGCTCGACCAGGTCGGCCTCGACGTGCTGGGCACCGCCCGCCGCGTCGTGGTGACCAAGGAGAACACCACCATCGTCGAGGGTGGTGGCGACCACGCTGAGGTCACCGGCCGCGTCAACCAGATCAAGGCCGAGATCGAGGCGACCGACTCCGACTGGGACCGCGAGAAGCTCCAGGAGCGCCTCGCGAAGCTGGCCGGCGGCGTGTGCGTCGTCAAGGTCGGCGCTGCCACCGAGGTCGAGCTCAAGGAGAAGAAGCACCGCATCGAGGACGCCGTCTCCGCGACGCGCGCCGCGATCGAGGAGGGCATCGTTGCCGGAGGTGGGTCCGCGCTGATCCACGCCGCCGCGGTCCTCGACGGTGACCTCGGCCTGACCGGTGACGAGGCCGTGGGCGTGCGCATCGTGCGCAAGAGCGTCTCCGAGCCGCTGCGCTGGATCGCCGAGAACGGTGGCGAGCAGGGCTTCGTCGTCGTCGCCAAGGTGCGCGAGCTCGGTGTCGGGAACGGCTACAACGCCGCCACCGGCGAGTACGGCGACCTGGTCGCCCAGGGCGTCCTCGACCCGGTCAAGGTGACCAAGTCGGCCCTGACCAACGCGTCGTCGATCGCCGGGATGCTCCTCACCACGGAGACCCTGATCGTCGAGAAGCCTGCCGATGACGAGGGCGACGCCGCCGGCGCCGGCCACGGCCACGGGCACGGTCACTGATCCACACCACCTGAGGGCCGCTGGGGTTTCCCACGGTCCCGTGGGAAACAGCTGCTTCCCGTGCTTTGCAAAGCACGGGAAGCAGCTGTTTTGCTAGGGAACCTGTGACGGGTGGTGCGTCCCGCCGGGGTGCAGGCGTACGCCGATGGCCTCTGGTCACTGCACCAGCGGCACGAACCGGTAGCTGCCGTGCTCGCTGGTCACCAGCTGCTCGCCGCGACGCACGCCGAGCGTCATCGTGCCCCGCACCGGCAGCACGATCCGGCCCCCGTCGGCGAGCTGGTCGGCCAGCTCCTGGGGCAGCTCCCGGGCGTCGGCGGAGACCAGGATCCGGTCGTACGGCGCACCGGCCGGCCACCCCAGCACGTCCGGGGCAGCGGCCCTGATCGAGGCCCAGGCGAACGCGGTGCCCGCGAGGTTGGCGGCGCCCCACTCCGCGAGCTCGGGCACCAGCTCGACCCCGGTCACCGAGCCGGTGGGACCGGTCAGGTGGGCCAGCAGCGCGGCGGTCCACCCCGACCCCGAGCCGAGGTCGAGCACGCGCTGGCCTGGGTGCACCTCCAGCAGCCGCAGCATCGCCTCGACCGTGCGGGGCTGGGAGTTCGTCTGGCCGTGCCCGATGGTGAGTGGGCCGTCGTACCCGGCGCGTGGACGATCGCGGCGAAGCAGGAAGTCCGCCCTGGGCACCGCAGCGAGTGCGGTCAGCACCGCGTCCACCCCTCCACTGAACCACCCGGCCCGGCATCGCGCGCAGCGGAGCACTGTTGACACCCCCGCAACACGGACGCCGCGGGCCCGCAACACGGCTCGTTCACAGTGACCGCATGTTCTTTCGGGTGCGTACCTCACTGACAGAGAAGCCGGGCGCTCTCGCGCGGCTGGCCACCGACTGCGGCGACGCCGGGCTGAACATCCTGGGGCTGCAGATCTTCCCCAGCCTCGGACGTGCGACCGACGAGCTGGTGCTCAGCGCCCCGGAGAGCTGGACCGCGCGCGCGGTCGCCGAACTCGTGGGTGGTGCGGGTGGGGACGAGGTGAGCGTCGAGACCTGCACCACCCACGACCTCCTGGACCAGCCGACCCGGTGGCTCACGGCTGCACAGGACGCGGTCCGCGACCCCGGCCTGGTCGACGGGCTGCTGGAGCGACTCCTCGGTCCGCACCCGGAGAAGTGGAGTGCCACCGAGCACGCGCGGGCCGCGGCGCTGCGGGGACTCGCGGAGTCCCCGGGGCGCCCACCGGCACCCGCCGCCTCCGCGCCGGTGGAGTACGCCGAGACGCTCGGCGGCGTGGTCGCGCACATCGGCGGCCACGTGGTCGGAGCCGCAGCCCTCTCGCAGACGGGGGGGCGCGAGCTGACCATCGAGGTCGCGCCGGCCTGGCGACGGTTGGGCATCGGCACCACCCTGCTGCGGCGCTCCGTCGGCCTGGCCGCGGCCGCCGGACTGCCCGACATCTTGTTCATCGCACCGGCCCAGGACGAGGGCTTCGTGACCATGGTCTGCAGTGCCGGTCTGCACGCCCGGATCAAGGTCAGCCAGGGCATCCTGCAGGCGCGGATCCACGTCGCCGACGGCGGGCGTCCGTCACGGGTCCCGGCGGGGGATCCGGTCGGGACCCACGGCTAGACTGAGGTCCCGTCGCCACGCACCGGAAGGCCCTGGCTCTGATGTCCTCAGGTGTCACCCCAGAAGTACCCGGCAAGTTCGCCCAGCTCGGCCTGACCTACGACGATGTCCTGCTCCTGCCGGGCGAGACCGACGTGATCCCGAGCGAGGTCGACACCACCACGAGGCTCACGCGCGGCATCACCCTGCGCACCCCGCTCATCTCGAGTGCCATGGACACCGTCACCGAGTCGCGGATGGCGATCGCGATGGCTCGCCAGGGCGGCATCGGCATCCTGCACCGCAACCTCTCGATCGAGGACCAGGCCTACCAGGTCGACCTGGTCAAGCGGACCCAGACCGGCATCATCTCCAACCCCGTGACGATCGGTCCGGACGCGACCCTGGAGGAGCTCGACGAGATCTGCGGCCAGTACCGCATCTCCGGGCTCCCCGTCGTCGACGGTGACCTGCGCCTGCTCGGCATCATCACCAACCGCGACCTGCGGTTCGTCCCCGTCGCAGAGTGGGCCACCACCAAGGTCGACGAGGTGATGACGCCGATGCCGTTGATCACCGCGCCACCCGGCATCAGCCGCGAGGACGCGACCCGGATCCTGCGACAGCACAAGCGCGAGCGACTGCCGCTCGTCGACGAGCAGGGTCGACTGGCGGGCCTGATCACGGTCAAGGACTTCGTGAAGTCCGAGCAGTTCCCCGACGCCTCGCAGGACGATGACGGGCGTCTCCTCGTCGGCGCTGCCGTCGGCTACTTCGGTGAGTCCTGGCAGCGCGCCACCACCCTGGTCGAGGCCGGGGTCGACGTGCTCGTCGTCGACACCGCGCACGGCCACGCCAGGTTGCTGCTCGACATGATCCGCAAGCTCAAGGGCGATCCCGCCACCCGTCACGTCGAGATCATCGGCGGCAACGTGGCCACGCGCGACGGCGCTCAGGCCCTGATCGACGCAGGCGTCGACGCGGTCAAGGTCGGCGTCGGCCCGGGTTCGATCTGCACCACCCGCGTCGTCGCCGGCGTCGGCGTACCCCAGGTCACCGCGGTGTACGACGCCTCGCTGGCGTGCGGGCCGGCCGACGTCCCGCTGGTCGCGGACGGCGGCCTGCAGTACTCCGGCGACATCGCCAAGGCCCTGGTCGCCGGCGCCGACTCGGTGATGTTCGGCTCCTTGCTCGCCGGTTGCGAGGAGAGCCCGGGAGACCTGGTCTTCGTCAACGGCAAGCAGTACAAGTCCTACCGGGGCATGGGCTCGCTGGCCGCGATGTCCAGCCGTGGCAAGAAGTCCTACTCCAAGGACCGCTACTTCCAGGCCGACGTGCAGAACGACGACAAGATCGTGCCCGAGGGGATCGAGGGACAGGTCGCCTACCGCGGCCCGCTCGCCGCGGTCGCGCACCAGCTGATCGGCGGCCTGCACCAGTCGATGTTCTACGTGGGCGCGCGCTCCATCCCCGAGCTCCGCGAGAAGGGCCGCTTCGTGCGGATCACCTCGGCGGGGCTCAAGGAGAGCCACCCGCACGACGTGCAGATCACCGCCGAGGCGCCCAACTACTCCTGGCGCTAGCCGGCGAACGGCGGTCGACGTGCCGAAGCCCTCCATCCGGCCGCTGGTCGAGGCCGACTGGCCGCAGGTGCATGCGCTGGTGGTGGAGGTCGCCACCGCGGGGGAGACCTACGCCATGGACGTTCCGGGTTCCGAGCAGGAGACCCGCGAGCTCTGGTCCGGCCAGGCGGTGGTCGTCGCCGTCGACGGCGACCAGGTGCTGGGCAGCGCCAAGATGGGCCCCAACCGACCGGCCCAGGGTGCCCATGTCGGCACGGCCTCGTTCATGGTCGGCTCGGCGGCACGGGGTCGGGGCGTCGGCCGGGCTCTCGGGGAGCACGCCGTGCGGTGGCATCGAGAGCACGGCTTCGAGGCGATCCAGTTCAACGCCGTGGTCTCGACCAACACGGCGGCCCTGGCGCTGTGGCGCTCGCTGGGCTTCGAGACCGTCGGCACCGTTCCGGGTGCGTTCCGGCTGCCCGACTCGTCGTACGCCGACCTGCACGTGATGTACCTGCGCATGAAAGACTCCACCGGTGACTGAGATCGAGATCGGCCGAGCCAAGCGCGGCCGCCGGGCCTATGCCTTCGACGACATCGCCATCGTGCCCAGCCGGCGCACCCGCGACCCCGAGGAGGTGTCGACGGCCTGGCAGATCGACGCCTACCGGTTCGAGCTGCCGATCCTCGCGGCCCCGATGGACTCGGTGATGTCGCCCGAGACCGCCATCAAGTTCGGCCAGTACGGCGGCCTCGGTGTGCTCAACCTCGAAGGGCTGTGGACCCGCTACGACGACCCCACCGACCTGCTCGAGGAGGTCGCCGGGTTGACCGGCCCCGACGCCGTGCGCCGGATGCAGCAGATCTACACCGAGCCGATCAAGGCCGAGCTGATCACCGAGCGGATCCGCCAGGTGCGCGACGCCGGCGTGACCGTGGCCGGAAGCCTCAGCCCCCAGCGGACCAAGGAGTTCGGCAAGGCCGTCGTCGACGCCGGCGTCGACATGTTCGTGATCCGCGGGACCACCGTGAGTGCCGAGCACGTGAGTGCCCAGGCCGAGCCGCTGAACCTCAAGGAGTTCATCTACGAGCTCGACGTGCCGGTCATCGTCGGTGGGTGCGCGACCTACCAGGCCGCGCTGCACCTGATGCGCACCGGCGCGGCCGGCGTCCTGGTCGGCTTCGGCGGCGGTGCCGCGCACACCACGCGCACGGTGCTCGGCGTCGCCGTCCCGATGGCGAGCGCAGTGGCCGACGTGGCCGCAGCCCGACGCGACTACCTCGACGAGTCCGGTGGCCGCTACGCGCACGTGATCGCCGACGGCTCCATCGGGCGCAGCGGCGACATCGCGAAGGCCGTGGCCTGCGGTGCCGACGCGGTGATGATCGGGTCCCCGCTCGCACGCGCCACCGACGCTCCGGGGCGTGGGTTCCACTGGGGTGCCGAGGCCCACCACCCCGAGCTGCCCCGCGGTCAGCGGGTCGAGTTCGGCACCGTCGGAACGCTGCAGGAGATCCTGTTCGGCCCCTCGTCCGTGGCCGACGGCACGATGAACCTGATCGGCGCGCTGCGTCGCGCGATGGCCACCACCGGCTACACCGAGCTCAAGGAGTTCCAGCGCATCGAGGTCGTCGTCCAGTAGCGACGCGAGGTTTGTCCCGTCGCCTTCGGGGAAATGTGCAGGCAAAACTGCATTCCCGGGAAGAAACGAGACCACCATGTCAGGCACGACTGCGGAGCAGGTCGACGGGACCGATTCACACCTCGACGGCGAGCTGAAGCGCTCGATCACGGGACGGTTGCTCTACTTCTACGTCCTCGGTGACGTCCTGGGTTCCGGCATCTACGTGCTGATCGGCCTGGTGGCCGGCGCAGTCGGCGGCGCGTTCTGGATCGCCTTCGCCGTCGGTGTCACCCTCGCCACGATCACCGGTCTGGCGTACGCCGAGCTGGTCACGAAGTATCCGCAGGCGGCCGGCGCCGCCCTCTACGTCAACAAGGCCTTCGGCAGCAGGGCACTGACGTTCCTCGTCACCGTCACCTTCCTCTCGGCGAGCTTCGCTGCCGCCGGGTCGCTGGCGACAGGCTTCTCGGCCTACTTCGCGGAGCTGTGGACGCTTCCGCCCGGCCTGCTGATCAGCCTGGTCTTCATCTTCGCGCTGGCGATCGTCAACTACATCGGCATCACCGAGTCGGTGGTGGTCAACATGCTGATGACCTTCGTCGAGGTGGCCGGCCTGATCATCGTGATGGTCATCGGCATCGTCTACGTGGCCCAGGGCAAGGCCGACTTCAGCACGCTCGGCGACTTCCAGGCCGACGGCAGCCCGATCTTCGCCATCGTGGCCGGCGTCGCGCTGGCGTTCTTCGCCATGACCGGCTTCGAGAACGCTGCCAACGTCGCCGAGGAGACGAAGAACCCGTCGAAGAACTTCCCCCGGGCGCTCGTCGGCGGCATGATCACCGCCGGCGTGATCTACGTGCTGGTTGCCATGACCGCGGCTCTGACCGTTCCGCTCGAGACCCTGGCCGGCTCGGACGCCGCCCTGCTCGAGGTCGTCAAGGCCGGCATCCTGCCGATCCCCGTCACCGTGATGGCCACGTTGTTCGCGGTCATCGCGATGATCGCCATCACCAACACCACACTGGTCGCCGTGGTGACGCAGTCGCGCATCCTCTACGGGATGGCCCGCGAGGACGTCGTGCCCGGCGTCTTCGGGAAGATCCACAAGTCGCGCCGCAGCCCGTGGGTGGCGCTGATCTTCGCGGCGCTGGTGGTCACCGGACTGCTCGTCCTGGGGGCGGTGCTCAACGAGGCTGGGCTCGGTGTGGACGTCGTCGAACGGCTCGCGATCGTCACGGTCGTGCTGACGCTGGTGATCTACGTGATGGTCATCGTGTCGGCGCTCAAGCTGGGCGGGCAGGACGAGCACGATGAGTCGTTCAAGGCCTCGCGGGCGCTGCTCTGGACCGGGATCCTCGGCAACTTCATGCTGCTGGTCTACGTGGTGGTGGACGACCCGTTCGCGCTCGTCTGGTGCGCGGGCCTGCTCGCCGTGGGTGGCGTTCTGTACGCCGCGGAGCAGATGTTCGGGAGCCCGGAGCCCACCTCCGACGACAACCTCGACGAGGTTGCCGGACGCTGACCGCGTCAGCCTCGAACGCGGCGCCGGCAGGTCATGCCGACCTGGCGCTCGGGGGAAGGTCCGCGTTGACCACGGTGCCCGCTCCCACGAAGCTCGACGGAGCGGACATGAGGGGCTCGAGCGTGCGCTGCAGCTCGGGCACCAGCACCTGCTGGGCCGCTCGGGCATCCTCGGCCGAGCTCCAGAGGTTCACCACGAACCGGGCAGCCCTGGCCGAGGTCGATCTGCAGACTCCCGGAATAGCCGGGCTGCGAGGCGTGCAGCCGGTCGAACGCAGCGAGGTCCTCGCTCGCTGTGGCCATGGCGTCTGGCTGGTAGCGGTTGAGCCTGAGAATCGCGTACATCGTGGTCTCCTCCTCGGGTCGCAGTCACGCGGCGTCGGTCTCGGCCCGGACGGGCAGGTCGTCGAGGGCGGGTCGCAGCGCTCCGGTCAGCTCGTCCAGCACGCCCGGCTCGTCCTCTGCCAGGCGCTGGTGCGCCCGGGCGAGAGAGAGGCCCTGGCCCAGCACGTCGGCGCCGATGGTTGCCAGCACCTCGCGGACGTGGTCGGCGGCGCGAACGGCGCCGTACCGGCTGGGGGAGGCGGACAGCACCACGACGGGCTTGCTGATCAGAGGCGATTGGCCGTGCGGTCGCGACAGCCAGTCCACGGCATTGCCGAGCACGCCGGGCACGGTGCCGTTGTACTCCGGGGTGACGAGGACGAGCGCGTCTGCCCGGTGCACGGCCGTGCGGATGCGCTCCACGGCCAGCGGGGTGCTCGCCGCCTCCACGTCCGCGTCGAAGAACGGCAGCTGGTCGAGGTCGTGGACCACCTGGACGTGGTCGTCCGGACGCGCCCGGGCCACCAGGCGCGCCAGAGCCGTGTTGAAGGAGCCACTCCGCGTGGAGCCTGAGATCACCAGCAGTCGCATTGTCATCACCTCCGGTCGATGTATGCGCAAGCATAGATCACGAAAGATGAATGCGCAAGCATATGTATGAGCTATGCTGAACCGGTGGCACCACGAACACGTCGAGTCGCACAAGCCTGGACCGAGCCCGGGCGACGCGGCCTGCGGCATCCCTCCGAGACCTACGCTCGTGCCTTCTTGGGACTGGTCCGTGCTGGGGAGCTGGTGGAGCGGTGCCTGGACGAGGAGCTGCGCTCGGAGCACGGCATCAGCCTGCGTGGCTTCGAGGTGCTGCTGCACCTGGGCGACTTCTCCGCCGAAGGGCGACTGCCGCTGAGCCAGCTGATCCGGCAGGCGCCGCTCAGCCAGAGTCGCGTGTCCCGGCTCGTCGCGGAGCTCGAGCAGCGTGGCCTCGTGGAGCGGCAGGTCCACGAGCAGGACACCCGCGCGGTGCTGGTAGGCATCACCGCGCCCGGGCTGGAGCTGCTGCGGCGGGCCCAGGAGACCCACTACCGGGGCCTGGACACGCACCTGTTCTCGCGGCTCAGCAAGAGCGAGGTCGAGCAGCTCGCGGCGACCACCGAGAAGCTGTTGAGCGAGCCCTCCGAGCCGTCGTGATCCTCCTGGGCATGCGGGCCGAGGACCTGACGGAACTGTCGGAAGTCGCCACGGTCCCGCCGCGACGCTCGACGCGCGCAACCAACAGGGACATGGTGGTGCGATGACGTCCTACATCTCGCACTCCACCGTCGACTGCCACAACGCCTACGAGCTCTCCGAGTGGTGGAAGCAGGTCCTGGAGTACGTCGACGACCCGGAGGACCCCAACGAGCGTGGCCACGAGGAGTGCCTGATCCAGCGACCCGACGGCGGACACCCGCTGCTCTTCATCGAGGTGCCCGAGGACAAGCAGGTCAAGAACCGCCTCCACCTCGACCTGCGGCCCAGTGCCGGCACCCGCGACCAGGAGCTGAGCCGCCTTCTCGCCCTCGGTGCCCGCGAGGTCGACGACCGCCGCAACCCTGACGGCAGCGGCTGGGTGGTGCTCGCCGACCCTGAAGGCAACGAGTTCTGCATCCTGCGCAGCCAGGAGGAGATCGGCGAGCGCTGAACGCCGGCGCCTCGAGGATTCGAGATCTCCCTTCCACAGCAGGGCTTTCGGCCCCGGAAACTGTCGGTGGTCGCTGGTTGACTTGGCTCCATGACGACGACCGGGCACACCACGACCACAGAGCTGGACACCCCGGCCGACGTGCTCGGTTTCGCCCGCGACCGCCGTGCCGCGGCCAACGCCGCCGAGGCCGATGTCCTGCTGGCCGCTGTGACCTGGGCCGAGCAGCACCCACCGGAGTCGATCCACACCGCCTCGACCTGGGTCGCCGGTGGCGGCGACACCGGCCTCCCGCTCGCCGGACCCGGTGCGCCCCTGGTCGCGGAGTTCTGCCTCGCCGAGTTCGCCGCCGCGCTCGGGGTGTCCACCGACGCCGGTCGCGCGCTCGTGGCCGAGGCGGTCGAGCTGAAGCACCGCCTCCCGCGGCTCTGGGGGCGGGTCCAGTCCCACGAGCTGGTGTCCTGGCGGGCCCGCCGCATCGCCCAGGCCACCCTCGGGCTGTCCATGGAGGCAGCCGGGTTCGTCGATGCCCAGGTGGCTGCGTTCGCGCACCGGACCGGTCCCGCCCAGCTCGACCGGCTCGTCGCCGAGTCGATCGCCAGGTTCATGCCCGACCATGCACTCGCCGACGCGGCCCGGGCCGCTGACACCAGGCACTTCCGGATCCACCACGACCACGTCTCCTTCAACGGCACCAGCCACATCGAGGCCGAGCTCGACCTCGCCGACGCCCTCGACCTCGACGCCGCCCTGACCCGCGGTGCCGCCTCCCTCAAAGCCGGCGGCTGCACCGAGACCCTCGACGTACGCCGCTCGATCGCCGCCGGCGACCTCGCCCGACGCCAGCTCACCCTCGAGCTCGGCGACGCGGCGCCCGACTCACCCGCAGCCCAGCACGGGACCACTGCCCGGCAGGTGGTGCTCTACGTCCACCTCAGCGAGGCTGCGATCACCGGCACCAGCACCGAGCTGCACCTCGCCCGGGTGGAGAACCACCGCCAGGGAGTCACCGCCGACCAGGTCCGCACCTGGTGTGCCAACCCCGACACCACCGTCACCGTGAAACCGGTCATCGACCTGACCGAGCACATCGCCGTCGACGCCTACGAGGTCCCCGACCGCGCTCCGCGAGCAGACCGGTCTGCGCGACCACAGCTGTGTCTTTCCCTGGTGCACCCGACCAGCCCGGACATCCGACCGCGACCACGTCATTCCCTGGCCCCGCGGCTCCACCACCACCGACAACCTCGCCCCGCTGTGCCGACGACATCACCGCCTCAAGACCCACACCCCTGGACCTACACCGTCCTCGAACCCGGCACCTACCTCTGGTCCAGCCCCCACGGCTACCAGCACCTCCGCGACCACCACGGCACCCGCGACGTCAGCGGCCGGCTGTCCGACCGGAGACCTTCCGCAGGCCCGTAGACTCGGGGGCGTTCCACCACCCCCTGTCCACGTTGGCTGGGGGTCGTTGTGCGTGCCTGCACCAACAAGGAGTGATCCGTGTCCCTCGCCGCCCTGGCAGATGTCGTCCTCAGGGAGCCCGCGCTCGCGGCATCGATGGAGGACGCCAAGCAGGGCGTCACGACTCTCGACCTGACCGGGCCGGCAGCGCTGCGTCCGTTCGTCGTGAAGGGGCTGGTCGACGCAGGCCGGACGGTGCTCGTGGTGGCAGCGACCGTGCGCGAGGCCGAGGACCTCGCCGAGGAGCTCGCGGACGTCCTGGACCCGGACTCCGTGGCCTTCTACCCGGCCTGGGAGACACTGCCGCACGAGCGGCTCAGCCCGCGCAGCGACACCGTCGGACGACGGCTCGCCGTGCTGCGCCGGATCAAGCACCCCGGCAGCGACGCGAGCAACGGGCCGCTCAAGGTCATCGTCGCGCCGGTCCGGTCGGTGCTCCAGCCGCAGGTCAAGGGGCTGGCCGACCTCGAGCCCGTCGAGCTGGTGCCGGGGCAGGAGGTCGATCTCGACGACGTCGTCCGACGGCTCGCCGGGGCGGCGTACTCCCGCGTCGACCTCGTCGAGAAGCGTGGCGAGTTCGCCGTGCGAGGTGGCATCGTCGACGTCTTCCCGCCCACCGAGGAGCACCCCGTGCGGGTGGAGTTCTTCGGCGACGAGATCGACGAGATCCGAGCCTTCGCCGTGGCCGACCAGCGCACGCTGGAGCCGGTCCCGCGGTTGTGGGCACCGCCGTGCCGCGAGCTCCTCCTCACCGACGAGGTACGCCGCCGGGCGGCCGAGCTCGGGCGCAGGCACCCGCAGCTGGCCGAGATCACCGACAAGCTCAGCGAGGGCCTGGCCGTCGAGGGGATGGAGTCGCTGACCCCGGCCCTGGTCGACGAGATGGAGCTGCTCGTCGAGCTGCTCCCGCCCCAGACGCACGTGCTGGTGCTCGACCCGGAGCGGGTGCGCACCCGGGCCCACGACCTGGTCTCCACCAGCGACGAGTTCCTCGCCGCCAGCTGGGCCGCAGCGGCCTCCGGCGGCACCGCCCCGATCGACCTCGGTGCGGCATCGCTGAAGTCGATCGCCGAGGTGCGCGCGCAGGTGCTCGAGCAGGACCAGGCGTGGTGGGGGATCAGTCCCTTCGGCATCGACCTCGACGAGGACGAGAGCCGCACGGTGTCGGCACAGCCGGCCGAGGCCTACCGCGGCGACATCGAAGCCGTGGTCACCGACGTCCGCGCGCACCTCGCCGCTGGTCAGCGCGTGGTCACGATCCACCAGGGCCACGGACCCGCCCAGCGCATGGTCGAGGTGCTCGCCGAGCACGACGTCCCCGCCCGGTTGGTCGAGGACGGCGAGCTCGGGGTCTCGGCGGGCACGCGCGGCGACGGCGTCGTGCTGGTCACCCAGGGATGCCTGGCCCACGGCTTCGTCCTCGACGACCCGGGCCTGATGGTGCTCACCGGCGAGGACATCGCCGGGCAGAAGGCCACCACGCGCGACATGCGCAAGATGCCCGCGCGCCGGAAGAAGCAGATCGACCCGCTCGAGCTCAAGGCCGGCGACTTCGTGGTGCACGAGCAGCACGGCGTCGGCCGGTTCGTGGAGATGAAGCAGCGCGAGGTCCAGGGCGCGACCCGCGAGTACCTCGTGCTCGAGTACGGCTCGTCCAAGCGCGGCCACCCGCCCGACCGGCTCTACGTCCCGGCGGACTCGCTCGACCAGGTGACCCGCTACGTCGGCGGCGAGGCGCCGAGCCTCGACCGCCTCGGTGGCGGCGACTGGGCCAAGCGCAAGGGTCGGGCCCGCAAGGCCGTGCGGCAGATCGCGGCCGAGCTGATCAAGCTGTACGCCGCCCGGCAGGCCACCAAGGGACACGCCTTCGGGGCGGACACGCCCTGGCAGACCGAGCTCGAGGACGCCTTCCCGTTCCACGAGACCCCCGACCAGCTGAGCACGGTCGAGGAGGTCAAGGCCGACATGCGCCGGGTCGTCCCGATGGACCGGCTGGTCTGCGGCGACGTCGGCTACGGCAAGACCGAGATCGCGGTGCGCGCGGCGTTCAAGGCGGTCCAGGACGGCAAGCAGGTCGCGGTGCTGGTGCCGACCACGCTGCTCGTCACCCAGCACTACGCCACGTTCGCCGAGCGGATGAGCGGGTTCCCGGTGAACCTCGCGCCGCTGAGCCGGTTCCAGACCGACAAGGAGGCCCGCGAGGTCCTCGAGGGGCTCAAGGACGGCAGCGTCGACATCGTCATCGGCACCCACCGCCTGCTCAACCCCGACATCCGGATCAAGGACCTCGGCCTGATCGTCGTCGACGAGGAGCAGCGCTTCGGCGTCGAGCACAAGGAGCAGATGAAGCGGCTGCGCACCAGCGTGGACGTGCTCTCGATGTCGGCGACGCCGATCCCACGCACCCTGGAGATGGCGATCACCGGCATCCGGGAGATGTCGACCATCGCCACCCCGCCGGAGGAGCGGCACCCGGTGCTGACCTACGTGGGCGCCTACGAGGACCGCCAGGTGACCGCCGCGATCCGGCGCGAGCTGTTGCGCGACGGTCAGGTGTTCTTCATCCACAACCGGGTGCAGTCCATCGAGAAGGCAGCGGCCAAGCTCAAGGAGCTCGTGCCCGAGGCCCGCATCGCCACCGCCCACGGGCAGATGGGTGAGCACCAGCTCGAGCAGGTGATGCTCGACTTCTGGGAGAAGCGCTTCGACGTGCTCGTGTGCACCACCATCGTCGAGTCGGGCCTGGACGTCTCCAACGCGAACACGATGATCATCGAGCGCTCCGACACGCTCGGCCTCTCCCAGCTGCACCAGCTCCGCGGCCGGGTGGGCCGGAGCCGTGAGCGCGCCTACGCCTACTTCCTCTACCCGGCGGACAAGCCGCTCACCGAGACCGCGCACGAGCGGCTGGCCACCCTGGCCCAGCACTCCGACCTCGGCGGTGGCATGGCGATCGCGATGAAGGACCTCGAGATCCGAGGAGCCGGCAACCTGCTGGGCGGGGAGCAGTCGGGACACATCGCCGACGTGGGTTTCGACCTCTACGTGCGACTCGTCGGCGAGGCGGTCTCCGAGTTCCGCCAGGACGGCTCCGCGGCCGAGCAGCCGGTGGAGGTCAAGATCGAGATGCCGGTCGACGCGCACCTGCCGCACGACTACATCCAGAGCGAACGGCTCCGGCTGGAGATGTACAAGCGGATGGCCGAGGTGCGCTCCGACGAGGACGTCCGCCTGCTGCGCGAGGAGCTCGTCGACCGCTACGGCGAGCCGCCGGCCCCGGTCGCCCGGCTGCTGTCGGTGGCCAGCTTCCGTGCCCGTGCCCGCGACGCAGGCATCTCCGAGGTCACTGCCCAGGGCAAGTTCATCCGGTTCTACCCGGTCGACCTGCCGGACTCACGCGTCGTACGCCTGAACCGGCTGCACCCCAAGAGCCTCTACAAGGCCCCCGTGCGTACGATGCTGGTGCCGCGACCGCAGCCGGCAGGCTTCGGTGCCGAGGCACCTCGTGACGAGGAGCTGCTCGACTGGGCGCGGCAGGTGATAGACGGCGTGATCGCGCCGGACGAGGTCGGCGCCCAGCGCCGCAGTGAGGAGACCGGATCGTGAAGCTCCGAGGTCGGCCAGCAGCTCGGCCGGGAATGCGGGTCGCGCTGGCGGCTGCGTCGCTGGTCCTGTTGACCGGATGTGGCCAGCTCACCCCCGGCACCGCCGCGGTGGTGAACGGCACCCGGATCACGCACGACCAGGTGACCGATCTCGCCGACGCGCAGTGTCTCGCAGCGGACCAGGCGGCGCAGACCTCCGGGTCCTCCCAGTCGATGGCGGTCTCGAAGCTCAAGCAGCAGTCGCTCGGGCTGCTGATGGACACCCGGCTCAGCCTGCAGTTCGGCGAGGACCAGGACATCACCGCGCCGCCCGGGCTGGCCACCGCGTTCTACGGCCAGCTCGAGCCGAGCATCAAGCCGCTCCCGGAGAAGGCCCGCGACGTGCTGGTGCCCGTCTTCCGCCGCTGGGCGGAGGGCCGCGCGGTCCTGGTGGCGGCAGGTGGCGAGGCCACCGGCCAGCAGCCGAACCAGAGCAACGTCGACCAGCTGCTCCAGTCGGGTCTCGAGGCGCGCGATGCCTGGCTCAAGACCGCCGACATCGAGACCGACCCCCGCTATGCCCCCTCGCCCGAGGGCTACCCCGGTGGCGGTGACGCCTCGGTGTCGCGCGCCGGGTCCGACTTCGCCAAGGGTGCCGTGGCGGACCAGCAGGAGCCGGAGTGGATCAGCGGTCTCCCGGCCGGACAGAAGTGCGGCTGAACGACATGACCGACCCACCCGACGCCGGCCCGGCCGTCGAGGGTGGGGCAGGCCGGGGTGAGCAGTCCGCGTTGATCGAGCTCGTCGAGATCATGGCGCGGTTGCGTGCCGAGTGCGGCTGGAAGGCGGCCCAGACCCACCGGTCGCTGGTCAAGCACCTGCTGGAGGAGACCTACGAGGCGATCGAGGCGATCGAGGCCCTGGACACGGGAGGCAGTCCGGAGGACCTTCGCGACGAGCTCGGGGACGTGCTGCTGCAGGTCTACCTGCACGCCGGCATCGCCGCCGAGTCCGGCCTCTTCGACATCGAGGACGTGGCCCGGGGCCTGCGCGAGAAGATGCTGCGCCGCAACCCGCACGTGTTCGGCGACGTCGTCGAGACGGACCCCGTGCGGATCAACGAGAACTGGGAAGCGGTCAAGGCGACCGAGAGGCAGCGCACCGGGCGGTTCGACGGCATCCCGCGGGAGCTGCCGGCGCTGAGCCGGGCCGCCAAGGTGCTCGACCGGCTCGACGCCGCCGGTGCCAGCCTGCCGGCGCCGGACCCGGACGACGTCGGTGACCGGCTGCTCGCCCTGGTCGCCGAGGCGCGTGCGCTCGGTGTCGATCCGGAGCAGGCGCTGCGCGACGCACTGCGTCGGGCGGGCGCGTGACGGGTCGTTCGCTCTGGGCGGGACGGCTCACCCGCGTCCTGCTGCTGGCGGTGGTCCTCGGCGCCTCGGGCTGTGCCGTGGCGCAGGACGACGAGCTGGCCCCACGCCCCACCCGCACGGTCACGGTCACGCCGACACCCGACGCGGCAGTTCCTCGATCCGTCCCGGTGGGCCGCGGCGCGGTCTCGCCCGACGACGTCGTCTGGGCACAGGGGACCTCGCTGCACGTCGGAGACAGGGTCGTCGACCTGTCGCCGGTCCAGACCGAGTCCCTCGCCGTGGTCGCAGGAGGGGTCTACCTGCTCGATGACGGTCGTCTCTGGCTCACCGATCTCGCGCGGGTCAGGGACACCGGCCTGACCGACGTCACCGGGCTGGCGGTGACCGCCGACCGCGCACGGTTGCTGGTCACCCGGGCCGAGCGTGCCGGCGCGGCGACGTACGCCTTCACGGTGCGGACGGGTCGCCGGGCGCCCAGCGCAGGCGCGGTCGCCGGAGATCCTCGGGGTACGCCGTTGAACGTCGATCTCGCTGCGGATCGCGTCACTGTGCGGACCGACGGGAAGGGGACGAGGTCCGGGTGGCGCGGACCGGGCGGGTTCGGTCTGGCCCTGACGGCTGGCGGTGCACCGGTCGCGTTCGATGCCTCCACCGGCGACCGCATCCGGCTGGCGGGAACGGTCCCGAAGTCCTTCGCGCTCTCGGGTTGGGCAGGTCCGGAGCGCTTCTACGGGTTGTCCCACGAACGTGCCGGACGCACCGCCGTGGTCGCCTGTGACGTGGCCGCGGCGACCTGCCGCCGCCTGGGGGGCAACAGCGCTCGCGGGGCCGTCGTGTTCGCGTCGCAGGGCTGAACCACCCACTCGGGTCGTGCACGCGGGTGCTCCGGCGGATCGTGGCCCGACCCGGTTAGGCTGAACGAGTCATCCGGCACCGCAGCCACCCCGACGCAGGAGCACTCTCTTGGCTTCCATCGACACCGTCCTCGCCCGCGAGATCCTCGACTCCCGCGGCAACCCCACCATCGAGGTGGAGGTCCTCCTCGACGACGACTCGCTCGGTCGCGCCGCCGTCCCCTCCGGCGCCTCGACTGGTGCCTTCGAGGCGGTCGAGCTCCGTGACGGCGACAAGCGCTACGGCGGCAAGGGCACCCGGAAGGCGGTCAGCGCCGTCCAGGACCAGATCGAGCCCGAGATCATCGGCCTCGACGCCAGCGACCAGCGCCTCGTCGACCAAGCGATGATCGACCTCGACGGGACCCCCAACAAGGCCAACCTCGGCGCGAACGCGATCCTGGGTGTCTCCCTCGCGGTCGCGCGGGCCGCCGCGATGAGCGCGCAGCTCCCGCTGTTCCGCTACGTCGGTGGTCCCAACGCCCACCTGCTGCCGGTCCCGATGATGAACATCCTCAACGGCGGCGCCCACGCGGACACCAACGTCGACATCCAGGAGTTCATGGTCGCGCCGATCGGCGCCGCCTCGTTCTCCGAGGCGCTGCAGCAGGGCGCCGAGGTCTACCAGGCGCTCAAGTCGGTGCTGAAGAAGAAGGGCCTCGCGACGGGGGTCGGCGACGAGGGTGGCTTCGCTCCCGAGCTGCCCAGCAACCGCGACGCCCTGGACCTCATCGCCGACGCCGTCTCGATGACCGGCCTCAAGCTGGGCCGCGACATCGTGCTCGCGCTCGACGTGGCCGCCAGCGAGTTCTGTGAGAAGAAGAAGTACGCCTTCGAGGGCAAGAAGCGGTCCTCCGCGGAGATGACCGACTACTACGCCGAGCTCGTCTCGGCCTACCCGATCGTCTCGATCGAGGACCCCCTCGACGAGGACGACTGGGAGGGCTGGAAGGCCATGACCGAGCGCCTCGGCGACAAGATCCAGATCGTCGGCGACGACCTGTTCGTGACCAACGTCGAGCGGCTCGGCCGCGGCATCACCGAGGGCTCGGCCAACTCGCTGCTGGTCAAGGTGAACCAGATCGGCTCGCTCACCGAGACCCTCGACTCCGTCGACCTCGCCCACCGCAACGGGTTCCGCTGCATGATGAGTCACCGGTCGGGGGAGACCGAGGACACCACGATCGCCGACCTCGCCGTCGCCACCAACTGTGGCCAGATCAAGACCGGGGCCCCGGCTCGCTCGGAACGGGTCGCGAAGTACAACCAGCTGCTGCGCATCGAGGAGGAGCTCGACGACGCCGCCCGCTACGCGGGGCGTGGCGCCTTCCCGAGGTTCCAGGGCTGAGTCGGGACCACCAGGGAATGGCCACACGTCGCACGCAGAGCGGGCCCCGCAGGGCTGCCCGGCCCCGCAACACCCGCCCGGGTGCCCGTGGGTCCGAGCGGGCACGCACGACCGCGGTCGCGGCGCCCCGTCCCCGGTTCACCAACCGGATGGCGATCCTCGTGGTGGTGCTCGCGGTGCTGGTGGTCTCCTATGCGTCCTCGATGCGCGCCTACCTGCAGCAGCGCACGCACATCAACGACCTGCGTGCCCAGATCGCCAGCTCGGAGCGTGACATCTCGGCGCTGGAGCGCGAGAAGCGCCGCTGGCAGGACGACGCCTACGTCGAGAAGCAGGCCCGGCAGCGCTTCGGGTGGGTGATGCCCGGGGAGACGAGCTACCAGGTGATCGACCGCGACGGCCAGCCGCTCGAGCGGGGCGACACCCTGACCGACCCCGACTCCGTCGTCAGGCCGGTGCCGGAACCGTGGTGGGGCAAGGTCTACGGGACGCTGGAGGAGGCGGACCACCCCAAGACCACCTCGCCCGCCACCAGCATCACCCCACCGCCGGTCCCCGACCCTTCGCCCGAACCGTGAAGCCGGACGAGCAGGACCTCGCCGTCGTCGCCGCCCAGCTCGGCCGCCCACCACGCAACATCCACGCTGTGGGGCACCGCTGTCCGTGCGGCAACCCCGACGTCGTGGCGACCGAGCCCCGGCTCGACGACGGGACCCCGTTCCCGACGACCTTCTACCTGACCTGCCCCCGCGCAGCCTCGATGATCGGGACGCTCGAGGCCTCCGGGCTGATGCGCGAGATGACCGAGCGCCTCGGCCAGGACGCCGACCTCGCCGCGGGCTACCGCGACGCCCACGAGGCCTACCTCGCGGCGCGGGCGGAGATCGGTGAGGTCCCGGAGATCGCCGGGGTCTCGGCCGGCGGCATGCCGGACCGGGTCAAGTGCCTGCACGTGCTCGCCGGCCAGGCGCTGGCCCAGGGGCGCGGCGTCAATCCCCTCGGCGACCAGGTGCTCGACGAGCTGGGGGAGTGGTGGCGCACCGGTCCCTGCGTCGAGGTCGATCCGGGATGAGCGACGGCCAGACTCGGGTGGCGGCCTTCGACTGCGGCACGAACTCCCTGCGGCTGCTGGTGACCGATCTCGATGTCGAGGCGGGCACCGCGGGCGAGCTGGTGCGGGAGATGCGCATCGTCCGGCTCGGCCAGGGCGTGGACCGCACCGGCCGGATCGCCGACGCCTCGCTGGCACGCGTCTTCGGTGCGGTGGAGGAGTTCATGGAGCTCGTGCGTGAGCACGACGTCGAGCGCCTCCGGTTCTGCGCCACGTCCGCGGCCCGCGACGCCGAGAACGCCCAGGAGTTCCTGGACGGGATCCGGGAGCGCACCGGTGTCCTGCCCCAGGTCCTCGACGGTGACGAGGAGGCCCGGGTGAGCTTCGCCGGAGCCGTGCGGGACCTTCCGCCCCTCGACGACCCGCTCCTGGTCTGTGACATCGGCGGAGGGTCGACCGAGCTGATCCTCGGCCGGTCGGACGGCACCGTGGTCTCGGCCCAGTCGCTCGACATCGGCTCGGTGCGGCTCAACGAGCGCCACCTGCACAGCGACCCGCCGACGAAGGAGGAGATCGCCGCAGCGGTCGAAGACATCGATGCGACCCTCGATGCGTGTTCGGTGGACTCTGCGCAGGCAGGGGCGGTGATCGGAGTGGCCGGCACGGTGACCACGATCGCGGCCGCGGTGCTGGACCTCGGCACCTACGACCGCGACCTGATCCACCACTGCGTGCTGCGCCCCGACGCCGTGCAGGGTGCCGTGAGCCGGTTGCTCTCGATGCTGGTCGAGGAGCGCAAGGCTCTGCCCTTCATGCACCCCGGCCGGGCCGACGTGATCGGCGCCGGTGGCCTCATCCTCGACCGCATCCTGCGACGTACGACGGTCAACTCCGTGCTGGTCTCCGAGCACGACATCCTCGACGGAATCGCCTGGTCCCTGGCAGTGCCTGACCAGGCAGATGGGAACCGATCATGAGCACGCCCGGCAACGACCAGGAAGAGCAGGCTCCGCCCCAGGAGAGCCCGCCCCAGGAGAGCCCGCCCCAGGAGAGCCCGCACGGGGAGAGTCCGCCCGAGGGGAGCGCGCAGGAGCAGCCGAGCCAGCGGGAGCAGGCGGAGTCGCCGCCGAGGCGGACGGTGCTGTTCCTCCTCAAGCGGACGATCCGGGAGTTCTCCGAGGACCGCGGCACCGACCTCGCCGCCGCTCTGACCTACTACTCGGTGCTGGCGGTCTTCCCTGGCCTGATCGCGTTGCTCTCCCTCGTCGGGGTGCTCGGACAGGGCCAGAAGTCCGTCGATCTCATCCTCGAGATCCTGGCCCCGCTCGTCTCGGGCGACACGATCGACCAGATCCGACCCGTGCTTGACGAGCTGGCCACGACCCAGGCTGCCGGCATCGGCCTGGTCGTCGGTGTGGTCGGTGCGCTGATCTCCGCGTCGGGCTACGTCGGCGCCTTCAGCCGCGCGATGAACCGGGTCTACGAGGTCGAGGAGGGCAGGCCGTTCTGGCGGATGCGGCCGATGCAGCTGGTCGTCACGGTCGTCACGGTCGTGCTCTGCGCGCTGGGGCTGGTGATCCTCACGGTCACCGGGCCGGTGGCCGACGCGGTCGGGAACGCCATCGGGGTCGGCAGCAACCTCGTGGTGGTCTGGGACTACGCGAAGTGGCCGGTGCTCGCCCTGATCGTGATGATGATCGTCGCGCTGCTCTACCACGCGACTCCGAACATCGACTTCCCGCGCTTCCGGGTGATCACGGTGGGTGCGTTCGTCGCCATCCTGGTGTGGCTGCTGGCCTCGGTCGGGTTCGCCTTCTACGTCGCGAACTTCTCCTCCTACAACAAGACCTACGGCTCCGTCGCCGGTGTCGTGGTCGCGCTGCTGTGGCTCTGGCTGACCAACGTGGCCCTGGTCCTCGGCGCCGAGATCGATGCCGAGCTCGAGCGGGGACGCCAGCTGCAGCTGGGCCTGCCCGCCGAGAAGACCCTGCAGCTCCCGGCCAGGGACACGCGCGGCGTGGAGAAGGCGGCCGCCAAGCGGGGCGCGGACCAGGAGAAGATGCGCCAGATCCGCCTGGCAGCGGCCGGACCCGGTGACCCGGCGGACCGGCCCTTCGGCCGCCGCTGACGACTGCGGATGGACAGCTTCCCCAGCCCCGTCCCACCGGGTTCCGGATGGCCGGAGGACCCGGTCGCTCCGGGCGACCCGGTGCCTGCGGTGGCGCGGTCCGCCGGGGGCGTCGCCCGGCTGGCGGCCCGCGCGTCGTTGCCGCTGCTCGAAGCCCGGGTCTCGGTGTGTGCCGCGTGCCCGAGGTTGGTGGCGTGGCGGGAGCAGGTGGCCCGTGAGAAACGGGCGGCATACGCGGGGGAGAGCTACTGGGGCCGTCCGATCGCCGGTTGGGGTGACCCGGAGCCGAGGGTGCTGATCATCGGGTTGGCGCCCGCAGCCCACGGTGGCAACCGCACAGGGCGGATCTTCACCGGCGACCGGTCCGGTGACTGGCTGGTCGCGTCGCTGCACCGGGTCGGCCTGGCCAACCAACCCAGCTCCACCCACGCGGGTGACGGTCTTCGGCTGGACGGTGCCCGGTTGGTGGCTGCCGTGCGCTGCGCGCCGCCGCAGAACAAGCCCACGCCCCAGGAGAGTGAGACCTGTGCCCCCTGGCTCGAGCGGGAGCTGGAGCTGTTGCTGCCGCACGTCCGCACGGTGGTCTGCCTCGGTGGCATCGGCTGGGCCGCCGCGCTGCGTGCCCTCACCGAGGTCGGGGTGAGCATCCCCCGTCCGCGGCCGAGGTTCGGGCACGCCGTCGAGGTGGACCTGACCCGCCCGGGGGGAGAGCCGCTCACCCTGCTGGGCTGCTTCCACCCATCCCAGCAGAACACGTTCACCGGCCGCCTCACCGAACCCATGCTCGACGACGTGCTGGGACGCGCCGCCTCCCTATGATCACGACGGTGGCTCGAGCGCAGGCGAGGCCCCGCCCCGGTATCCCAACGGCAGAGGAAGCGGTCTTAAACACCGCACAGTGTGGGTTCGACCCCCACCCGGGGCACCTCAGAAGCAGCCCGCGACCGATCACTTCGTCGAAGTCCGGGCTCGCCGCCTCGATCCCCGCGCGGACGGCGCTGTGCGGCACGGCCCTGCGTCAGTGACCCCGGTCACTTGCCGGTTGGCGTGGGAACACACGCAGGTGTCCGGTCGTTTTGCATGGTGACGTCCGGATAGGATCCGGACGTCTCCGCGAACACCAGAGTGGTTGGTTCGCAGGGCATCCAAGGAGGACGCCATGCAGAGCAAGAACCCCATCTTCACGCGCGCCGAGGGCTTCAACGGCCGCGGCAGCGCCAACACGACCACCTACCCCGGCACCGGCAGCCAGTACGGCAGCTACAGCGACCCGTCCCAGTGGGGCACCGGCACCCCCGGTCAGACCACCCAGGTCGACCAGGGCCGGATGACCATCGACTCGGTGGTGCAGAAGACCGGCATCAGCCTCGGCATCGTGGTGCTGTTCGCCGCCGCGACCTGGGTCATGACCGGACCCGTCACCGACCAGTCGTCGCTCAGCGCGCTCTACTCGCTGTCGCTCGTGGGCGCCCTCGGTGGCTTCGCCCTGGCGATGGTGAACTCGTTCAAGAAGGTCGTCAGCCCCGGCCTCGTGATGGCGTACGCCGCCGTCGAGGGTGTCTTCATCGGCGCGTTCAGCAAGTCGATGGAGGCCATCTTCGCCTCGCCCGACAACGCACAGGGCGGCCTCGTCGTCGGTGCCGTCGTCGGAACGGCCGCCGCCGTGGCCGGAACGCTGGCCGCCTACAAGTTCTTCAACATCAAGGTCGGCGCCAAGTTCCGGATGTGGGTGATCGGCGCGATGTTCGGCTTCGTGGCCCTGAGCCTGCTCGACCTCGTGCTGGGCGTCTTCGGCTCCAGCTTCGGGTTCAACGGCTTCGGCGCGATGGGCCTGCTCTCCAGCGTGGTCGGGCTCGGCCTCGGTGTGCTGATGCTGATCCTGGACTTCGACTTCGTCGAGCGCGGCATCGCTGCCGGGCTCCCCGAGCGCGAGTCGTGGCGTGCGGCCTTCGGCCTCACCGTCACCATCGTGTGGATCTACATCGAGCTCCTGCGCATCCTGGCGATCCTGCGGGGCAGCGACTGACCCCGAGCGGTCCCGAGCTACGCGGACGCCCCGGCCGACTCCTCGGCCGGGGCGTCTGTGCTCTGGGGGGTCTCGGCGCCACCGGTGGGCAGCATCCGACGACGCATCAACGTCACCCAGCGCCCACCGACGCCGCGCTTGGCGCCACCGACCTCGGTGCCGTCGATCTCGGTTCCGGGAGTCTGGCTGGCCTTGGCGGCGGCGTACCCGATCGGCAGCACGGCCTCGCCGCGACCCAGGCGCGGGGCCTCCTCGCCCTTCTCGCCCAGTCCGAGCGCGGACAGGACCGAGGGCACCACGGTGCGCGCCAGCGACTCGTAGCCGGCCGCCGAGGGGTGGAACCGGTCCGGGCCGAACAGCAGGCCAGGCGCGGCTGCGAACTCCGGGCCGAGGATCGAGCCGAGCGAGACGGTTCGTCCCCCGGCCTCGACGGTGACGATCGTCTGGGCCGCGGCCATCCGGCGCGACCACACGCGGGCGAGCTGGCGCAGCGGCACCGGTAGGGGCGAGACCGTGCCGAGGTCGGGACAGGTGCCCACCACGACGGCGACGTCGGCCTCGCGGAGCTCGCGAACGGCCTCGGAGAGGTAGCGCACCGCCGCCGAGGGGAGCACGCCGTGGGTGACGTCGTTGGCGCCGATCAGGATCACGGCGACGTCGGGATCGGTCGGCAGCGCCGCCGTCACCTGGGCGTGCAGGTCACTGGACTGGGCGCCCACGCGCGCGAACTCGCGCAGGTGGACGCGCCTGTTGGCGCGCTCCGCCACACCCGAGCCCAGCCACGCACCGGGCGTCTGCTCGACGCTGTGCACGCCGTAGCCCGCCGCGCTGGAGTCACCGAGCAGGGCGACCTTGAGCGCAGGACCCGGCCGACCACGGCCGTACCAGCCCGAAGCGTCCGGCACTCGCCGGTCGGTCGTGCCGATCGCCCTGCGGGCCAGCACCGCCTGGGCCCGGATCAGCCCGTAGAGAGTGGCTCCGAACACCGAGAGCCCGCCGCCCCCATAGGCAGCAGCAGCCGCCAGTCTTCGCGCTGCTGCTGCTCTGCCCACGGGGCGATCCTACGAGCCGGTCCCTCAGTCCTGCAGGTGCGCCCGGGTGATCACGATCGGGTGGTCGCTGATCCTCGCGGCCTGCGGGGTCTTGTCGCGCAGGTAGGAGGAGAAGCGCGTCTGGCCCGCAGCGAAGATCCAGTCGATCGTGAACTCCTTGGGGAACGCGCAGGTCATGCTCGGGATGCTGTTCGGCGAGATGGCGAGCTTCCCCTCGGTCAGCGGGCAGAAGGCGGCCTGCTTGTCGTTGAAGTCGCCCGTCAGGAACACCGGCCGTCCGGTCGCCCGCAGCTCGATCATCTTCTCCCGCTCGATGCGGATCGCCTCGGCGCGGTACTTGGCGGCGTTGCCGCGGGTGTTCGCCGGGTTGTGCACGTTGAGGAAGTACGCCGTCCGGCCGGACGCCTTGTCGCGCAGGAGCACCGCGGGCACGTGCCGGATGTTGCCGTCGAAGTAGGGGATGTCGAAGGTCTCCCCGGAGACGAACTCCATCGTCGACTTGCGCCAGATGATGGCGTTCTCGGTGTCGCGCCGCTTGCCGGCGGGGTCCCAGTAGTAGGCGCCCCAGGTGTCGTCGAAGCCCTGGTCGACGAAGTAGTCGTACTGGATCTCCTGGAACTCCTGGGTCCCGATCACGTCGAGGTCGCGGTCGTCGAACAGGCTCACCGCGCGGGTCAGCCGGGAGGGGTAGGTGGAGTAGCGGCTGCTGCGCGCGGTGTGGCTCGCGCCGAGGAAGTTGAACGAGGCGACGTTGAAGCCGGTGCTGTCGAACAGCGTGGACACGGGCGCCGGCTTGCCGACGTAGCTGTTCAGCCACGTGGTCGGGTCGGCCGCCTTGCCGCGACCGAGCACGGTGAACATCAGCGCGCAGGCCTTGGACGTCGGGTGGGCACCGAGGATGCCGATCGGCTGGCCGGACTGGATGATCTGGCCGTCCGTCACGAGGGCCTTGGTCAGGAAGGCGTACTGCGTGACCAGCCCGTCGGTCGCGCTGACGACGCGGACGACGAACTTGTTGTTCCACTCGGGTCGCTGGGACACCTGGGCGGTGCCGGGGTGGCTGGCCCAGACGGTGGCGTTGCAGTTGGCCTTGATGTCGGTGGCCTGGTGGCGCCGGGTGAAGGTGTTCAGGTCCTTGACCGCACGGGTGCCGGTGAGCGGGTAGAACGTGTTCGGGGCGCTGACCTTGCGGTACTGCGCCCCCTGCGCCTTCGGCGCGCGGGACTTCTTGCGCTTCTTGGCCTTCGCCTTGCGGGACTTCGCCTTCGCCTTGGCCTTCGCCTTGGCCTTCGCCTTCGCCTTGGACTGGGCCTTGGCCTGGTGGGTGCGTGCGGTCTGTCCCTGGGCCGCGTTCGCCTGCGCGGAGACCAGCGCCGGGGCCAGCATCACTCCGAAGGTCAGCAGGGCGACCAGGGCCCGGACAATGGTCTTCGGGTGATGTGTCGGCTTCATTCGGCGTGTCTCCCTCGAAAAACGATCACGTTGGTGTAGTGATGTGGGGAGTATGCACCATTTTATGGGTCCAATGGGACCGAAGTGAAAATTTGGTGCGGGAGGGACGACCGCCGAGGCCTGTCCTCCTCAGGGTAGACGGCCGGTAGGTTTGCGCACATGAAGTACGCAAACTCCCTCCTCGACCTGGTCGGCAACACTCCGCTCGTCAAGCTGCACAGCACCGTCGGCGGAGCCACGCCGCTGGTGCTCGCCAAGGTGGAGTACCTCAACCCAGGTGGGTCGGTGAAGGACCGGATCGCGGTCCGGATGATCGATGCCGCCGAAGCCAGCGGTGAGCTGAAGCCGGGCGGCACGATCGTGGAGCCGACCTCCGGCAACACCGGCGTCGGGCTGGCCCTGGTGGCGCAGCAGCGCGGCTACCACTGCATCTTCGTGTGCCCGGACAAGGTCAGCGAGGACAAGCGCAACGTGCTCAAGGCCTACGGCGCGGAGGTGGTCGTCTGTCCCACCGCGGTGGCTCCGGAGCACCCGGACAGCTACTACAGCACCTCCGACCGGCTGATGCGCGAGACGCCGGGCGCCTGGAAGCCCAACCAGTACGCCAACGTGAACAACCCGTTGTCGCACTACGAGCAGACCGGCCCGGAGATCTGGGAGCAGACCGACGGTCGGATCACGCACTTCGTCACCGGCATGGGCACCGGCGGCACGATCAGTGGTGTCGGTCGCTTCCTCAAGGAGCAGAACCCCGACGTGATCGATCGTCGGTGCCGACCCCGCGGGATCGGTCTACTCCGGCGGCAGCGGGCGGCCCTACCTCGTCGAGGGGGTGGGGGAGGACTTCTGGCCCGAGACCTACGACAAGTCGATCGCGGACCGCATCATCGAGGTCTCCGACGCCGACTCCTTCGAGATGACGCGCCGACTCGCCCGCGAGGAGGGCATGCTCGTCGGCGGCTCGTCGGGGATGGCCGCCTTCGCTGCGGTCCAGCTGGCCCACGAGCTCGACGCCCAGCCGGGCGGAGCAGGCGACGCGGTGATCGTGGTGCTGCTTCCCGACAGTGGTCGCGGCTACCTCACCAAGATCTTCGACGACGCCTGGCTGGCCAGGTTCGGCTTCGGGTCGGGCTCGGACAGTGGCCTGACGATCGGGGAGGTGCTGCACGCCAAGAAGGGCGACATCCCGGCCCTCGTGCACACCCACCCCAACGAGACGATCGCCGACGCCGTCCAGATCCTCCAGGAGTACGGCGTCTCGCAGATGCCCGTGGTCCTGGCCGAGCCACCGATCATGGCGGCCGAGGTCGCCGGGTCGGTCTCCGAGCGGCGCCTCCTCGACGCGCTCTTCGCCGGTGACGCCCGCCTGGCCGACCAGGTGGAGAAGCACATGGACGCCCCGTTGCCCACGGTCGGCTCCGGGGTCGGCGTGGCCGAGGCGGTCGCCGCGCTGCGCGACGCCGACGCGCTGCTGGTCCAGGAGGACGGTCGGCCGGTCGGCGTACTGACCCGGCAGGACCTGCTGAGCTACGTTTCGCGAGAATGAAAAGTCCGAAATGTCGGAAATCAATTCTCCCTGAAACTCCTCGCTTCGCGGGCCCCGGCTGCATACTCTGGACAATGCAACTTCAACCTGCGGTGTCCTGACTCGGGGGTTGATGCTGCGGTTCCGAGGCGACATGGAATGCCCGCGCAAGCGGGTCCCTCCACTTCCATCACCCACGGATACCGAGTGGTGGGGTGGCAGCACCGTTGCCCCACCACTCACCCCCGGGTCAGCGCACCTGGTGCGCCTGCCAGGGCTCGGGCGCACCCGCCGGGCCGCTCGGGTCGAGGATCCTGGCCAGGCTCTCCACCCCGTCGACCAGCCGTGGCCCCGGCCTCGCGAACGAGGCGTTCGCGTCGACCGCCCAGACCGGCACGTCCTCGGGCAGCACCCCCGTAGCGACCAGCTCGTGCGCGAGCTGGGTCGACGCGGCCAGGTCGTAGCCGCACGGAGCGCACACCACCAGGTCGGGCGCCTCGGCCAGCGCCTGGTCCCAGGTCACCCGGACGGACTTCGCTCCGACCTCTCCCACCGTCGGCACACCGCCGGCGAGCGTGACCATCTCCGGCACCCAGTGGCCCGGCGCGTAGGGCGGATCGGTCCACTCCAGGAGCAGCACCCGGGGTGCACGGTGGTCCGGGTGCGCCTCACGTCGGCGGACCTCCGCCGCCACCACGTCCAGCCGGCGCCGCAGCCCTGCGGCCAGCTCCTCGGCCCGGTCCCGGTGACCGGTCGCGCTGCCGAGCGTGACGACTGACTCGAGCACCTCCTCGAGCGTGTGCGGGTCGATGGTGAGCACCTCCGCGGTGCAGCCGAGGTGGGCGAGGGCGTCGTCGACCACGGAGACGTCGACCGCACAGACGGCGCACAGGTCCTGGGTCACCACCAGGTCGGCATCCAGCCCGGACAGGGCGTCCTCGTCCAGGTGGTAGAGGTCCTCGCCGGCTCGCATGGCCGCCACCACGAACGCATCGATGGCAGCCGCGTCCAGTCCCTCGGGCATGGCGCTCGTGGACACGATCCGCCGCTCGCGTGCCTCGGGTGGGAAGTCGCACTCGAAGGTCACCCCGACCACGTCGTCGCCGGCCCCGACGGCGAACAGGATCTCGGTGGTGGAGGGCAGCAGGGAGACGATGCGCATACCCCGATCGTGTCAAAGGCGTTCAGGTCGGTAACGTCGAGGCGTGCCCGTCACCTCCTACCTCACCATCGCCCGCGACGGAACCGCGGAGATCGAGGAGAGCCGGTCCCGGTTCCGCTGCACGCTGGCTCGGGTCAGCGACGAGGAGGGCGCTCGTGCGGTGGTCGACCAGGTGCGCAGGCTGCACTGGGACGCCCAGCACCACTGCATGGCCATGATCGTCGGTGCCGACGGCTCGATGGAGCAGTCGAGCGATGCCGGGGAGCCGTCCGGCACCGCGGGCGCGCCCATGCTGTCCGTGCTGCGAGGTCGCGGCCTCACCGACGTCGTCGCCGTGGTCACCCGTTGGTTCGGGGGCACCCTGCTGGGCACTGGCGGCCTGGCCCGTGCCTACGCCGGCGCCACCCGCGAGGCGCTCGACGAGGTCGGCGTCGTGGAGCGGGTCCTGCAGGACCTCTGCGAGGTCGAGGTCGACATCGCCGAGGCGGGACGGCTCGAGCACGACCTGCGCTCCCGCGGTGCCAGGGTGCTGGGGGTCGACTACACGGGGGAGGCGCTGCTGCGCTTCGCGATCCCACCGCTCGCGCGTGGCGTTGCCGAGGAGATCATCGCCGAGCTCACGGGCGGCACGGCCAAGATGCGCGTCATCGGCTCGCGGTGGGTCGACTCCGCGGCAGGCTGAGCGACCCGGTGACCCGCCGGACCACCTCGGGGTCGACCTTGAGCACCTCGCGGTCCCAGGTGAGGAGCCCGTTCAGCTCGTCCTCCACGTCGCTGAGCTGGGTGTAGACCGTGGCGCCGAGTCCCTGCGCGACGGCCTCGGCGAGTGGCCCGTGCAGCTGCACGAACGCGCCCTCGAGCTCCGCTGCGTCCTCGACGTGGTGGTAGCCGAACTCCCGCGAGCTCCAGTCGTGCCCCTCGACGCGCATGCTGTGCCCGCCGTACTCGGTCAGCGCGACCACCCGACGTCGCCGGCCGGTGAGGCGACGCAACGAGCGCAGCCGTCGCGGCATCCGGAACGGTCGCAGGTAGCTGTGGAAGCTGCGGATGTCTCCGCCGCCCTGGTCCACCCAGCCGCTGACGTGGTTGACCTGTCGGGTCGGGTCCAGCGCGGCCACCTCGCGGGCCACGGCGTTCGCGTCGAACTGGCCCCACCCCTCGTTGAACGGCGTCCACACGGCGAGGGACACCACGTTGCGAAGCAGCACCACGGTCTCACCCACCTCCCGGCGGAACTCCTCTCGACCCGCGGCATCGGCGCGGTGGAAGAGTGCGTGCCACCGGTCGCTGACCGGAACCGGTCTCCGTGCCGGGAGCGAGGTGACCAGGTGCCGGTAGCGGCCACCGCCGTTGACCATGTCCTGCCAGACCAGCATCCCCAGACGGTCGCAGTGCGCGTACCAGCGCAGCGGCTCGATCTTCACGTGCTTGCGGAGCATGGTGAAGCCGAGGTCCTTCATCGCCTCGATGTCGTGCACCATCGCCGCGTCGCTCGGTGGCGTCAGCAGCCCGTCGGGCCAGTAGCCCTGGTCGAGCACGCCGACGTGCACCAGCGGCTCGCCGTTGAGCAGCAGCCGCGGGTGGCCTGCGGCGTCGGGGCCGACGCCGAAGGACCGCAGGCCGGCATAGGAGGTGACCCGGTCGGGCCCGAGAGTCACCGTCACGTCGTAGAGGTGCGGGTCCTGCGGGGACCAGGCCCGCACCACCGAGAGCGGGATCAGCGTGGGCACACCGGGCATGCACCGGGCTGTGCCGACGACCACCGGTCCGTCGCCGGCGGAGTCGGTCGAGATCTCCACCGTTGCAGGCTCCTCGGCAGGCGACGAGGCGAGGACCGTCACCTCGAGGGCGCCGAGGGCGAGGCGCGGCACGAGCACCAGGTCCGTGACGTACGCCGCCGGCACCGCCTCGAGCCAGACGGTCTGCCAGATCCCGGACTGTGCGGTGTACCAGATCGTGCCGCGGTCCAGCCGTTGCTTGCCGCGTGCATGGAGACCGGTCTCCGAGAGGTCCTGCACCCGGACCTCGAGCACGTCCTCGCCCGGGACGGTGCCGAGGAGGTCGGTGACGTCGAGGGTGAAGGGGAGGTAGCCGCCGACGTGCTCGCCAGCCGTTCGGCCGTTGACCCACACCGTGCACGACTGGTCGACCGCCCCGAAGTGCAGCAGCACCCGACCGCCCGGGGGGCGATCGGGTGCGAGGAAGCTGCGTCGGTACCAGAGCCACTCGTCCGGCTGGAGCTGTCGACCAACCCCTGACAGCGGGGCCTCCGGTGAGAACGGCACCACGATCGGGCCGTCGTAGGAGGCGGGTCGGTCAGCGGTCGGCGTGAACGCGTGCTGCCAGGTGCCGTTCAGGTTGACCCAGGCCGCCCGCGCCAGCTGTGGGCGCGGGTACTCCGGCAGCGGTCGGTGAGGGTCGACGTCGCGACCCCACCGCGTCAGCACCTACGGGTGCCGACTAGTCGGTCTTCTCCACGTCGGGCCGCATGTCGAGCAGGATCTTGGAGAGCATCTTGGCGTCGTAGCCGGGCACGGTCGGGACCAGCTCGCCCATCGAGTCCTTGGTCGCCCAGGCGCAGATGGCGATCTTCTGACCGGCCTCCTGGTAGGCGCACACGGCCTTGCCGCCGGCGTCGCCCGCGGAGAGCTTGAGGATCTTGAAGCCGTTCTCGCCGGCCTGCTTGGAGAACGAGCTCACGAACTTGGCGGGGTCCTGCACCTTGTCCAGCTTGGCACCGAGGAAGACCAGCGAGCCCTCGGGGCCGCGCTTGGTGTCGTCCTGCTGGTAGATGCCGGACTTCACGTAGCTGACGTTCTTGGCCTGCGTCTTGAACTGCTCCTCGGCGGCGTCGAGCTGCTGCTTGAGCTCGGCCTCCTTGGCGGTGTCCCGCTCCATGCCCCCCGCCTTGGCGGGAATGCTGATCGAGTGGGTGTCCTCGCCCACCAGGAAGACGAGCGAGAGGGTGCCGACCAGGGCGAGGATGACCAGGCCCGCGACGATCGCGACGATCATCGAGGTGCGGGACTTCTTCGCGGGCTCCGGCGGCGGGGGAGGCGCGGCGACGCCGGGCTCGTCGGTGTCGGCCGGCGGAGGCGGCGGAACCGTGCCCTGCCCTGCGACGTCGCTGGTGCCCTCGGAGGGGGGAAGTGTGGGCTCGCTCGGGGGCGGAGTCTGGTCGCTCATGGACGCCAGTCTGCCGACAAGTGGCTGCTTCTCAAATTCGAGGGGCGGCCGGGAGACCCATGTCACGCCCTCGCCGCGGGGGGATCACGGTGGGACCACGACCACCGCGTCCATGGAGTGCGGCTCGAACGCCTCCAGGGACGGCAGGATCGCGGCGACACCGCGGGTGAACGCGAGTGAGGCGCGCCACTCCTCCACCTGGGCCTGTGACTCCCAGGGCCCGGAGCTGACGAACATCGACCGGTCCTCGCTGTCCTGGAGCAGGACCGCGGAAGCGTTCGGGTAGTCCGCCTTGGTGTTCTCGGCCAGCTGCTGCCAGGCGGCGACGAAGTCCTCCTCGCTGCCTGGTTTCACTCGCCAGATGCCGAGCGTGTAGATGGTCATCCGCCCTCACCTCATAGCGATGATCCACCCGGACCTCCGGTCTCGCAACGGCCCGGACGGGTCATCGCCGGATGGTCCGAAGTGCGCCCGTCACCGCCCGTGGAGGTCAGGCGCGGGGGACCGGGATGCCGGTCGCGGAGTGGCACCGGTAGCCGAACGGGTTCTTCAGGAGGTACTGCTGGTGGTGGTCCTCGGCGTAGTAGTAGGGCTGCTCCGGCTTGATCTCGGTGGTGATCTCGCCGTAGCCACGCTGGGTCAGCTCGGGCTGGTAGCGCTCGGTGACCTCACGCGCGACCTGCTCCTGCTCGGGGGAGGTGAAGTAGATCGCGGAGCGGTACTGGGTGCCGTGGTCGTTGCCCTGCCGCATGCCCTGGGTGGGGTCGTGGACCTCGTAGAAGGTGGCGACCAGGTCGGCGAAGGAGACCTTGCTGGGGTCGTAGACCACCCGCACTGCCTCGGTGTGCCCGGTGCGCCCGCTGCACACCTCCTCGTAGGAGGGGTGCGGCGTGCTGCCGCCGGCGTACCCGACCGACGTGGACCAGACGCCCGGGACCTGCCAGAAGATCTCCTCGGCGCCCCAGAAGCAGCCGAGCCCGAAGACCGCGACCTCGTAGCCGTCGGGGACCTCGTCGGTCACCAGCGGCGCGTCCAGCGCCTTGTGCCGCTCGGAGAGCCGGAAGGGGCGCTCGGTGCGGCCGGGCAGGGCCTGGTCGGGGTTGGGGAGGCTGGTCTTGCTGCGCTGGAACATCGCCTTGCCTTTCGTCGGGTGCACCTTCGACAACACCGCACGGGCCGCGGACCTTCCCCCTGGGCCGGCCCGGCTGGTCGCGCGTCTGGTCCTGTCGCGGCCAGTCTGGCTCAGTGGTGGTCGGCGAACCACGGGGCGTCACGAGTAGCCTCGCCCGTGTGACCCAGGAACATCGCAGCAAGTCGGGTTTCGAGACCCGTGCCATCCACGCCGGCTACGAGCCGGACCCGATGACCGGGGCGGTGATCCCGCCGATCTACGCGACGTCGACCTACAAGCAGGACGGCGTCGGCGGGATGCGCGGAGGCTATGAGTACAGCCGCTCCGGAAACCCGACCAGGACCGCGCTGGAGGGCAACATCGCCGCGCTCGAGGAGGGGGAGCGCGGCTTCGCGTTCGCCTCCGGTCTCGCGGCCGAGGACACCCTGCTGCGCACGATCTGCAACCCCGGCGACCACGTCGTCATCCCCGACGACGCCTACGGCGGCACCTTCCGGCTGATCGACAAGGTCTTCACGCGGTGGGGTCTCGACCACAGCCCGGCCCCGGTCAGCGACGTCGACGCCGTGCGAGCCGCGATCATCCCCGGACGCACCAAGGCGGTCTGGGTCGAGACACCGACCAACCCGCTGCTGAACATCGGCGACATCGAGGCGCTCTCCGCCGTGGCTCACGAGGCCGGTGCCCTGATGGTCGTGGACAACACCTTCGCCTCGCCGTACCTCCAGCAGCCGCTGACCCTCGGCGCCGACGTGGTGGTGCACTCGACGACGAAGTACTGCGGCGGCCACTCCGACGTCGTCGGTGGCGCGCTCGTCGCCCGTGAGCTCGAGGTGGCCGAGCAGCTGGCCTTCCACCAGAACTCGATGGGTGCGGTCGCCGGCCCGTTCGACGCGTGGCTGGTGCTGCGCGGGCTGAAGACGCTGGGCGTGCGGATGGACCGGCACTGCGACAACGCGGAGAAGGTCGTGGAGTTCCTGGCCGAGCACCCGGCCGTGACCCAGGTGATCTACCCGGGCCTCGAGGAGCACCCGGGGCACGCGCTCGCCGGTCGCCAGATGAAGCGGTACGGCGGCATCGTCTCCTTCCGGGTCACCGGCGGGGAGCAGCACGCGCTCGACGTCTGCGCCAAGACGGAGGTGTTCACGCTCGGGGAGTCGCTGGGTGGCGTCGAGTCGCTGATCGAGCACCCGGGCCGGATGACGCACGCGAGCGTCGCCGGCACCGACCTCGAGGTCCCGTCGGACCTGATCCGGCTCAGCGTCGGGATCGAGACCGCCGACGACCTCCTCGCCGACCTGGATCGAGCCCTTGGCTGAGTCATCCAGGGCCACCGCGTTGGTGTCCCTGGTCGAGCGCTCGGTCAGCTGAGCATGGGACTCGTGCTCTGCGTCGACTTCGGCTCGACGTTCACCAAGGCTGCGCTCGTCGACGCCGATCGCGGCGTCCTGCTCGCCACCGCGAGCCACCGCACCACGCTCGACAGCGACGTCCTCGACGGGCTCGACGCCTGCCGGGCAGAGCTCGCTCGCTCTCGTCCGGGGGTGGAGGAGGCGGAGGTGCTCGCGTGCTCGTCGGCCGGTGGGGGCCTGCGGATCGCGGTCGTCGGCAACGAGGAGCTGGTGACCACGGAGGCGGCCCGTCGGGTGGCGCTGTCCAGTGGCGGCCGGGTGGTCGCCGTGCTGAGCAGGGTCTCCGACGACGCGGCGTTCGCCGCCCTGGCACAGTCGACCCGGCCCGACGTGGTGCTGCTGACCGGGGGGACGGACGGCGGCGACGAGGACGGGCTGCTCGACGGCGCCCGTCGCCTGGCCGGGAGCCGATGGCGCGGCCCGGTCGTGGTCGCCGGCAACGTCGACGCCCGCGCGCAGGCGGCTGACCTGCTGGGATCGCTGCCCGTGGTGCTCACGGCCAACGTGCTGCCCCGGATCGGGGTCCTGGACCCGGAGCCGGCTCGGCGAGCCGTCCGCGAGATGTTCCTGGCGCACGTGATCGGCGGCAAGCACCTCAGCAGCCGCGCGGACTTCACCGCGATGGTCCGCGGGGCCACCCCCGACCTCGTGCTCTCCGGCGTCGAGCTCCTTGCCGCCGAGACCGGCGGCGAGGGCGTGGTCGTCGTCGACATCGGCGGGGCCACGACCGACGTCCACTCGGTGGTGCGGCTCGACCCGGAGGATGCCGGGCTGTCCCGCGAGGTGGTGGCGACCACACCGGTGACCCGGACCGTCGAGGGAGACCTCGGCATGCGCTGGAGCGCACTGAGCACCTGGGAGGCGGGCGTCGAGGCGGGGCTGCTCGGGGAGGACCTCCGTCCGGCCGCCGTACGCCGCAGCGAGGATCCGGCACTGCTGCCCGGCACCGACGCGGAGTCGGCGGAGGACGAGCAGCTCGCCGTGACCGCCGCAACGCTCGCGCTGCGTCGCCACGTCGGTCGCTCCAGGGTGGTCGTGGGGCCGGACGGGCGGGTGGTCGAGCGCAGCGGCAAGGACCTGCGGGAGGTCGGCCTGCTGGTGGGGTCGGGCGGGGTGCTGCGGCACTCCTCGCCGGAGCGGGCGCACCGGGTCCTCGGCGCGTTGACCGGCGTTGCCCCCGAGGGGTGGCAACAACCCGAGCACGCGAGCGTCGTGGTGGACCGCGACTACGTGCTCGCTGCCATCGGTCTGCTGGCGGAGCGTCATCGCTCCGCAGCCGTGGTGCTGGCACGTAGCCTGTCCGCGTGTCGAGAAACCCGCGAGAGCTGATCAGCGATTTTCGGAGCCGTTCCCGCTCGCAGGTGACGGCGCGCGCCGAACGGGCAGAGAACGAGAGCCTCGAGCTTCGCGAGCGGATCGCACTGCAGTGGGCCGAGCTGCGGGCAGCACGCCGGGCGATGGAGACCCGGCCGGAGATCGTCGGCGGGCCCTCGAACTTCAAGCCCGGCCAGGTGCCCTACGGGGTCGACCTCGCGGCCGCGTGGTCGTGGCGGTTCATCGTCATCAGCGTTGCCGGGCTGATGGTGCTCTGGCTGCTCAACTTCTTCCTGGTGGTCGTGCTGCCGCTGGTGATCGCGCTGCTCGCCGCGGCTCTGGTGACGCCGGTGATCGGCTGGCTCGGGCGGCTCGGCATCCCTCGCAAGCTCGCGGCGCTGCTGATCGTCGTCTTCGGGGTGGGCTTCATCTCGCTGCTGGTGGCGTTCGTCAGCAACCAGGTGGCCTCCGGCATCGGTGACCTCGGCAACCAGGTCACCGACGGCATCGGCCAGATCCGGGACTGGTTGCGCACCGGCCCGCTCAACATCACCGACTCGCAGATCAGCGACGGCCTCGACAAGGCGCAGAAGCAGCTCTCGGAGATCGGCGCCGACGCCGCCACCCGGGTCACCGAGGTCGGCACCGCTGTCGGCCACGTCGTGGCCGGCGTCTTCATCGTGCTGTTCTCCACCTACTTCTTCCTGGCCGACGGCCCCAAGATCTGGGCCTGGCTGGTCAGGCTCTTCCCGCGTGCCGGCCGGCTCCAGGCGGACTCCTCGGGTCGGGTCGCCTGGCAGTCGCTGACCCAGTTCGTCCGGGCCACGGTGCTGGTGGCGGCGACCGACGCCATCGGCATCATGATCGGCGCCGCGGTGCTCGGGGTGCCGTTCATCGGCGCCATCGGCGTCCTGGTGTTCCTGGGCGCGTTCGTGCCGATGATCGGCGCGTTCGTCTCCGGCACCGTCGCCGTCCTCGTCGCCCTGGTCGCCCAGGGCCCGTTCACCGCGCTGCTGATGTTCGGCGTCGTGGTCCTGGTGCAGCAGATCGAGGCGCACATCCTGCAGCCGTTCCTGATGGGCCGGTTCGTGGCGGTGCACCCGCTCGGGGTGATCGTCGCGATCGCGCTGGGCGTCATCGTGGCGGGCATCCCGGGCGCGTTGATCGCCGTACCCCTGGCGGCGTCACTCAACGCGGTCGTGCAGCACCTGGCCGACTACACCGAGGTCGGCGAGGAGGCGGTCGAGGCCGCCGAGGAGGACCCTGCCGCAACGCTCCCAGCAGGCACGACCGGAGAGGACGTCGCCGACGCCGACGACGCGTCCGGGGCACCCGGGCCGTCCGCCGGCTGACGTGCGCCCAGCGGCACCTCGCGGATGAAGAGCGCGACCGCGCCGGCCACGATCACGATCGGCACGGCGGTCAGGAACATCTCGTCGAGCGAGCGGCTGAACGCCTCCTGCACCAGGCGACGGACCGCTGCGGGCAGCTGACCGATCGCGTCGGTGTTGTTGGTGTCCACGGACTTGGCCGCGGAGGCGCCCCCCGGCAGCACCTCCGCGAGGTGTACGCCGAGACGGCTGGTCAGGATGGCGCCGAACAGGGCGGTGCCGAAGGACCCGCCCATCTGCCGGAAGAACGCCACCGAGCTGGTGGCCGCGCCCATGTCGGAGCGGTCCACGGCGTTCTGCACGATCACGACCACCACCTGCAGGGACAGGCCCAGGCCGGCGCCGAAGAGATACATCGCGACCGCTGCGAACCCGTAGGGGGTGTCGACGCCCAGCCGGGACAGCAGCAGCAGGGCGATCGTCAGCAGCAGCGCGCCCATGGGCGGGAAGAGCCGGTAGCGGCCGGTGCGGGACATGATCATCCCTGAGGAGATCGAGGTGGTGAAGATGCCCAGGATCATCGGGATCATCGACAGCCCGGACCTGGTCGGTGACATCCCCAGGACCACCTGGAGGTAGACGGGCAGGAAGATCATCGCCCCGAACATCGCGATCCCGATCAGGAAGCTGAACGCGTTGGCGAAGGAGAAGATGGAGTTGCCGAACAGGCGCATCGGGATGATCGGCTCGCTGACACGGCGCTCGACCAGCACGAACACGACCGCGAGCACCAGGCCCCCGATCAGCAACGACAGGCTGGTGGCATCGCCCCAGCCGAGCTCGGGGCCGGCCCACGCGGTGTAGAGCAGGATCGAGCTCACCGCGCCGACCACGATCGCCGCGCCGACGAAGTCGATGCTGTGGTTGCGGCGCACGTGCTTCATCTTCAGGGCGGCGCTGGTGACCACCAGGGCGACCAGCCCCAGCGGGGCGTTGATGAAGAAGATCCACTGCCACCCGGGTCCGTCGGCGAAGAAGCCGCCGAGGATCGGGCCGAGGACCGAGGCGGCGCCGAAGGTGAGGGCGAAGTAGCCCTGGTAGCGGCCACGCTCGCGCGGCGGGATGATGTCGCCGACGGTCGCGAGGGCCAGCGCCATCAGGCCGCCGCCGCCGAGTCCCTGGACGGCGCGGAACGCGATCAGCTGGTCGATGTTCTGGGCGAGGCCGGCGCCCAGCGAACCCGCCACGAAGACCACGATCGCGATCTGGATCAGCGGACGTCGTCCGTAGAGGTCGGAGATCTTGCCCCACAGCGGCGTCGACGCCGTGGTGGCGAGCAGGTAGGCGGTGACCACCCAGGACAGCTTGCTGAAACCGCCGAGGTCGCTGGTGATCCGGGGAAGCGCCGTGCCGACGATGCTCTGGTCGAGCGCGGCGAGGAACATGCCGACCATCAGGCCGCCCATCACCACGAGGATCTGGCGGTGGCTCAGGTAGCCGTCGGAGTCGGGGGTCACCCCGACATCCTCGCCCAACTAGTTGTGGATGGCAACTTGATTGGGTGTGGTCGTCGTCACCCCTAGGGTGTTCCCCATGACCGTCACGCTGGCCGACATCGAAGCCGTTGCCGATCTCGTCGGTGAGGTCGCCATCACCACCCCGATGGAGGAGTCGCGCTGGCTCCAGGCGCTGGTCGACGGACCGGTGCTGCTCAAGTGCGAGAACCTCCAGCGCACCGGGTCGTTCAAGATCCGCGGTGCCTACGTCCGCCTGTCGCGGCTCACCGCCGAGGAGCGCGCCCGTGGTGTCGTGGCCGCCTCGGCCGGCAACCACGCTCAGGGGGTTGCGCTCGCCGCGCAGCTGCTCGGGGTCAAGGCCACCGTCTTCATGCCCGAGGGTGCTCCGATCCCCAAGGCCAACGCGACCCGTGGGTACGGCGCCGACGTGCGCTTCTTCGGCGAGTACCTCACCCAGGCGCTGATCAAGGCACAGGAGTTCGCCGACGAGACCGGCGCTGTGTTCATCCACCCGTTCGACCACGCCGACATCGTCGCGGGCCAGGGCACGGCCGGGCTGGAGATCCTGGCGCAGGCTCCGGAAGCGGCGACGGTGATGGTTCCCACCGGCGGCGGCGGCCTGATCGCCGGCATCGCGATCGCGATCAAGGGCCTACGGCCTGACATCCGGATCGTCGGCGTCCAGGCGGAGGAGGCGGCCGCGTTCCCCGAGTCGCTGCGCCGGGGCGAGCCGGTCGCCCTGGACAAGATGACCACGATGGCCGACGGCATCGCCGTGGCCCGTCCCGGAGACGTCCCGTTCGCGGCGATCCGCGAGCACGTGGACCAGGTCGTCACCGTCTCGGAGGACTCGATCTCACGCGCCCTCGTGATGCTGCTCGAGCGCGCCAAGATGGTCGTGGAGCCGGCCGGCGCGGCCGCGGTGGCGGCCCTGATGGACAGTCCGAGGTCGTTCGGCACGCCAGTCGTGGCGGTGCTCTCGGGCGGCAACGTCGACCCGCTGCTGCTCGGCAAGCTGATCCGGCACGGCCTCGCCTCGGGCGGGCGCTACATGAACCTCCGGGTGCGCATCCCCGACCGACCCGGCGGGTTGGCCCGGCTGCTGGCCGAGCTCGCCGAGGCAGGTGCCAACGTCCTCGAGGTGGCGCACGACCGCACCTCGACGAGCCTGCACATCGGCGAGGTGGACGTGCGGATCCAGCTCGAGACCCGCGGTGTCGCCCACGCCGAGTCCGTGCTGACCCGGCTCCGGGAGCACGGTCTGCACGTCATCGAGTAGCCCGGGGCTGCTGACGTGACCCCGGGGGCGACCCGTCAGCCCGCGTAGGGGACGGCCTCGAGGATCTCGGCCTTGACGAGCTTGCCGTTGGGGCCTTCGTACTCGACGGTCTCGCCGCGGCGGCGGCCGTTGATGGCCTGTCCCAGCGGCGACTGCGGCGAGAAGACGGTGATGCCCTCGCCGGCCATCTCGCGTGAGCCGAACAGGAACTCCTGCTGGAGGTCGTGGTCGATCAGGTTGATCGTCACGGTCATGCCGGGCTCGACGACACCGTCGTCTGCCGGAGCCTCGCCCACCTCGGCACGCTCGAGCATGTCCATCAGCTGCTTGATGCGTCCGTCGATCTTGCCGAGCTCCTCGCGGGCAGCGTGGTATCCGCCGTTCTCCTTGAGGTCTCCCTCGTCGCGCGCGTCACTCACCTTGCGGACGACCTCGGAACGGCCGGCTCCGCGCAGCTGCTCGAGTTCGGCCTTCAGGTCGTCGTACTTCGTCTGGGTCAGCCAGACGACATCGCCCTTGGTCGGCTCGGTCATGTGGATCTCCTACACGTCGTTGTCCGTTCGGCCAAGTAGGCGATGCTACCAACGAGGCCGTCACGGTCAGAATCAACCGACCGTACCTCGCGATCGATGATCAGCGTGGACGCGACTGCCCGGCGGCCGTGCAGCCCACCAGCTCCACCGACGTGGCCTCGCGCTCGGTGCGCAGCTCGACCTCGCGCCGGACGGTCGTGCCGGCGCCGGAGACCTTGAAGTTCAGCTCGCCGACGACCGTGTGGTCCTCGCCGAAGGCGCGGACCAGGCAGCTCGCGGTCAACCGCCTCGTTGCGCGGCAGCACCAGGATGTCGGCGCGAACGGTGTGGGTGTCGACGACGTCGAACGTGCGCAGGGAGGACTGCACCTCGGGGGTGCTCTGGAACCAGACCACCCACCCGAGCCAGGCCAGCGCCAGGACGCCGACGGCGCCGGAGACGATCACGACGGTGCGTCGGCGTGCCGGGCTCGAGGTCCCGTACCGCCCCGCCAGGGAGTCAGACTGCACATCGCTCACGAGGTCGATTCTCTCATCTCTAGGATGGTCGCCATGCTGCGCCTGATGCATGTGCACGCCCACCCGGACGACGAGTCCAGCAAGGGTGCTGCCTCCACTGCCAAGTACGTCGCCGAGGGTGTCGACGTCCACGTGGTCACCTGCACCGGTGGGGAGCGAGGCTCGATCCTGAACCCCAGGATGGACCGCCCCGACGTGCTGGCGAACATCAGCGAGATCCGTCGTCAGGAGATGGAGGCCGCCCGGCAGATCCTGGGAGTGCGCCAGGACTGGCTCGGCTTCGTCGACTCCGGCTGGCCAGACGGTGATCCCAAGCCACCGCTGCCGGACGGGTGCTTCGGGCTGATGGACCCGGAGGTCGCAGCGGAGCCGCTGGTCCGGCTGATCCGCAGCTTCCGGCCGCACGTGCTCACCACGTACGACGAGAACGGCGGCTACCCGCACCCGGACCACATCCAGTGCCACAAGGTCTCCATGGCCGCGTTCGAGGCAGCAGGCGATCCGAGCCGGTTCCCGGACGCAGGCGAGCCGTGGCAGCCGCTGAAGCTGTACTTCCACCACTCCTTCAACCGTCCCCGCACCCAGGCCCTGCACGACGCGATGCTCGCCCGTGGTCTCGAGTCGCCCTACGCCGAGCGGCTGGCCGACTGGGAGATCGACCCCGAGCACGACGCGCGGATCACCACGCGGGTGCCGTGCGGGGAGTACTTTCCCGTCCGTGACCGGGCGCTGCTGGCCCACGCCACGCAGATCGACCCGGACGGCCCCTGGTTCCACGTGCCCCTCGAGGTGCACCAGGAGGCGTGGCCGACCGAGGACTACGAGCTGGTGCGGTCCTACGTCGACGCCCCGACGCCCGAGGACGACCTGTTCGCCGGCATCCGTGGACGAGCCGACCTCGACCTCGAGGTCGAGCAGGAAGCCTGAGACACTGGAGCCATGAACGCGCTGATCGCACTGCAGGCCGTCTGGGCCCAGGCCTGGACCCAGGGGTTGGCCCCGCTGCTCGCGGCCGGACCCGACCCGGTTCCGGCTCCCGAGGACGTCAAGGCCGGCTGGGTGGCGTTCGCCGTCTTCATCGGCCTCGGGATCGCCGTCGTGGTGCTCGGCGTGAGCCTGACCCGGCACCTGCGCAAGGCCCGTCACAACGCGGAGCTGGGCGTCTTCGGCCCCACCGACACCAGCGACCAGAGCCCCTCAGCCTGACGAGCGCATGGACGAGCGCAGGCTGCTGACCTGGGCTCAGGTGCGCTGCACCTGCACCAGGGCGTCCCATGCCGTGCCCGTCGGGCCGTGCCAGTCGGGCACCGTGACCTCGCGGGCCACCCGCTCGGCGCGGACCACCTCGAGCGAGGCTCCGGCCAGGTCCTCGAGGACGTCCTCGGCCGTGTAGAGCACGGCCGGGTCCTGTGGACCACCGGTGCCCTCGACCAGGTTGGTGCTGTCGTGGGCCACCACGAACAGTGTCCCGCCGGCCGTGAGGGAGTCGAAGGCGCGGCGCATCACGATGGAGCGTTCCTGGGCCGGGATCTGCAGGTAGGCGACCACCACCAGGTCCAGGTCGACCGGCAGTGGTGTGCTCAGCGCGTCCCCCACCTCCCAGGCGAGGTCCACCCCGGCCTGCTCGGCGATCTGGCGCCCCTTGTCGATGCCGACGGGGGAGAAGTCCATGGCGGTGACCTGCCAGCCTCGGGAGGCCAGCCAGAGAGCGTTGCGGCCTTCACCGCACGCGAGGTCGAGGGCGCGCCCCGGTGGCAGGTCGCAGAGATGGCTCTCCACGAACTGGTTGGGCTCGGCCGACCAGATCAGCTCGGAGGCGGCATAGCGGTCGTCCCAGGCGGTGGAGTCCATGGGCCTCACGCTAGGTCCGCGACGTGCACCACGTCGAGCGGCGCGCAGGGCCTACTCGGAGCCCGCCGGCTGCTGAGCGGCCGCCTGCCTGTGCACGTCCTCCATGTCGAGGGCGCGCACTGCGGTGATCAGCTGGTCCAGCGACGCGGGCGGCAGGGCCCCGGGCTGGGAGAAGACCAGGATGCCCTCGCGGAAGACCATCAGGGTCGGGATCGAGGTCACCTGGGCGGCGGCCGCGAGCGCGTGCTGCTCCTCGGTGTTCACCGAGCCGAAGGTGAGGTCGGGGTTGGCCTCCGAGGCCGCCTCGTAGGTCGGTGCGAACTGCCGGCACGGCCCGCACCAGCTCGCCCAGAAGTCGACGAAGAGGATGTCGTTCTCCGCGACGCTCGCCTCGAAGTTCTCCGCGGTCAGCTCGATCGTTGCCATGCGCTCCACGGTACGTGCGGGTGGGTCGGGACGCGACCGCGTCACCGGTCGAGGGTCTGCAGGATCTCGTCGACTGTCGCGCGGGCGCTGCGACCGACCCCGATGAGCGTGGCAGAGGCGGGGCCCACCCAGTCGCCGTACCCGACCAGGTGCACCCGTGGGTCGGCGCACGCCCGGGTGCCTGCCCGACCGCCGACGGGAATGCGGCCGTGCTCGTCCCGCAGGCCCATGGGGGCGAGGTGACGCAGCGCGGGCCGGAAGCCGGTGCACCAGATGATCACGTCGCAGGGCAGCTCGGTGCCGTCGTCCCAGACGACGCCGGTGGGCGTCATCCGCGAGAACATCGGCCGCGCGTGGAGCACGCCGCGCTCGCGCGCGGCTCGGACCTCGGGCACCATCACCACGTCGCCCAGCCCGCCGACGCCGGCGTGCTCCTCGCCCGCCTGGGCCGCGCGCACCCGCGCCGTGGCGGCGTCGAACAGGGCGCGGCCGTCGACCTCGTCGGGCAGGAAGCGAGGCTCTCGCACCGTGACCCACGTGGTCTCGGCCACCGTGGAGACCTCCGCGAGGATCTGGGCCCCGGAGTTGCCGCCGCCCACGATCACGACCCGGCACCCCGCGAAGTCCCGCGGAGCCCGGTAGTCGGCGGCGTGCAGCTGGCGACCCCGGAAGGTGCCGGCTCCGCGGTAGACCGGCCAGAACGGCTGGTCCCAGGTGCCGGTGGCCGACACCACGACGCGCGAGGTCAGCCGCAGGCCGGGCGCCCGGACCTCGAGTGGTCCCGTCGGGTCGTCGTCGACGGCCCGGACCGTGCTGACCCGGTGCGGTCGCAGCGGCTGCAACCGGTAGCGCTGCTCGTAGTCGGTGAGGTAGTCCACGACGTGCCGGCGTGGCGGGAACCCGCTCCGCTGCCCGTTCTCCTCGGACGAGGCGGGTGCGGCGTCGTTCCAGGGCGGCATCATCCGCCCCGGCAACGAGGAGTAGCCGGCGGGTGAGAACAGCCGCAGACCGTCCCACATGCGCGCCCACGCGCCACCGGGATGGTCCGCGGCGTCGACGAGCGCGAAGTCGACTCCGGGCTCCAGGCCCGCTCGCTGCAGGAAGTAGCCGGTGGCCAGTCCCGACTGCCCGGCCCCGACGACCGTGACTCGGACCGCCCTGCTCGGCTCGGGGCCAGGGTCAGCCGAGGTCACTGCGCCGCTCGAGCAGGACGGTGTCCCGCCAGACCCCGTCGAGCTGGGCGATGCGGCTGCGCACGGCGAGGGTGCGGTAGCCCGCGGAGTGGTGCAGCGCGAGGCTCGCGCGGTTCTCGGGGAAGATCGAGGTCTGCAACGTCCACAGCCCGGCGGCGTCAGCGCCGGTGACCTGAGCGTGCAGGAGCGTCTTGCCGACCCCGCGACCGCGGGCGGCCTCGGCGACGTAGACGGTGCTCTCCCCGACCCCCGAGTAGCAGGAGCGGGTCGAGACCGGCAGCACCGCCGTCCACCCCGCCACCTCGCCACCGACCTCGGCGACCCAGGCAAGACCGGGGATCCATCTGTCGCGCATCTGCCTCGCCGTGGGCACGGTGGTCTCGAAGGTGGCGTTCCGCGTCGCCAGCCCTTCGGCGTAGATGCGCAGGACCGCGTCCAGGTCGCTGTCGTCCACGGCGCGCACCCGCACGTCCGCCGGCAGGTCGCTGGGACAGCACGGGCGGGACGCGAGCGCACCCATCACGACGTCGGCCGCGTGTGGCAGCCCGGTGCAGCAGGCCGGGTTGACCGTGACCATGCTCGAGGTCCCGACCTTGTCGACGACGACGAAGCCGACCTTCCGCAGCATCTCCACGTGGTGCGAGCAGGTGGACTGGCTGATGCCGAGCCGCTGGGCCAGCTCGCCGATGCGCAGCGCGCCCGGGGGTGCGGTGGAGAGCTCGTGCAGCAGCGAGACCCGGGTCGGGTCGGCCAGCAGGGCGAACCACTCGGCGTAGCGCTCCGCCTCGGCGCGGCTCAGGGTCGGGCTCGGTGCGACGGCGCCCTCGCTGGCGACGGTGACGGAGGCTGACGGGGTCATGGCAGGAACTGTACCTTGCCTACATCGATAGGCATCGATATAGTCCTTCCATCGACAGTGGTCGATGATTATCGCCGAAGGAGCCCCTCATGCAACACCCACTCGTCATCATCGGTGCCGGTCCCATCGGTCTCGCAGCTGCTGCCCAGGCCGCGGAGCGAGGCCTCGCCCACGTGGTCCTCGAGGCCGGCCCGGAGGCCGGGGCCGCGGTGGGCGAGTGGTCGCACGTGCGGCTGTTCTCCCCGTGGTCGGAGCTGATCGACCCCGCGGCACGCCGACTGCTCGCCGCGGCGGGTTGGGTCGCGCCCGACGACCGCGCCGTCCCGACCGGGGGCGAGTGGCGCACGCACTACCTGCGTCCGTTGGCCGACCTGCTCACCGCCCGTCCCGGTGGGGCCGTGCGCTACCGGTCCCGCGTCGTCGGAGTCAGCCGCCTCGGGCGCGACCTGCTGGTCGACTCCGGCCGGGAGGCCGACCCGTTCGTCGTACACGTCCAGACGCAGGCCGGGCCCGAGCGGCTCCTCGCCGGTGCCGTCGTGGACGCCTCGGGCACCTGGGGGCAGCCGAACCCGCTGGGTGCGGACGGCTACCCGGCCCTGGGGGAGAAGGACTTCGCCGAGCACATCAGCTACGGCATCCCCGACCTCGCCGACCCGTCCGTCGCCGCGCGGTACGCCGGCAAGCACGTGGTGGTGGCCGGCAAGGGCGCCTCGGCGCAGGGGGTACTGGTCGGTCTGGCCGCACTCGCCGGGCAGGAAGCGAGCGCGGGTGCGCCGACCCGGGTGTCCTGGCTGCTGCGGCGGCCCGACGTCGGGGATGCCTTCGGTGGCGGGGACAACGACCAGCTCGAAGAGCGTGGTCGGCTCGGTCTGGCCGCGCGGGCGGCTGCGTCCGGCAGTCACGTCACTCGGCTGACCAGCTTCCGCACCGAGTCCGTGGCCGCCCAAGCCGACGGTCGGCTGACCCTCACGTCGGTCGACGGGCAGCAGGTGCGCGACGTGGACGAGGTGGTCGTGGTCACCGGCTTCCGTCCGGACCTGACCTTCCTCGCCGAGGTGCGCCTCGACCTCGACCCGGCGCTCGGCGCGGCCCGGATCCTGGCCGACCAGATCCACCCGGACCACCACAGCTGTGGCGACGTGCGTCCGCACGGACACCGCGAGCTGGCCCAGCCCGAGCAGGGGCTGTTCCTCGTCGGGATGAAGTCCTACGGGCGCGCGCCGTCGTTCCTGGCGATGACCGGCTTCGAGCAGGTGCGTTCGGTGGTCGCCGCCCTCGACGGCGACCTGGCGGCCGCCGACCGGGTCGACCTGGTGCTGCCGGAGACCGGGGTGTGCAACGGTGCCGCGGCCTTCGACCTCCCCGGCGAGCCCGCCGCGTCCGGGTGCTGCCCCACCCCGGCGGCCCCCGGGCTGCAGCTGGTTGCCGCTGAGCGATCCCACTAGTGCCGGCGACGCTCGCCGCCGCACCCGGCGCCCTCGACGGTGCCGGGCTGCGGCGCGTGGTCGCGGCGCTGAGCATCGTCCAGATCGTCTCCTGGGGCTGCCTGTACTACGCCTTCGCCGCGCTGCAGTCGTCCATCGTCGCCGACACCGGTTGGTCGGGAGTCGCAGTCACCGGAGCGTTCTCTCTCGCGCAGCTGGTCTCCGCCGGGGCCGGCATCTGGGTGGGTCGGCACCTCGATGTCCATGGACCCCGCCGGTTGATGACCGGTGCGACCTTCCTCGCCGTACCCGGGATCCTGGGCGTCGCGCTGGCGCCCACGCTCGGCTGGTTCTACGCCGGCTGGGTGCTCATCGGGTTCGCGATGGCCGGGATGCTCTACCCGCCCGCGTTCGCTGCGCTGACCCACTGGGGAGGTCACCGCCGGGTGTCGGCGCTGACCACGCTCACCCTGGTCGCCGGCCTGGCCAGCACGGTCTTCGCGCCGCTCGCTGCGGCGCTCGACGCCCAGCTGGGCTGGCGCGTGGCCTACCTGGTCCTGCTGGCCGGCCTGGTGACCATCACGCTCCCGCTGCACTGGTGGGGCCTGGACCATCCCTGGCGCGCGCACGGGGATGCGAACGGGGCGGAACCCGAACGGCGCGACCCGAGACCCCCGGTGCCGGGCTCCGCGTCGGTCGAACGGAGCGCAGCGTTCCTCAGGCTGAGCGTCGCCAACGCCCTGACCGCGTTCGCGGCGTACGCCGTCCTGGTCAACCTGGTCCCGATGCTGCTGGAGCAGGGGTTGAGCCGCAACCTGGCCGTGCTAACCCTCGCCCTGGGTGGAGTGGGTCAGGTCCTGGGTCGCCTCGGCTACGCCCGGGTCGCACGCTCGACCTCGGTGACCATGCGCGGCGTCCTCGTCGTCAGCGCGGTCGCGCTGGCGACCGGGGCACTCGCCCTGGCGCCTCCGTCGGCCGGGTTGCTGCTGGGACTCGGCATGCTCCTCGGGCTCGCTCGCGGCATCTACACACTGGTCCAGGCCACCGCCGTCACCGACCGTTGGGGACCGGTGGCCTACGGCCGGCTCAACGGCCTGCTCACGGCGCCTGCTCTGGTCGCTGCGGCGCTGGCACCGTTCGCCGGCGCAGCCCTGGCCCACCTGCTCGGCTCCCACGCGCACGCGTTCCTCGTCCTGGCAGGCATCGCTGCACTGGCCGCGCTGCTGATGCTGGGGACGGTGCCGCGGGTCGGTGCCCCTGGCCGGGCACCGTATCGACGTGTGTGAAGATAGACCGATGTCGAACTCCACCGTGCTGACGACGAGCTCGCTGGCGTGCTGCACGCCGCTGGCCCGGGAACCACTGACCGCCGGCTCGGCGACCCAGATCGCCCCGCTGCTCAAGGCGATCGCCGACCCGACGCGGCTGCGGCTGATGTCGCTGGTGCTGTCCCACGAGGGGGCCGAGGCCTGCGTGTGCGACCTGCTGCCCTACTTCGACCTCTCCCAGCCGACGATGAGCCATCACCTGAAGGTGCTTCACGACGCCGGCCTGCTGGACCGCGAGAAGCGTGGCACCTGGGTGTTCTACCAGGCCCGTCCCGAGGCGATGGCCGCGCTCGGCAACCTGTTCGCACCCGAGGTGGTCGTCCGATGAGCAACACCGAGCACGCCCTGCGCGACGAGGACGTTCCCGAGGCCGACGTGCTCCACCGGCTCTCCACCCTCGACCGGTTCCTGCCGGCCTGGATCGGCCTCGCCATGGTGGTCGGCCTGCTGCTCGGCCGCCTGGTCCCAGGTCTCGACGACGCGCTCGCGGCGGTCGAGGTGGGGTCGGTGTCGCTGCCGATCGCCCTCGGGCTGCTGGTGATGATGTACCCGGTGCTGGCCAAGGTGCGCTACGACGAGCTCGGCCACGTCACCGGCGACGGGCGGATGCTGGGCACCTCGATCCTGCTCAACTGGGTGCTCGGGCCGGCGCTGATGTTCGCCCTCGCCTGGCTGCTGCTGCCGGACCTGCCGGAGTACCGCACCGGGTTGATCATCGTGGGGCTGGCGCGCTGCATCGCGATGGTGCTGATCTGGAACGACCTGGCCGGCGGCGACCGTGAGGCGGCGGCGATCCTGGTCGCCATCAACGCCGTCTTCCAGATCCTGGCGTTCGCGCTGCTCGGCTACTTCTACCTCCAGGTCCTGCCCGGCTGGCTCGGCCTGGGGCAGTCCGAGCTCGACGTCTCGATGTGGGGCATCGCCAAGAGCGTGCTGGTCTTCCTGGGCATCCCGCTGCTGGCGGGATTCCTGACCAGGACGTTGGGGGAGCGGTCCCGGGGTCGCGAGTGGTACGAGTCGAGCTTCCTGCCCAGGATCGGCCCGGCCGCCCTCTACGGGCTGCTGTTCACGATCGTGATCCTGTTCGCGCTCCAGGGCGACACCATCACCAGCCGTCCCCTCGACGTGGCCCGCATCGCGCTGCCGCTGCTCGTCTACTTCGCGGTCATGTGGGGCGGCTCGATGCTGCTGACCCGGGCACTCGGGTTCGACTACCGGCGCGCGACGGCGGTGTCCTTCACGGCCGCGGGCAACAACTTCGAGCTCGCCATCGCGGTGGCCATCGGCGTCTTCGGCGTCACCTCCGGCCAGGCGCTCGCCGGCGTCGTCGGCCCCCTGATCGAGGTGCCCGCCCTGGTCGCGCTGGTCTACGTCAGCCTCTGGGCACGTCGGTTCTTCACCACGCCCAGCACGGCGGGAGCCCCCCGGTGAGCGCCGCCGAGGCGAGCCGCCCCAGCGGTACGCCGCCACAGGTGGTGTTCGCGTGCGTCCGCAACGGCGGGCGCTCGGTGATCAGCAGGGTGCTCACCGAGCACTACGCGCAGGGTCGCGTCACTGCGGTCTCGGCGGGCACCCAACCGGGTGAGCACATCCACCGTGAGGTGGCCGACGTCCTGGAGAAGCTGGGCCTGGACACCTCCGGCGAGCAGCCCAAGCTGCTGACCCGGGAGACGATCGCGGCCAGCACGATGGCGATCACCCTGGGCTGTGGCGAGCAGTGCCCCTACGTCCCGGGCGTGCGCTACACCGACTGGCCGGTCGCCGACCCCGGTGGCCAGGACGAGGCGACCGTCCGCGCGATCATCGGCGACCTCGACCACCGGGTGCGGGAGCTCCTCGTCGAGCTCGTGCCCGACATCGAGCTGCCGCCCTCCGTCCTGGCCTGACCCCGCCGGCCCCCCGCGCCCGGTGCGCCCTTCGCTCAGGCGTCGCACGTCGTCCCGACGACCAGGTCAGCCCCCGGACGACGGGTCGCAGTCCTCCGGCTCGTTCGCCGGCTCCGCGGGATCGCTCGCACAGACGCCGAAGGTCACGGCAACTCGGTCGGTGTGCTCCCGGCCGTCGATCGCGTAGACCATCTCGACGCCGTCGACGACCGCCGCAGCCGTCCGCGCATCCGGGAGGAGCACCGCGATCGTCAGCGCGTCACGCCCCTCGTCGCACGAGGCGACGGTCCCCTCGGTCCCCTCGGCCTTCCCGAACGGGGCCTCCAGCTCCGACAGCCTGCCTGCGCCGATGGTCAGCCCGTCCTCCGACGGCCCGATCCACGCAGCCCGGAACTCGACCCGGTCGGCACCGGAGAGCTTCTCCGGAGCCAACGAGACGAGCTTCACCCGCTGGTCGCCCTCGGTGCTGCAGACCGGGAAGGTGGCGTACGACGGCTCCCCCATGGGGAACAGCATGTTCGTGAAGTGCCCGTTCACGGTCCGCAACGGTCCCGTTGCCTCCCCGGAACCGGATGCGCCGCACCCACTCGCCACGGCCAGAGCGAATGCTGCAGCGAGGGTCATCGGGCGGAGCAGCTGACGCCAGGCAGTGGGCGCCACCTGCCTGCCACGGAAGATCTTCACCTCACTGGAGTACCCCGTTCGTCCGTTCGCGTCCAGCACCCGGGTCGGGTGTCATGAACTTGGTCCTCGCACGTAGAGCGTGCAGTCGGGAGTCGCAGGGTGTGCGTCACACTGGGCTGGAGCTGGTTGGCTCGGGCGGGGATGCGCGGAACGTGCGTCTGCAAGACCTCTCCGAGCATCTGCCATGGACAGCGATCGCCACTGTGAAGAGTGACTGGGAAAGGGTCTGATGCCGAACCGTCTCGCGGGTGCGACGAGCCCGTATCTCCTGCAGCACAAGGACAACCCCGTCGACTGGTGGGAGTGGGGTCCCGAGGCGTTCGAGGAGGCCCGGCGCCGCAACGTCCCGGTCCTGCTCAGCGTCGGGTACGCCGCCTGCCACTGGTGCCACGTGATGGCGCACGAGTCGTTCGAGGACGAGGGGACCGCGGCGTACCTGAACGAGCACTACGTGAGCATCAAGGTCGACCGCGAGGAGCGCCCGGACGTGGACGCGGTCTACATGCAGGCGACCGTCGCACTGACCGGGCAGGGCGGCTGGCCGATGACCTGCGTCCTCGACCACGACGGCAGCCCGTTCTTCGCCGGCACCTACTTCCCCGACCAGCCGCGGCACGGCCAGCCGAGCTTCCGGCAGCTGCTCGAGGCGATCAACGACGCGTGGACGAACCGCTCCGGTGAGGTGTCGCAGGCTGCGGCCCGGATCCGGGAGGCCTTGGCCAGGTCGGTCGACCTCGCCGGCACCGTGGCCTTCGACCGGGCGGCGCTGGACGCCGCGGTGGAGACCCTCGGCCGCGACTTCGACAGCGAGCACGGCGGGTTCGGCACCGCCCCGAAGTTCCCACCCTCGATGGTGCTCGACTTCCTGGTCCGGCACGGCGGCCCGGCCGCGGTCGACATGGCCGGTCGCACCCTGGCCGCGATGGCGGCCGGCGGCATCCACGACCAGCTCGCCGGCGGCTTCGCGCGCTACAGCGTCGACCGGGGCTGGGTGGTGCCGCACTTCGAGAAGATGCTCTACGACAACGGGCAGCTGCTCTCCGTCTACGCCCGCTGGGCGGCGGTCAACGACGACGCGGACGCGGGCCGGGTGGCTCGCGGGATCGCCGACTTCCTGATCACCGAGCTCGGCACGGCGGAGGGCGCGTTCGCCTCTGCGCTGGACGCGGACTCCGAGGGGGAGGAGGGCACGTTCTACGTCTGGACCCCGGCCCAGCTCGCCGAGGTCCTCGGACCGGAGGACGGTGCCTGGGCGGCCGCGCTGCTCACGGTGACCGACCGGGGCACCTTCGAGGGCGGTGCGTCCACCCTCCAGCTGAGGACCCAGCCGGACGACCCGGAGCGGTGGGCGTCGGTGCGGACCCGGCTGTTGGCGGCGCGCGCCACCCGCGTCCGACCGGAGCGCGACGACAAGGTGGTCGCGGCGTGGAACGGGCTGGCGATCAGCGGCCTCGTCGACGTCGGCACGCTGCTGGGCGCTCCGGCGTACGTCGACGCGGCGGTGCGGTGCGGGGAGTTCCTCGCAGCGACCCACCTGGTGGACGGGCGGCTGCTCAGGGTCTCGCGGGACGGCGTCGCCGGTGCGCACGCCGGGGTCCTCGAGGACTACGGCTGCGTGGCGACCGCGTTCGCAGCACTCGCAGGCGCCACCGGCGACACGGTCTGGCTGGACCGGGCCGGTGAGCTGCTGGAGACGGTGCTGACCCGCTTCGATGCCGGGGACGGCGGTTTCCACGACACCGCCGACGACGCCGAGACGCTGATGGTCCGTCCGCGCGACCCTTCCGACAACGCCAGTCCCAGCGGGCACTCCTCGGTCGTGCACGCCCTCCTCGCCTACGCGGCGCTGACCGGCTCCGGCCGGCACCGCGACGCCGCCGAGGCTGCGCTGCTGGTGTCCCGCCGGATCGCCGACTCCTCACCGCGCTTCGCCGGCTGGTCCCTCGCCGCCGCCGAGACGGCGCTCACCGGCCCCGTCGAGGTGGCGGTCGTGGGGTCGCCCGGGCCCGACCGGGATGCCCTGGAGCTGACGGCCCGCAGGCACGCCCCGGGTGGCGCAGTCGTCGTCGCTGCTGCGCCGGGGGAGAGCGAGATCCCCCTGATGGCCGACCGTGACCTGGTCGACGGCCGCCCTGCGGCGTACGTCTGCCGGAACCTGGTCTGCCAGCGCCCCGTCACCACGGTCGAGGAGCTGGTCGCTGCCCTCGAGGCCGGCTAGTGCCGTCGAGCGCGCCCGGCAGGAAGCGGGCCGCGGGGGTCACCTGAGGCTGCTCCGGCGTACCTCTGGCACCAGTGTCCCCGTGCGCAGGAAGCCACGTGAGGCGGTTGCGGCGTACCTCTGGCACCAGTGTCCCCGTGCGCAGGAGGCCACGTGAGGCGGTTGCGGCGTACCTCTGGCACCAGCTTCCCGTGCAAAACCTGAGCTTCCCGTCCTTTGCAAAGCACGGGAAGCTCGGGTTTCCCACGGGACCGTGGGAAACCACCGGTCGCCTACCGCAGCTGGTACGTCGCAATGCTCGCCGCCACGTAGTGGCACACGAACGCGGCGATGGTGAAGGTGTGGAACACCTCGTGGAAGCCGAACCAGGTCGGGAACGGGTTGGGGCGCTTGAGGCCGTAGACCAGGCCGCCGAGGGTGTAGAGGCCGCCGCCGACGGCGATCAGGGTGATCACAGCGGTCCCGGCGGAGGAGAAGTCGCCTGCGTAGAAGATCGCCACCCAGCCCAGCGCGAAGTAGATCGGGGTGTAGACCCAGCGGGGTGCGTCGATCCAGAAGATCCGGAAGGCCACGCCCAGGATGGCGCCGGACCACACGATCGCGAGCAGGCCGACCCGGGCGCTGCCCGTCGAGCAGGATCAGGGTGAACGGCGTGTAGGACCCGGCGATCAGCAGGAAGATGTTGGAGTGGTCGAAGCGCCGCAGGAAGCCCCAGATGCGCGGTGACCAGTTGCCCCGGTGGTAGATCGCCGAGACGGTGAAGAGCAGCAGCGCCGTGAACGCGAAGATCGCCGACCCGACACGGGTGGTCAGGGTCGGGGACAGCACCACCAGGACGATGCCTGCCGCGAGGGCGAGCGGGGCGGTGCTGGCGTGCAGCCACCCGCGCAGGTGGGGCTTGACCTCGTCCCTGGCATGACGGACCTTCGAGCGGACGTGCTCGGCCGCTTCGTGGGCGTTCTCGGCGACGCGGTCAGCGACCTCGTGCGGGGTGGGGCGGTGTGCGGCCATGGGACAAAACTACCTGTGGCCACCGCACGTGAGTACCAACGAGTGCGACATCACAGACCTCTCACGCGGGTACAGTCACTCGCGTGGCGGACTGGAAGCAGGGACTACGCCGGGTGCTCTATCCGGCCTACGAAGCGCGAGTGGTGCGACGCCTGCCGACCAAGCGGCTGCCCAAGCACGTCGGGGTGATGCTCGACGGCAACCGGCGCTGGGCCAAGGCGGTCGGCGCCGACACGGCGCAGGGCCACCGCGCGGGCGCCGCGAACATCGAGCCCCTCCTCGGCTGGTGCGAGGAGATCGGCGTCGAGGTGGTGACGCTCTGGCTGCTCTCCACCGACAACCTCAACCGCCCTTCGCACGAGCTCGAGCCGCTGCTCGACATCATCGGTGACGCGGTCGAGACGCTCGCCGAGCAGCGCCGCTGGCGGCTGCACCCGGTCGGTGCCCTGGACCTGCTGCCGGCGAAGATGGCCGAGCGGCTCAAGGAGGCGGCCGAGTCGACGCGCGACGTCGAGGGGATGCTCGTCAACATCGCTGTCGGGTACGGCGGCCGCCGCGAGATCGCCGACGCCGTCCGGGCGCTGCTGCACGAGCACGCCGGCAAGGGCACCACCCTGGAGGAGCTGGCCGGGGTGCTCGACGTCGAGCACATCGCCGAGCACCTCTACACCAAGGGCCAGCCCGACCCGGACCTCGTGATCCGCACCAGCGGCGAGCAGCGACTCGGTGGCTTCCTGCTGTGGCAGAGCGCCCAGAGCGAGTTCTACTTCTGCGAGGCCTACTGGCCCGACTTCCGCCGGGTCGACTTCCTCCGGGCGGTCCGCGCGTACGCCGAGCGGGAGCGTCGCTTCGGCTCCTGAGCCGACTCGCGGGGTGGTCCGACGGGCCTCGTCGCCGGCCCTTCACCCCCGCGTTCTGGCGTGTCGCCCGCCTCGGGCAACCACCCCGGGATTAGTTTGCAGGTGTCGGCCTGCGGGGAAGCAGGCCGATACCAGGAGGCGAAGTTCGTGAGAGATCACGACCACTGCATCACCGGAGGTCAGCACTCAGACCCCCGGCGCCAGTCCCGGTCCGAGCACACCTGCTAACGGACCGGGGCGCAGGAGTGCGCGCACCGGTCACAAGGGGAACCCGTGGCAACGAAGAGCGCATCCGCCCAGGTACGCCGTACCTACGTTCTCGACACCTCGGTCCTGCTGGCCGACCCGGGAGCCTTGAAACGGTTCGAGGAGCACGAGGTCGTCCTGCCGGTCGTGGTGATCACCGAGCTGGAGGGCAAGCGGCACCACCCCGAGCTCGGGTACTTCGCGCGCTCGGCCCTGCGTGGGCTCGACGAGCTCCGGGTGCAGAACGGTCGCCTGGACGAACCGGTCCCGGTCGGGGACCTCGGCGGCACCGTCCGCGTCGAGCTGAACCACACCGATCCCGACTCGCTTCCCTCCGGCTTCCGGCTCGGTGACAACGACACCCGGATCCTCGCCGTGGCGCGCAACCTGGCCAACGAGGGCCACGTCGTCACGTTGATCTCCAAGGACCTCCCGCTGCGGATCAAGGCCTCCGCGGTCGGCCTCGACGCGGCCGAGTACCGCGGCGAGCAGATCCACGAGTCCGACGCCGGGTGGACCGGCATGGCCGAGATCGACGTCGCCGGCACCGACCTCGACGAGCTCTACGACGACCAGGTGGTCGACCTCGACGACGCCCGCGAGCTGCCCTGCCACACCGGGCTGGTGCTGGTCTCCGAACGGGGCAGCGCCCTGGGCCGGGTCGGCCCCGACAAGCGCGTCCACCTCGTGCGCGGCGACCGGGAGGCGTTCGGCATCCACGGCCGCTCGGCCGAGCAGCGGATCGCGCTCGACGTCCTGCTCGACCCCGAGGTCGGCATCGTCTCGCTCGGTGGCCGAGCCGGCACCGGCAAGTCCGCGCTGGCCCTCTGCGCCGGGCTGGAGACGGTGCTCGAGCGGCGTACGCACAAGAAGGTGGTCGTGTTCCGCCCGTTGTTCGCGGTGGGTGGCCAGGAGCTCGGCTACCTGCCCGGCAGCGAGTCGGAGAAGATGTCGCCCTGGGGCCAGGCCGTCTTCGACACCCTCGGGGCGATCACCACCTCCGACGTCGTGGACGAGGTCCTGGACCGCGGCATGCTGGAGGTGCTCCCGCTGACGCACATCCGCGGCCGGTCGCTGCACGACGCCTTCGTGATCGTCGACGAGGCGCAGTCGCTGGAGCGCAACGTGCTGCTGACCGTGCTCTCGCGGATCGGTGCCAACTCCAAGGTCGTGCTCACCCACGACGTGGCCCAGCGCGACAACCTCCGGGTCGGTCGCCACGACGGCGTGGTCGCGGTGGTGGACCGCCTCAAGGGGCACCCGCTGTTCGCGCACGTCACGCTGACCCGCTCCGAGCGCTCCCCGATCGCAGCGCTGGTCACCGAGATGCTGGAGCACATGACCATGTGACCCCGCCGCCCCGCCGCGGCGCGTCTCGACTCGACTCGACTCGACTCGTTGAGCGTGACACGCCGCGGCGTGGGGGAGGTCACGCCCGTGGAACGGCAGTTCAACTTGCAACTGCCCGTTTCGTGCGGGAAGGTGGACGTCTTCCCCCGCACGCTCCGCGCTTCCCCCCAGCACGTCGAGCGTGAATGACGTCCATGTCGTCAACGCTAGGGTCACCCTTGTCTGAGAAGTACGCCGCCAAGCACCGCCGCGCGCCCGTCGAACAGGTCCACTCCCAGGTCAGCCGCCGCATCCGCCGCATCGCCGGTCTCTCCGGGGTTGCCGTCGTGGCCACCACGCTCGCGGTCTCCGCGGGCGTGCTGGGGTCCGTCACGCCGATGGACGGTGCCGCGGCCGCCCTGTCCTCCTCCGCGCCCGCAGCCGGCCTCACCCAGGACGAGCTCGCCGAGCGCGAGGACCGCGCGTCGCGATCGGCCGGGGACCGCCGACCGGCCACCGACCGGGCCAAGGTCCGGGTGCTCTCCAACGCGTCCGGCGCGGCCGTCACCCGGTCCGCCGACCTCACCACCGCCGACCCGAAGACGCTGGCCCGCGCCCTGATGCCGGAGTTCGGCATGGCCGCTTCCCAGTTCGGCTGCCTGGACAGCCTGTGGACGAAGGAGTCGGGCTGGAACGTGCGTGCCGACAACCCGAGCTCCTCGGCCTACGGCATCCCGCAGGCGCTTCCCGGTTCGAAGATGGCCTCCGCCGGCCCCAACTGGGAGAGCAACGCCGAGACCCAGATCCGCTGGGGCCTGGGCTACATCCAGAGCCGCTACGGCTCGCCCTGCTCCGCGTGGTCGCACTCGCAGGGCAACGGCTGGTACTGACCGGCCACAGGTCTGGTGGCTGCGCGCCGCCAACTAGGCTGAGGCCATGCCTCGTCGCGGTCATCGCCTCCCCGGGAAGCTCGCCCTGTGGGCGCTCTTCTGGGTGCTCGGCGGGCTGCTCTCCATGCACGGGCTGAGCAACCACGGAACCGGCGCCGCTGCGCACGACGCGCACGGCCCTGCAGCCGAGAGCTCGATGCCGGGGATGGCGACGGTGACCGCGGTCGCGGCGTCGCCGGCACCGCTGAGCCTGACGGCCCCCGGCGCCCCGGGGCTGGAGCACCTGCTCGCTGCCTGCCTGGTGGTGCTCGGCGTGGCCCTCCTCGTCTACCTCGGCGGGGGGCGCCCCCTCGGAGTCCGGGGTGCTTCGGGACCCCTGCTCGGCGTAGACCTCATCCGTGCCCAAGGACGTGACCCGGCGCCACCCGATCTCGTGAGGTTGTCGATCTGCCGCTGCTGATGGACAGGGTGCACTGACCCGCACCCGGCTCCCCTCGCAGTGAACAGCCAGACCCTCATCACGAGATCACCAGGAGAACGACCATGAAGAATCTTGCACGCGCACGCGCACTCGCCGCCGCCGCAGCCATCGTCCTGCTTGCCGCCTGCGGCGCCGACAACGGCAACGCAGGCGGGGCGGACGGATCAGCCGATCACAACCAGGCCGACGTGACCTTCGCCCAGGAGATGATCCCGCACCACCAGCAGGCGCTGATGATGACCGGCCTCGCTGCGGCCAACGACGCCGGCCCCGAGGTCTCGGCTCTGGCCGCGCGCATCAAGGAGGCTCAGACACCCGAGATCGAGCTGATGACGAGCTGGCTCAAGGACTGGGACGAGGACTCCGGCCACGCCGGGATGGACGGCATGGACGACGACGCGGACGGCGGCATGGGTGGCATGGACCCCGCGCAGATGCGTGAGCTCGCGGCAGCGCGCGGTGCCGACTTCGACCGGGTGTTCCTGACGCAGATGATCGAGCACCACGAGGGCGCGGTCGAGATGGCCGGCACGGAGCAGGCCGAGGGCAAGAACGAGGCCGCCCGAGCTCTCGCCGGCGACATCGAGAAGTCCCAGACCGCCGAGATCGACGAGATGAAGAAGCTGCTCGCCGGCTAGCTCAGACCCCGGCCCGGCGGCCGTCCAGCGCTCGCGTGGTCGCGATCGCGAGCAGGGTCAGCACCACCAGGCCCAAGGCGAACGTCAGTCGCCCGGGCAACCACCCGGGCGGGTCGTGGCCGGTCACGACCCGCCCGAGGACCCACAACGAGCCTGCCGCCGGCAACAGGGCCGCGCCACGAACGGCCCAGCGCCGCACCTGTCCCAGGTCGACCGCGACACGCGCGGGACCCTGGGCGGCAACGAGGGCGGCGAGGTGGGCGAGCAGCATTCCCGCCGCCGCCACCAGCACCAGGGGCGATCGCACCTCCGGAGCCATCGTCCAGACGTACGCCGTGCCGACCAGCAGCACGATGCCGGCCGCGGAGTCGGGGCGCACGGCGCTCAGAGCGGCGAGCACCAGCAGTCCCCAAGTCAACCACGCAGCGGGGCGGGCTCCAGCGCCCTGAGCGGCGACCACGGCGGTCAGGACTCCGATCGGCACCAGTGAGCGCAGCACCAGCTGGTCGATCCCGGGATAGACCCGGCGACGCTCGGGCAGCGAGGTGCTCAACGCGACACCTCCCGCGGTGCCCGCGCACGCCGGGCCAGCCGCCGCAGGACCTCGTCGAGCGTGCCTGGCCCCCGCCAGGGGACCACCGGGATGCCGAGCCGGGTCACCTCGGTGACCTGCATCTCGCGTTCGACCCGGCGCATCCGCCAGGCCAGCCGCGCCGCCGAGTGCTCGTCCTGGGCTCCCGCAGGCAGGGCCAGCGGGTCCAGCGTGTCCACCACCACCACGGACAGCCCGCGACGCACCAGGGTGACCAGCAGGGTGGAGACCTCGGGGACGAGCAGCGGCGACAGCACCACCACCACCGTCCCGGCCCCGGCCCGCAACCGCAGGTGGCGTGAGCCGAGCAGGTCGGGCCATCCTCGCTCCACCTCCGCGAGCAGCTCCTGGAGCCGTCGCAGGTGGCGCAGACCGGTGCCCGGACCGAGGACCTGGCTGGTCCGGCCGAGGACGCGCAGGGCCACCCGGTCGCCGACGCCGAGGTGGTGGGCCGCGAGGGCGCTGGCAGCGCGCACCCCCACGTCGAGCGTGCTGGCCTCACCGTCCAACCCGCCACTGGCACCGACGTCGGTCACCGCGTCGAGCACGATCAGCAGAGAGCTGTCCTCCTGGGCGGTGGTCCCGACCGCGTGCAGCTCGCCGGTGCGCAGCGTCGTACGCCAGTTCACCCGGCGCAGCCGGTCACCGGGCTGGAAGGGCCGGATCGCGAAGAACTCGGAGCCCGCACCCGCACGGCGCGAACGGTTCTGCCCGATCATGCCCACCGGGTGCGGGCTCTCGGCGGAGGAGAACTGCTGCTGGCTGGGGAGGGCGACGAGTGTCGACTCGGGCAGCGGCTCCGGGCCCCAGCGGTAGCCACCCCAGTGACTGGTCGCTGCCACCATCGGGCTCCCGGTGGAGCGCACCCCCCAGCGTCTCGGGCTGACCATGAGGCGCAGCACCAGGCCGGGGCCGCGAGGCGTGCTCGAGACGACGCCGCCAGGAGGGGCAGTGACCACGAACGCCGGCGGGGCGAGGCTGGCGGTGACCTGCTCGACGTCGCCCTCGTCCTCGATGCGCACCTCCCACCTGGTGCTCTGCCCCTCGTGCAGCCACCGGTCACCGAGGCGCACCTTCGCTCGCAGCGGTGCCCGCGGGCGGTGCGAGAGACCCAGCGCAGCCGCGAGCCCGAAGGGTGCGGCCAGCACGAGCAGGTCCGGCCGGCCGAGCACCAGCGCAGCCAGGGCGAGGACTGCCGCGGTCGTGGTGGCGCGTACGACGGCTCCGGTGACCCGCCACCGGCTCATCGCGGCTCCGGCCTGCTGGCCACCTCGCGAGCGCTGGGCGTCGGGACGCTGGCCAGCAGCCCGCTGACGACGCTCGACCCCGAGATCTCGGTCATCCAGAGCTCCGGCTTCACGGTGATCCGGTGGGCCAGCACCGACGACGCGACCGCTTTCACGTCCTCCGGCAGCACGAAGTCGCGTCCACGGATCACGGCCAGGGCGCGCGCGCAGAGCATCAGCGCCAGCGAGCCCCGAGGGGAGGCCCCGATGAGCACGTCACGGTGGGTGCGGCTGGCCGTGACCAGCGCGACGCAGTACTCGCCCACGCTGCGATCGACCTCGACCTGCTCGACGGCCGCCTGCATCTCGAGCAGACCGGCACCGTCGGTGACCGGGGCGAGCACCACCTCCTCGCGCCGGCGCGCAACCCTGGTGGCCAGGACGTCGTACTCCTCGGCGGGGGTGGGGTAGCCGAACCCGACACGCAGCAGGAACCGGTCGAGCTGGGCCTCCGGAAGCGGGTAGGTGCCTTCGTACTCGACCGGGTTCGCCGTGGCCAGCACGTGGAACGGGGGCGTCAGCGCGAAGGTCTTCCCCTCGACCGTCACCTGCCGCTCCTGCATCGCCTCGAGCAACGCGGCCTGGGTCTTGGGAGGGGTGCGGTTGATCTCGTCGGCCAGCAGCAGTCCGGTGAACAACGGGCCGGGGCGGAACTCGAACTCCGCGAGTCGCTGGTTGTAGATGAAGGAGCCGGTCAGGTCGGCCGGGAGCAGGTCAGGGGTGAACTGGGCGCGGGTGAAGTCGAGCCCGAGGGCCTGGGCGAAGGAGCGCGCCGCCAGAGTCTTGCCGAGACCCGGGAAGTCCTCGAGGAGGACGTGCCCGCCCGCGAGGACGCCGGCCAGCACGAGACGCAGCGCGTCCGACTTGCCGATCACCACCGACGAGACGCGGTCCAGGACCGCGGCTGCCTGCTCACTGGCGTGGGAGACCGATGTCATCGTCACAGCTCCTCGATCCTGCGCATGGCTTCGTTGAGCTGGTCCAGGCTGTAGCGGGGGTGGCGTCGTCCCGGCTCGTACCGGTGCCGGCGGTCGCGCGAGACCAGCCCGGCGACCAACGGGCCGAGGAGCGCCTCGGCGCGCTGGGGGTCCTCGGAGCAACGGAACCCGTGGACCTGTCGCAGCCTGCGGTTGCCCAGGTCTGCGATCTGCCACAGCACGGCGTCATCGGCCTCACGAGCGGTTCGGTGCGACTCGATCAGGTGCCGGAACATCGCGGTCCGGGTGTCCTCCCCCGGATCGGGCTGCGCGTCCGGCCGGGTGGCTGTCCACGGCGCTCCCGGGTGTGGGTCGATCGCCTCGAGGACCAGTGAGCCGACCGCCACCGCAGTGGCCGCCAGCAAGGTGACCAGGGCGGCGTCGTGGTCGATCTCGAGCACCACGAGGCTGAGGTTGGTCACGACCGCGGCAGCCACGGCGATCAGTCCGCGAGCCAGCCACTCCCGTGGCAGCAGCGCGCTCGGAGGGCGCCTCATCTCGTCGGCACCCGGTCCAGCTCGGCGTGGATGGCGGCCAGTGCTGCTCGTGCCCGCGAGCGGGTGCCGTCGGGAAGTGGGTGACTGGAGAAGCGGGCCTCGAGGAACAGCTCTGCGAGCTCCGCGACGGGCCGGGGGTCCACGTCGAGGGCGTGCAGGAAGCGCACGACCAGCTCGGTCGCCGTCTCTGCGGGCCGCCGGGCGATGCCGTGCTCGGCAGCAGCCTCCTCGAGCAGCACCCAGCAGGCCACGATGCCGTTGCGGACGTCGGACCCGGCCAGGGCGACGTCGTGCAGGGTCCGGTCGCGCCGAAGCGCCTCGCGCGCGACCTCGGTGTCCGTGAGCGGGTCGAGCTCGAGCACCAGCTGCGCCTCGGGAAGCCGCCGACCGAGGCCCAGGGCGAGCAGGCGGACCACCCCCGCGGACAGCCACAGCCCGACGACCACGGCGAGCACGGCGAGCAGCTCGTGCAGCCAGCCGGTCAGCCCGGTGGCGAAGTCTCGCTGCGGTGTCCGGTCCGTGGCCCGATCGGCCGGTGGCTGGTCCTGTGCCTCGGGCTCGTCGGGTGCCGAGCCCGACGTGGTGGCGTCGGTGCGCAGGTCCTCGACGACACCGCTCGGCCCGGAGACCGCAGCGAGGACCAGGATCACGGCGACCACCAGCGCCGTCATCGTGACGACGACGGTGCGCAGGCCGCGGCTCGGACTCACTCCTGCACCGTATCGAGGTCAGCGGTCGCCGGTCACGGGTCAGGCGCGCGTCATCGTCCGGACGTCGAGCGCTGCGTCGAGCTGCTCCTCGGTCAGGTCGCCGCGCTCGACGTAGCCCATCTCCAGCACCTGCTCGCGGATGGTGCGGCCCTCCTTGAGGGCCGTCTTGGCGACCTTTGAGGCCTCCTCGTAGCCGATGTACTTGTTCAGCGGGGTGACCACCGAGGGGGAGGACTCCGCGTAGGTGAGCATCCGCTCCTCGTCGGCCTCGATCCCGTCGATGCAGCGGTGCGCAAGCAGGGGCGCGACCGCGGCGAGCAGCCGGATCGACTCGAGCAGGTTGCGTGCCATCACCGGCATCATCACGTTGAGCTCGAAGCTTCCGCTGGCTCCGGCGACCGCGACGGTGGCGTCGTTGCCGACGATCTGCGCGCAGACCATCAGGGTCGCCTCGGGCAGCACCGGGTTGACCTTGCCGGGCATGATGCTCGACCCCGGCTGGAGGTCGGGCAGGTGGATCTCGGCGAGGCCGGTCGTCGGTCCTGAGGACATCCAGCGCAGGTCGTTGCAGATCTTCGTCAGGCCGACTGCGATGGTGCGCAGCTGGCCGGACAGCTCCACCAGTGCGTCCTGCCCGCCCTGGGCCTCGAAGTGGTTGCGGGCCTCGGTGAACGGCAGCCCGGTCTCGTCCGCCAGGTCGGCGATCACCCGCTCGGCGAAGCCGTCCGGGGTGTTGATGCCGGTCCCGACCGCGGTGCCACCCAGCGGCAGCTCGGCGACCCGGGGGAGCGTCGACTCGAGGCGCTCGATGCCCATCCGGATGATCGCGGCGTAGCCACCGAACTCCTGGCCGAGCATCACCGGTGTCGCATCCATCAGGTGAGTGCGGCCGGACTTCACCACCTGCGCGAACTCCTCCGCCTTGCCCTCCAGCGCGACGGCCAGCACCTCGAGCGCCGGGATCAGGTCCCTGGTGGTCGACTCGACCGCGGCGACGTGGATCGAGGTGGGGAAGGTGTCGTTGCTGGACTGGCTGGCGTTGACGTGGTCGTTGGGGTGGCAGTCGGTCCCGGCACGGGAGGCCAGCGAGGCGAGCACCTCGTTCATGTTCATGTTCGAGCTGGTGCCGGACCCGGTCTGGAAGACGTCGATCGGGAAGGCGTCGTGGTGGGCTCCGCCGATGATCTCGTCGGCGCCGGAACCGATGGCACCGGCCTGGGCGGTGGTGATGATCTCCAGCTCGGCGTTGATCTTCGCCGCCGACTTCTTCACCCGCGCCATCGCCACGACGTGCGCCGGCTCGAGGGTGGTGCCGCTGATCGGGAAGTTCTCCACGGCGCGCTGGGTCTGTGCCCGCCACAAGGCGTCCCTGGGCACCTCGATGTCGCCCATGCTGTCGTGCTCGGTCCGGGTCTGGCTGTTCTCGGAGCTCATGGCCGTGACGTTACCGGGCTGGCGCTACAGGTTGCTTGGACATCGCCGTGCTGCGCGGCATGGTGGGGGAGTGCGCGCACTGACCACGATCCCGAACCGGGCCGACACCCTCGCCGTGACCGACGTCCCCGATCCGGAGCCCGGTCCCGGCGAGCTGCTGGTCGACGGGCTGGCCATCGGGGTGTGCGGCACCGACAAGGAGATCGCCAGCGGCGACTACGGCTGGTCACCGGACGGTCGGGAACGCCTCGTGCTCGGCCACGAGTCGCTGGGCCGGGTCCGGAGTGCGCCGGCGGACAGCGGGTTCACGGAGGGCGACCTGGTCGTGGGCGTCGTACGCCGACCCGACCCGGTGCCGTGCGGGGCGTGCGCGCACGGGGAGTTCGACATGTGCCGCAACGGCCGCTACACCGAGCGCGGGATCAAGCAGATCGACGGCTACGGCAGCGAGCAGTGGACCGTCGAGGCCGACTACGCCGTGAGGCTCGACCCGCGGCTCGAGCAGGTCGGCATGTTGATGGAGCCGACCACGGTGGTGGCGAAGGCGTGGGAGCAGCTCGAGCGCGTCGGCGGCCGGGCCTGGTTCGAACCCGCCAGCGTGCTCGTCACCGGGGCCGGACCGATCGGGCTGCTCGCGGCCCTGCTGGGTCGACAGCGTGGCCTCGACGTGCACGTGCTCGACCGCGTCACCGACGGCCCGAAACCGGGACTGGTCGCCGACCTCGGCGCGACGTACCACCACGACGACATCGACGTGGTGACCGACAAGATCCGACCCGACGTGGTGATCGAGGCCACCGGTGTCGGCGAGCTCGTGATCGGCGCCATGCGCGGCACCGACTCCTACGGAATCGTCTGCCTGACCGGGGTCTCCAGCGGTGGTCACCCCCTGCGGATCGACGCGGGCTCCCTCAACCGGGAGCTGGTGCTGCAGAACGACGCCCTGCTCGGTTCGGTGAACGCCAACCTTCGGCACTACCGGCAAGCCGCCGAAGCACTCGCGGCCGCCGAGCTGTCGTGGCTGGACCGGATGGTCAGCCGACGGGTGCCGCTGGACCGCTTCGAGGAGGCCTTCGCCGCCCGGGACGACGACGTGAAGGTCGTCATCACCCTCGGCTGAGCCGCGACCTCGGCTCGTGACGGCGACTCGTGATCATGGATGGTGCGGGACGGCCGAGGCCCCGACGCGGGATGCGTCGGGGCCCCGGTTGGACCCTGTTCAGGCGAGAACAGGGTCACCTCTGGCGATCAGCCGACCGTGAACGGTGCCGTGGTGCCTCCGCCGCTCGAGACCGCGATCACCCGGCCGGGGTTGGGCGGGACTGCGCCGTTGCGCATCCGAACCTCCCAGTCCCCGATGCCCGGTGGGGCCGCGGCCACGACGTCGGCGACGGCGCCGGGGATCGCTGCGCCCACGCTGCCGTCGGGGTTGACGGTGTGCAACTCGATCCGAGCCCCGATCTGCGAGCCGGTCCCCACGACGCGGAAGTCGCGGTTCTTCCACCGGGCCGAGCTGATCGTGATGCGATCCGTGGCCCTGTCCGTGGTCACGGTCAGCCGGGACGACTCCTCGCTGGCCCCGCCCGGACCCTTGGCCTGCACCGCGAACTGGTAGGCCGTGTCGGGTGCCAGCCCGGTGACCGTCTGGCGGGGCACGGACGTGACCGGCGGCTGCTCGGCCAACCGGGTCTGCCCGGTGCTGTCGTAGACCGTGACCTGGTAGCCGGTGACGCTGGGGTCTCCCGCGTCCCAGGTCAGAGCCACCCGGTCCTGCCCCTTGGACGGAGCCGCCAGGCCGGTCGGTGCGGCAGGCGCTGCCGGAGGCGGCGTCACGTCGTACGCGCCCTGGACCGGGCCCTGCATGTTGTTGGCTGCGTCGAAGGAGACCACCCGCAGGTCCGTGGGACCGGTGATCGGGATGGGACCCGTGTAGAACTGCGCTGTGTCCGAAGGCAGCCCGCCACTGACGACCGGCGAGCCGTCCGTGGTGTACCAGACCTGCCCGTTGCTGTTGACGCTCACCTCGGTGGCCAGGACGACGGACCCGTCGGTGCTGGGCTCAGGCGTGAGCGCGAGCGTGGGCTGCGTGGTGTCCGGGTTGGGAGGCTTGGCCATCGTGAACGGGACGCTCGCCTTGGTGCCCGAGAGCGAGCGCACCTCGAAGGTGTAGTCGGCGGCGGGGTCCAGCCCGGTCAGGGTGGTCTGCGTGGCGCCGGGACCGGTGCGCAGGCCGAGGACCGGCGCCTCTCCGTTGGGACCGACCAGACCGACGGCCTCGATGCTGAACCCGGTGACGGGGTCGGCTCCGGGCTGCGGCGTGACCGGTGTCCACTTGACGACCGCCTGGTCCGCGGAGCGCTGGGCACTCGCTGTGCCGACCGGGGCGCCCTGCTCGGCCGGTCCGGCCGGGCAACCGCCCATGCCGGGGCCACCGGCTTCGCCGAACTCCGCGATGGTCAGGCCCTGGCGGTTGCCGTCCGCATCCTCGACCTGCCAGCTCATCGCCCGCTCACCGAGATCGGCCGCCGCGGTCGTCGTCGCTCCCTCGATCGTGTCGAACTCGTAGGTCGCCGTGAAGGTCCCCAGGGCCGCGTCCACCGCGATCCCCGAGCTGTAGCCGCCCTTGGCGGCGGGAACCAGCGGCCCGGGGAGGGCGCTGACGCTGCGCTTGCCGATGACGTCCACGAGGTCCGGGTTGATGATCCGCTGTTCCATCTGCGCGGGGTTCACGTCGCTCCCGAAGGTCCCCTGAACGGTGACGACGTTGCCCTGCAGGCTCATGTCCTGGATGACCGTCGCCGACGCAGTGGTCGTCTCCTCGTGCGAGCCATCGGGGAACGTCACCTTCACCACGTCCCCGGCCACGATGTCCGGCGTGACCTGGTGGCTGGTTCCGGCCCCCCAGCAGTAGCCCCCGGGGTGGTTGATCTCGAATGCGACGTCGGTGCCGGAGACCTCCGCGCGCGCAGAGCCGATCACGCCCTGACCCGGGCGCGTCACCTCCACCAGCGCGGTCTCGCCGGCGTGGGCCGAGTAGCCCTCGACCGAGACGAAGTCACGGTCGGGGAAGACCACGATGTTGTCCGGGAAGGAGGGGACGGCGGCAGAGGCCAGGGGACCGACGAGGAGGGTGCCAACACCCAGGCCGGTCGCAAGGGTGGCTGCCAGCGCATGACGCATCCGGCTCCACCCACTCTTGTGGTGGCTGTTGTGCATGGTGTGCTCCCTCGCGCTTGGATGCTGCGTGTGCCGAAGCCGATCCGATGGCGTTCCGTCCGGCAACCGCCACCATGGCAAGCCGACCTTGTGAGGTCCTTGGGCTGGCGAGCCGCTACGCGCGGGAGAGGTAGAGCAGGTACTGCTCGGGCCGTTGCTGCAGCAGTACGTCGTAACGGTGCTCGGTGCAGTTGCCGAACACCTGCTCCATCACCCGGGCCAGCTCCGGCGCGGGGTCGGCGGACCAGACGACCAGCGCACCGCCCGGCTCGAGGACCTGCGACGTGCGGGCGAGAAAGTCCCGCTCGTAGATCCCCGCGTTGGTGTCGTGGACCAGGTAGCCCGGGCCGTTGTCGACGTCGAGCAGGACCAGGTCGTAGCTGTCGGTGGCCTCCGCGATCGCCATCACGATGTCGGCGTTGACGATCTGCAGCCGCTTGTCGGCCAGCAGCGCCGGGCCGTGCGGAATGGTCCCGTCGCGCATCCACGCGATCAGGGACTCCTCGATCTCGACCACGCGCACCTCCTCGACCCGCGGGTCTGCCAGCACCCGCTGGGCGGTGAAGCCGAGCCCCAGCCCGCCGACGGCGACCCGACGTGGATCCTCGACCAGCTCCAGCGCGGCGGCAGCGAGCTCGATCTCCGAGCTGGTCTCGCGGGTGTCCATCACGAACACCCCGTTGACCCTCAGCTCGAGCGCGTCCGCCCCGTGCTCCTCCACCCTGCGGCGCAGCACCAGCTCACCGCGCTCGGACTCCGCACGGGCCACCTCGACGTACTCGCTCATCAGCTGCTCTCCCGGGACGACGTCCGGCGTCGTGGCGCCGTGACGGTCCCACCGTATGACGTCGACGACCCAGCCCGGCCTCGGCCCGGCTCGCGTCGCGCGACGCCGCGGGACGGTGAGGGGTGGGCCGGTAGGTTCATCAGGGCAGGGCAGGGCAGGGCAGGGCAGGGCCACGGCGAGAGGGGACAGCATGTCCGGAGACGACAGCGGTCAGATCTCGGAGGTGTCCACCTTCGAGGGTGCCGACGAGCCGATCATGCCCGACCAGGCGGTGGCCGGCGCCCCGGACGCCGAGAGCGGCGAGGTCCAGGAGGGCAAGGCCGGACCCAACGCCCGCACCGGCACCGAGGAGTCCGACGACTCGGCCGACCCCACCGCCGACCAGGCCGCGAACCACGGCTGAGGGCCCCCGGAGACTCAGGCCTCCCGGGAGCGCACCCGGATCCCGCTGATCGGCACAGTAACGGCGCCCGAGGGATCGGTGAAGAAGTCGTTGCCCTTGTCGTCGACCACGATGAACGCGGGGAAGTCCTCGACCTCGATCTTCCAGACCGCCTCCATGCCGAGCTCGGCGTACTCGAGCACGTCCACGGACTTGATGCAGTCCTGGGCGAGTCGAGCAGCCGGGCCCCCGATCGAGCCGAGGTAGAACCCGCCGTGCGCGTGGCAGGCCTCGGTGACGACCTTGGAGCGGTTGCCCTTCGCGAGCATCACCTTCGAGCCACCGGCTGCCTGGAACTGCTCGACGTAGGAGTCCATCCGGCCCGCCGTGGTGGGGCCGAACGACCCGCTGGCGTAGCCCTCGGGGGTCTTCGCCGGGCCGGCGTAGTAGACCGCGTGGTCGCGGAGGTACTGCGGCATCTCCTCGCCGGCGTCGAGCCGCTCCTTGATCTTGGCGTGCGCGATGTCGCGGGCCACGACGAGCGGGCCGGAGAGACTGAGCCGGGTCTTCACCGGGTGCCTGGACAGCTCGGCGAGGATGTCGTCCATCGGGCGGTTCAGGTCGATCCGGACGACGTCGCCCTCGTCGAGGTGGGACTCGCTCGGTTCGGGCATGTACTTCGCCGGGTCCGTCTCGAGCTGCTCGAGGAAGACGCCCTCGGCGGTGATCTTGCCGAGCGCCTGACGGTCGGCGGAGCACGAGACGGCGATGGCGACCGGACAGCTGGCGCCGTGACGGGGGAGCCGGACCACGCGGACGTCGTGGCAGAAGTACTTGCCGCCGAACTGCGCCCCGATCCCGAACGACTGGGTCAGCTTGAAGACCTCCTCCTCCAGCTCGAGGTCGCGGAAGCCGTGCGCGCTCATCGACCCTTCGGTGGGCAGGTTGTCCAGGTAGTGCGCGCTGGCGTACTTCGCGGTCTTGAGCGCGAACTCCGCGCTGGTGCCACCGATCACGATCGCGAGGTGGTACGGCGGGCATGCCGCCGTCCCGAGCGAGCGGATCTTCTCGTCGAGGAACTGCAGCATCCGGTCCGGGTTCAGGACGGCCTTGGTCTCCTGGAACAGGAACGACTTGTTCGCCGAGCCGCCGCCCTTGGCCATGAACAGGAATTTGTACTCCGGCCTCCCGTCCAAGGCCTGCGTCGAGTAGAGCTCGATCTGTGCCGGCAGGTTGGTGCCGGTGTTCTTCTCCTCCCAGGTGGTCAGCGGCGCCAGCTGGGAGTAGCGCAGGTTCAGCAACGTGTAGGCGTCGTACACGCCGCGGCTGATCGCCTCGCCGTCGTCCACGCCGGTGAGCACACCCTCGGACTTCTTGCCCATCACGATGGCGGTGCCGGTGTCCTGGCACATCGGCAGGACGCCGCCGGCGGAGATGTTGACGTTCTTGAGCAGGTCCAGCGCCACGAACCGGTCGTTGCCGGAGGCTTCGGGGTCGTCGATGATCTTGCGCAGCTGCGCGAGGTGCGCGGGACGCAGGTAGTGCGAGATGTCGTGCATCGCCTCGGCGGTCAGCTGCCGGATCGCCTCGGGGGCGACGCGCAGGAAGGTCTGGCCGTCAGCGGTGAAGGTCGAGACGCCCTCGGTGGTGATCAGCCGGTAGGGCGTCTCGTCGGCTCCCGTGGGGAGCAGGTCGGAGTACCTGAAGTCTGGTTCTGTGGCCACGAGGGTCGATTATCGCACCGGTCTAACCTGTGCTCATGGCGGGCGAGGTGGACGGCTACGACGAACGTTCCCGGCTGCGGATCTCCGACGAGGACCGGCACCGGGTCTCCGAGCTGCTGCGGCAGGCGGCGGGCGAGGGTCGGCTCGACCTCGAGGAGCTCGACGACCGGCTGGAGGCGGCGTACGCCGCGAAGACCTACGGCGACCTCGTCCCGCTCACGGCCGACCTGCCACCCGGGATGCAGGCGGCTCGGGCCCCGTCCCTCCCGCAGCCGACCGGACCGCAGCTGCCGGCCGTGCGCTACGACACCTCCATCGCCGTCATGGGCGGGTGTCGCAGACGAGGCGCGTGGGAGGTCGGCCCCACACACACCGCCGTGTCGTTGATGGGCGGCGTCGACCTGGACCTGCGCGAGGCCCACCTCACCGCGCGGGAGACCGTCATCCACGCCTACACGATCTGGGGCGGTGTCGACGTCGTCGTGAACGCGACCACCCGCGTCGTGGTCGACGGGGTCGGCATCATGGGCGGCTTCGACCAGGCCCGCGACCGGGTGGCGGCCGAGGTCGGACCAGACTCGCCGACCGTGCGGGTGACCGGCTTCGCGCTGATGGGCGGAGTCACCGTCACGCGGCGCCCGATGCCGGGCGCCACGAGACGGCGGTTGCTCGGTCGCTGAGCCTGCGGGTCAGCCCTTCACCGCACCGGCGGTCATGCCGCGGACGAAGTAGCGCTGCAGCAGCAGGAACACGGTGACCGGCACGATGATCGTCAGGATTCCGCCTGCCGTCACCAGGTTCCAGCCCTGTCCCAGCTGACCGCGCAGACCAGTCAGCGCGATCGTGATGGGCTCGTTCTCGCCCGGGCCGATGAACACCAGGGCCACCAGCAGGTCGTTCCAGACCCAGAGGAACTGGAAGATGGCGAACGACGCCAACGCGGGCACCGACATCGGGAGCACCAGGCGGTAGAACGTCTGGAAGTGGCTGGCGCCGTCGATCTTGGCCGACTCGATGATGGTCTTGGGCAAGGTGGCCATGTAGTTGCGCAGGATGTAGATCGCCAGCGACATGCCGAAGCCGATGTGCGCGAGCCACACGGCCGGGAAGGTCCCGTTCATGCCGAGGTAGCCGTAGATCTTCAGCATCGGCACCAGGGCGACGTAGTTCGGCACCACCAGCATCGCCACGATGCTCAGGAACAGCACGTCGCGTCCCTTGAACTCCATGAAGGTGAAGGCGTACGCCGCGAAGGCGGCCACGAGCACCGGGATGAACGTCGCGGGCAGCGCGATGGCGAAGCTGTTGATGAACGCCGGCCCCATCTCCGCTCCGCTGATCGCCTCGGAGTAGTTGCTGGTCGTCAACCCACCCAGGTCGCCGAGGACCTCCCACCAGCCCGAGTTCCGGGCAGCCCCGACCGTGCGGAACGAGGTGATGAGCGTGCCGATCAGCGGAATCATCCACACCAGGCAGATGAAGATCAGGACGCCCTTGACCAGCCAGCCTGCCTTGGCGGGGTTCGGGTCGAAGCTCGATGCCTTCTTGCGCTGCTTGGCCGTGGGTGTGGCCGCCCCCATGGGCGTGACTGCCTGGCTCATGCTCCCGCCTCCTCGCGCTTGAAGTGCCGGACTTGGTAGACCATCACCGGGATCACAGCGATCATCAGCATCACCACGATGGCCGCGGCGGCGCCGTTGTTGAAGTTGGTGTTGAGCTGGTTGAAGAACTCGTTGCCGAGCACGTTGGTGTTGAAGCCACCGTTGGTCAGCACGTAGACGATGTCGAAGATCTTCATCACCGCGATCGTCACCGTGATGAACACCGTGATGATCGTGCCCTTGATCTGCGGCACCACCACCCGGAAGAAGGTCTGGCGCTCGGTGGCACCGTCGATGCGGGCGGCCTCGAGCGTGTCGTCCGGGACCCCCTTGACCGCGGCGGAGAGCAGCACCATCGCGAACCCGACCTGGGCCCAGAGCAGCACCACCATCAACAAGATGCTGTTCAGGTGCAGGGTGCTCACCTGGAGCCAGGCCACCGGGTCGAAGCCGAGCGCCGTCCAGACGGCGTTGAAGACCCCGATCTGCTGGCGGCCGGCCGGCTCGGCGGAGTAGACGAAGCGCCAGATGGTGGCCGCGCCGACCGCGCTGATCGCCATCGGCATGAAGATGATCGTCTTGGTCAGCTTCTCGCCGGTGGGCTTGAGCCGGTCCGCGAGGACGGCGACCGCGAGCCCGAGCACGACCGTCACCGCCGGGACGATCACGATCCACAGCAACGTGTTGAACAGCGTCTGCTGGAATCCGCTGTTGGACAGCAGCCGCGTGTAGTTCTCGAAACCGACGAACGCCGTCGAGGAAGCGTCCTGGAAGCTGGCGATGAGTGTCTGGATCGCGGGGTAGATGAGATAGATGGCCACGGCCAGGTAGGCCGGGAGGATGTAGAAGAGGGGCTTGATCCGCTCCTCCCACTTGCCGGGCATCAGCTCGGCGAGCTTGTTCAGCAGCCAGTAGAGCGCGAGGGCCGCGCTGATACCCGCGACGACGGTCAGCAGCGCACTGAGCAACTTCATGTCAGGTCACACCTTCCTGGCCCGACCAGCGGGCGGGAGTTGGGCAGAGGTGGTGAGAGGTCGCCGGGGGTGTGGGGCGGGCCCCACACCCCCGGCGGCGGTCATCCGAGCTGTCCCGTCAGCTCGCCGGCCAGCTCTCGTCGATGCTCTTCAGCGTCTTGTCGAGGTCCTGCTGACCGCTGATCCACGCGGTCATGTCCTTCCAGAACGTGCCGGCACCGACCTCGCCGGGCATCTGGTCCGAACCGTCGAAGAGCAGGGCCGTGGCGTCGGTGCCGACCGCGGCCACCTGTCGGGTGAGGTCGTTCGCGTAGTTCGCCGCGTCGAAGTCCTTGTGCGGCGAGATGAACGAGCTGTTCTTGGCTGCCTCGTTGCCGATGTCGGTCTCGGCGAGCATCTTGATCACGCTCTTGCTGGCGGCGTCGTCGCTGAGGAGCATCGCCATGTCGCCACCGCCGAGCACGGGGTTCTCGCCATCGGCCTCGGCCGGCGGGAAGCCGAAGACGCCGACCTCTTCATCGAGGTTCGCGACGACGTCCTTGGGGAAGAAGCCGGTGATGAAGCTGCCCTGCTTGTACATCCAGCAGCCGGGCTTGGCGTCGAACATCGGGTTGCCTGCGGTGCCGAAGTTGGTGCTGGCGATCGCCTTGCGGCCACCGAGGACGTTGCCGTCGGTGAACATCAGCTTCTCGAACTCCGCTGCGGCCTCACGCACCACCGGCGAGTCGAACTTGATCTCGTGCTTGACCCACTGGTTGTACTCCTCGGCGCCGCCGTAGCGCATCACCAGGTCTTCCATCCAGTCCGTGGCCGGCCAGCCGGTCGCCGTGTCGGACTCGATCCCCATGCACCACGGGGTGTTGCCGTCGGACTTGATCTTCTCGGTGAGCGCGTTCAGCTCGTCGATCGAATTGGGTGCCTGGTAGCCGGCCTTCTCCCACGCCTTCTTCGGGTAGAACACCAGGCTCTTCACGTTGGCGCTGACCAGCAGGCCGTAGAGCTTGTCGTCGACCGTGCCCGAGTCGAGCGTGCCGGGGATCATGCTCTCCTTGAGCGCTGCCATGTCCACCACGTCGTCCAGCGGGACGGGCTTGCCGCGCGTCACGATGTCGCCCACGACTCCTGGCTGCGGGATGAAGGCGATGTCCGGGGTGTCGTTGGCCTGGATCTTCTGCATGATCAGCTGATTGATGTTCTCAACCTTCTGCCACTTGACGGTGATCCCTTCGGCCTTGGCCTTCTCCTGGAGGACCTTGTTCAGCCCGTCCTGGACCGGCTGGTCGACACTGCTCCAGATCGTCACGGACTTGTCGTCGCTGCTGCTGCCGCCGCTGCCGCAGGCAGTGAGTGCTGCTGCCGCGGCGACGGCTGTCAGTGCGGCGAGCGAGGTACGACCTCGCCGGTGGAATCGCATCATCTTCTCCTCAGGAGGTTCTTGGACATCTGCTCGGTCCGCGTCGTACTGTGACGCGCAACACATGCTGAATCGAATCAGCAGCCTATGCCGGGTGTAGTGCGACGTGTCAAGCAACGTTTTCGTCACGCAGCCTGGGCCGCAGGAAAGGTGTTGAAATGGGCGGTTTGAAGAAGGCGACGCTCACTGACGTCGCCCGACATGCCGGGGTCTCGGTCACCACGGCCTCCTACGTTCTGAACGGGCGCTCCACCCAGATGCGCATCTCCGCGGACACCGAGCGGCGGGTGATGGCCGCGATGGAGGGACTGAACTACCGCCCCAACCTGACCGCACGGAGCCTGCGCCGGTCCAGCACGCAGACGATCGGGCTGATCTCCGACCGGGTCGCCACCGGCTCCTTCGGCAACGACCTGCTCGGCGGGGCGAGTGCGGCGGCCCGGGAGCTCGACCACCTGCTCGTCATCGGTGAGTCCATGGGCGATCCCGTCCTCGAGGAGCTGCTCATCATGGACATGCTCGACCGTCAGGTGGACGGGATCGTCTATGCCACGGCGGCGGCATCGCTGGTCGAGGTCCCGGAGCCCCTGCGCGCCGGACGCACGGTGCTGCTCAACTGTGCGGATCCCTCTGCCGACCTGCCGGCGGTGCTCCCCGACGACGTCGGCGGGGGGCGCGCTGCCGTGCTGCACCTGCTGGAGTCGGGCCTGCGTGAGCCGGTACACGTGGTGGGCGAGGATCCCGCCCCCTACTCGACCGCCGGTGTGGACCGGCTGCGGGGCATTCGTGAGGGGTTTGTCGGTTCCGGGGCCGAGGTGGCGGGGGTGGTGTCGTGCCGGTGGGACGTGGCGTCGGCTCATGACGCCCTGGAAGCGTGGCTGGGTGCGGGCGGGCGGCCCGGGACGCTGATCTGCCTGAACGACCGGATCGCCATGGGTGCCTACCAGGCGTTGCGCGAACGAGGGATCTGCGTGCCCGAGGACGTCGCGGTGATCTCGTTCGACGGCTCGGACCTGGCCGCGTGGCTGCGTCCACGTCTCACCTCGTTGGCGCTGCCGTTCAAGGAGATGGGTCGACGTGCCGTGGAGACGTTGATGCGGCCGGACTGGCAGGAGGCTGGGGTCGTACGGCTGCCGATGGTGTTGCAGTCGGGGGCGTCGGTCGCCTGATGTTCGACCGAACTGAGGACTACGTCTGGGACTTCTGGACGATCCGGGATCCGACGAGTGGCCACCAGCACCTGTTCTTCCTGAAGGCGCCGCGGTCGCTGGGAGATCCGGACCTGCGCCATCGCCGTGCGCGCATCGGCCATGCCGTGTCCGCTGACCTGGAGACCTGGGAGTGCCTGGACGATCCGTTGCCCGAGCGGAGCACGTTCGACGACCTGGCGCAGTGGACCGGCTGCACGGTGCGCGGCGACGACTCGTGGTGGCTGTTCAGCACCGGGCTCACGAGGTCCGACGGTGGTCTGGTCCAGCGCATCGGGTCCGCGCGCTCTGCGGACCTCGTGACGTGGACCCGCACCTCCACCGTGGTCGAGGCCTGCCTGCCGAGCTACCAACGATCCAGCGGAGCCTGGCCGGAGGAGGCCTGGCGGGACCCGTGGGTCGTGCGGGACGAGGCCGGGCTGTGGCACATGTACGTAACGGCGCGCGATGTCGCTGCCACCCCGGGGTGTGGAGTCGTGGGGCACGCGACCTCCCACGATCTCCGATCGTGGGAGGTGGGTCCGGCGCTGAGCGTGCCGACGGGGCGATTCGAGTGGTTGGAGGTCATTCAGGTGGTGCTCGTGGAGGGCCGTTGGGTGCTGCTGTTCTCCTGCCTGGGCAGCGAGATGCCGGGCGCCGACCCGGGGTCGGGTGGGGTCTGGTCGGTCCCCGTGGACGGTCCCGGCGCCGTCGTCGACGTGGCCGCTGCCGTCCGCCTCACCGACGAGTCGCTGTACGTCGGCAAGGTGGTCCACCACGAGGCAGCGGCGTACTTCATGGCTTTTCGCAACTCCGGACCAGACCACGAGTTCGTCGGTGGGCTGATCGACCCCGTGCTGGTGGGGTGGCGCCCGGACGGCCGGGGCCTGGAGCTCCGGGAGCGGGTAGTGTGACCGTCGTCACTTACAACGGATCGTCCGGCACGTTCCTGCCGGTGAGGAGATAAATCATGGCAACGGTCAGCTTTCGCAAGGCACAACGCTGGTATCCCGGGATGGACAAGCCCGCGGTCCCAGGCATCGACCTGGAGATCAAGGACGGGGAGTTCATGGTCCTCGTCGGGCCCTCGGGGTGTGGCAAGTCCACCACCCTGCGGATGCTCGCTGGTCTCGAGGAGGTCAACGACGGGCAGATCTTCATCGGGGACAAGGACGTCACCCGGCTGCCTCCCAAGGACCGCGACATCGCGATGGTGTTCCAGAACTACGCGCTCTACCCGCACATGACGGTCGCCGAGAACATGGCGTTCTCGCTGAAGATGGCGAAGATGAAGGAGCCCGAGCGCGACGAGCGCGTCGCCGAGGCCGCCCGGATCCTGAACCTGACCGAGTACCTCGACCGCAAGCCCAAGGCGCTCTCCGGTGGTCAGCGCCAGCGGGTCGCGATGGGCCGGGCGATCGTCCGCAAGCCGCAGGTCTTCTGCATGGACGAGCCGCTGTCGAACCTCGACGCGAAGATGCGCGTGCAGACCCGCACCGACATCGCCAAGCTGCAGGCAGACCTCGGCGTCACCACCGTCTACGTCACCCACGACCAGGTCGAGGCCATGACCATGGGCGACCGCGTCGCGGTGATGAAGGACGGCTACCTCCAGCAGGTGGACACGCCGCTGAACCTCTACGACCGCCCCGTCAACCTGTTCGTGGCCGGGTTCATCGGCTCGCCCCAGATGAACCTGATGTCGGCCACCGCGGTGGAGGGCAAGGCGAAGATCGGCGACTACCTCGTGCCGGTCGACGAGACGGCGTCCAAGCGGATGAAGGGCGAGATCGTCGTCGGTGTGCGTCCCGAGACGTGGCGCCAGGTCGGGCCCGAGGACGGCGGTCTCCCGGTCAAGGTGACCGTGGTCGAGGAGCTCGGCTCCGACGCGTTCGTCTACGGCACCAGCGGTGTCGAGGGTGCTCCGAGCAGCATCATCGTGCGGGTGCACGGCCGTGACACCGTGCACAAGGGCGACGTGATGCACGTGACCACCGACCCGCACCACGTGCACGTGTTCGACGCCGCGACGGGCGAGCGCCTCAGCGAATGAGCTGACACCGTCAGGCCGGGCCGGCTTCCTTGCCGGCCCGGTCTGCCGTGCGCCTGATGATCTCGGTGAACGTGTCGTAGAGCTGCTTGGGAAGATCGTGACCCATGCCGTCGATGACGACCAGCTCCGCTCCCGGGATCGCCCGGGCCGTGGCCCGGCCGCCGGAGACGTGCACCATCTTGTCGGCGCTGCCGTGCACGACCGCGGCGGGGATCCGCAGCGAGCGAAGGGCTCGGGACCGGTCGGGCTGGCTCAGCACCGCGACCATCTGGCGCATCAGGCCGCTTGCGGTCACACCGCGGTCATAGGTCTCCTCCGCGCGGGCCCGGGTCTCGACGTCGTCGAGGGGGTACGCCGGGGAGCCGATGTAGCGCCACGTCTTGACCGAGCTCTCCACGAAGGCCTCACGCCCCACGCCGCGCTTCGCGAGCAGGATGGGCAGCAGCGAAGGGTGCTGCCAGCCGACGCTGCGCTTGCCCAGTGTGGACATGATCGAGGTCAGCGAGAGCACCCGCTCCGGGCGTGCCGTGGCCATCGTCTGCACGATCATGCCGCCCATCGAGACTCCGACCACGTGGGCACGATCCCAGCCGAGGTGGTCCATCAGCCCGAAGGCATCGTCGGCCATGTCGTCGAGGGTGTAGGGGACCTCGCCCCTGCGCCCCAGGAACGACCTGACGATGTCCGCCCGCCGCACCCGGCCGCGCATCCTGCTGGAGCGCCCGGTGTCACGGTTGTCGTAGCGCACCACGTGGAAGCCCGCGGCGGCGAGCATCGTGCACAGCTCGGGGTCCCACCAGTTCATCGGACCGCCGAGACCCATCACCAGCACCAGCGGCTCACCCTGCGGGTCGCCGAAGGTCTGGTAGCACAGGTCGACGCCGGGGGAGACCGGGGCGAACATCTCTTCGGAGACGGCAACGGCCATCAGACGAGCCTCGCATTCCAGTTCGTTAAAGGATCAATGAACATCTGGTAACCAACGCGTCGATAACGCTACCGTCGTCAGGGTGAGCTCACCGATCGGGTCGTTCCTGTTGCCCGCAGGCTTCGACGGGCCCAGTGGCGTGCGCTCGCTCGCCCGGGAGGTCAGCACCGTGGTCGAGGCAGCCAGGCTGGTCCGCCGCACGCGCGCCGACCGACGAGTCCGGTCGCGGTTGCCGTACGCCGGCAGCCACCGCGTGCCCGCCCACGACCCGGTCCTGCTGGTGCCGGGCTTCATGGCGGGGGACACGACGCTCGGCGCGATGTCGGGGTTCCTGCGGGACCAGGGCTTTCGCACCTACCGCGCGCAGATCCGGGTCAACGCCGGCTGCACCCGGGAGGCGGCCGACCGGCTGGAGCGTCGGTTGGAGGGGATCGCGGTCCGTCGTGGTCGCAAGGTGACGATCGTGGGGCACAGCCTGGGCGGCATGCTCGCCCGAGGACTCGCCGCACGCAGACCTGACCTGGTCGAGGGGATCGTCAGCCTGGGGAGTCCCGTGCTCGCACCCGGGGCGGTGCACAAGGTCCTCGCCTGGGACGCCCTGATGTTGAGCAGGCTGGCCCGCGCCGGATTCGGCGGGATGATGGGTGCGGACTGCTTCGGCGGCGACTGCGCCCGGCTGAGCTGGGAGGAGAGCCAGCACCCGATCGAAACGGGGCTCGGCTTCACCGCGATCTACAGCAAGCGGGACGGCATCGTCGACTGGCGTGCGTGCCTCGACCCGGCCGCGACCCACGTCGAGGTCCGCACCAGCCACTGCGGCATGGCCGTCGATCCGGACGTGATGGACCACGTGCTGGCGGCGCTGCGTGCGCAGCAGCTCAGCCGGGCCAACCGGCCGGAAGCTCCTGCCGCCGTGGCGGGTTAGCACCGCGCCGCTCGCAGGTGATCGCGGCGACCTCCATGGCACCCCGGAGCAGACGCAGCAGGTCCTCCTCCCGGCTCGGAATGCCCGGACCGAGCGGGTCGAAGGCGTCGAGGTCCGAGAGCTGGGCGAGTGTCGCTGCCATGAAGGCGTCACCGGCGCCGACGGTGTCGATGACCTCGACCGGTCGGGGCCGGGCACTGGTCTCGCAGTGGGCCGTGAAGGCGGTGGCGCCGTCGGGTCCCCGGGTCAGCACCACCATGGCGGTGCGCTCTCCGGTGAGCAGGCCCCGAGCGAAGTCGTCGGGGTCCGTGGTCGGGTCCAGCAGGTCGGCGTCCTCGTCGCTGAGCTTGACCAGCGTGCACCGGGCGGCGAGCTCCTGGACCTCACGGCGGGCGCGTTCGCGGTCGTCGATGAACGACTCCCGCACGTTGGCGTCGTAGCTGACGAAGACGTCGCGAGAGGCCGCCTGCTCGACCAGGTCGACCACGCTGGCGCGTCCCGGCTCGAGCAGCGTGCCGAGGGACCCGACGTGCAGCGCCCGGCAGGTCGGCAGCTCCTGGCGAGGCAGCGTCCACTCGATGTCGAAGTCGTAGCTCGCGGCACCGCTCTCGTCGAGCCGCGCCACCGCGACCGAGGTCAGGCCGGTGGACGTGGGCGGTCCGGTGATCTCGGCGCCACTCGCCCTCACGTGCTGTACGACGAGGCCGCCGCGCTCGTCGTGCCCGACCTGGCTGAGCAGCGTCGTCGCCACGTCGAGGCGGGCGAGACCCACGGCGACGTTGAGCGGAGAACCGCCGGGGGACTCGCTGGTGTCACCGTCCTGGTCGACGACGACGTCGACGAGTGCCTCTCCCGCCACCACGATCATGTTGTCGGCCCGTTCAGTGGTCGAAGTCGACGTCGGCATAGGCACGCAGCTTGCTGAGCTTGTGCTCCGACCGGATTGAGCGGATCGTTCCGCTGCGTGAGCGCATCACCAGGGAGTGCGTCGAGGCGCCACCCGCGCGGTAGCGCACACCCTCCATCAGCTCGCCGTCGGTGATGCCGGTGGCGACGAAGAAGCAGTCGTCCCCGGAGACGAGGTCGTTGGTGTAGAGCACCCGGTCGAGGTCGTGGCCAGCGTCGATGGCGCGCTGCCGCTCCTCGTCGTCGGTCGGCCACAGCCGGCCCTGGATGACGCCGTCGAGGCACTTCATCGCGCAGGCCGCGATGATGCCCTCAGGGGTGCCGCCGATGCCGAGCAGCAGGTCGATGCCGGTGCCCTCGCGCGCCGCCATGATCGCGCCGGCCACGTCGCCGTCGGTGATGAACTTGATGCGGGCTCCGGTCGCCCGGATCTCCTCGGCCATCCGCTCGTGCCGAGGCCGGTCCAGCAGCACGACGGTCACGTCCTCGGGCTTGCTGCCCTTGGCCTTGGCGACCTGGTGGATGTTCTCGGCGATCGGGTAGCGGATGTCGACGACGTCGGCCGCAGCCGGGCCGGTCACCAGCTTCTCCATGTAGAACACCGCGGACGGGTCATACATGGTGCCCCTCGGTGCGACGGCCAGCACCGCGATGGCGTTTGCCATGCCCTTCGCGGTCAGCGTGGTGCCGTCGATCGGGTCCACGGCGACGTCGCACTCGGGCCCGTCGCCGTCGCCGACCTCCTCGCCGTTGAACAGCATCGGGGCGTTGTCCTTCTCGCCCTCTCCGATGACGACCGTGCCGCGCATGCCCACGGTCGAGATCAGCACGCGCATGGCGTTGACGGCCACCGCGTCGGCACCGTTCTTGTCACCCCTGCCGACCCAGCGGCCGGCGGCCATGGCTGCGGCCTCGGTCACCCGGACCAGCTCGAGGGCCAGGTTGCGGTCTGGGTAGGTGGGTGCGACGGACAGGGGGTCGGTGACCTGACTCTCAGACATGGCAGTGATGGTAACCGCAACACCGGTTGGCAGGATGGGACCATGAGCGAGTCGGGACAGCCCCCAGCCAGCGGTGCGGACGAACCCGCACGTTCCGGGGCAGCGCCGGCGCGCGCCCGCTATCCGCGCAGCTCCGGTGGCCTGATCGGCGCAATGATCGTCACCGTGCTGGCGGTGCTGGCCTTCACCGCGTTCCGTGCGATCACCCGCGACAACGAGCCGACACCGGTCCGTGCGGTGGACTACACCCTCGTGGTCGAGGGAGCCCGCGCCGACGCGAAGCTGCTGGTGATGGCCCCCGAGCGGCTCCCCGCGGGCTGGGTCGCGACCAGTGCGTCGTACGACCGGGGGGTGCAGCCGACCTGGCACCTGGGCACGCTCACCGCCGACCGCAACTACGTCGGCGTCGAGGAGGCGCGGGCGGGCATCGAGGACCTGGTCACCGAGCACGTCGACCGGGACGCCGAGCGCGGCGCGGACGTGACCATCGCCGGGGAGACCTGGCAGACCTGGACCGATGCGGGCGGGGACTACGCGGTCGCGCGGTCGCTGCGCAGTGGCGACGAGACCGTGGAGTCGTGGCTGGTCGTCGGCACGGCGCCCCCGGCCACGATCCGCGAGTTCGCCGGCACCCTCGAGGGCCGGCCCCTGCAGCCCGGAGAGTGACCTCTGGCGCACTCGTGCGTTGAACCAGGAAGAGCCGATCCCGGGAGGTCCTTGTGCACACGTCCGTAGCGAGCCTGGCCGCAGCCGTCGTGGTGGTCCTGGCGCCGTTCGGCGCCGCCGTCCCGACCGCCGATGCCGCCTCGGACGGCTACCAGGAGTACGTCGCCCTCGGTGACTCCTGGTCGGCCGACGTCGTCGTCGCCGACACCGACGGACCACCCGACTCGACCTACGCGCCGGCCGGTTGCGCCCAGTCGCACCGCAACTACCCCAAGCTGCTGGCTGCCGAGCTGAAGGTGCCGGTGTTCCGGGACGCGACCTGCGGGTCGGCCAAGACCGATGACTTCTACGCCCCGCAGACCGACCTGCCGACCGGGGAGACGAACCCGGCCCAGTTCGACCGGCTGACCGCCACGACCGACCTGGTCACGGTGGGCATCGGCGGCAACGACGCGGGGTTCGCCGGCGCAGCGATGGACTGCCTGAGCCCGCTGCCCGGAGGGGCGCACTGCAAGGAGAAGTTCACCGCCGGGGGGCGCGACCGCCTCGCTGAGCAGATCGACGCGTCCGAGCCCAAGCTGGTCGCGGCGCTGCAGGAGATCCACCGGCGTTCGCCGGCCGCGCGCGTGCTGATGCTCGACTACCTCGCCGGCATCCCCGAGACGGGCTGCTACCCGACCGTGCCGGCGAGCGACGAGGACATGGCCTATCTCTACGCGACCTTCCAGAAGCTGAACGCGATGGTGCAGCGAGCCGCGGCCGCCGGTGGCGCGGAGCTCGTGGACACCTACACACCCTCGCTCGGGCACCACGTCTGCTCGCCCGCCACCACGCGCTACGTCGAGGGACTCGGCGTGGTCTCGGTCAACGGGCCCGCCGCAGCCGTGCCGGCCCACCCGAACTCGGCAGGCGCCGCCTCGCAGTTCCGTTCTACGTTGGCTGTCGTGCAGTCAACGGCCGGGTAGGCGACCGGCCCAGGGACAGACCGACCTGGTGCTCTTCGGGGGGCGTCAGGTCGGTCGGTCCGCGCCGTCGTCGCCGAGTGCGGCGTCCAGCCGGGCGCGTGCCCCCTCGAGGGCCCGCTGGCAGGTCTTCGCGAGCTCCTCGCCCTGCTCCCAGAGCGCCAGGGACTCGGCCAGGCTCGTCCCGCCCTGCTCGAGCGTGCGCACGACCTCGATCAGCTGGTCGCGGGCATCCTCGTAGGAGAGTTCTTCAGGCATCGTCGTCCTCGTCGTCGTGGGCGGTCATCAGGTCGATCCGGTCGACCGTGGTCGTGGTGGCGCCGATGCGGCCGTCGGCCACCCGGATGTGGATCTCGTGGCCCGGCTCCAGCGAGGCGACGCTCGACAGCGCCGCGCCGTCCGCGTCGGAGAGCACCGCGTAGCCCCGGCGCAGCGTGGCCAGCGGGGACAGGGCGCGGATTCTTGCGACCTGGTGGACCAGGTCGTCCGCGCCGCGGTCCAGCCGGTGTCGGAAGGTGCGCCTGGCCCGGTCGCGGTAGGCGTCGATCTCGAGCGCGCGCTCGGCGAGTCCAGACCTCGGGTCGGCCAGGGCCGGCCGGGACCGCAACGCCGCCAGCTGGTGCAGCTCGCGCTCGATGACGGTCCGCACGGCCAGTCGGCCACGCTCGCGCACCTGCAGCAGCCGCTGGGCCTCCTCGGCCACATCGGGGACGATCCGCTTGGCGGCGTCGGTGGGGGTGGAGGCGCGCACGTCCGCCACCAGGTCGAGGATCGGGGAGTCGGGCTCGTGCCCGATCGCGGAGACGACCGGGGTGGTCGCCGCGAAGACCGCCCGGACCACCGCCTCGTCGGAGAACGGCAGCAGGTCCTCCACCGACCCGCCGCCGCGGGCGATCACGATCACGTCCACCTCGGGGTCACGGTCGAGCACCTCGAGCGCCGCGATCACCTCCCGGGCCGCGTGCATGCCCTGCATCGCGGCGTACCTCACCGTGAACTGCACCCCTGGCCAGCGACGCCGTGCGTGCTCGAGGACGTCGCGCTCGGCCGCGGAGCTCTGAGCGGTGACCAGTCCGACGTTGCGGGGCAGGAACGGCAGCGAGCGCTTGCGTTCGGTGGCGAAGAGACCCTCGGCGGCCAGGAGCTGTCGTCGTCGCTCCAGGCGGGCCAGCAGCTCGCCCTCACCGACCAGGCGGATCTCGCGCACGGCCAGCGACATCGTCCCGCGGTTGGCGTAGAACGACGGCTTGGCGTGGCAGACGACCTGGGCGCCCTCCACCAGCGGCGTCGGCAGCGAGTCGACCACCCCGCGGTTGCAGGTGACGCCGATGCTGATGTCGGCGAGCTTGTCGCGCAGGGTCAGGAAGACGGTGTTCATCCCGCCGCGTCGGCTGATCTGGGTGACCTGGCCCTCGACCCACACGGCACCGAGGCGGTCGACCCACTGACCGATCGCCTGGTTGATCTGGCGCACCGGCGCCGGATGCTCGGGCGAGGTCTCCATGGCCATGCGGTGACCCTAAGGGCAGGCCCCTACGATTGGTGGCATGACTTCACTGGGTACGCCGAGCGTCCTCACCCCCGACGAGGCCGAGCGCGCCGTCCGCCTCGCTGCGCCCCGCGGATACTGCGCCGGAGTGGACCGGGCCGTGATCACCGTCGAGAAGGCGCTGGACCTCTACGGGGCGCCGGTCTACGTGCGCAAGCAGATCGTGCACAACAAGCACGTGGTCGCCGACCTCGAGTCACGCGGAGCCGTCTTCGTCGAGGAGCTCGACGAGGTCCCCGAGGGGGAGACGGTGGTGTTCTCCGCCCACGGCGTGTCGCCACTGGTCCACGACGAGGCGGCGGCTCGCAACCTCAAGACGATCGATGCCACCTGCCCGCTGGTGACCAAGGTGCACCACGAGGCACGCCGGTTCGCCTCGGACGACTACGACATCCTGCTGATCGGTCACGAGGGGCACGAGGAGGTCGAGGGCACGGCGGGGGAGGCCCCCGAGCACATCCAGCTGGTGCAGAGCCCGGACGACGTCGACGGGATCGTCGTCCGCGACCCGGAGAAGGTGGCCTGGCTGTCGCAGACGACGCTGTCGGTCGACGAGACGATGGCGACGGTGGACGCGATCCGCCGCCGCTTCCCCAAGCTGCTCGACCCGCCGAGCGACGACATCTGCTACGCCACCCAGAACCGCCAGCTCGCGGTCAAGGAGATCAGCCCCGCTGCGGATCTCGTGATCGTGGTCGGGTCGGCGAACTCCTCGAACTCGGTGCGGCTGGCCGAGGTCGCGCTCGAGGCCGGTGCCAAGGCGGCCTACCGCGTCGACGACGCCGGCGAGATCGACGAGTCCTGGCTCGAGGGCGTCAACAGCGTGAGTGTCACCTCGGGCGCCTCGGTCCCCGAGGACCTGGTCGACGGGGTGCTCGCGTTCCTCACCGAGCGCGGCTACCCGGACGCCGTCGCCGTGCACACGGCCGAGGAGTCGCTGATCTTCGCGTTGCCTCCCGAGCTGCGCCGCGACATGCGCAAGGCGGCCGAAGCCCGCACCGGCGAGTAGCCCGGTGGCGCGCTACTACGACGTCCACCCGGTCGACCCGCAACCGCGCGCGATCTCCCAGGTGGTCGAGCTGCTGCGGGACGACGGACTGATCGCCTATCCGACCGACTCCTGCTACGCCCTCGGCATCCAGCTCGGGAACCGGGACGGTCTCGACCGGATCAAGAACCTGCGCAAGCTCGACGACAAGCACCACTTCACGCTGGTGTGCCGCGACTTCGCGCAGCTGGGTCAGCTGGTGCACCTGAACAACGCGGCGTTCCGGGCGGTGAAGGCCGCGACCCCGGGGGCCTACACGTTCATCCTGCCGGCGACCAGCGAGGTGCCGAAGCGGTTGATGCACCCGAAGAAGCGCACCGTCGGAGTGCGGATCCCGGATCACCCGGTGGTGCAGGCCCTGCTGGACGGGCTGGGCGAGCCGTTGCTGTCCAGCACCCTGCTGATGCCGGGCGAGGACGAGCCACTGACCGACGGCTGGCAGATCAAGGAGGAGCTCGATCACTGGTTGGACGCGGTGATCGACTCCGGTGAGTGCGGCTCGGAGCCCACCACCGTGGTCGACCTCTCCGACGGCCCGCCCGTGGTGGCCAGGCTCGGCGCCGGGGATGCCTCGCGGTTCTCGTAGCCGGGAGCCGCCTCCCCGAGATCCTCGGCGCTGGCGGCGCGTGCCTGGGCGCGACGCTTGGCCGCGACGTGCTGGCGCATCGCGAGCACGGCCAGCACCAGCAGGTAGGCGGTCAGCAGCCCGCTGGCCCGGTGGGCCAGCCCGGAGACGACCGCCTGGACCAGGCCGTCTCCCGGGTCCGCGACCCAGGTCCGGTGCACCACGCCCACCACGGTGATGAAGCCGAGCAGGAGCAGTGGCGGAAGCACCCCGACGACGAAGAAGTCTCGTGGGCGCACGGCCAGGGCGGCGCCGAGGCACACCGCGACGAAGCCGATGTCGAAGATCAGCGAGAGGCGCTGGTCCAGGGCCAGGTCGAGAACGAGCACCACGGAGCCGGCCAGGATCGCCAACCGCAGCACTCGGCTGCCCGACATCCGGCCTTCTTCCCACAGGGTGGGTGCACTCACCCGCTCAAGGTAGGCCGCTTCAGGCGCTGGATCTGCGCGACTCGCCGGGGGACTCGCCGGGCGACACGCCGCTGGACGCCGGGAGCTCGGCACGCTCCTCGGCCACGGCGTCGAGCAGCTCTGCGGCCGTGAGTGGTCGCGGAACGTGCGTGACCGGCTCGACACCGGCGATGTGGTCGCGCGTGACACCGATGTCCTCGAACTGACGTGCGGTGACCAGCACCCGGCTCTCGATCGAGCCGATCGCGCTGTTGTAGGCGTCGACAGCACCCTTGAGCGAGCGACCGACCTTGTCGAGATGGCCGCCCATCACGCCCAGCCGAGAGTGCAGCTCGCGGCCGAGCTCGTGGATCTCCCGGGTCCGCTCCGCGAGGACCTCGGTGGTCCAGCCGTGCGCGATCGTGCGGAGCAGGGCGATCAGGGTGGTCGGGGTGGCGATCACCACGTCCTTCCCAGCGGCGTACGACAGCAGCGAGGGGTCGGTGTCGAGCGCGGTGGCCAGGAACGACTCGGCCGGCACGAACATCACCACGAACTCCGGCGCCCCAGGCATCGAGCGCCAGTAGGCCTTGCTGGCGAGGGTGTCCACGTGGGTGCGGACCTGACGCACGTGGCGGCGCAGGTGGGCCTCCGCCTCCTCGGGGTCATCGGTCGACAGGGCGTCCAGCTGCGCGTCGAGCGGGACCTTGGCGTCCACGACCACGGACCGTCCGCCGGCCAGCCGCACCACCAGGTCGGGTCGGTGGTTGCCGTCCTCGCGCTGGATGTGCACCTGCTCGTCGAAGTCGCAGTGCTCCACCAGGCCGGACAGCTCCACCGCGCGACGCAGGTGCAGCTCGCCCCACTGCCCGCGCACGTGCGGCTTGCGCAGCGCCGTGGACAGCGCGCCGGTCTCCTTGCGCAGCAGATCGGTGCTGTGCCGCATGTCCGAGACCTGCTGACGCAGCTGCCCCTGCCAGGACGCGCGCTGTTGCTCGACGTCCATCAGGCGCTCGTGGAGGCGGTCCAGGCCGTCCCGCAGCACGGCCTGGTCCTCCCCACGCGCTGACAGCGCGCGCAACACGTCGGGGTCACCCGCGCGCCGTGACCACACCAGCACCGCGACGGCCCCGAGCAGCGTGCCGATCACCAGGGTCAGGAGGGGAAGCAGGATGTCCATGCCCAGCACTGTCGCAGCCGGCACCGACAAGTCCGCGGACCTCACCCGCGCCTGCGGAAGCTGATCGTGCCGCCGGGTTCGTCGAGATGGTGGAACTCGGGGTCGTGGATGCGTTGGTGGTGGAAGTAGCACAGCGGGACGGCGTTGGCCTGGTCGGTGCGGCCGCCTCGGCTGAAGTGCTTGCGATGGTGGAGTTCGTTTCCGGCGTGAGCCGGAAGTGGAGCCGACTCGTCACAAACGGACAGGGGGAGCGCAGCGGAGGATGTACGGCTTGGGACGCGTCGGGGACCCCACGCGCCGAGGCTCGGAAAGCGTGTGGAGGTGGACCGCGCGTTCGGCAGCGGAGGATTCCCTCTGGCTGAGCTCTCGGGCCGGGTCAGGCTGCGCCGTCGCCGTCGGCGTGTGGTGGTCGCCGAGATGTCGCAAGCCGAACATCCCCCGCTGCGCTCCTCCTGTTCGTTTCCGACGTCTCGGCTCCGCCTCGGGCTGCGCCCGAGTGGGCAGGTGCTCGAGGAGCTCGGCGAACGCAAGGCCTCGGCGGTGGCGCCAGTCGTGACTGGGTTGCTCGCTCGCGCGCATCCGCCTGGGTGCGGTCATGGACTCGATCGACCTTGCGCAGCACCGCTGCAGCCAGGGTCGGGATGGTGAAGTGGCCGGTGGTGGTGCCGTCGTCGTTGTCGTGGAAGGTGAGGCTGCAGGCGTCGCGGGCGGTGGCTTCCTCGGTGCGGATGAGGTCGTTCTCGTGGGCGTCGACGGCTGCTTGGTCGGGTTCGATCGTCCTCGACTGGCGCGGCGGGCGAGCCGGCGCAGCTGGTCGGGGTTGAGCCGTTGTGCCTGCTCCACGAGGACGCTCTCGACGGTGGCGCGTTGCTGGTCGCTGACTCCGGCGGGCAGCTGGTCCGCGGCGTGCAGGATGACGGCGGCGTGGGCGGGGGAGACCAGTCCGGCGTCGAGGGCCTGGGCGGTGGTGTCGTGGCCGTGCTCGAGCTCGGTGGCGAGGTGGACTTCGCGGGCGGCGGTGGTCCGGGAGGTGTTGGTGTGTCGGGCGGTCCAGGCGTCGGTGCCGGTGAACCCGGCGTCGCGGGCGGTGCCGGCGTGGTCGGCGGCGGCGAGGATCTTGAGCTTGAGGGCCTCGAGGCGGCGCCCGGCGCGGTCGAGGTCGGCGACCAGGGCGGCGTGGTCGGCGCTTCTCAGGCTGGTCCCGGCGTGGGTGTGCAGCTGGTCGAGCAGGTGGTGCAGCTCGGCGACGCCGGCGAGCACGGGGTGGGCCGTGTCGGGGTGGCGGTCGAGGAGTGCTGTCATGGGTCTATTCTGGTTCGAACAGGTGTTCGAGTCAAGGGGTGATCTTGGTCTGTGGACTGCCGCTGGGGTCTAGCGGCGTACGCATCTTTGCTCCCGTCCGCGCCTTTGGTCTGTGGGGTCGCCGAGATGTCGCAAGCCGAACATCCTCCGCTGCGCTCCCCCTGTTCGTTTCCGACGTCTCGGCTCCACCTCGGGCGCGTCCGGCCCCGAGTCCTCCTGGTGGGGTCCGACGTCTCGGCTCCACCTCGCGCTTCGCCCGAGGCCTCCTGGTGGGGTCCGACGTCTCGGCTCCACCTCGGGCTCCGCCCGAGCGCCCGAGTCAGTCGGCGAGGTCGACGACCACCGGGGCGTGGTCGCTGGCTCCCTTGCCGGCGCGCTCGTCGGTGTCGATGAAGGCGCCGGTCACGCGGGAGGCCAGGGACGCGCTGCCGAGGACGAAGTCGATGCGCAGGCCACGGTTGCGCTCGAAGCGCTGCCGGTAGTAGTCCCAGTAGGTGTAGACGTGCGGCCCGGGCGTGTGTGGGCGTACGACGTCGACGTAGCCGTCCTCGAGGAAGCCGGCGAAGGCTGCGCGCTCCTGGGGAGTCACGTGGGTGCTCTTCGCGAACTGGGCCATGTCGAAGACGTCCTCGTCGTGGGGGGCGACGTTCCAGTCGCCGACCAGGGCCACGTCCCCGGTCATCGAGCGGGCCGCCTCGCGCAGCCGAGCCAGCCACGCGAGCTTGTAGTGGTAGTGGGGGTCGTCGACCTTGCGGCCGTTCGGGACGTAGAGCGACCACATCCGGACACCACCGCAGGTGGCCCCGATCGCGCGCGCCTCCGCCACGGCCGGGTCGCCCCAGGTGGGCATGCCGGGGAAGCCGACCTCGACGTCCTCGATGCCGACACGACTGATGATCGCGACCCCGTTCCACTGGTCGTGACCGACGGCGGCAACGTCGTACCCGAGGACCGACAGGCCCATCAGGGGGAGCTGGTCCTCGCGGGCCTTGGTCTCCTGCAGGGCGAGCACGTCGATCTGGTGGCGCTGGAGGAGGCCTTCCACCCGGTCGATGCGGCTCCGCAGGGAGTTGACGTTCCAGGTGGCGATCCGCACGCCCCCAAGGCTAGGGCCAACCGCGAAGATCCGAGCTGGCGCCTCGGGGGCGTGCGTCCGCTCACCCCTCCACGACCTGGTCGCCCTCGACCTTCACCTGGATAGCGGCGAGGGGGGAGGGTGCCGGACCGGAGATGTTCTCGCCGGTGAAGGCGTCGAAGACCGACCCGTGGCACGGGCACTTCAGCTGCTTCTCCTCGGGCTTCACCGTGCAGCCCTTGTGGGTGCACACGGCCGTGAACGCGACGATGTCGCCCTCGGTCGGCTGGGCGACGATGACCGGCTTGCCGTCCGCATCCTTCGCGCCCACGGCTCCTCCCACGGGCACGTCGGCGAGCGCGACCAGGCCACCCGAGCCCGCGTCGGCGGACCCCGACGAGTCCTTGTCCGCGTTGTCAGTCGATCCTGAGTCGCTCGAGGAGGACCCACAGGCAACGAGGGCGCCTGACGCCGCGAGCGCGAGTCCCCCGGCGAGCATCGGTCGCCGACCGACCGGTTGGCTCATCGCTGGTGTCCCGAGACTGCGATGAAGAACGCGGTGGCGTTGTTCGGGTGCACCATCACCACTGGCGCGAGGCACCGGTTCGGCACGCTGAGGTGGTCCCTGATCCGGGCATTGCCGGCCATGCTCAGCGGCACGCTCTTGCTGGTGTCCGCGATCATGCCGTTGCAGGCCAGGCTGGCCGAGACGGTCTTGACCATCCCGACGCCCACTCCCGGGATCAGGAGCCCGCGAACGCGGAGGTCCAGGCGTCCGGACTTGCGGACGCGGACCGTGCTCGGGCCGATCTCCCAGGGCGCCGCCCCCGGGTCGACGCCGAAGATCGCGTCGTCGTCGACCAGGCTGCCGGCCAAGGGGGCACGCAGGAGGTCGTGGTGGTGGCCGTGGTGGCCGTGGTGACCGTGGTGGCGGCCGCGTTCACCGGAGTCACCTTGGGCCGAGGCGCCCCCCAGGGTGGTGACGGCGAGGGCCAGCGCTGCTGCCGAGGTCATGAGCAGGTGAGGTCGCATGGGTTCGTCCCTTTCGTTCCGGGGATCCCGATGACCCCCCTGTCCCACCACACGAATCCGGGGCGCCGACGGTTCACACTGAACCCAGATGTGAACCGCACGCGTCCCGGGTACGTCGTGGAAGTCAGGAGGTCCCGATGCCGCAGACCGATCTCGTCCTGCTCCGCGCACTGCACGAGGAGCACGGCGCCGCGCTGTGGTCGTTCTGCCTGCGCCTGACGGGTCACGACCGCTACCAGGCCGAGGACCTGGTGCAGGAGACCCTGCTGCGGGCCTGGCGGCACCCCGAGATGATGGCGGTGTCCCAGGGGTCCGTGCGCGGGTGGCTGTTCACCGTGGCCCGCAACCTGTTCATCGACCAGTGGCGTCAGCGCCGCAGCCACCCCGAGGTCGTGACAGACCAGCTCCCCGAGAGGATCGAGGGCGACGACACCGAACAGCTGCTGCTGTCGTGGATGGTGGCGGAGGCCGTCCGCACCCTGTCCGAGGACCACCGAGTGGTGCTGCTGCACTGCTACTACCAAGGGCGCTCGGTCGCCGACGTCGCACACCGGCTGGGGATCCCGGAGGGCACCGTGAAGTCGCGCACCCACTACGCCCTGCGGGCGCTGAGACTCGCGCTGGAGGAGATGGGGGTGGTGACGTGAGCTGCGAGAGGCATGCCCACGAGGATGCGGCGTACGTCCTGGGTGCGCTGTCACCGTCGGACCGGCTGGCCTACGAGGAGCACCTGGCCACGTGCGCCCGGTGCGCCGCGGCGGTCCGGGAGCTCGCCGGCATGCCGGGCCTGCTGGCCCGTCTCGACGCCGACGAGGTGGCCGGGATCGGTCCGGTCGAGCCGCTGCCTCCGAGCGTTCTGCCCACGTTGCTCGCGGAGGCCGTCCGCGGGCGTCGGACGCGGCGGGCTCGGTGGGTCGCGGTGACGGCGGGCGCTGCGGCGGCGGTGGTGGCGGCCACCACGGTGGCGGTTCAGTACGCCGACCGGCGTGCCGACGATCCGCCCGCGTCGGCCAGCCCGGCCGCGGTGGAGATGACGCAGGTCGACCAGTACCGGTTGGGGGGCTCGGTGTCGCTCGAGCAGGTCGCGTGGGGGACCAAGCTGCGGCTGCGCTGCAGCTACGGCGGGGCGCCGGAGAGCGTGCCGAGCCTGCCGGCGTACGCCCTGGTCGTGCACACCCGCGACGGTGGCGAGGAGCAGGTCGCGACCTGGCGAGCCGTGGCCGGCAAGGCCACCACCATCGACGGCGCCACGGCGACGGACCTGGCCCAGATCAGCCGCGTCGAGGTGCGCACGGTCGACGGCCTGCTGCTGCTGCGCGTCGACCGCTGACGCCCCCGTTGGGGAACCTCGTCCGTTCGGGGCATGCTGGGGGGATGGAAGACCCCCGCAGCACCCTCACGGCGAAGCTGGCCGAGATCAACGACGAGATGGCCGTGATGACGGAGAAGCCCGTCGACCAGGGCACGATCTCGTTCGGGAAGCGCATCGGCGAGGGGACCTCGATGGCCGTGGACCGGCTCGCGCAGGTGGCCGTCCACGACCAGCTCCAGGTCACCCGTGCGGACGTCGTACGCGCACTGACCAAGCTCGACGAGGGCTCCTACGGCGTGTGCGACACCTGCGGGAAGCAGATCCCCGAGGGACGCCTCGAGGCGCTCCCGTGGGCCGTGCTCTGCGTCGAGGACGCTGCCCGGAACCACCCCGCCTGACCCTCCGCACCCGCCTCGGGGCGCATGCGATCCGCGTCATCTGGGCACCTCCAGGGTGTCGGGCAGACAGCCCGACGTGCGACACAAGGAGGGATCATGGCGAACCTCGTGAGCATGCTGAACCGGCTGGTCGGTCGTCGCGGCGAGTCCCGTGGCGCTGGGTTCGGTGGAACGTCGAGCGGGACCGGCACGCCGCTGGGCGGCGGAGGAGCCGGTGCACCCCGGGCACGCGGTGGGCAGGACATGGCGGCCGGCCGCGGCCTTCGCGGCCTGATGGATCGCTTCAGACGCTGATCCGGTCGGTCTGATTGGGCTAACCGGCGGGGGTCGGGGACGATGGCCGGGCGATGCCACTCCTCGACCGACTCCCAGACCCCACCGGTGCCCCCGACCCGGACACGCTGTTCGAGGTCTTCGAGGCCTGGGCGGTGGAGCAGGGCCTGACGCTCTACCCGGCGCAGGAGGAGGCGCTGATCGAGATGGTCAGCGGCAACAACGTCATCCTGTCCACGCCGACCGGGACGGGGAAGAGCCTGGTCGCCACCGGGGCGCACTTCGCCGCGCTGGCCCAGGGCAAGCGGACGTTCTACACCGCTCCGATCAAGGCGCTCGTCTCGGAGAAGTTCTTCGCGCTGATCGACCTCTTCGGCGCAGACAGCGTCGGCATGCTGACCGGCGACGCTGCCGTCAACGCCCAGGCACCGATCGTCTGCTGCACCGCCGAGGTGCTGGCCAACATCGCGTTGCGCGAGGGAGCGCAGGCCGACATCGGGCAGGTGGTGATGGACGAGTTCCACTTCTACTCCGAGCCCGACCGGGGCTGGGCGTGGCAGGTGCCGCTGCTCGAGCTCCCGCAGGCACAGTTCCTGCTGATGTCCGCGACGCTGGGCGACGTCACCCGGTTCGTCGACGACCTGACCCGGCGTACGGGCAGGGAGACGGCGGTCGTGACCAGCGCGACCCGACCGGTGCCACTGAGCTATGAGTGGGCCGTGACGCCGATGCACGAGACGCTCGAGGAGCTGCTCACCACGCACCAGTCGCCGGTCTACGTCGTCCACTTCACCCAGGTCTCGGCCCTCGAACGTGCGCAGGCGCTGACCAGCATCAACGTGTGCACGCGCGAGGAGAAGGACCGGATCGCCGAGCTGATCGGCGGCTTCCGGTTCAGCCCGGGCTTCGGCAAGACCCTGAACCGGCTGGTGAAGCACGGCATCGGCGTGCACCACGCCGGGATGCTGCCGAAGTACCGCCGCCTCGTCGAGCAGCTCGCCCAGGCCGGGCTGCTCAAGGTCATCTGCGGCACGGACACGCTCGGTGTCGGCATCAACGTGCCCATCCGCACGGTGGTCTTCACCGGTCTCTCCAAGTACGACGGACGTCGCCAGCGGATGCTCAAGGCCCGCGAGTTCCACCAGATCGCCGGGCGTGCGGGCCGGGCCGGCTTCGACACGGCGGGCACCGTGGTGGTGCAGGCCCCGGACCACGTCGTGGAGAACGCGCGGCTGGTGAAGAAGGCCGGCGACGACCCGAAGAAGCTCAAGCGGGTGCAGCGCAAGAAGGCCCCCGAGGGGCAGGTGACCTGGACCGAGGAGGCCTTCGAGCGGATCGTGGCCGCCGAGCCCGAGGCGCTCGTCTCCCGGATGCGGGTGACTCACTCGATGTTGCTCAACGTGATCGCCCGGCCGGGTGACCCTGCTGCCGCGATGCGGCGGCTGCTCCGGGACAACCACGAGGACGAGCGGTCGCAGCGACAGCTGATGCGCCGCGCGGCGGCCCAGCACCGCGCGCTGCTGACGGCCGGGGTGGTCGAGCTGCTCCCCACACCCGAGCCGGACGGTCGGCGGGTGCGTCTCGTCGACGGGCTGCAGCTGAACTTCGCCCTCAACCAGCCGCTGTCGGCGTACGCGCTGGCCGTCTTCGACACCCTCGACCCCGAGGTGCCGACCTATGCGCTCGACGTCGTCTCCGTGGTCGAGGCGACCCTCGAGGACCCCCGGCCGGTGCTGGGCGCCCAGGAGCACCTCGCGCGCGGCATCGCGATCGGGGAGATGAAGGCCGACGGCATCGAGTACGACGAGCGGATGGAGCTGCTCGACGAGATCACCTGGCCCAAGCCCCTGCAGGAGCTGCTGGAGCACACCTACGGGATCTACCGGCGCCAGCACCCGTGGGTGGGGGAGGACGCGCTCAAGCCGAAGTCAGTGGTGCGTGACATGTACGAGCGGGCGATGAGCTTCGCCGAGTACGTCGCGTTCTACGGCCTGACCAGGTCCGAGGGGCTGGTGCTGCGCTACCTCGGTGACGCCTACCGGGCGCTGCGGCAGACCGTGCCGGACAGCGTGCACACCGACGACCTCGAGGACATCATCACCTGGGTCGGGGCCGTGGTCCGCCAGACCGACTCCAGCCTGCTCGACGAGTGGGAGCGGCTCAGTGACCCCGACCGGCTGCGCGGCGAGGCAGCCCCTGACGTGCTGCCGCCGACGCCGGAGCGGATCACCGCCAACGAGCGGGCGTTCATGGTGCTGCTGCGCAACGCGATGTTCCGCCGGGTCGAGCTGGCCGCGTTCCGGCGCGCCGAGCAGCTCGCGGAGCTCGACACCGAAGCCGCGGCGACCATGTCGGCCGCCGACTGGCAGGAGGCGCTGGACGCCTACTTCGCCGAGCACGACAGCATCGACACGGGCCAGGACGCCCGCGGACCGCGGATGCTGCTCGTCGAGAAGGGCGAGCGCGTCTGGGAGGTCCAGCAGATCCTCGCCGACCCCGAGGGCTACCACGACTGGCGGATCACCGCGACCGTCGACCTCGACGCCTCCGACGCCGAGGGCGAGCTGGTGCTCGACGTGACCGGGCTGGTGCAGCTGTAGGTCGCTGGATTCGCATGTAAATCGGGGTTATGGACGCTCATCAAGGCTTGTGCCGGCCCCGAACCGTCCACAACCCTCGCCAAGTCGGGGGGTACGACGCGACTCAGACGAACGCGCTCTCCCCGGTGATCGCCCGACCGACGATCAGCGTGTTCATCTCGCGAGTGCCCTCGTAGGAGTAGATCGCCTCGGCGTCCGCGACGAACCGGCCGACGTGGTGCTCGAGCAGGACCCCGTTGCCCCCGAGCACCTCGCGTGCCCAGCCGACGCCCTCCCGCATCCGGACCGTGGAGTGCGCCTTGCAGAGCGACGCGTGCTCGTCCTTGAGCAGCCCCGCGTCCTGGAGCTGCGAGGCGCGCACGTTCATCGCCGTCGACGCGGTGACGTTGCTGAGCATCTTGACCAGCAGGTCCTGCACCAGCTGGAAGGACGCGATCGGGCGACCGAACTGCTGGCGCGCCTTGGTGTAGCGCAGCGCGTGCTCGAAGGCGCCCCGGGCACACCCCGTGGCCATCCAGGCGACGTTCATCCGGGTCACCCGCAGCACGTCCGCGGTCGCCCGGAAGGTGTCCGCGTTCTGCAGCCGGTTGGCTTCCGGGACCCGGACGTCGCGGAGGTGGATCTCGGCGTTCTGTACGACGCGCAGGGCGATCTTGTCCTCCTGCTTGTCGAAGGTCATCCCCTCGGTGCCCTTCTCCACGACGAACCCCTTGACCTCACCGTCGTCCTCGGCGCGCGCCCAGATGACCACCAGGTCGGCGAAGGCGGCGTTGCCGATCCACTTCTTCTCACCGTTGAGGATCCAGTCGTCACCGTCACGACGGGCGGTCGTCGCCAGCCCGGCCGAGATGTCCGAGCCGTGCTCCGGCTCGGTCAGACCGAACGCCCCGATCAGCTCCATCCGGGCCATCGCCGGCAGCCACCGCTTCCGCTGCTCGTCGGAGCCGCCGAGCTGGATCGACCCCATGGCGAGCCCGCCGTGCACGCCCATGAAGGTAGCGATCGAAGGGTCGACGCGGGCGAGCTCCATCGCGACCAGCCCGTCGACCAGCGCGCCCCGGCCAGGACAGCCCGGAGCCTCGAAGGCGAGTCCGGCGATGCCGAGCGCGGCGATGCCGGGCACCAGCTCGTGGGGGAACTCAGCGCGGGTCCAGAACTCGTTGATGACCGGCTCCACCTCGCGCGTCAGGTAGGCGCGCACGCTGCTGAGCAGCTCGCGGTCCTGCTCCTCGAGCAGCAGCTCGAAGCCGAGGAAGTCGGAGAAGGGGGAGTCCTCGAGCCCGAGGTCCGCCAGGTCGCTCATGTGTTCTCCTCGCTCAGAAAGGCTTCGATGACCGGCACCAGCTCGGCGGCCTCGGTCAGGATGGCCAGGTGCCCGCCCTGGTAGACGTGCAGGGTCGAGCGGGGGATCAGTCGGGCCTGCAGCCGGGGGTTCGCGACCGGGATGATCGGGTCGTCGTCGCCGCCCATCACCAGGGTGGGTTGCCGGATCAGCCCCAGGAACGGCAGGCTGCTCCAGCCGCTCATCGCGGCCAGCTGGTAGTAGTAGCCGCGCTTCGGCCCGGCACGGGTGAAGGCGTGCAGCAGCGCGGCGCCGGCCTCGGGGTTGGTCCGCATGGTCCCGCCATAGATCTCGGGCGCGATCCGGGCGGCGTACGCCGGGTCCCGGTGCCGTCGCGGGGTGAGCATCTTGGCCAGCACCCTCGGGTGCGCCGGCACCATCAGCGACCCGGTGCCGGTGGCCACCAGCACCAACCGGCGTACCCGGCCGCGGGACTGGACCGCGAGCTGCTGGGCCAGACCGCCACCCCACGACAACCCCAGCACGTCGAACCGTCGGTGACCCAGCTTGGCCATCAGGGCCGTCACCCACGACGACAGCGCCGCGATCGGGTAGGGGAACGGCGGGGGCTGGCTCCCGCCGACGCCGGGTACGTCGAAGCGCACCACGCCGCGGTCGGGGTCGAGCGACTCGACCAGCGGGGCCAGCGCCTCCAGGCTGGCGCCGATGCCGTTGCACAGCAGCAGCGGCGGCTCGTCAACGAGCCGTCCCCGAGCAGGCCGGACCGACACCCTCGCCTGGATGCCGCGCACCGACACCGTGCGGATCCGGTCACGACCGGACCTCGTGCCCGGGCCGCCCTCAGCGGTCATGGACATACGTGCCCGGGGCCTCACAGACCGGCTCGTACGCCGCGGAACCGAGCCGGCGGGGCTTGTTGCGCTCCGGCCCGGTGCGCTCCGCCAGCCAGGTGACGTAGTCCTCCCACCAGCTGCCCCTGACCTTGGAGGCACCCGCGAGCCACTCGTGCGCCTCGGCGGGGTTCTCGGGGGCCGTCTGGAAGCTGGCCTTGGGGTTGCCCGGGGGGTTCACCATCGCGGCGATGTGCCCGCTGGTGGACAGCACGAACTTGCACTCGCCGCCGAACAGCTGCGTGGTGGCGTAGCAGGACTCCCACTTGCACAGGTGGTCCGCGATCCCGGCCACCACGTAGGTGTCCACGTCGATCTTGCCGAGGTCGACCTCGGAACCGAGCATCCTCGACTCGCCGGGCTCCACGAGCGCGTTGCGGATCGCGAGATCCATGAAGTCGCGGTGCATCGCCGCCGACATCCGCACCGGGTCGGCGTTCCAGTAGAGGATGTCGAACGCCTTGGGGGGATAGCCGAGCAGGTAGTTGTTGACCCAGTAGTTCCAGATCAGGTCGTTCGGGCGCAGCCACGCGAACACCTCGGCGAGCACGCGGCCGTCGAGGTACCCCTTCTCGGCGGACGCTCGCGTCGAGGCGGCCGCTGCCTTGTGCGAGAGCAGCGCGTTGGGCAGGCCCGCCTGGTTCTGGTCGAGCACGGTCACCGCCAGGCTGTACGCCGCCACCCGGTCGAGCTCGCCGATCGCCGCGAGGTGCGCGAGCACCATGGAGGCGATCATGCCGCCGGAGCAGATGCCGAGCATCGCCACCTTGTCCTGGCGGGAGATCTTCTCGGTGGCGGTCATTGCGTCGAGGATGGCCTGGCCGTAGGTGTCCAGGCCCCAGTCGGCGTGCCGGGCGTCCGGGTTGCGCCAGGAGATGCAGAACACCTGCTGGCCGTTCGCGACGAGGTGCTCGACGAGGCTGCGCTGCTCGGCGAGGTCGATCACGTAGTACTTGTTGATCGTCGGCGGAACGATGAGCAGCGGCACCGAGCGGACCTTGGTCGTCTGTGGGGTGTACTGGATCAGCTCGAAGACGTCGGTGCGCAGCACCACCTCGCCGGGGGTGACCGCGAGATCCGTGCCCACCTCGAAGGCGTCCGGCTCGACCATCGACGGCACCCTCGGAGCGGTGGCGAAGTCCCGGATGAAGCGTCGCCCGCCCGCGAGCAGGTTGCCCCCACCGGTGTCCAGCATCCGCTTGAGGACCCTGGGGTTCAGGGCCGGGTTGTTGCTCGGTGCAGCCGCCTCGACGAGGTTGTCCACGATGAAGCCCATGCGCTGGTTGTCGCCCCAGTCGAGGTCGGCGTCCTGGAGGAGCCCGCGCAGGGACTCCCCGACGGCGAGGTAGGACTGCAACGTCCGCTTGAACAGCGGGTTCTTGGCCCACGCCTCGTCGGTGAACCGCCTGTCCTTCTCGTGCGGCCCCAGCTCGGAGCGGCCGATGCCCACCTTCGCCAGCTCCGAGGCGAGCCCGAGCGTGCGTCCCGCGACCCGTCCGGGTCGCCGGACCAGGGCCGCGCCGAACCGGACGCCGGACATGCCCGGCAGGAACCTGCGCAGCGGGCTGCTGGAGGCGTCGGCGAGCAGGAGGTCGAGTGGTGCCGAGAGCTCGTTGCTGGCGAGCTCCGCGCTCGCCTCGGCCTCCTCGACCCGGGTGTCGGCCTGCCCCTTGGTGGTGGTCGCGGTGCTGGCTGGGCTCACGCCGTGGCCTCCTTGGGGGCCTCGACCTCGCGCCGCAGGATCTTGCCGGTGGGGCCCTTGGGCAGCTCGTCGACGATCCACACGGCGCGGGGGTACTTGTACGCCGCGAGCCGCTCCTTGGCGAAGGCCTGGAGCTCGTCCTCGGTGACCTTGGCCCCCGACTTCAGGGCGACCGCCGCGCCGATCTCCTCGCCCATGGCGTCGTCGGGGATGCCGATGACCGCGACCTCGGCGACGTCCTCGTGCTCGTAGAGCGCCTCCTCGACCTCTCGCGGGTAGACGTTGTAGCCACCCCGGATGATCAGGTCCTTCTTGCGGTCCACGATGAAGAAGTAGCCGTCCTCGTCGACCTTGGCGAGGTCGCCGGAGTGGAACCAGCCGTCGACGATCGCCTCGGCGGTGGCGTCCTCACGACCCCAGTAGCCCGTCATGATGTTCTCGCCCTTGATGGCGATCTCCCCGACCTCGCCCTGGGCGACGTCGTTGCGGTCGTCGTCGACGAGCTTCATCTCCACGCCCCGGACCGGCGTCCCGATCGATCCGGGCTTGCGGTCCTGGCCGGGCTGGTTGAACGAGGCGACCGGCGAGGTCTCGGAGAGCCCGTAGCCCTCGAGAACGATGCAGTCGAAGGCCTCCTCGAACTTCTTCATCACCTCGACCGGCATCGCCGAGCCGCCCGAGATGCAGGTGCGCAGGCTGGACATGTCGGCGTCCTCGGCGCCCTCGGCGTTCAGCATCGCGGCGTACATGGTGGGGACGCCTTCGAAGACGGTCACCTTGTCGCGGGAGATCACCTCGAGCGCCTTGGCCGGGTCGAAGCGGGGGATCAGGGTGAGGCAGGCGCCCTTGAGCACGGCGGCGTTGAGTCCGCAGGTGAGCCCGAAGACGTGGAACAGCGGCAGGCATCCCATGATCACGTCGTCCTCGGTGATCTCGATCAGGGTCTCGGCGCTGGTGGCCGCGTTGCTGGCCATGTTGTGGTGGGTCAGCTCGGCGCCCTTGGGCTGGCCGGTGGTGCCGGAGGTGTAGAGCAGCACCACGTTGTCGTCGTCGGCTCGGTCGACGACCTCCTCGTCCGGCTCGTGCTGGGCGAGGAGCTCGAGGAACCCGGTGGGCTCGACGGTGATGCACTCGATGCCGACGGCTTCGGCGCCCTTGCCGGCCTCCTCGGCCATGTCCTGCCAGGCGAAGACGAGCGAGGCGCCGGAGTCCTCGAGGTAGTACTTCACCTCACGACCCTTGAGCAGCGGGTTCATCGGCACCACGACCGCACCCATGGCGATCGCGCCGTAGAAGATCGCCGGGTAGTGCGGCACGTTGGGCAGGACCATGCCGACCCGGTCTCCGGGCTTGAGCCCCTTGCTCTTCAGCAGCGCCGCGACCCGGCGGGCTCCGTCCTGGAGCTGCTGGTAGCTGAGCACCGTGTCGTCGAGCTTCAGGGCCGGTCGGTCGGGATGCTGCTCGGCGGTCTTGGTCAGGTTGTCGGCCAGGTTCGTCACGGGTGCCTCCAGGCGTCGTGTTTGGTCATGCCGGGCTCGAGCGGGCTGTTCGAGCAACGCGAGATGCGTGGTCGGGGATCGTTCTCGGTTCACTACCCACTGTGGTGGGCGTCACACTCGAACGTACACAGCGCTCAGTGACTTCTTGGATTCGTGGCTGTGGGCTCACCGCCCGTAGACTCGCCGCCCGTGGCACTCACCATCGGAATCGTCGGTCTCCCCAATGCGGGCAAGTCGACGCTCTTCAACGCGCTGACCAAGAACAACGTGCTGGCGGCGAACTACCCGTTCGCCACCATCGAGCCCAATGTGGGCGTGGTGGGCGTGCCGGACGCGCGGCTCGGCAAGCTGGCCGAGATCTTCGGCTCGGCCAAGATCCTCCCGGCCTCGGTCGAGTTCGTCGACATCGCCGGCATCGTCGCCGGCGCCTCCCAGGGGGAGGGTCTGGGCAACAAGTTCCTCTCGCACATCCGCGAGTCCTCGGCGATCTGCCAGGTGACCCGGGTGTTCCGCGACGAGGACGTCACCCACGTCGACGGCGAGGTGAACCCCGAGTCCGACATCTCGACGATCCAGACCGAGATGATCCTGGCCGACCTGCAGACGGTGGACAAGGCGATCCCGCGGCTGGAGAAGGAGGCACGCGGCAACAAGGCGATCACCGCGAACCTCGACGCCGCGCGTGAGGCCAAGGAGGCCCTGGAGGCCGGCACCCCGATCATCTCCACCAAGATCGACCGGGACCTGGTCCGCGAGCTCTCGCTGCTGACCTCCAAGCCCTACATCTACGTGTTCAACTGCGACGCCGAGGAGCTCGCCGACGAGGCCCTGAAGAAGCAGATGCGCGAGATCGTGGCGCCGGCCGAGGCGATCTTCCTGGACGCCAAGTTCGAGTCCGAGCTGGTCGAGCTCGACGACGAGGCGGAGGCCCGCGAGATGCTCGCCGAGATGGGCGTGGAGGAGCCCGGGCTGGACATGCTCGCCCGCGTCGGCTTCGACACCCTCGGCCTGCAGACCTACCTGACCGCGGGGCCCAAGGAGGCTCGCGCCTGGACGATCAAGAAGGGCGCCACCGCCCCCGAGGCCGCCGGTGTCATTCACACCGACTTCCAGAAGGGCTTCATCAAGGCCGAGATCGTCTCCTTCGACGACCTCGTCGCCGCTGGCTCGATGGCCACGGCCAAGTCGGCCGGCAAGGTCCGTATTGAGGGCAAGGACTACGTGATGGCCGACGGCGACGTGGTGGAGTTCCGCTTCAACGTGTGAACCGGCGCGTTTGCGCAGGTCAGAGGGGGTGTAGACCCCTCCCAGTCCGCACAGAGTCCGCAAGAAATTCAGTACCGCATGCCTCGATGACCCAGCGTCTTGGTCGTCGGAACGGCTCCTTGGGGGGTCGAGGTCTGTGCGCAGTTCGGTCCTCGAGGGTGAGTCACAGCAGCTTCGTAGGTCCGAATCGGGTGCTTCCTCAGGGCAGCTGGAGGCGTGAACCGCCAAGGCGCACGGAAGGCTGCCACGCACGTTGGATAACTGCGAACAGTGACTTCGTCAGGCTGAGGTCGCTCCTCGCTGGCACGCAGATTCTGCGACGATGGTGCGGTGGCGAGATACCGGCTTACAGGAGGTTCCAGTCCCTTCGGCGGCGCGCAGTGGGAACGCAAGGACGACGACCGTGAAATAGCTCGCCGGGTTCTGAACCTTCTGGCGGATCGGCGGATGTTGTGGAAGGACTTCTCGATGGAAATCGAGGAGCACTGCGTGATGTCGGCCGACCACGTCCGCAAGCAGCTTGCCGTCCACTTGGACAATCCTGAGATCGGCACCGAACTGGCTCGCCGGGTCCAACTGCTCCAGCGCCTATTTCGTGACTTCATGGGTGAGGTCGGCCCGGCCGGCGGTGACTGGGACCGCAACTGGAGGCCGATGGGTACTGACCCACTTTCGATGGCCCTGGGAAGGCTGCGTGGTCTTGTGGGCGTCCAGGTGGGTGACCTGGCCGCTCAGTACGACCTGGATGTGTCGGAGGAGCTGGCTGTGATCGTGCCCGATCAGGCAGGCTGGTTCTTCGAGCGCTTTGAGGGTGCCGGGGCGTGAGCGAGAGTGACCTTCGAGCGGCTCGCTCGGCCGTCTGCCACCTGGCTTCCGACTGGCTGGCAGGTGCGGGGGACAGCCTCTGGGTGAGCGCCTGGGCAACGAAGGACCGCGACACCGAGGCGGTTGCCCTCGTCACGCAGATGGTTGGGCAGCTCGGCCAAGAAGCCGCGGATGCTTTCGACCGCGAGCGCTGGTACGCGGCCACCGCGCTGACTCGCCAGGTCGTTGAAGCGCACTACCTGATGGCTGTGTTCCGCGACGACGCGGCGCAGCGCCAGCGGTGGCTCGGAGCTTCGACCAACCGAATCGAGAAGTCGTTTCGCCCGAGCCAGATGAGGCAGGCGAGCGGCTTCACGCCCAGTGAGTACAAGCAGCACTGCGCGTGGGGTGGGCACCCCAACCCGTCGGCGCGCTGGCTCCTGCCCAACCACACGGGCGCGTCCCACCCCAGCGTGCTTGCCGCCGACCTGGCGATGCACCTGACCGAGGCGGTGGACCTGCTCGCGGCCGTCCTTGCGACGATTCCCAACGCCGAAGCGCTCATGGCGCACCTGCCGCCCCAGGGCGACCTGCCTGCGACCTATCGACGTTGGCGCGTTGACGACCCGCTCTCGGGTCGGATGAGGCTTCCCGAAAGCCCGGCGGCCACGTGAGCCGCGCACAGCGGATGCCGCACTGAGCGTGAGGGGTCGTGCAGATGCTCACACTTGGTGGGGAGGGGACAGGTCCCCTCAACGCGCGCCTACTCCGCGAGGTCCGAGCGACGCGGCCATGATCGACTCCGCCGCCTTCCTCGTCCGGTCCTCGGCAGTCGGCCAGAGATGGGCGTAGGTGTTGAGGGTTGTGGTCGCCTTCGCGTGACCGAGCGAGCGCTGGACGGTCACGACGTCGCACCCGGCGGCGATGAGCCCGGAGGCGTAGAAGTGCCGCAGGTCGTGGAGCTTGATGCCGGAGAGGCCGGCGTCGCGCAGCGTCTTGCGCCACCAGTAGCCGACGGTGTTCTGGTGCGGTGGGTCGTCGCCCTCCCCGGCGAAGAGCCACCGATCCTTGCCGGTCGTGCCGTGGGCGCGTGACGTGGTCGGCGAGCACGTTGACGAGGCTGTCGGCGAGGTAGACGACGCGCTCGGAGCCGTACTTCGGCGCTCGCACGTCGATCTCCCCGCCGTTGACGCGCTGGACCTGGCGGGACACCTTCAGCGACCTGCGGAGGAAGTCCACGTCGCCGAGCTGGACCCCGGCGGCCTCGCCGAGCCGCAGGCCGGCGAAAGCGCAGAGGGCGATGAACGGCTGGAACCGCTCGTCGGCCACGGCCATGAGCTGCCCCACCTCCTCCGGAGCGGGGATCGACATGGCCACGTCCGCGCGACGGCCGCGGGGGAGGCGTACGCCGTCGGTCGGGTCGGAGCCGATCACCCTGTCCTTCACGGCGGCGCGGAACACCGACCTGACGTTGACGTACCGCGTCTTGATCGTGCCGGGGGCAAGCCCGGCGGCGTTCATCTGCTTGATCCAGGTCTCGACGTCCGATCGCCGGACCTGCTTCATCGGCTTCCCCGCGAACGGCACGGATCTCGCCGCCAGCGACATCGCGAGCACGGTGCCGGGTGCCCAGACCTGGCGGGCCGACCACTCGCCGAAGTACGCCGCGAAGGTGATCCGGCCGGCCTTGGGATCGGCGTACGTGCCGGTCACCACGGCCGAGGTGACCTGGTCCAGCCACTGCTGCGCATCGATCTTGCGGTCGAAGTGCCTAGCGCGTTCGTTACCGGCGTCGTCGCGATACCGCGCCCGCCATTTTCCGTTGGCTCGCTTGGCGATGTTTCCCGCCATGGTGATGCTCCTTCCAGGATCGCTCCATCGTCTCTCTGAGATCCGACGGTGGGCAGGGTCAGCGGTGGTTCTGGGGACGGTTGGTCTGCTCGGTGAGCCAGAGGATGAGGTCGGCTCGCCAGTAGCGGACGTGGCGGCCGACCTTGAAGCTGCGGGGCCCACTGCCGAGGTGGCGCCAGTAGCGCAGGGTGCCCTCGGGGACGCGGAGGAAGCGCGCAGGCTTCCTGGAGGCTGAGCATCTCGTCGCCGGGGTTCCTGGCCGGGCGGCGGTCGTCGGCGGGGTCGATCGGTGATGCGGTCATCGTTGGTGCTCCTTCTGGATTCGACGTGGTCAGGCGTTTCCCGACCTCACCCAGTAGGTGGACAGCCCCTGCCTATCGATGATCAGCGATAATATGCGGGTGGTGGAGTCGAAGACGGTGATCGAAATTGCCCGCAAGGCAGCGGGTCTCTCCCAGCGCCAGCTGGCGGAGTGGGCAAGGACCCAGCAGTCCTCGGTCTCGGAGTACGAGGCGCGCCGCAAGTCCCCGACCCTAGAGGTGGTCGAGCGGCTTGTCGCTGCGGCTGACCATGAACTCGCAGTCAAGCCGCTGGTCGCTTTCGACTACCTGGAGGACCCAGACGCGGGCGGGTACCTGGTGCCGGATCGGCTCTGGCAGGTGCCGATCCCGACGTGCTACGCACGCGTGACGGTGTTCTACTTCCGCGCGATCGTGGGCTACGACGTATGGGATCTCTCCGTGCTCGACGACCGCATCGAGTTCTACGAGCTGGCGCTTCGCCACGGCGTCGAAGAGGTCTTGCTCAACGCCGTGGATGGGGCGCTGTTGGTGGAAGCCTGGCCGAGCATGGAGCTTCCCGAGGTCATCCGGGCTGCATGGCAACCGCTGATCGACGCGGCCATGGGCGCCGGCTCGAAGCGCAGCCGACCGCTGGATCCGGGCGGCTACTCTGCGAGATTGGCCGCGGAGATGGGCATGAGGCTGGCCGGTGCCCACGAAGGCCCGGCCCCGCTCACAGACCAAGTGCAACGCCGCTGGCGGTGATGGCCCGTCGATGCTCCGGCAACGGTCCGCGGTGTCGTGGGCCGTACGCATCGATCGCGTCGATGGCTTGGCGTCGGGCGTGTGCCGGGCCGAGGTCGGCGCGGTCGCGGCCGAAGACCGCGATCCACTGTTTGCGGGCGTCCTCGACGCTCTCGGCCACCAGGTGGGCGGTGTTGTGTTCGCGGCCGCGGGTCATTGAGACGTACGCCGCAGCGGCGCCGGTCGTGTCGCCGATCGCGACGTAGGCATGGTCGACGGTCTCGCCCTGGGCTCCGTGGACCGTGGTGGCGTAGGCGAGCTCGACGAACCGGGTGGCGTACTCCGCCGGGATCTCGCGATCGCGCCCGTGGCCGTGAAGAAGCAGGTTGCCGTCCTCGTCGATACCGGTGACTGTCCAGGTCTGGCGGTTGGCGACCCCGAGGTCGGCGTCGTTGCGGCGAGTGGCGACGCGGTCCCCGAGCCCGATCCGTTCGCCGCGAGCGGTCACCATCGAATCGGCCGGGTCGCCTGTGGTGGGGTCGGCGCGACGCTGGTCGCGGATCGCGGCGTTGAGACTGGCCACGTGCTCGCGGGTGTCAGCGACGACAAGGTCGCCGGCCGCTCCCGCCTCGGCGAGGGCAGCGGTGCGCTCGCTGTCGCTGGGGTGGACGACGATCGACCTGCGACGATGCAACGCGTCGAAGACGGCGGCAGGGTCGTCGCCGGTGCGCATGCGCAGGGAGAGCGCGGCGTAACCGGGATCGGTGAACCGGTGCACCTTCTCCAGGGCCACGACCGCGGTCGGGTGGGCCCACGCGAGGGCGTGGTCCAGGACGCCACCGCGTCCGACCGCTGGCAGCTGGTGCCGGTCACCGACCAGCGCGACCCGCGCCCCGGCCTCGTCGGCGACCGTCAGGAGCGCGCGGGCGGTGTCCTGGTCCAGCATGCCCGCCTCATCGACCAGCAGCAGGTCTCCTGGTCGCAGCCGGGCGGCCGGGTCGGGGGTGGCGTCGGGGCGCCGTGCCCAGTGCCCTTCGTCGTCCCAGCGCCAGCCGTGCTTGTGGATCAGCCAGGCGGCCGAGTGCCCTTCGGCGCCGGTCTCCGCGGCGGCGACCTCGGCCGCCTTCAACGTCGGCGTCACCACAAGCAGCCGATGTCCCTGCCGAGCCAACACGGCTTGCGCCGACCTCAACGCAGTGGTCTTGCCTGCGCCGGCCGCGCCCTCCACGACCACCAGCTGGCCGTCCCCGGCCAGGGCGCCGACGACGGCGGCCTGGGTGGGGTCGATCCGCGTCAGCCCTCGCCCTTGCAGCCGGACCCGTCGGGCGGGCTTCTCGGCCCGGCGAGCGAGGCGGTGGACGAGATCCGCTTCCACCGCCAACGCGTGCTGGGAGGTCAGCGAGCGGACATGTTCGGGCACGTCGGGTGAGGCGAGCAGCCGAACGCAGCGTGCGGCGGCGCGGGCGGTCACGTCCTCGGCGAGCTCGATGCGCGCCGCGGGCTCCGCCACCAGGTTGGCCTGTGCCAGCAGAACCTCGACCTTGCCGCGGATGTCGGCGGCGTTCCACGCCGACCGCTTCGCCCCGAGCTGGGAGATCACCCAGTCCGCCGCACCGTCGCGGTCGATCCAGCCCACCTGGGTCGCTTCGAGCACGGCTGGGGCGGCTGGGTCGCGGTAGCCCAAGTCGCGCAGCTCGGCGTTCCACCGTGCGACCAGGTCCGCGCCGTCGGTGGGGACGACCTTGTCCGGCCGCGCATCGGCCCACGCCCGTCGATCCCACGCCTCGCGCAGCCGCGGCCCCGGGTCCTCGCCGGGATGCTCGCGCCGCCACTCGGCTTCGTACCGGTCGATGTTGCGGTGGATCTGACTGGTCCGAGCGCTGAACGCCCCGGCGTACGGCGCGAGCTGCTCGATCTCCCCGGTCTCGGCGTCCAGGCTGAAGCCTCGTGCGGCGAGGACCGCCCGGAACTCCGGGTCGGTGGCGACCGCTGCGTGGCCGATGCCGTTGATGGCCTCGATCATGTCGCGCACCCCGACCGAGTGCAGACCCCGCCACGCGCCGGCGGCGAACACGCGGGCGTTGATCTGCAGGTGAAGATGACGGTGAGGGTCCCCGGCACGGGAGGTGTAGTGCCGGATCACGGCTGCCTCGATCTTCTCGACCGGTACCTGCACCTGGCGACCGCGCGGTCCCACCCGGGTCGTCGCGTGCTGGGCCACCCAGCCGACGATCTCGGCGGCGGCCCTGTCCTGGGCTGCGTCCAGCGCGGCCGAGATGTCTGGATGCAGCGCGGCGGCCAGTGACCAGGTCTTGGGTCCGTTGACGGTGACCTCGACGAACCGCAGCGCGTTCGCGTCGTCGCGGACCCGGCCCTTCTTCCGGCCGGTGTCGACGTCGACCCCGGCGACCCACTGCTCATAGGTTTCACCGTCCATCGAACCGGCTCCCGCTACGCCAGCCGGGGTCGCGGTGAGTCGCTCGGCGACGCCGGTGCCTTCGCCGAGGTAGTAGTCATCGGCCCGGGACCGATCGCGCTCGACGTAGGCCCGGGCAGCCTTCGCTGCGCCGCGGTAGAACTTCACGCCGCCGTGCACCCAGACCACCGCCTCCACGACGTCCGTCGACAACCAACGGACCCCTAGAAATGCCGCGTGGGCCGCCTAATCACGGGCGACCCATCTACGAACCTTCGTAGCATGCGTGCCGCCTGGAAAGGGAGGGGCGGAGAGAGCAGGAAGGCAAGTATCTGAAGAAGGTTTTGGGGACCGTAGATAGTCAATAGGGATCAATGATCAGGAGGTCGGTCGGAGAGGATGACGGGTTCGGCAGCGGAGAGAAGATCGTTGGCGGAACCGGGCCCGTAGAACGCCCCCTTCCGGGAGCCGCCACCCGGACAGGGCATGCGGGACGAGCGTCCAACATCAGCCCGCAACCTAGCGCCACGTCTCGTACAGGGTTGCCCCATCGGTGAACTTGCGATAGGTCAAGCGGCGGCCAGGAGAGAGGCCGTCCAACCGAGCCCGACCAGACCGGCGCCGCCGCAGACGGCGATGCGGACCCAGTGGTGACGTTCGGCAAGCACCCGGTTGGTGATCCAGATGCCGAGGATGACCAGGAGTACGACGGCGGTCTGGGCGAGGTCGATGCCGATGTTGAAGGCGGCCAGCGCGCCCACTTCGTGGGTGGTGACCAGGCCGAGTCCGCCCAGGCTGGAGGCGAATCCCAGTCCGTGGACCAGGCCGACGGCCGCGGCGATCCAGGGGCGGATGGCCTCGCCCTTGCCGCGCAGGGCGAGCACCGCGGCGGCGACGATGGACAGGGAGATCGCCGGTTCCACCCACTGCGCGGGGATCGAGACGATGTCGAAGTAGGCAAGGCAGAGGCTCGTGGCGTGGCCGATGGTGAACGCTGTGACGAGCTTGACGACCCGCCAGATGGTGGCGCGCGAGATCGTGGAGCCCACCACGGCGAACGTGAGGACCACGAGGAAGAGCATGTGGTCGAGGCCTGACCTCACGTGGTCGAGGCCGGTGAGGAAGAACGAACGGACGGTCGAGGCCGCGTCGAGAGAGATCGATGAGGCGCCGTCGTCTCCCAGTCGGCCGGTCACGAGTCCATCGGGTCCGGACAGCACCACCTGGTCGGCGGGCGAGGTGAAGGACCAGGCCACCTCCACCTGGGAGACGTCGCCGTCGTGAGGGCCGGTGGCGAACAGAATCTCGACGTACTCGGCGGCGGAATCCTGGCCCTGACTGACCGGGGCGGGCCCGGCCCCGATGATGTCGACCTTCCTGCCGTCGATCTTCAGTGCCACATGCTCACGGAGAACGCTCACCAGGCTCCTCGCCACGGTGGTTTCCTGGGCTCCCAGCTCCTCGGCGCCCACCAGCCCGTCACCGGTGGTGTCGCGGTAGCCGAGCTCGGTGAAGGCGACCTGCGCCGTGCCGAGAATGCGCTGATCGGTCACGGTCAGGGCGATGGCCCCGTCGGTGCCGTCATGCGCCAGGGCGGGCTCGGCGCCGACCAGGATCGTCGCTGCACACCCGAGGGCCACGAGCGTGGACGCCATCGCCCGCGTCAGTCGCGTGCGGGGCACGGGGTCACCCGCCCGGCGGGGGGCCACCACCGCCGGGTCCGTCGCCGTTGGGGAGGGCGGCGTCAGCATTGTCGGGGCTGGTGAGCGCGGACTCGGCGGTCGCCCCGACCCGGCAGGTCGGCAGGTTCGGGGAGTCGTAACTGAGGTGGTAGTGGTACGTCGTGCCGAGGTCGGCGGTCTCGGAGACGTGTCCGGAGCAGTCGTCGAGGTCGGTGGGGATCTCCCGGTCCTCCTCGGGGCCGTAGATGCCGTACCCGTCGTAGGCGAAACCGACCAGCGCCTCGGTGTCCTGCTCGACCGAGCACGTCACACCTGCACCCGCCTCGTCGAGATTGCTCTGGATCGACTCGGCGCCGAAGTGCCAGTGGTAATAGCCCGACGGATCGATGTGACCGCCACACGCATCGAGAGCCGGCAGCCCTCCCCGGTCAGCGACCGAGGGCGCGTCGCCGAAGATGGTGACGCCGTCGAGGGCGAGCCCCACCTGCGAGATGGTGGACAGGTCGGTCGGAGTGTCAAGGGTCTCCGGGCTGGTCGGGATCAAGACCTGCAGGTGGTAGGAGTCGTCGGCCGTGGCCTCCAGGCAGGAGTTCGCCGTGGTCGATGAGGAGGCAGCGCCCTCCGCCGGGTCGGTGATCGTGATGTCCCCATCGGCATTGGCGAACACGTAGCCCTGCGACGACATGAGTTTCCAGAAGTCGCTGTCGAGTGCGTAGAGGCCGGGTTCGTCGCCGTCCCAGACCCAGATTCCACCGACGTCGCTGGTGGTGGCGGGGCAGTACGGACCCTCGGTGTCGACGCTCGGGGCCAGGCTGGCCACCTCGAGCTGGTAGCACGTGGTCTTGCTGCCGTTCTCCAGCGTGCAGTCCACGGTCTCCGCTTCCGAGGTCAAGGCGTCGTCGACGAAGAGCGAGGAGATGTCCACAGTCTCCGCACCGTTCGTGGGATCGGCGGCGTCGGTGGACGTGTCGTCGGTCGAGGTCGACCCGCACGCCGTGCCGACCAGCAGGAGGGTCACCGCCAGAGCGCCGAGCAGGAGTCGCGGTCGGGCGACCACGTCAGGCAGGAGCGAGCGCATCAGCCCTCGTTGTCCTCGGGCGGACCGCCGCCACCGGGGGGTCCGGCGCCGTCCTCGGACTCGACGGTCTGACCGACCATGCAGGCGACCACGAGGTTCTCCGACGCGGGGTTGGCGTGGTAGTGGTAGCCGAGCGCGTCAGTGGTGTGTCCGTTGCAGTCGTCGAGATCATCGGGGGCGTCGCCGTCCTCGTACGGGCTGTGCACCGCGTAGCCGTCGAGTGCGTACCCGAACTGGGCGGTCTCGCCGTCGGTGGCCTCGCCGACCTCCGAGCAGCCGACCGCTCCGTGCAGGTGGTAGCCCTCGACCGGGTTGAAGTGACCGCCGCAGTCGTCGAACGCAGCGATCGTGTAGGCGCCGAGAATGGCGTCGACCGGCGCCGAGGCGTCGATGCGCACCCCGTCGAGCGTGACACCCAGAATCGCCTGCGTGCTGCTGGCCGCGTCAGCCGCCACCGGGGTCGTGGGGATCAGCACCTCGCTCGTGATCGGCTCACCGTCCTCGAGCCAGGCGACCTCTCCCTGGATGCAGTGGTTCTGCAGAGCCGGGTCCACGTCGGGGCGTGCGGCGGCCTCGAACTCCTCCTGGGTCTCGGTGACCAGCACGTTGCCCTCGTCGTCGTACATCTTCCAGTTGTCGTCGCCGTAGGTCTCGGCGAGGCCCTCGATGAACGCCCCGTCGAGGTTGTAGAGGTTCTCGCCGTCGAACCAGATGCCACCCGCATCAGCGCCGTCGGTGATCGTCTCGGGGCAGAACGGCCCCACCTCGTGGTCGACCGGGTAGCCGGAGACAGTGATCCGATAGCACGTCGTCTCGGCGCCCCCGCTGAGGGTGCAGTCCTCGGTCGAGGGCTCGTCGGTCAGGGCCCCGTCGAGGAAGAGGGAGGTGTCGAGGCCGGCCGCCGTCGTGGACGTCGATGTCGGGGACGAGGTCGAGTCGTCGGATGCGGACTCGGAGCTCGAGGTGCCGCAGGAAGTGAGCAGGAGCACAGCTGCGGTCGGCAGTGCCAGCAGTGGGGATCGACGGAGCAACCGGAGCGCGCGGGAGTCGCGATGTAGTTCGTGGGACATGATCGAAGCATGGAGGGTGTCGCTGTGGCTTCACTGTGCGCGCCTTCACAGCGTCTGCACAGTTTCCCCACCTTGGATGGCACCGATGCGCTCTGATCCCACCCCGGTGGCACCCTGCCGGATCCTCGTCGTCGAGGACGACCCCTCGATCAACGACGTGGTGTCGACCGCGCTGCGCTTCCAGGGATACTCCGTGACCCAGACCGACCACGGAACTGCCGGCCTGGAGGTCGCGCTGGCGGGCGGGGTCGACCTCCTCGTGCTCGACGTGATGCTGCCCGGCATCGACGGCTTCGAGGTGTGCCGCCGGCTGCGCGAGGCAGGGTCGCGTGCACCGGTCCTGTTCCTGACCGCCCGTGACGAGACCGAGCACCGCATCCGTGGTTTCGCCACCGGCGGGGACGACTACCTCACCAAGCCGTTCAGCGTGGACGAGCTGGTGATGCGGGTGGCAGCCATCCTGCGCCGTACCACCCCTGAGGCCCCCGACGGTCTGCTCCAGGTCGGCTCTTTGACCCTCGACCCCGCCGGCCGTGAGGTACGCCGGGCCGGGGTGCTCGTCGACCTGTCGGCCACCGAGCACAGACTCCTCGAGTACCTCCTGGTCAACCGGGACGTCGTGGTCTCGAAGGCGCAGATCCTCGACAACGTCTGGGGTGAGGCCTACGACGGCACCGAGAACGTCGTGGAGCTCTACGTGGGCTACCTGCGCCGCAAGCTCGACGACGGTCATCCGCAGCTGATCCACACCCGACGCGGCCTCGGCTACGTCCTGCGCCAGGAGTCTCGATGAACCGGCTCTCGCTGCGCTGGGTGATCCTGCTGCCGCTCCTGGCCACGATCACCGTGGGCTTCCTGGCTTTCGCCGTCTACATCGACCACAGTGACCGCTCGACCCGGCTGTCCGAGATCGACAAGGAGCTCGCCCGCGCAGAACGCGTCGACCTGGCCGCGCCGGGAACGGGTCCACCGGACGGGGAGACACCACCGGCATCCGGCTCCGGCCCCGCCGATCTCGCCACCAGCGGAGTGGATCCGCCCGTCCAGCTGACCCTCTCGCCCGACGGCGACGTCACCGCCACGCAAGGCGTGAACCCGTTCCCCGGCGACACCCTCAGCCCCCTGGGCGCCACCCGTGAGGCCACCACCGTCGAGATCGGTGATTACCGGGTCCTCGTCTCGCCTCAGCCCGACGGACAGGTCCGGGTCACGGCGCTGTCCCTGGAGGGCTTCCACGCCACGACCGACGCGCTGCGTCGGGCGCTGCTCATCGGTGGGCTGATCATCGCCTTGCTCGAGTCCGCGATGGCGTGGTGGCTGGCCGGCAGGCTGGTCCGCCCGCTGGTGACGATGGCGGCCACGGCCAACCAGATCGCCGACGGGGCCCTCGACACCGAGGTGCAGCGCGCCGGTGGATCACGCGAGGTCTCCGACCTCTCGACCGATATCGAGCGCATGGTCGCCCGGCTACGTGCAGCTCTCGCCGAGCGCGAACGATCAGAGACAGCAGCCACCCGGGCTCGCGACGACATGAAACGGTTCCTCGCCGACGTCTCGCACGAGATCCGCACGCCACTCACCGCACTCAAGGGGTACAGCGACCTCTACGAGCGCGGCATGCTCGCCGAGCCCGGAGCCCTGGACCGCGCCATGTCGCGCGTCGGCAACGAGAGCGTCAGGCTGCATCACCTGGTGAACTCCATGATGGAGCTGGTCCGCGGCACCGAGGCCAGTGCCCGGGTCGTCTCCGAAATCGACGTGCCACAGGTGGTGAGGGCGGTGGTCGACGACCTGCGCGCGGCGTACCCGGAACGTCGGATCGACATCCACATCGTTCCGGGGAGCCGCACGCCGCTGGCTGGAGACCCCGCCCGAATCCATCAGGCCGTCCTCAATCTCGGTGCCAACGCCTGCACCCACACCCCCGCACCGACCCCGATCACCATTGCCGTAATGACGTCCCGAGGCCGTCGCGATCAGCGTGATCGACCACGGAGCCGGTATCGACGAAGCCGAGCAGCAACGGATCTTCCTGCCCTTCTACCAAGCAGACTCGTCCCGAGCGCGACACGGCCACAGCGGAGCCGGTCTCGGGCTGGCCGTCACCCAACAGATCGCCGACGAGCACCACGGATCGATCAGCGTCAGCCCGACCCTCGGAGGCGGGTCGACCTTCACACTCCGCCTCCCTCGGAGCGGGCGATAAGCCGACACTTGAGCCACCAGCGGCTGTGAATCCTGACCCGAGAGCCCCCGGCCAACGCGGATACCCCCCACCAGCACGGGCCACAGGTGGATCCCCATCAGGCGCCGGCTCTGCGCGCCGAAGGCCAAGGTCTCCGGTGGCACACTCGGGGGATGAGCCTCGTCCCGGCCGGTTTCCTTCTTCCCACGCCCCTCGAGACGGATATGTTCCGGCTCACCCTGCTCGGACCGGAACACAACGAGTCGGACTACGAGGCTTGGACTCAGAGCATGGACTTCATCCGCAGCCTGCCGGGATGGGCGGCGTCGAGCTGGCCAGAACCCATGACGATCGAGGAGAACCTCCGGGACTGCGTCTCTCACTTCGAGCGCTCGAGCTCCGGCAGCGACTTCGCGTACACGGTGCTGTTGCCCGACAGGGACGAGGTGATCGGCTGTGTCTACTACAAGCCCACGAGACCGGTGCGCCCCGGCGCGGTCGACGTGCGGTCGTGGGTCACCGCCGAGCACTCCGATCTCGACAAACCCCTTTTCGAGGCCGTGACCAGATGGCTCGCACAGGACTGGCCGTGGTCAGTGGTGGAGTACGCGCCGCGTCGGTAGGGGGATGGTCGAACGGGACAGTCCGGACCTGACCGATCAGCGCGAACCGCCGCCACGCCGACAGAGAGGACACAGGTTGTGCATCGTCTTGTGTCTCCTCACTCTCGATGAATGGACTTCACGCCCGAAGCTCGATCCGGTGGTCCTCGACTGCCCCGATGCCCTGCACCTTGCCCAGTTCTACTCCGATCTCCTGGGTTGGCCCCTCGAGGACGGTTCGGACGGGCTTTTCGCCGCGACCCTCGTGCCGCCGGGAGGTGGCGTGACCCCTACAATCCGGGGGCGAACCACTCTCGCGTTCCAGCGGATCGACGACTGGCTCGTTCCAACCTGGCCTGGTGGCGAGCATCCTCAGCAGTTCCACCTCGATTTCAGTGTGGGAGACATCGACGCCGCAGAGCCGCACGTGCTTGCCATCGGGGGGCGCGTACATGCGCATCAGCCGTCAGGAGATGGCGGGTTCCGGGTGTACCTCGACCCTGTCGGGCATCCGTTCTGCCTGATTCTGTTGAGCACATGTGCAGATCCGGCCGTGGTCCACACGTCGGCGGTCCCACGAGTGCAGCCATCGCAACAGCGGTGCGACACAGAATCTAGGTGGACAAGGCGGGCCACAGCCGTAGCACGGCACTGCACCGATCCGCTGCCGGCGGGGAAGTCGGGTTCAGGCGTCCGTGCGCGACATGGACCCGGCTCGCTCTCGGTCAGGACCGACGGCCGTACGCCGCAAGGAAGGCGGCGACCGCGTGCCGAACGTGGACCTGCTGCTCGGCCGGGGTCGGCGCGACGTCGTCACCGAGGAACATCGCGGCGTTGGTGGGCGCACCCATCACCAGCCAGTTCAACTGCTCGGCGGCCATAGCCGGATCCGGCACCCGCACCCACCCACGCCCGTCGAGCCCCCTCGCGCAGCAACGCCTCGAGGGTGATCACCGCGCGAGCCGCGGTCCCTGCTCGAACACCGCGCGCGCGAGGTCGGGGACCTGGGGCACCTCGCTGATCACCAGGCGACGCAGCCGCACCAGGCGCGGAGACAGCACCACCGCCAGTTGGTGGCCCAGCCTGCTCTCCAGGTTCGAGATGACCTGGTCGCAGGTCTCAGGCAGGGCCGACTCCGCTGCCACCTCGTCACCAGCCTCACGCGTCATCGCGGTGACGAACTCCACCAGAGCTGGTCCTTGGTGCCGAAATGCGAGTAGACGGTCTGCTTCGAAACCTGCGACGCCTCGGCGATCTCGTCCATGGTGACGCTGTCGTACCGTGCCGCCAGGAACGCATCCTCGGCCGCGGCCAGGATCGCCCGACGCTTCGCCACCGAGGAGGGCCGCAGTCGACCCGGCACTTGACTCTTCATACCGACCAGTCTACTTTCTGTTGATCACACTAGCCAGTCTAGAAAGTGCAGGGGTCAGAGCATGTGGCGTCAGCCGAACTTCCAGACCACCACCTCGGCCGACGGCACCCGCCTGGCCTTCGAGATCCATGGCGACGGTCCGCCCCTGGTGTACGTGACCGGCGCGATCTGCCACCGCACATTCGCGCCGATCCGTTCCGGAGCGAAGGTGCTCTCCGGTGCCTTCCGCGTCCTGACCTACGACCGGCGCGGCCGAGGGGACTCCGGCGAGAGCGGTCACTGGTCGCGGGACCGCGAGGTGGAGGACATCTCGGCCCTGATCGACGAGCTGGGTGGCAGGGCCATGCTCTACGGACACTCCTCGGGTGCCGTGCTCGCGCGAGCACGCCGCACACCGTCTGGGCGATCGGGTGCAGCGCGTAGTGCTCTACGACGCGTCGTGGGCGGCCGACGACACCGAGGCGGCGACGTACGCCGACCTGCGCGCCGAGGTGGACCGGTTGCTGGCCCTCGGGCGACACGGGCGCGCCCTCCAGCGTTTTCTGATCGGCATCGGCATGCCGCGGCTCTTCGCTGCTCTGCTGCCCGTGATGCCGGGCTGGCGTCGGATGCGAGCGCTGGCCCCCACCCTGCGCCCACGACATGGACCTGACTGCGCAACCGCCGCCGCTGGAGCTCGCCGCCGAGATCGCCGTCCCGGTCCACGTCATCACCGGTGAGCACAGTCCGAGCGAGCTCCATCGTGTGGCGAGTGCGGTGACCGCCGCGATCCCCGGCGCCACCCACGAGGTGCTGCCGGGCCAAGATCACATGGTCTCGGAGAAGGTGCTGCTGCCCAGCCTGGTCCGTGCCCTGTGCCCCGACGGACTGCCCGAGAGAAGGGGGGTGCGTCGCCGGGCAGCACGTGCTGCCGGTGTCCGATGGCACGGTCGCTGGCCTGGTGATCTGAGTCGTCGGTCGGTGGCACACTCGGAGCGTGACGACCGACCCAGTGGACACCAGTGTCAGTAGATTCGGCCACGTCGAGCCGAGGAGCTCCCCGACGACCTCCGCGAACGCATTGGGGAGATCGTCGAGAAGTCCGGCTTCGCACCGAAATATTTCGCACCCTCGGCCGTCGCCCGTGGGAGCCGAGAGCGTTCCTCGACTACCACGATGCCCTGATGGACAGCGACGAAGGGCTGAGCAAGGCCGAGCGCGAACTGGTGGTCGTGGCCACCTCGGGAGCCAACCACTACCTACTGCGTCGTTGCGCACGGCGCGATCCTGCGGATCCGGATGAAGGATCCCCACATCGCCGACCAGGTCGCCACCTCATCCGTTCTCCGTCGAGGCGCAGCGAACGTCATCGCGCGATCGTCGACCTGGCGCTGACCGTGTCGATGGAGTCGGCCAGTCTCGGAGAGGCGGACCTCGAGCGGCACGCTCGGCCGGCCTGTCGGAGGACGAGATCTGGGACGTGGGGTCGATCACCGCCTTGTTCGGCCTCTCCAACCGGATGGTTCACCTGACCGCGACGTCGCCGAATCCCGAGTTCACACCATGGGACGTTCCTAGCCCCTGCCGGAGGACGCCGCCGGGTCAGTTGAACAGGACGCCGCCGTCGATGAGCGGTGACTGCCCGGTCATGTAGTCGGAGTCCGGCCCGGCGAGAGGACACGAACGCGGCCACGTCCGCCCCCTGGGAGACACTCGACCCAGCGCGATCCCGGCGGCCATCGCCTTCATCGACTCGCCCTCGCCGACGTCGTTGATCGCTCCAGGTCGCGGTCGATCTCGACCCACATCTGGGTGTCGACGATGCCCGGGCAGTAGGCGTTGACGGTGATCCCGTGCTCGGCCCATCCTGCGCCGCCGCTTGGGTGAGGCACGTACCCCGAACTTCGACGAGCTGTAGACACCGAGCAGGCCGAACCCCTTGTGCGCCGGCGATGGAGGAGCGCCGATGATCTTGCCGCCGGTGCCCTGCTTGATCATTGCCGTGCGGCCTCGGTGTAGCAGAGGAAGAGACCGAGGCCATTGACTCGGTGGACTAGAACTCGTAGTCCTCGGGGGTCACGTCGAGCAGGGCCTTGGTCTGCGCGACCCCCGCATTGGCCACCATCACGTCGAGCGACCCGAGCTTGTCCGCGCCGTCCGGGTCACGACGCGCCGGACAGAGTCTGGGTCCGTGACGTCACCGTGCAGGGCGATGGCCCGAACGCCCAGTCCCTCGATCTCGGTCCGGGTCTTCTCCAGCTCGTCGGCCATGGCGGGCAGGTCGGACACAGCGATGTCATGCCCGTCCGAGGCGTACGTACGCCGATGGCCTTCCCGATCCCACGGGCGGCACCAGCGGCGACCACCACCTCGTGGGCGTGCTCCAGCGGCTGGTCAGCACGCCCAGGATCTTCACGTTCTCTTCCTTGTTGTTGATCAGCTTGTCCGAAGCCGGATCTCTACGATGTCGTCGAGGTCGATCCGGCCGGTGATGAACTGGAACGGGTCGACCTTGCCGCTCGCGACCATCTTGATGGTTGCTGGATGGTCGTTCGCGTAGGCCAGGCTCCCGAGCAGGTTGACCTCGCGGAACACCAGGTCGTTCATCGCGACCGATGCCTCGTGACCCCAGATCGCGACGTTGACGCAGGTGCCGCCCACGCGGGTCGACTGGATGGCCGCCTTGAGGACCTGGTCGATCCAGCGCACCGACGATGTCCGCGCCGCGCCCCTTGGTCAGTTCAGCACCTCGGCCACCGCATCAGTGGCCGTCGGGTCGATGACGTGGTCGGCCCCGGCGAGAGTGGCGCCTTCGCTTTGCGTACGTCGGCGGGCTCCACCACGATGATCTGCTCCACACCCGCTGTAGCGCCGCGGTGGTCACCAGGCCGATCGGGCCCGCACCGAACACCAGCGCGGTGTGGCTCGGCCGGGCTCCCGACAACCGCACCGCGTGGTAGGCCACGGCCAGCGGCTCGATCAGCGCGCCGACATCCGTGCCGAGGTCGCCGAGGGCGTGGATCCAGCGGCGCTCGGCCACCACGAACTGGCTGAACCCACCGCCGTACCCGGAGAGGCCGACGAAGCCAAGCGTCTGACAGACGTTGTACTTGCCCTGCTCGCAGGCATCGCAGGTGCCGCAGATGATGTAGGGCTCGACGACCACACGGTCCCCGACGCGAACGTCGGTCACGCCCTCGCCGACCTCGTGCACCACGCCGGCGAACTCGTGCCCGAGTGTGATCGGAACGCTCTCCCCGGCGAGTGGGTGGGGCGCGTCCGGAGTGGGTGCAAGATCGGCCCTTCGAGGTACTCGTGCAGGTCGGTGCCACAGATGCCGCACCACTCCACCTCGACCTTGACCGTCCCCGGCCGGACTCGTGGTTCCGGTATGTCGTCAATGCGGATGTCGCCGGGTCCGTAGAAGCGTGCAGCCTTCATCAGGTCATCTCCTTGAGTGTGAGTGCGAGTTCGGGTCGGCGGCGTGTGGTAGCACCCAGGGGTGAGCGACTCAGGTCGTGTGGTGCACCTCCTGCAGCCCGTGAACGGGGGTGGGGATGTCCTCCAGCCGCGCCTTGAGCTGCAGCGCGAGGTAGAGGGAATAGTGGCGCGACTGGTGCAGGTTGCCGCCGTGGAACCACAGGGCCTCCTGCTCGGTGGGTTTCCACATGTTGCGCTGCTCGCCCTCCCACGGCCCGGGGTCCTTGGTGGGTGTCCGAACCCAGACCCCACACCTTGCCGACCCGGTCGGCGACCTCCTGACTGATCAGGTCGGCCGCCCAGCCGTTCATCGAGCCGTAGCCGGTCGCGTAGACCACCAGGTCGGCGGGCAGCTCGGTGCCGTCGACCAGCACGACGGCATCCTCGGTGAGGTGGTCGACCTGACCGTGCGCGAGGTTCACCTCGCCGTTCGCGACCAGTTCGGCGGCGCCGACGTCGATGTAGTAGCCCGAACCGCGACGCAGGTACTTCATGAAGAGGCCGGACCCGTCGTCACCCCAGTCATGGTCGAACCCAGCTGCCTCGAGCCGGTCGTAGAAGTCCTTGTCACGCACGGCGATCTGCTCGTAGGCAGGGATCTGGAAGGTGTGCATGATCCGGTAGGGCAACGAGGCGAAGATCAGGTCGGCCTTCTCGGTCGTCACCCCCGCCTCGACGGCCCGCTCGGAGTAGAGGTCTCCCAAGCCCGATGTCCATCAGGGTGTCGCTCTTGACGATGTGGGTGGAGCTGCGCTGGACCATCGTCACGTCGGCCTCGTGCTCCCACAGCGCGCCACAGATGTCGAAGGCGCTGTTGTTGCTCCCGACCACGACGCAGCGCTTGCCGGCGTACGCGTCCGGGCCCGGGTGCGCGCTCGAGTGGTGCTGGTCGCCGCGGAAGACGTCCTGACCGGGCAGCTCCGGCACGTTCGGCTTGCCCGACATCCCAGTCGCCAGCACCAGCTGCTGGGGACGCAGCGTCAGCGGCATGCCGTCGCGCTCGAGCTCGACGGTCACTCGCCGGTCTCCTCGGAGTACGACGCCGACCGCACGGCGGTGTTGGACCAGTACGGGATCTCCATCACCTTGACGTAGGACTCCAGCCAGTCCGCGATCTTGTCCTTGGGGTGCGAAGACCGGCCAGTTGTCGGGGAACTTCAGGTAGGGGAGGTGGTCGTACCAGACCGGGTCGTGCAGGCACAGCGACTTGTACCGGTTGCGCCACTGGTCACCCGGTGCGGGCGCTTGTCGATGACCAGGCTGGTATGCCGCTTGCCGCAGCCGGGCACCGAGGGCGATGCCACCTTGGCCACCCCCGACGACCAGGACGAACGGCTGGACGATCGTGCCGTTCTCCTCCGTCCTCGCGCTCACGGCGCTCCAGCCGAGCGTCGACGTCGCGCTGGGCGCGCCGTGCTCGGCGCCCATCACTCGCGCCTCCCCGCGCGGCTCCTCTATCCTTCAGCTCGTGCAGCGTGGTCAGGAATGTGAAAGCCCTGTCCTCGCCGTCCTCCTCGACTAGCCGGAGCAGGCCCCTGCCCCGGCCGACCGCGGTCTCGAATGTGAACCAGGCCGTGGTGACCCCGTCCGCCTCGTCCGCCGGCTCGGAGGTCGCGAACCCGCTCGGGTCCGTGCCGTCCAGGGTCGCCTCCAAGAGGTCGGCAACTCCGTCGGGCTTCTCGACGCCGAAGAGGTTCCACGAGAAGGAAACCAGGTCGCGCCAGTAGTCGGTTGCGAACATGTCGGCGGCGCGTCGGACGTCGCGGGCGCGCAGCGCCTCCTCGAAGTCGGAGAACCAGCGGTCCACCCGCTGCTGCGGCAGCCCCGGTTCGCCTTCCCGGGCCTGCGGTTCCAGGGTCTGCGTCATGGTTTCTCCTTCGCGTAGTCTTTGTGATGGAAGCACACCTCGAACAGAGGGTTTGGAAGCGTTGCAATACGTTGCATCGGTCCCGATGGAAGAGCGAGTCGTGAGCGAGCGGGAGTTGGGGCTGCGCAGGGTGCGCGAGGCGACCCTCAGTCGCGCGGCTCCGAGCGGATCAGCTTCCGAGTCCGCGCCACGCTCCGAGATCGCGGCCTCGTGCCTGAATGGCTGCCTGCGGGCTGGATCCGGCGCGGATCCACAGGTCCCCCCACTGACTGAGTCCGAGCTGGCGCGGCGGCGTACCAACAGCGGACTGGCTCCCCTCGTT
>CAWBRA010000007.1:0-38665 GCA_963791105.1 uncultured Actinomycetota bacterium | reverse complement strand
CGACCAACGCGGTGCTGGAGCGCCGTCGGCTGCGCGAGGTCGCGGTCCTGCGGGTCGGGGCGCCGTCCTCCCTGGCCGTGCGACCGCTGTTCGGCTGGCCCGAGGACCTCGTCTCGGCCGTCGGCGGCCGGGCCACGGTCGTGCGCGGCGGATTCGAGTACGACGGTCGCGAGATCGTCCCCTTCGACGCCGACGCGACCCGTGCCTTCTTCGACTCGGTGAGCGGCCAGGTCGAGGCCGTCGCGATCTCCGCGGTGTTCTCGCCCATGTCGGCAGCGCACGAGCTGGCTGCGGCCGACATCGCCCGCGACGTGCTGGGCGCCGAGGTCAGCATCTCCCTGAGTCACGAGATCGGGACCCTTGGCCTGCTGCCGCGGGAGAACGCCACCGTGCTCAACGCGGCCCTGGGCGGGGTCGCCGCCGAGGTGGCCGAGGCACTGACCGCGGCGCTCAGCGAGCACGACATCGAGGCGGTAGTGCTGTTCGCGCAGAACGACGGCACCCTCATGGCCCTCGACTACGCCGTGCGGTTCCCGATCCTGACGATCGGTTCGGGGCCGGCGAACTCCATCCGCGGAGCGGCGTACCTGACCGGCCTGAGCGACGCGCTGGTCGCCGATGTCGGCGGTACGTCGACCGACTTCGGGGTGCTGGCCAACGGTTTCCCCCGGGAGTCGGCGGCCAACGTCGACATCGGTGGGGTCGCGACCAACTTCCGGATGCCGGACGTGCTGGCCATCGCGCTCGGTGGAGGCACGGTCGTGCGCGAAGGACCCGCCGGCCTGACACTCGGCCCGGACAGCGTCGGTTACCGCCTGCCGGACGAGGCGCTGGCGTTCGGGGGCAGGACGCCGACGATCACCGACGCGGCGGTCTGCGTGGGACGGGCCCAGATCGGATCCACCCTCATCTCCGATGACCATGCAGACCTGCTCGGCCGGGCCCTCCGGGCCGCGGACGAGATGCTCGCCGACGCGGTCGACCGGATGAAGCTCGGTCGCGACGACGTCCCACTCATCGTCGTCGGCGGAGGCTCGGTGCTGCTGCCGGACCAGGTCCCCGGAGTGTCCAAGATCCTGCGTCCCGAGCACTACGACGTCGCGAATGCGATCGGTGCCGCGATTGCCCGAGTCAGTGGCCGCTGGGACGAAGTGGTGTCCCTGGCGCCCGGCCGCGAGGAGGCCATCGCCTCGGCCTGCGCCCAGGCCACGGCCCGCGCGATCCAGGCCGGCGCCGACCCGGACAAGGTCGAGATCGTCGACATCGACGAGGTCCCCCTCGCCTACCTCACCGAGCCAGTGGCTCGGATCACCGTAAAGGCAGTCGGCCCGCTGGGCCGGTTGTGAATCCAATCAGTCCTCGACTCGGCGTACGCACCAAGGGAGCAACAATGCGAAAGAATCTGGCAACAGTAGGAGTGGCCCTGGCCCTGGCCTCGGTCCTGGCGGCGTGCTCCGGCACCCCACCGAAGGCGGCGGCCCCCGCCGACTCGACCTTCACCTACGCCAACAACCTCGAGGTCATGACGAGCTGGGACCCCGCAACGTCCTACTCGAACGAGGTGATCGCGCTCAGCAACGTCTACGAGCAGCTCACCCGCTACGACAGCGCCACCGGCACGGTCGAGCCCCTGCTCGCCGACTCGTGGACCACGTCGGAGGACGGCCTCACCTGGACGTTCAAGCTCCACCCCGACGTCTCCTTCAGCACCGGCAACCCGATGGACGCGGACGCCGCCAAGGCAGCCCTCGACCGGACGATCGAGCTGGGCGGGGGAGCCGCCTACGAGTGGGACGCGGTCAAGTCGATCCAGGCGCCCGATGCCGAGACGCTGGTGTTCAAGCTCAAGTACGCCGTCCCGCTCGACCTGATCGCCTCCTCGGCCTACGCCGCCTACATCTACGACACGACCGCGGCCGACGGTGACCTGGCGAAGTGGTTCGAGAAGGGCAACGCCGCCGGGACCGGCCCGTACGTCGTCGGCGCCTGGAACAAGGGCTCCGAGAAGGAGCTGACCCTGGACGCCAACGCGGACTACTGGGGCGGCTGGGACGATGCGCGCTACGACCAGGCCGTCTTCCGGGTCGTGCCGCAGGAGACCACGGCGACCCAGATGCTGCAGAGCGGCGAGGTCACCTTCGTGCCCCGCCTCGCGCCGAGCCTGCAGGCGGCCATGGCCTCCACGGACGGCGTGCAGACGACCGAGACCGGCTCCTTCCAGAACATCCTGGCCATGCTCAACACCGCCTCCGGTCCGCTGGCCGACGTCCGGCTGCGCCAGGCCGTCTCCCAGGCCATCGACTACGACGGCATCGTGACCGCCATGAAGGGCTCGGTCGTCAAGGCAAGCGGGGTCGTCCCCGAAGGCCTGCTGGGCTACACCACCGACGTGCAGCAGACCACCGACAAGGCCGCTGCCGAGGACCTGCTGGCCGCCGCGGGCTACGGCCCGGGAGGCAAGAAGCTGTCGCTGACCCTCACCTACGCCTCCGGGACACCCGAGCTGGACACCATTGTCTCGCTGGTCAAGTCCAACCTCGCCAACGTGGGCGTGGACCTCAAGGTGAAGTCGCTGTCCTGGGAGACCCAGTGGGCACTCGGCAAGGCGGCCGACCAGTCGAAGCGGCAGGACATCTTCGTCTTCTACTGGTTCCCCGACTACGCCGATCCGTTCTCCTGGTTCATCAACCTGTACCGCTCGAGCGAGCCGCCGTTCTTCAACCTCTCCTACCTCGACGACGCGAAGGTCGACTCGGCCATCGACGGGCTCCAGGTGGCCACGGCCACCGACCGGACCGTCGCCGAGCAGGAGTACGTGGACCTGCAGAAGACCTTGATGCAGGAGGCCGTCTCGCCGGTGCTCGGAGTGCAGAACTACCAGAGAGCACTGCTCTCCACCGTCAGCGGCTACGTCGACAACCCGTCGTACAGCAACGTGGTCTTCTTCCACGACGTTGCGCCGGTCTCCTGAGTACGACGTAGAAGGAAAGGGACGACGATGCTGCGCTACCTGATCTCCCGTGTGCTGCAGGCCGGAGCAGTGGTCGCCGGTGTCGTCGTCCTGACCTTCGTGATTGCCCGTCTGGTGCCCGGTGACCCGGCCATCGCCTACGCCGGGCCGAAGGCCACGCCGGAGGAGATCGAGGCCGTGCGCCAGCAGTTCGGCCTCGACGAGCCGCCGTTGCAGCAGTTCTTCAGCTATGTCAGCGGTGTGCTGCAGGGCGACTGGGGGATCTCCCTGCACACGAAGCAACCGGTCCTCGACGACCTGCTGCGGGTGATCCCGGCAACGCTCGTGCTGGTGGTGGCGGCACTGCTGGTGGCGATTGCGCTCGGGGTCCCGCTGGGGATCTTCGCGGCCCGGTCCCAGGGCCGGTTCGGTGACCTGGTCTCGAAGGTGATCGCGATCGTCTCGGTGAGCATGCCGGTCTTCTGGCTGGCGATCCTGCTGCAGGTCGTCTTCTTCTCGCGGCTCGGCTGGCTGCCCGTCGCGGGTCAGTACGACCCTTCGCTCGATGTCACCAGCCCGCTCTCCACCGTCACCGACGTACCGGTCGTCGATGCCCTGCTGACCGGGAACGGTGCGGTCTTCGTGAGCGCCCTCAAGCACATGGTGCTGCCCGTGGTGGCGATCTTCGCCTTCCCGGCCGGGGCCATCGCCATGGCGACCCGTGCGGCGATGATCGAGAACCTGTCGGAGGACCACGTGCGGATGGTGCGGGCCCTCGGGTTCTCCGAGCGATCCGTCCTGGGCCGCTTCGCCCTGAGACCCGCGCTCAACCCCGTCCTCGCCCTCATCGCCCTCGTGTTCGCCTACTCGCTGACCAACGCGTTCATCGTCGAGTCGGTCTTCAACTGGCCAGGGCTGGGCAGCTACACGATCAAGTCGATCCAGTCGCTGGACATCCCCGCCATCCTGGGCGTCACCCTGTTCGTCGCCGTGCTCTACGTCGTCCTCAACCTCGCGGTCGACGTCGTGCAGGCACTGATCGACCCGCGGGTGCGCTCATGAGTGGCCGGAGCGGCGCAGTCGTGTCCCGCCCGACCTGGCGGCGCCTGGCCCAGGTGGTCCGGCGCAACCCCCTCCTGGCGTTCGGTGTCGGGGTGGTGGTCCTCCTCGTGCTGGCCGCGGTTACCGCGAGCTGGATCACGCCGTTCCCCGAGGACGCCGCCAACGCCACCGATCCGGCTGCGACCCTGCTCTCGCCGAGCTCGACCCACTGGTTCGGCACCGACCTCGTCGGGCGTGACGTGTTCACCCGGGTGATCTTCGCGGCGCGAACCTCGCTTGGGATCACCGCCTTCGTCCTGGTGACCGCTGCGGTCGTCGGCCTGGCGGTCGGCCTGACCGCCGGGTTTTTCGGGGGACTCGTCGACACCGTCCTGATGCGGATCACCGACGTGTTCCTCGCGTTCCCCGCACTGCTGCTGTCGGTCGCCCTCGCCTCCGTCCTCACCCCGAGCGCGTTGAACGCCGCGATAGCAATCGCCGTGACCTGGTGGCCCTGGTACGCCCGGCTGGCTCGCGCCCAGGCCGCGACGATCCGACGCCAGGGCTACTCGGACGCGGCCCGGGTCATCGGTGCCAGTCGCACCCGGCAGGTGGTCCGCCACGTGCTGCCGAACGCGGCCACCCCGGTGTTCGTCCAGATGTCGCTCGACGCGGCGGGCATCATCCTGACCGCGGCGACCTTGTCCTACCTCGGCCTCGGCGCCCAGGACCCGACGCCCGAATGGGGCCTGATGGTCAGCCAGGGACAGTCCTTGGCGACCACCGCCTGGTGGGTCGTGACGTTCCCCGGCCTCGCCATCCTTCTGGCTGCCGTTGCCTTCAACTTCATTGGCGACGGGCTGCAGACCGCCTTCGACCCCAAGCGAGGCAAACGATGATCAAGGTGCGAGACCTGCGCGTGGCGTACGGAGACCAGGTCGTGGCCCACGTCCCCGAGCTCGACCTGGCTCCGGCCTCCATCACCGGCATCGCGGGGGAGAGCGGCTCCGGCAAGTCGCAGACGGCATTGGCCCTGATGGGACTGAGTGGCACCGCCGGTGCCCGGGTCACCGGCAGCATCAGGCTGGACGACGTCGAGCTCACCTCGATGACCCAGCGACAGTGGCGCCAGGTGCGCGGTCGTCGGATCGCGATGATCATGCAGAGCCCGCGGGCAGCGCTGAATCCCACCCTCAAGCTGGGGACTCTCTTCGCGCGCACCCTCAAGCTGCACGGCGTACCCCGCTCGGACGTCCGGGCCAGGATGGCCGGAGCGCTCGACGAGGTCGTGCTGAGCCCCGAGGTCCTCGACCGCTATCCACACCAGGTCTCGGGAGGGCAGGCGCAGCGGTACGCCATCGCGCTCGTCGCCGCACTGCGAGCCGAGGTGGTGATCGCCGACGAACCGACCAGTGCCCTGGACGTGACGGTGCAGGCCGAAGTGATCGAGGTCCTGCGCGGGCTCCGCGACCGGCACGGCACCGCCCTGCTGTTCATCTCCCACGACCTCGCCGTGATCGGTGAGCTCGCGGACTCGCTCACGGTGATGAACCAGGGCCAGGTCGTCGAGAGCGGGCCCACCGCACAGGTGCTCTCGGCGCCCCGCGAGGACTACACCCGGGCACTGCTCGCCGCCGTGCCCGTCATCGGCCGAAGGACCTCGGCATGAATGCCCTGATGAGCGTGCGGGGACTCCGCGTCGGGTACGCCGGCAACGAGGTCGTGCACGGCTTCGACGTCGACGTGCCCGAAGGCCCCTTCGGCGTCGGCCTGATCGGTGAGTCCGGGTCCGGCAAGACCACGATCGCCCGGGCGCTGCTCAGGCTGCATCCGATCACCTCCGGATCGGTCACCTACGACGGTAGCGAGGTCGCCGATCTGAGCGGTGCCGACCTGCACCGGTACCGGCGCGAGGTCCAGCTGGTATTCCAGGATGGTGACGGGTCACTGGATCCCCGGATGTCGATCTTCTCCAACGTCTCCGAGCCGATGGCGGTGCACCGCAGCGTCCCGCGCGCCGGGCGCCGCGACAGTGTCGCCGGGTTGCTGGAGGAGGTCGGGCTGCCCACCGCTCTGATGTCGCGCTACCCCCACCAGCTCTCGGGCGGGCAACGCCAGCGGGTGGTCATCGCCCGGGCCCTCTCCCTCGAGCCACGGTTGCTGGTCCTCGACGAGCCCACCAGCGCCCTCGACGTCACCGTGCAGGAGCGGGTCCTGCAGCTCATCGAGCGGCTCCGCACCGAGCGCGGCCTGGCCTACCTGCTCATCTCACACAACCTGGCCGTCGTCGATCGCCTCTGTGAGTCAAGCGTCGTCCTCTACCAAGGTGAGGTGATGGAGCGCGGGACCACGACCACACTGCTCAGCCGCCCTCTGCACCCCTACACACGTGCCCTGCGAGCCGCCGTACCCGAGATCGGGGTCCAGCGACCCGCGCTCACGAGGATCAGCGCCGGTGTCTCCGACGAGGAGTCGCCCGCCGGGTGCGTGTACGCGAGGCGCTGCCCCCTGGCGGTCGAGCGATGCCGAGCCGAGAAGCCGGAACTGCGCTCATTGGAGGGACGCGACGTCGCCTGTCATCGTGCCGAGGAGTCGAACGCGCTGATCGTGACCCCTCCGGCGTAGCCACACGATGTAGCGCGCGAACAGGAAAGCTGGACATCCTCGCGAACACACGACAACACCCCGATGCGCACATGTGGCCGAGCCGGATCCTCTTCGGCGAGGTGCGCGCCGCTGAGTACTTCGACCTGCTCCTGGCGCTCAACTCGAGTCTGCCAAACATGTGCACCCTCCACGCCAACAGCGCCCGCGAAGCCCTCGACCGTGCACCCTCCCATTGCTGGCGGGCGAGAACATGTCCTCGCTAAGTGCATTGCAGGCCCAGAGAGTAGGTGTCGTGGGTTGGTCGATCGACGCATCCCCGACCGGTGCGAGGGTCAACAACGCGCTCGGGATGGCCATCGACAGCAGGCTCCAGAAGCATGCCGCGGCGGGAACGATCATTCACTCCGACCACGGAGTTGAGCCAGTTCGGTTCCTGGGCCTTCACCAAACGCGCCAAAGACTTCGGCCGGCTGACCTGGATGGGCAGCATCGGCGACTGTTATGACAACTCGATGATTGAGGCGTTCTGGTCGCGAATGCAGGTCGAGCTCCTCGACCGGGAGAAGTGGAACACTCGTCTCGAACTCGCCAATGCGATGTTCGAGTACCTCGGGATCCGGCACAACCGCAGGCACCGTCACAGCCAACTCGGGTGGCTCACGCCGATAGAGTGTGAACGCAACCGCATCATCACCGTGGCATGAGAATCCAACGAACGCACGGTGATTTAGGTGAACTCGGAGTCGACCCTGCGAAACGCCAGAGTCGCGCAAGACCGGCTGAGCGTGGGACAGCGCAATGCACCGCATGCCGTCGCCCGAGAGCACCCGCAGCCCTACCCCCGGTTGAGCCAGGCGTCGACCTTGCCGGGGTTCTCGTCCACCCAGCGGGCGGCGGCGTCCTCGGCGGACATACCCTCCTTTGCGATGTACTTGGCCACCACGTTCTGATCGTCGTTGGTCCACGTGAACCCCCGGACGAGGTCGATGGCAGGGGAATCACCTTCGGCCCACGTGGTGGAGACGATCTTGTTCAGGATGGTCTCTGGGTAGTCGCAGTTCGCGTCCTGCGGTTCGTCTTGGCAGTTGTCCTCGTAGGCGGGGAGAGCGACTCGTTCGAGAGGGGTGTCCGCGAAGAGCCACATCGGCTCCCAGAAGTACCCGATCATGAAGTCCTTGTTGTCCTCGGCCTTCTTGAAGGCCTGGATGCTGGCGGCCTCGGAGCCGGAGAACACGACCTTGAAGTCCAGGTCGAGGTTGCTGACGATCGCTTCGTCGAACTGGACGTACGACGGGTCGGCTCCTAGGAACTGGCCTTGCCCCCCGGACTCGGACGTCTCGAACTCTGAGGCGTACTTGTTGAGGTTCTCCCACTCGAGGATGTCGGGGTGTTCCTCAGCGAGCCATGGCGGCACGAACCAGCCGATGATGCCGATGTTGCCGGTGGGCCCGAAGTCCATCGCGCTTCCGTCGCCATTGGCCCCGAAGAACTTCCTCTCCAGGTCCGGGTGGCCCCAGTCCTCGAGGATGACGTCGACCTCGCCGGTCCCCAACCCCTGCCATGAGACGTCTTCCTTGAGGTTCTTGTAGTTCACCGTGCAGCCCAGCTCCTGCTCGGCCACGTGTCCGACGACGTAGGCGTCTGCTTCAGCTCCGATCCACGGTCCGACGGCGAGGTTGAGCTCACCGCAGTCCCCCGTGCCTGACGAGTTGGCCTCGTTCTGTTTGGTCTGCTCCTCGATTGACCCGCCACCGCAGCCGCCGAGGGCGAGGGAAGCCGCGATCGACACAGCGACGACGTGCAGGTACCGGTGGGCTGGACTTCTCACGGATGTCTCCCCGTTGACTGGAGCAACTCGCCTGGTCGTACCCGATCACATCGCGGGGTACACGAGTCGCGGAGTGAGGGGACCGTACCTGCAACTTGGACGTTCGTTCAATACCAATCTTGGACGAAGGTTCAGTCGTGCTGCGCAATACGAGCGTTGCCGGCGGTCGTTCTCGTGAGCCCAACAGGGGTGCGCGCCAGCCCTGGGCGCGCGGAGCCGCACCGGTAGGGTGTCTGCGTGGCAGACCCGGCAGTGAACGCGGAGGCGAAGGTCGATCGCCAGGCGTTGATCCTGTCGGCGGTCGTGTCGCTACTCGCCCGCCAAGGCATCTCCGGGGTCAGCATGAGGGCGGTTGCGCGTGAGGCGGGGGTGGCGCTGGGCCTGGTGAACTACCACTTCCAGGACAAGGCGAGCCTGATCCGCGCGGCGCTGCACCAGATCGGTGAACAGGACGCTGCGATGGTGGCTCTCGACCCGGGGATCGATCCGGCGATCAGGCTCAGGCGTGCGCTGCGGCGGGTTGCGGAGCCGGAGTACCTCACCACCGAGTACCTGTCGCTGCGCCTTCAGCTCTGGGCGCTTGCGCAGGCCGACGAGGACTACGCCAGGATCAATACCGACGCCCAGCAGGCCTACCGTGTCGGACTCGCCGCGCTCATCGGCGCCGCGCGGCCCGACCTGAGCCGCCGTGAGTGCACCAAGCGGGCCGCTGACATCGATGTGGTCCAGAACGGGCTTTGGCTCACTGCGCTCCTGGGGCTCGACAGGGCCTCGATTCGACGCTCTATCACTCGCTGCGAGCAGATCGCGCTCATCGAGTAGCGCGGGCGAGCGGCCCCTCCCCAGATTCAGGAAACTGAACGAAAGTTCAAAATAGGGATTGAACGATCGTTCGACTGAATCTACTGTGGTCCCATGTCACCCATCACCGCGTCTGACGTTCGCGACGTCAGCTCTGGCTATCACTCGGAGCCCGGTCTCTCGATGTCGCTTCGGGCGGAGGCCTACACCAAGTCCAACTGGGCCGCCGCCGATCTGCAGGGGATCTTCGCCCGCACGTGGCAGTGGGTCTGCCACGTCGAGAAGCTGCGCGAGCAGGGGGCGTACGTCTCGGTCACGGTCGCGGGAATGTCGATCGCCGTGGTCCGTGGCGGCGGTGGCGAGCTGCGCGCCTTCTACAACGTCTGTAAGCACCGTGCCCACGAGCTGCTGCAGGGCTCGGGCAAGACCCGCAACATCGTGTGCCCGTACCACGCGTGGACCTACGCGCTCGACGGGTCGCTGAAGGCCGCCCGGCGGGCCGACAAGATGGAGAATTTTGACAAGTCCGAGGTGTGCCTCGACCAGGTGCTGGTCGAGGAGTTCGGCGGCATGGTCTACGTCAACCTCGACGCCGCGGCGAGGCCCCTGGGCGAGCAGGCGGCCGACCTCGCCGCGGAGATCGCGCACTGGGCGCCCGACGTCGCCGACCTGACCCTCGCCAAGCGGCTGACCTACACGGTGGAGACCAACTGGAAGAACGTCATCGACAACTTCCTCGAGTGCTATCACTGCCACATCGCCCACAAGGAGTTCGTCGACCTGGTCGACATGGACACCTACGACGTGAAAACCCACGGCATCTGGTCGTCGCACTTCGCCGACGCAGGCAAGCGCAAGAACTCGGCGTACGACGTCAGCGGCGCGAGCGTCACCACCCACGCGGTGTGGTGGCTGTGGCCGAACACTTGCCTGCTCCGTTACCCCGGCCGCAGCAACTTCATGGTCTTCCAGATCATCCCCGACGGTCCCGAGCGGACCCGCGAGATCTGGGACTTCTACCTCGAGACGGCCGAGCCGACCGAGGCCGAGATCGACTCGATCGCCTACGTCGACGAGGTGCTGCAGGTGCAGGACATCGAACTGGTCGAGAGCGTGCAGCGCGGGATGCGCACGCCCGCCTTCGACCAGGGCCGCATCGTCTTCGACCCGACTCGCTCCGACCAGGGATTGTCCGAGCACGGCGTGCACCACTTTCACGGATTGATCCTGGAGGCCTACCGGTCGTTGGTGGGCATGAGCGCGGACGACGACCTCGCAAACCCTGAGCCGGTCACGTCCGCGCGGTCGGGGGTCTGAGGTGTCGAAGCCGGTCATCATCACCTGCGCGCCGACTGGCGGCATCCACACGCCGACGATGTCGGCGCACCTGCCGATCACGCCAGAGGAGATCGCCACGGCGTCGCTCGAGGCCGCGGCGGCAGGGGCGTCGATCATCCACCTCCACGCCCGCAACCCCGAGACGGGCAAGCCCGACCCGAGGCCCGAGCTCTTTCAGGACTTCATGGGCCGGATCGCGGCCGAGTCGGACGTCGTCATGAACGTCTCGACCGGCGGGGGGCTCGGCATGACGCGCGAGGAGCGGCTGCGCGCCGCGGTCGCAGTCTCGCCTGAGATGGCCTCGCTCAACGTCGGGTCGCTCAACTTCGGCATCTTCCCGATGGCCGCGAAGTACGACCACTGGAAGCACGACTGGGAGCCGGCGTTCTTGGAGATGACGCGCGACTTCATCTTCAAGAACACGTTCGCCGACCTCGAGTACGTCGTGAAGAAGCTCGGGCAGGGCCACGGAACCAAGTTCGAGTTCGAGTGCTACGACCTCGGCCACCTCTACAACCTGGCGTGGTTGATCGATCAGGGCTGGATCGAGGGCCCGTTCTTCGTGCAGATGGTGTTCGGAGTGTTGGGCGGCGTCGGTGCCGACCTCGACAACCTCGTCCATATGCACACGATCGCCGAGAAGCTCTTCGGCGACTCCTACGACTGGTCGGTGCTCGCCGCCGGTCGCCACCAGATGAATTTCGCGACCCAGGCCTCAATGCTCGGCGGTAACGTCCGGGTCGGCATGGAGGACAGCCTCTACATCGGACCGGGGGAGCTCACCCCGTCCAACGCCCACCAAGTCACCAAGATCCGCGGGATCGTCGAGTCGCTCGGCCGCACCGTCGCCACGTCCGCTGAGGCGCGTGAGCGGCTCGGGCTCAAGGGGGCCGACCGTGTCACCGTCTGAGTCTGGGTTGGACGTCACCCGCGTCGCCGCCCTCGGCGGTGGCCTCATCGGCCGCAGCTGGGTCTCGCTCTTCCTCGCTGCTGGCAAGGACGTGGTGGTCTACGATCCCGCGCCCGGCGCCGAGCCGCTCGTGCGGGCCTCGATCGATGAGGCATGGCCCACCCTCCGCAGCATCGGCCTCACCATCGCTGACGTGCCCGAGGGTGAGCTGACCTTCAGCGCCGATCCCCGCGAGGCGGTCGAGGAGGTTCAGTTCGTGCAGGAGAGCATCCCGGAGCGGGCGGAGCTCAAGCACGAGCTCTACGCCGCAATCGAGGACGTCCTTCCTGCCGACGCGATCATCGCCAGCTCGGCTTCCGGGCTGACGCTGGGTGAGCTCCAAGGCGGCTGGCGAAACCCGGCAAGGCTTGTCCTCGGCCACCCGTTCAACCCGCCCCACCTGATCCCACTGGTCGAGGTGATGGGCAACGAGCGCACCGGACCCGGCGTGGTCGAGCGCGCCCGTGCGTTCTACGAATCCGTCGGCAAGGTGACGATCGAGGTGAGGAAGGAGGTTCCCGGCCACGTCGCCAACCGCCTCCAGGCAGCGCTATGGCGCGAGGCGATTCACCTCGCCAACGAGGGAGTGGCCAGCGTCGTCGACATCGACAAGGCGGTCTCTTCCGGGCCGGGCCTGCGGTGGGCGACCCTCGGGCCGACCCAGCTGTTCCACCTCGGTGCAGATAAGGGTCTCGCGCAGTTCTCCGAGCACTACGCCGACAGTTTCAACCGCTGGTGGGACGACCTCGGAGCCCCGCACCTTGATGAGGCGACCACCGCGCGGCTCGTCGAAGGGCTTCGAGTGGTCACCGACACCACGACCCACGACGAGCTCGCTGCACGGCGTACGGCCCTGCTCACCGCCGTCGTCGCCGCAACGCACCCTCCGGCCAGGCCGCCGATCTCGTGACCGCGCGGCCGGATTTCGACCACACCTCGTTCGCCGTCGACGACGCCATGGCGTGGGCTCGCCGACTGCGGCGCGACCTCGGTGCCGTCCCGATCGCAGGTGAGGCGCTCGGCGAGTTCCGCTACCTGTTGATGTATGTCGGCACGGCTGAGGCGGGTGGACGGGTCGAGCTCATCGAGCCGATCGCGGCGGGGTTCCTGACCCGCCACCTCGACCGTCGCGGTGAGGGACCGCACCACATCACCTTCACTGTTCCAGATCTGCGGGACCGCGTGGCCCAGGTCCGGGAGTTGGGGCTCACTGTGACGGGCGAGGACTACAGCCACGCGTCGTGGCAGGAAGCGTTCATCGTGCCCGATATCGTGCACGGAGTCGTCATCCAGCTCGCCCAGTCTGATACCGCCTACCCCACCCCGCGTGAGCTTCTCGCCGAAGAGGCTCGCGACGTCGAGGCATTCCCCAGCAGCGCCGGCGCCACGGATAAGACGTGGTGGATCCAGGTGTGGGACACCCCGGCGGACGGGGCGGCGGTCCTCGGCGCCACCCACCTCGGCACAACCGAGCCAGTGCTCTCGCGACGGTTGTTCGGGGAGGTCCTCGAGGCACAGGTCGTCGAGCAGGGCGACGACCTCGAGTTCCGCTGGCCCCACGGCAGTCTGGTGGTGTACCCCCGCGCCAGTCCCGGCCTCACCGCCGTCGAGATCGAAGGTGGCCCGGCCGGCCTCGCCATCGGCCCAGTCCAGTTCAACGAGCCCACCACGAAGGGACACGACGCATGACCGAGCACACGTCCACCCCCTACCAGTCCATCGACCCCGGCAGTGGAGAGGTGCTGGGGAGCTACGACACTGTCTCCGACAAGGCGCTGGAAGCAGCGCTTGCCGCCGGTCATGCCGCATTCGGGAGATGGCGGACGGAGACCGTCGAGCACCGGGCGGCGCTTCTGGACCGCATCGCCCGCGAGTTCGAGCAGCGCAGCGAAGCGCTCGCGGCGCTGGCTGTCCGCGAGATGGGCAAGCCGGTGGGTGAGGCCCGCGAGGAGGTCGAGTTCTGTGTCGCGATCTTCGACTATTACGCCCAGCACGCTCCTCGACTCGCAGCTGACCAGCCCATCGAGGTGTCCGAGGGCGGCGTTCGGGCAGTGGTGCAGAAGCAGCCCATCGGACTGCTGCTCGGCGTGATGCCGTGGAACTTCCCCTTCTACCAAGTAGCCCGATTCGTGGCTCCCAACCTCGCACTGGGCAACACTGTCCTGCTCAAGCACTCCGAGTCAGTTCCCGGCTGCGCTGCTGCCATCCAGGGCCTGGTCGAGGACGCAGGGGCGCCCGAAGGCGTCTACCGAAACGTCCACGCCTCGCACGTGCAGGTCGAGCAGGTCATCGGCGACCGGCGCATCCAAGGCGTTTCGCTCACTGGCTCCGAACGGGCGGGTGCGGCCGTTGCAAGCATTGCCGGGAGCCACCTGAAGAAGTGCGTGCTCGAGCTCGGCGGCTCCGACCCCTACATCGTGCTCGACACCGACGACGTCCCTGGTGCAGCCCAGCTGGCATGGAAGACCCGGACCTACAACACAGGCCAAGCCTGCAACTCCAACAAGCGGATGATCGTCATGGAAGTGGTCTACGGCGCGTTCGTCACTGAGCTGACCCGGCTCGCCCAGGCCATGCGCCCGGGTGACCCGATGGACCTCGCCGACAGGGGTTACGCCCCGATGTCCTCGCGCCGGGCCGCCGAGCACCTCGCCACACTCGTCGACGACGCAGTGTCCAAGGGCGCCCTACTCCACGCCGGGGGCGATCTCGCAGCCGCCCCCTCTGCGTACTACTCACCCGCCGTGCTGACCGGCGTCACCCCGGACATGCGGGCCTACCATGAGGAGCTCTTCGGCCCAGTAGCCGTCGTCTACCGCGTCGAGTCCGAGGACGAGGCACTTCGCATCGCCAACGACTCCGACTACGGGCTCGGTGGCGCGGTCTTCAGCGCCGACGTCGACCGTGCGCGGGCAGTGGCCAATCGGCTCGACGTCGGCATGGCCAACGTCAACACGCCAGCGGGAGAGGGAGCGGACATCCCCTTCGGTGGGGTGAAGCGCAGCGGCTTCGGGCGCGAGCTCGGTCCCCTAGGCATGGACGAGTTCGTGAACAAACGGCTGCTGTACGTGAAGGACGAGGTTTCATGAGCGTCTCGGGTCGTACTGCGTTGGTCGTCGGCGCTCGAGGCGGCATCGGGCGCGCCATCGTGCAGCGTCTCACGCGCGAGGGCGCGACGGTCTACGCAGCCGACCTCACCGAGGCCTGGACGGACGACGACGGCACGGCGGTCGTCGTGGACGTGACCTCGGAGGAGTCCGTCGCGGCAGCGGTCAGTGTCGTCGCCGAGCAGGCCGGGCGACTCGACATCCTTGTGAACGCCGCCGGGGTCGAGCTCGAGAAGACCGTCGAGGACACCACCCTGGCCGAGTGGAACCACTCGTTCGCGGTCAACGTGACCGGCACGTTCCTCGCCGTGAAGCACTCCTTGCCGTTGCTACGGGCGGCCGCCGCGGCGGGCGTCTCGGCTTCGGTGGTCAACTTCGGATCCTACGACGGCTTCATCGCCGACCCCGCTCTGGCGGCGTACTGCGCCACCAAGGGAGCGGTGCACGCACTGACCCGCGCGCTGGCCTGCGACCACGGGCCGGAGGGCATCCGCGTCAACGCCGTCTGTCCCGGCTACGTCGACACCCCGATGCTGCAGTCGTTCTTCGCGGGTGCCGGCTCGGGCGGCGGCGGGCAGACGATCGACCAGCTCCGGGACGCGGTCCGCGAGGTGCACCCGATGCGCCGCTACGGCACGCCGGACGACGTTGCCAACCTCGTGCACTGGCTGGCCTCCGACGAGGCGCGCTACGCCTCCGGGCAGCTGTGGGTGCTCGACGGCGGCCTCACCGCCCAGGTCCAGCAGATGAGGCTCTGATGCGCACCGCGCTGGTGACCGGTGGCAGCCGGGGGATAGGACGGGCGGTCGTCGAGCGCCTGCGCGCCGAGGCGTACGACGTCGTCACCTGCGGTCGCGGGGAGCGTCCGGGCTACCTGCCCAAGGACGTCCTCTGGGTGACGGCCGACGTAGCCGACCCGGCTGACGTCGCTCGACTGGTCGCGGAGGCCGGACCTGTCGCGCTGCTCGTCAACAACGCCGGGGTCCAGGTTGAGCGGACCGTGCTCGACTCGACCGACGACGACTGGGACGCGGTCGTGGGCACCAACTGTCGTGGCGTGTTCAACCTCTGCCGGGCAGTCCTGCCGGCGATGGCCGAGGACCGCGGGGTTATCGTCAACATCGGCTCGATCTCCGGCCGGGTCGCTGACCCCGGAATGGCGCTCTACAACGCGTCGAAGGCCTTCGTGCACGGCCTCACCCGCTCGATCGCGATCGACCACGGCCACGCTGTGCGGTGCAACGCCGTGCTACCTGGATGGATCGACACCGGCATGGCCGACGAGGCCTTCGCCGTCGCCGCCGACCCCGCTGCCGCGCGCCACGACGCCTTGGCACGGCACCCCGTCGGCCGTCTCGGCCACCCGGACGACATCGCAGCCATGGTCGCCTGGCTGGCCTCCGACGACGCGGCCTTCGTCACCGGCCAGCTGTTCACCGTCGACGGCGGGCTGACGGCAGCCTCGCCCCTGCGGCCGGAGCTGTCCTAGTGGAGCGGGGCCACGAGCTGCGTGTTGTGGCTGTGGTCCAGGAGACGTCCGATGCGTGTTCAGTGTCGTTCGCGGCCCCGGCGGGAGTTGACTTCTCCTACCGGCCCGGCCAGTTCCTGACCCTCGCCGTGCCGTCCGAGCAGACCGGGGTGGCAGCCCGCTGCTACTCGCTCTCGTCCTCCCCGCATGACGGTGGACCGCTGACGGTCACCGTGAAGCGGACGGTTGGCGGCTATGCCTCGAACTGGATCTGCGACGAGCTCCGCGAGGGCGCGACCATCCGTTCGCTCGCGCCGACGGGGACCTTCACCCCGGCGTCGTTCGACACGGACCTGCTGCTGCTCGCTGCGGGCTCCGGCATCACGCCGGTCATGTCGATCACGCGCACCGCGCTGCTGAAGGGCTCCGGCCGGGTCGTCCTGTTCTACGCCAACCGCGACGAGGCGTCGGTCATCTTCGCCTGCGAGCTCGCGGCCCTCGCGGCAGCCCACCCCGACCGCCTTCAGGTTGTGCACTGGCTCGAGTCCGTCCAGGGGCTGCCGTCGCGTGCCCAGATGCGGGCCTTCGTGGCACCGTTCGCGTCATGCCACGCCTTCGTGTGCGGGCCGGACCCGTTCCGAGACGCCACACTTGCGGCGCTCAAGGAGCTGGGCTTCCCGCGCGAGCGGCGGCGACATGAGAAGTACGTCTCCCTCGAGGGGAACCCGTTCGAGGCACCGCAAACGCCAGACGTCGCTGCGTCCCAGGACTGTGTCGCCGTCCAGGATCCCAGCCCCAGCAGCATCCACGTCGAGGTAGAGCTCGACGGAGTCACCTACTCCTACGACGACTGGGCGCCGACCACCAAACTGATAGAGCATCTGGAGGCCAAGGGCTTGGTCGTGCCCTACTCCTGCCGCGCGGGGGAGTGCTCGTCCTGCGCGATCCGGCTGCTCGAGGGCGAGGTCAAGATGCTCAACAACGACGTCCTCGACGACGACGACCTTGAGGACGGCCTCCGGCTCGCCTGCCAGTCGCTGCCGGCGTCTGACGTAGTCCGGGCGACGTACGACTCGTGATCCCGCTGGCAGCACGTGTCTGCACCCGTCGAGCCGACGCCACACAAACTCAACACAGACTCCGCGACCTTGCTCTGAACTGAACCGCCCGGCGAGTCCGGAGACTCCAGTCCTCTGGAAAGATGAAGTCATTTCAGGGAGTACGTCGAAGAGATACCCGGTCGAGTTGCTGAGCGGGCGGTCCGGATGGTCAGCCACTCGACCGAACCATGAGTCCGATTGGGCTGCGATGACGAAGGTGGCGACGCCGCTGGGGGTGATCTGCTCCGGCGAGTACCTCTTGCGTAGATCCTGCTCGACCTTCTCGCGCAGTGCCAAGTTTTCCGCCAGCTTCGCCGGCTACGGCCGCGAGGCCGGTGGTAGGCCATGACGTGTGCCGAGCTGGCCCGGTAGCCGCGGCGAGGATCAGCATTGCGCGACAGCTCGCGTGAAGTCGTGAGGGGCTGCGACCCAGAGGCGCCGCGATGACCCGCAGAGACTGACCCGCCGCACGCCCCACAAGAATCTCCTCACGCTCAGCGAACGTCAGACACCGCCCCACCACGTCACGACCACGACGCGACCGCACTCCACCAGACTGGCGCAGCCACGTCCGCCCCCGATGTCGATGAGTACCCGCCGCGGATGCGGCATCGGTGATGAGCTCACCGCGCTGCAACTCAGACCAGAACACCTGCAGGTTCTCCGAGACCATGTACGTAGCGAACGGGATGATCAACACCTCCACACAGTCAGGTGTTGCGATCACCGCGAGCACCCAATGAACGCCTTACGATGTGGGTCGGGCTCAAGGCAATGTCCGATGCGACGGCGCTCCATCACCGTCTGAGGGTCCGCATTCAGGAAGCTGGGCGTTTGCCGTAGATGGTCTGGTCACTGATATCGAGATCATGCGCCATGCTGGCGACACTCTTGCCGCCCGCGAGCAGGTCGAGGACCTTGCGTCGAAACTCGGCCGGGTAGCCCCGTCGTCCCATCTGTTCCTTCTGGTGTCAGGCACCAGAATCCAGTAATCCAGACCCCGTGGAACCCAGGACGCGCCCGAGACTCCAACCATCCCAGGGCGACTCGGGCGCCTTGAAGTCGCGGTCGAGCAGGTCCGGCCTGGTGTCCGGGCCGCTTCGAGCGGCTGGTCCCACGCAGCCCCTCGGTGCGCATCAGCCGGTGCACGGTGCACCTGGCGATCCGGTGGCCGCGACGGTTGAGCTCGGCGTGCATCTTCCGGACCCCGTAGGCGCCGTAGTTGTCCGCGTGAACCCTCCGGATCACCGTCAGGTGACTCTGTTCGGCGACCGCCCGCAACGAGGGTGGACTGGTCTTGGCGGCGTAGTAGCTGCTCGGGGCGATCGGCATCCCGGCCTGGCGTGCGCTCATCGCCAGGCGCCGAGCCAGGTCAGCATCACCACCCAGCCCAGGTCGATGCGTCTTGGAGGCGCGGGGCTCACTCTCGGTCCCTCGAACTAGGACGACGAACCGGGCAGTAGGAGCCCGCACGGTCACGGGTGGGCTGAATCCACGCCCTGAGGTGGGGCCAGACCAGGGAGGTCATCACGGCTTGCATCCTCGATCTGCATGGCCACCCTGAAGCCGAGGTTGCCGGTGGTGCTGTCCGGCGTGTTGGAACTGCGTGAGTCGACACGGTAGCGCCAGCAATAGCTGTGGTGGCAGAGGTAGGACCCGCCGCGCATCACCCGGGCCAGGCCTGCCGTGGGGCCCACTGGGTCGACGGTTGGCGACACGGCGTACCACCCCCGGTCGAACCAGTCCTCGCACCACTCCCACACGTTGCCGGTCACCTCATACAGACCAAGGCCGTTGGGGGCGTAGGTGCCGACGGGACACGTGCCCACCCAGCCGTCCTCACCCGAGTCCTGCTGGGGAAACGTGCCTTGGAAGACGTTCATCCGATGCTCGCCGGCCGGCTCGCGCTCGTGCCCCCACGGGAAGTGGGCACCCTCCAGCCCGCCACGAGCGGCCCGTTCCCACTGCGCTTCGGTGGGCAACCGGGTGCCGCTCCAGGCGCAGAATGCTTGGGCGTCGAGCCAACTGACGTGCACGACCGGGTGATCTTCGCGGCCGATCAGGTCACTGTGTGGGCCCTCGGGGTGACGCCACGACGCACCTTCAACCAGCCGCCACCACGGAGCTCCGGCGACGCCCCGCGTGCGTTCGAGGTCACGCGGCACGAGTCCGCCGAAGACGAAGGAGTCGCCGAGGCGCTCGGCGGTGGTGACGTGATCGCTGTCCGCGACGAACCGCGCGAACCAGTGATTCGTGACTGCGTGCATGCCGATGGCATACGGCGACAGGTGCACCTGGTGGGCGGGGCCTTCGCCGTCCTCGACGTATCCTCGGGGATCGTCTGTACCCATGGCGAACGTTCCGGCCGGAACCCTGACCACTGCCGGGCAGGAGTCCGCACCACTCGCGCCTGTGTGGGCCAACGGCTCAAGTGGCTCGCGAGGCTCGCGTCGCGGCCCGCAGCATCTGGGGGACATCACCTCAGGATGTCTCCTCAACCGGGCGGGTGCCACAGACACGGCCGTGGGCTGCCGCCCAACGTCGTCGCCTCGCATTCGCGGTCAGCGGGCCATCAGGATCGCGAGGACGGTCGCGAGGCCAAGGAGGGCAATACCGAGGCCCAGAACTGCCACAGGACCCCTCAGCACGACGATCTCATGCTGTGAGTCATGAACGATGCGGTGCCTTCGCGCAGCGTGGACCAGCGTCAGCAGGGCCAGGGACAGCGATAGTCCGGCCAGCCCCGCAGCCGCAAGGAGCGGAAAGGCGTTCTCGTGCCGAACCAACACGAGGATTCCGTTGACGATGACTGCGAGCGACGTTCGGCTCCACGACAACGCAGTGCGCTCGCGCGCGAGCCCGCTGTCGATCACCGGCCGAGCGCGCGAAGGAGAACGACCGTCACTGCCAGGGCCAGCAAGGTCATGACGATCGAGAGGGTCGCTGGCAAGGCCCCTTGACGCAGTTGCTGACCCCGACGCATCGCCCTCTGGGTGGCGGCCCAGCGCCAACTGGCACCGGCCGCCGAACAGGACGCCAGCACGGCGAGGACGATGCCGAAGGTCTCACGGATGGCACTCGTACCAACGTCCGGCACGAACTGCACCACGGCTACGGAGGCAGCCAGGAGGGCCAGCGACGTGCGTATCCAGGCGAGGAAGGTGCGCTCGTTGGCCAGCGTGAACCGGTAGTCGACGTCAACCTCTACGGGCACGAGGCCCGTCGCATCTCGCATGGGCACTCCTTCGTGAGCGGTCGCGGGCTGTGATCGACGGTGGGGCTCGGCGTGGACGGCTGGTCTGGCGCATCTCCGCGATCAGGCGCTGTGCTCTCATGCCGGCGTAGCGGCAACACGACCGACAAGCCCGAGGTCGGCCGATATCGAGTCTCTGGTGGACAGAACCAGATCGACTTGGGACGTCAACTGGTCCAGCGGAGCCAGTGCTCTTAGGGCAGTGACGGACAGTCCGCCCACTACGGTGTGATCCATGCCGAAGATCGGCACCGCTACGCAGTTGATGTAGTCCTCCGCCTCACCGTCGTCCGTGGCGTAGCCGCGATCTCGGATCAGTGCGAACTCGCTGCGCAGCTCGGTGGGGGTCGTGATCGTGGTCTGCGTGAATCGCTCGAACTCGCAGTCCTCCATGGCGGCCTCTCGGATGTCTTCGGGTGCAAACGCGAGCACCGCCTTGGCGACGCCTGCGGTGTGAGCAAAGGCCTTGCCCCCAACCCGCGAGCGCATGCGCACAGATCCGAGACCCTCGACCTTGTCGACATAGATGACGTCGTGCCCGACAAGGCTCGCCAAGTGGATGGTGTGGCCGAGTTTCTGACCGAGCAGGGCGAGGTGCGGACGGGCGACCTCGCGGAGGTCGAGGGTGTCCAAGGTCCGCTGGCCGGTGGCCACGAGTTGGAAGCCGACGCTCCACTTTCCATTTGGCAGCCTCCGGACGTAGCCGCGCTCCTCCAGGGTGTGCAGCAGGCGCACGATGGTGGAACGGTGCACGTCGAGCCGCTCGCCGAGCTCGCGGGGTCCGGCGCTGTTCTCGGACAACAGCTCCAGGATGTCGAGAGCACGATTGACCGAGCTTGACACCTTGATCACCTCCGGGACGGCGGGGCCGGCCGCCCATGGTGCCTGTGTCCGGCTGGCGAGCGGTCACCCGTTGGCCCCTACCGTAGCCAAGTTGTGCCAAATGCGCACCCACGTGTGTGGATGCTGCACACATTTCGCGAGAGACCCTTGTCACACCGAAGGCTTTCGTGACATGCTGCTCTCGCAGTGCACATAGGTGTGCACATAGTGCACAGGAGGTGCGAAAGTGAGTGGACGCAGCGACAGCCTTGCGGCAGGTCGGGCATGGCCGGTCGTCGCACGGACCGCGCGAGGGCGAGGCCGCGCATGAAGATCACTGGGCTCCGCACCTTCCACGTGCTCCCGCGCTGGCTCCTGGTCGCAATCGATACCGACCGTGGCTCGACGGGGTGGGGAGAGGCCGTGGTCGAGGGCCAGGCGCGCGTCGTCGAGCAGCTGCTCCGCGACTTGGCCGAGTACTTGATCGGCCAAGACCCCCGACGCATCGAGCACCACTGGCAGGTCATGTATCGCGGGGCGTTCTACCGCGGCGGGCCGGTTCTCTGCTCTGCGATCAGCGGCATCGACCAAGCGCTCTGGGACATCACCGGGAAGTCGCTCGACGCTCCGGTCCACGCTCTCCTCGGCGGGGCCGTGCGTGACCGGATCCGTATGTACGGGCACGCTCGCGGTCGTCAGGACCAGGACTTCGTGGATGCCGCCGTGAAGGCACAGAGCGAGGGAATGACGGCTATCAAGTTCGGGATCGACGGCCCCGTCGCCATGGTCGACTCGCCCGAGTACGTCGATCGTCAGGTACGTCGGGTCCAGGCGGTTCGTGAAGCCGTCGGTCCCCAGTTCGACATCGCGTTGGACTTCCACGGTCGTACGACGCCCGCCATGGCGCGTCGCCTGTGTGCGGCGCTGGAACCGTACGCCCCGATGTTCATCGAGGAACCGGTGCTCCCGGAGAATGTTGACGCGCTGGTGGAGGTGGCCAGGTCCACCACGGTGCCGATCGCAGCCGGTGAGCGGATCTTCACCAGGTGGGGCTTCCGTGAGTTGCTCGACCAGCGGGCCGTGTCGGTGGTCCAGCCCGATGTGTGCCACGCGGGAGGCATCAGCGAGACGCGGCGCATCGCCGCCATGGCCGAAACGGGCTACGTCGCAGTCGCTCCCCACAATCCGCTCGGCCCGGTGTCGCTGGCGGCATGTCTGCAGGTCGACTCCTGCACCCCCAACTTCCTCATCCAGGAGTTTCCCAGCCTGGATGACGGAGCGGATCTCGGCTTCGGGATCCTGACCACACCGTTCTTGATCGAGGACGGCTCCATCCGCGTTCCCCAGCAGCCTGGCCTCGGCATCGAGGTCGACGAGGAGGGCGTGCGGGACCGCGCCTACTCGGGTGACTGGACCACGCCGCGTTTCACCCACCCCGACGGGTCCCACGGGGACTGGTGATCGCTGGTCGGGACTTCCGGCCACCCCATCTCGACAGATCGAAAGGCAGCACAGATGAACTCCATCGCACGTGACAGTTTGCCCACGGGATCGGTGTCCCGTCCGGGTCGGAGGTGGCCTCGCGCGGCCGGACTCGCCCTCGCCGGGGGCCTGAGCCTCGTTTTGGCCCTCTCTGCCTGCGGGGGCGACTCCGAGGGCTCGACGAACGCCGACGGAAAGACGGTGCTCAAGGTCCAGGGCTGGAAGGGAGGAGGCACCGAACTTGCCAACATCCCCGAGATCAACGATGCCTTCAGCAAGGCCAACCCCGACATCGACCTGCAGTTCGAGTACGTCCCTCCGAACGACGCCTACCTCCAGAAGACGCAGCCCGAGTTCCTCGCCGGCACCGCAGCCGACGTCATCATGACCGACGTCACGTCCATCCCCGGATGGAGCAAGGCGGGCTACCTGATGGACCTCTCGGACGAAGGCTGGGTGGACGACGTTGATCCCGCCGTGCTGCCATCGATCTCCATCGACGACACGGTCTACTCCCAGCCGATGGAGCTGATCGCCGAGGGCTTGTACGCGAACATGGATCTCCTCAATAAGGCCGGTATCGACAAGGTCCCGGCCACGTGGTCGGAATTCGAGGAGGACCTCGCAACGCTCGAGGCCGCAGGTATCACACCGATCGGCTACCCGAACAAGGCCGGCGACACAGCCCAGATGAGCCTCAACGGGGTCGCCTCGACGCTGGTCTATCAGGACAACCCCGAATGGGACCAGCAGTTCATGGCCGGGGACGCGAGCTTCTCCGACTGGGAGCCCGCGCTCCAGCAGATCAAGACTCTGGACAGCGACGGCTACGTGGACTTCAAGCAGGAGCTGGGGATCGACGAGTGGTCCCAGGGGCTGAACGACTTCGCGGCCGGAAAGTACGCCTTCTACTTCCAGGGTGCCTGGATGGTCCAGGGCATTGAGAAGGCCGGGCTCACGAACTTCTCCTTCAATCCGTGGCCGGCCGCAGCCGATGGCGAGGAATCCAGCGTCGGCGTCATCTCGGGCACCGCGTGGTCGATCAACGCCGACACCAAGGTCGCCGACGCCGCGAAGGCCTACCTCGACTTCTGGGTCGACTCGGCGAACGCCAAGCCCTTCCTCGAGGCCGAACACGCGCTCAGCCCGTGGACCGGTGCCGAGAACCCTCAGGACGAGGTTGCTGCTCCCGTGCTCGAGGCCTACGAGGCTGGTCGGTTCCACATCCTGGCGCGCGACTCCTGGCTGAGCGCCGAGGGCAACAAGACCATCAAGTCGAAGCTGCAAGCCTGGATGCTCGGGCAGTACGACAGCGATCAGGAATTCCTGGAGGACCTGGACAGCTCGCTGCGTCCCAGCTGACAACCGCCCGGGTGGATCGGGGAGACACAACGGTCTCCCCGATCCACCGCAGGAATGAGGAAGGCGACATGATCGCTCGACACCCCTGGAAGGCCGTGCTCTTCCTGGCCCCGGTCACGGCCATCTATCTGATCGTGATCATCTACCCGCTGCTCAGCAGCGTCCAGCTCAGTCTGACCGACAGCCCTGCTGGCAACCCGGGGCAGTTCGTAGGCCTCGACAACTTCCGAGCGCTCTTCGGTGACGAGCAGGTCATGGACGCACTGGGCCGGACCGTCGCCTACGCCGCGGTCGTGTGCACCTTGCAGAACGGCATCGGACTCGCGCTGGCCAGAGCACTGTTCGCTCGGCCGCGCGCCCAGCGGGTCTACAGCGTCCTCCTGCTCCTGCCGATGCTCATCTCCCCGGTCATGGCAGCCTTCATCTGGTCGGCGTTCTACGCGCCTGACGGCGCGATCAACAGTGTGTTGACGAGCATGGGCCTGTCGGGTCTGACGCAGGTCTGGTTGGGCAACCCCTCGACCGCCCTGTGGTCTATCGCCGTCGTGAACATCTGGATGTTCGCCGGCTTCTCCGCGGCCATCTTCTACGCCGGCTACATGAACATGCCGGCGGACCTGCTCGAAGCCGGGGATCTTGACGGAGCTCGGGGGTGGCGTCGTTTCGTCTGGATCGAGTGGCCGCTCCTGGCGCCCTCACTCACCGTCAACGTCACGCTGTCGCTGATCGGCTCGCTGAAGGTCTTCGAGTACCCACTCGTGATGACCCAGGGGGGGCCGGCAGAGTCGACCACGACCCTCACCATCTTGGTCTACCAGAAGATCTTCGGTGGCCAGGGCCTGTTCTCGTACGGCGTCACGATCGCCGTGCTGCTCTTGATGGTCGTCGTGGCCATGAGCTTGACCGTCAACGGTGTCCTGCGCCGTCGCGAGGAGCGTGTCGCATGAGTATCGATACCACCGCGAGCCCCACGAACTCGCCGACCGCACGGCCGCCGGCCCCTCGCCGTCGCGAGCGAGGGATTCCGCAGATGAACCTGGGCCGTCGGGCCGGGGATCTGCTCCTGCTGGTCGCGGTCGTGATGATCGTCCTGCCACTGGTCCTGACGGTCTTCGCGTCGCTGCGGACCCCTGCGGCGGTGGCCGACAACCCGTTGGGCTTCCCCGTGGATCCAACGTTCGACAACTATCGGCTGGCCTACAGCCGCATGAACTACGGGGCCAGTCTTGTCAACACGCTGATCATCCTCGGCGGCTCGCTGCTGATCATCATCGGTTTCGGTGCACTCGCCGCCTATCCGCTCGCGCGCTTGACCCGGCGCTGGACCGCCGCTGCCTACCGCTTCTTCATCTTCGGCATGACGCTGCCCGTCTTCGTGCTCATCGGGCCCCTGTTCGTGCTCTACCGTGACGCAGGGCTGCTCGACAGCCGGCTCGGCGTCATCCTCGCCTACGCAGGGATGTTGCTACCGGTGGCGGTCTTCTTCTACACCAGCTTCCTCCGCCAGATCCCGGTCGAGCTCGAGGAGGCGGCAGCCTTGGACGGGTCAGGCACCTTCCGCACCTTCTGGATCGTGCTCTTCCCACTGATGCGACCGGTCACCGCGACGCTGGTCATCTATCTGGCCCTGCACGTGTGGAACGACCTCGTCGTGCCGCTGGTGTTCCTCAGCGACCCCGGCAAACGCACGATCATGGTCAATGCCTATGCGTTCATCAACCCCTACACAGTCGATCCCACTGAGCTGTTCCCGGCCGCGATCCTCGGGGTGCTGCCGCTCGTCGTCGTGTTCGCGTTCATGCAGCGCCGTGTGGTGGCGGGCCTCACCCTGGGGGCCGTCAAGTGATCGACAACCTGCGGTCCGCGCAGATGCCGTCCATCTCCGGCGTCCTCCCCGTCCTCCCCACGCCCTTCGCTGCGGACGGTGAGATCGACCTGATGTCCTTCGACCGCGTGGTCGACCACCTGGTCGGCCTGGGTGTGCCGGCCGTGATGGTTCCGGGCTTCGCCTCGGAGTTCTACAAGCTCGACGAGGCTGAGAAGCACCTCGTGGGCACGCGGGCCATACAGCGCACTGAGGGCTCGCAGACGATCGTGGTGTGCGCCCTGCACTCCCACGCGACGAGGCAGGCGGTCCAGGAGGCTCGACGTTGGGTCGACGCGGGTGCTGCTTGGGTCAACCTGTTGCCACCTCACTTCATGTCTCCGTCACTCGAAGCGCTCGAGGCGCACTGCGCGTCGGTTCTGGAGGCGGTCCCCGAGACGCCGGTGATCGTGCAGCTCGCGCCGGTCGCCGGTGGTGGCATCACTCCCGAGGTGATCGGCTCCCTCGCCCGAAGTCACGCGAATCTGGCGGCGGTCAAGGTCGAGGCCCGTCCGCCGCACCGCCTGCTCGCCACGCTGCGGGACACCCTCCCGGACCTGGCCTGCTTCGCCGGCACGGGTGGGCTGTACCTCTTGGACTCATTGCGCCTCGGCGCCGTCGGTGTCCAGCCCGGATCGGGCTTCGTCGAGGTCTACCAAGAGATCTGGCGGGCCTTCTCGGCCGCGGATCACGAGCGTGCAGGTGAGGTGTTCGCTCGGCTTCTCATGTATCTCGTGGGGTGGGCAAACACCCAGGAGAGCATGGTGGCCCTGGAGAAGCAGATCGCGCACCGTCGTGGGCTGCTGGACGACCCTCGGTGTCGACTCCCGCACCACCGACCCCACCCGGTCGAGGTCGAAGCCGTAGACCGCTTCCTTCTCGAGTTCGCCGACCTTCTTCCTGGAGTCGGCTGATGAGGCGGATCGTTGCCATCGACGGCTTCGTCGTCAAGCTGGACCAGAGCTATCTGGGCGGCACGACCCAGGTCGACCTCCCGGGCCAGCGAGGTGACTATGTCCGGCACCAGAAATACAGGTCGTCCTACTCCACCAAGTCCGAGAGCTTCCTGGTCCGCATCACCGCTGACGACGGGACCTACGGCTGGGGCGAAGCACAGGCGCCCCTGGTTCCCGAGGTCGCCTCGACCATTGTGGAACGCCTGCTGGGCCCGTTCCTGCTCGGACTCGACCCCCTGCTGACCCAGTCGATCTGGGTCGCGAACTACGACGCCATGCGCGAGCGGGGACACAACAACGGCTACCACCTCGACGCGGTCGCAGCCTGCGACATCGCTCTGTGGGACCTCAAGGGCAAGCTGCTCGGCACGTCGGTCGCAACGCTGCTCGGCGGCCAGGTGCGCGAACGCGTTCCCTGCTACGTGTCCGGCCTAGCCGCCGCGGACGACGACACACGAGTAGCCCACGTGCTGAGCTGGTCCGAGCGTGGGTTCAACGAATTCAAACTCCCCCTGGGCAATGGGGTCCGCGCCGACGAGAGGTCGTTCGCCCAGGTCCGACGAGTTGTCGGCACCGACCCCGTCATCAACGTCGACCTCCACTGGCGATACACGGTGCCGCAGGCCATCGCCCTCGGGCAGGCCCTCGAGCATCACGACGTCGGCTTCGTGGAGGCTCCGGTGGCACCGGAGGACTCTCTCGGGCAGGCCGAGGTGGCCCGCGCGCTGTCCGCTGCTGTGGCCATCGGGGAGGAGATCCGCACCCGGTATGACTTCCGCGACCGTCTGGTCAAGCGATCGGCTGACGTCATCCAGCCGGACGTCGGACGCATGGGCATCACCGAGGCGCAGGGAGTCGCTGCCCTCGCAGAGGCGTTCCACGTCCCCGTAGCGCTCCACCTCGGAGTGGGCCTCGGGGTCTACATCGCAGCCGGTGTACAGGTCGCATCGGCGACCCGCAACCTGCTGACCATGGAGTTCCAGCCCGGCCAGCTGGCGGTCGGCAACTCGTTGCTCGTCACACCGATCGTGTGCGAGTCGGGTGCCTACACCGTGCCCAGCGGCCCGGGTCTTGGGGTCGACGTGGACATCGACACACTTGGCGAAGTCACCACGAGCACCTTCACCCTCGGAGGCCGTCATGGTGGCTGACGCGGACGACAGGTCGTCGGTCCGGCACCGCGTCCCCAACGTGGCACCGGTGGGGGAGACTCGCGCGCGCTTCGGCGAGGGTCCGGTGTGGGACGTGTCGAGCGGATGCGTTCGATGGGTCGACATACCGGCTGGTGACATACATGCCACGGACCCCTCGACCGGAGCGACGAGCAGCGTGCGACTCACCCCGCCCGTCTCTGCGGTGTTCCCCACGGACGACGGGCGTCTGGCTGTCGCTACGGGTTTGGCGCTGGTGGCGCTGGACCGCGATGGAGGCGGGGCAACTACGGTCGTGCGCTTCCCAGGGGGGCCCGACGAGCGGCTCAACGACGGCGCGTGCGATCGGAACGGCCGGTTGTGGATGGGGACGATCCCCGTGCCGGCCACCGGCGCACGCACCGGCGCACTCTGGCGGGTCGACGACGGCGGCGTACCCCGGACCGCCGTGGACGGACTCGGGCTGGCCAACGGCCTGGCGTGGAGCCCCGATGGGATCACCTGTTACCTGGTCGACACTCGCGCCCGGCGCATCGATGCCTACGAAGTCTCTGCGAGCGACCTCGTCAATCGCCGACTCTTCGTCGATCTCGGCGACGTGCCGGGCGTTCCCGACGGACTCACCGTCGACGCACACGGCGACGTGTGGGTGGCGATGGCAGGCGGTGGCAGCCTTCGCTGCCACGCCCCCGACGGAAGCCTGCAGGTCGTGCTGGACCTGCCGGTCCGCCACCCGACCAGCTGCTGCTTCGGTGGTGCCGACCTCGACCAGCTGTTCGTGACCACCGGCACCGTCGACCCGACCGTGGAGCGTCCTCATCCCTGGGACGGGCGACTGCTCCGAGTCGACGCCGAGGTCGTCGGCCTGCCACCCGTGCCGTTGAGACTGCCGTGCTAGCGGCGGAAGGAGAAGGAATGTCTACTCAAGACGTGGTTCCCATGTATGTAGGAGGATCCAGCAGGCTTACCGGAGCTGCCCACGACGTCGTCTCGCCGGCCACCGGGCACATGGTTGCCCGGGTGGCGTGGGCGGGGCCGGAAGATGCGGCCGATGCCCTGGCGGCAGCGTCGGCCGCGGCGCCGACCTGGCGCGACGCCGGACCGGAAGAACGCGCGCGATGGATGCATGCCCTGCGGGAGGCCGTCGTCCTTGCCGAGGTGGAACTGCGCCGCGCGGTGCAGGACGAGACCGGCAAACCCTGGGAGCAGACCGAGGACGACCATCGCCTGCTGGTGGATTCGCTCCAGTTCTATGCCGACGCGGTCCAACTCGTCGAGACGGAGCCGCTGGCGGATCACGCGGGAACCCACGAGCATGAGTTGAGACGCGAGCCGGTGGGTGTCGTCGTGGCCTTCCTCGCGTGGAACTTCCCGTTGCTCAACCTCGCCTACAAACTAGGGCCGGCGATGGCGGCAGGTTGCCCGGTGGTCATCAAGCCGTCGGCCAAGACCCCCCTGTCGGCCTACCTCGTCGGGCGACTGTGCCACGACGTGGGACTGCCACCAGGTGTCGTGAACATCCTGTGCGGCGACGACGTAACCGTCGGCGATGCGCTGTCGTCCAGCACCATCCCTTCGTTGATCACGCTCATCGGATCCGCAGCCACCGCGCAGCACGTCATGAGGGTTGGGTCGACCTCGATCAAGCGCTTCTCCCTCGAGCTCGGCGGCAATGCTCCGGTCCTCGTCTACCCCGATGCCGATCTCGACCTGGTGACCGACATCGTGTCGTCGCTGAAGTACGCAAACGCCGGCCAGGTCTGCGTCGCTCCCAACCGGGTGCTCGTCCACGAAGCCGTCGCCGGGGACCTCGTGGGCAAGCTCAAGGCACGCGCGGAAGCCGTGCGGGTCGGCACCGGCCCCGCGGGCACGGTCGACATGGGGCCGTTGATCGACGCCGGGGCGGCCGGACGCGTCCTCGCCCTCGTGCGGTCCGCGGTTGCTGCCGGAGCTGAGCTGGTCACGGGTGGCGCCGTGCCACCCGGCGCCGGGACCGACTGCTATCTCCAACCGACCGTGGTCGAGGGGGTGACATCCGAGATGGCCCTGTTCCGCGAGGAGATCTTCGGTCCGGTCGTGTCCGTGTCGAGGTTCGCCGACGGCGATGATCCAGTCACGATCGCCAACGACACCGACGCCGGCCTGAGCGCATTCGTCTTCGCGCGCGACCCTGCCCTGATCGCGGACTGCGTGGACCGACTACGGTTCGGCGAGGTCCACGTCAACGGTGTGAAGTACGCGATCGAGCTTCCCCACGGCGGGATGAAGCAGTCCGGCGTGGGTCACGACTGCTCGACCCTCGCTCTCGAGGAGTACCTCGTCCACAAGCGGGTCTCCCGCCCGCTCGCAGTCGTCGGGCGAGGTGTCGTCTGATGCGCATCACCGAGATCGTGAGCCACGTGCTGCAGTACGACCTCGACGAAGAGCTCGGCTACTCGCAGCAGTACTACAACCGACGGACCGCTCACCTCGTGGAAGTGCGCACCGACGAGGGGCTCACCGGCTGGGGTGAGTGTTTCGGTCCCGGTAACGTGGCCGTGGCCAACAAGGTCATCGTCGAGCAGGTCATCGCCCCCATGGTGGTCGGCTCGAACCCCTTGGACCGCGAGGTCCTGTGGCACCGGGTCTACAACCTGCTCCGCGACCACGGGCAGAAGGGCATGCCGATCCAGGCCCTGTCCGGTGTCGACATCGCCTTATGGGACCTGTTCGGCAAAATAGCCGGACAGCCGCTGCACCAACTGATCGGTGGAGCGTTCCGCGAGAGTGTTCCCGTCTACGGCTACGGCATGATGTTGACGCGTGGAACCGATCTGGCCGGACGCATGGCTCATGACGCCGAGGCCATCAAGGACGCAGGATTCGCCGCGACCAAGATGAAAGTGGGGCTGGGGGTGTCGCGGGACATCGAGCTCGCGGCAGCCGTTCGTGACGCCGTAGGGGAGGACTTTCCTCTGATGGTGGACGCCAATCACTGCTACGACGTCACCGATGCCCTGACCGTCGGGCGAGCGCTGGGCGAACTCGGGGTGGCGTGGTTCGAGGAGCCCGTCGCGCCCGAGGATCGAGAGGGATATCGACGGCTGCGAGACACGCTCGAGGTGAACATCGCCGGTGGCGAGGCGGAGTTCACCCGGTGGGGCTGGCGCGACCTGCTCGACGCCGGATGTGTGGACATCGCGCAGCCCGAGGTGTGTGCTCTCGGGGGAGTCTCGGAGTACCTCAGGGTCCGTGACCTCGCCCACAGCCGGTTCGTGCCGGTGGTGAACCACGTCTGGGGCTCGGCAGTAGCGATCGCGCTGAACATCCACCTGCTGGTGGCGATGCCGGACCTTCCCGGCGCGATGTTCTCGCGGACACCGATGCTCGAGCTCGACACGACGCCGAACCGGTTCCGCGATGAGTTGTTGGTGGAGCCGCTCGAACTCTTCGAAGCCGTCCGACGTGACGGCGAGGTCCGTCCGCCGGGCGGCCCCGGACTGGGCGTGGAGCCCGACCGCGAGTTCATCGCCCAGTACGAGGTCGGAGGTGGGCGCTCATGAGCGTCAGGACACCCGTTCGCGGGACGCGAGGCCGCGGGCCCGTGGTCTGCATGGGCGAAACGATGGTCCAGCTGGTGCCGAGTGACGGACTGCGACTGGACGAGGCCGCGACGTACACGATCGGTCCCGCTGGCGCGGAGTCCAACGTCGCCATCTCCCTCGCACGACTCGGTACGGCCGTGGAGTGGGCCGGGCTGGTCGGTGACGACCCACTGGGAGTGCGCCTGCGAAGAGACGTCGAGTCCTATGGCGTGTCGACCGCCTTGGCGCGAGCCGTCCCCGGCCAGCGCACGGGAATGTTCGTCAAGGACCCGGCTCCCCACGGATCACAGGTCTACTACTACCGCGCCGGGTCGGCCGCTGCGCTGATGGACGCAGACTACGCAGCGGCGGTGATGGACAGCCGACCCCGATGGGTGCACCTCACCGGAGTGACCCCAGCCCTCTCGACCTCCTGCGAGCAGGCGGTGAGAACGGTGCTCCGACGGGCACGGGAGCACGACACCGTCGTCAGCTTCGACGTGAACTACCGAGCGGTGCTGTGGCACGACGCGCTCACGGCGGGCTCCGTGATCGCCGACATCGCCGACAGCTGCGACGTGGTGTTCGTCGGCCTGGACGAGGCAGAGGTCCTCTGGGGATCGGTGGCGGCCGACGATGTACGAACGGTGTTGCCCAGTCCCGACACGGTCGTCGTGAAGGACGGCGCCACCGAGTGTGTTTCCTTCAACCAGGGTCGCCGCACGTCGGTGCCCGCACTCCCCGTCGACGTCATCGAGCCGGTGGGGGCTGGAGACGCCTTCGCTGCCGGATGGATCCACGGCCGACTGGAGGGACTCGACGACACGGGCTGCCTGATGCTCGGGCACCTGACCGCCGGCGTCGCGTTGACCTCGCACTCGGATGTGGGCGAGCTGCTCTCGACACCCGCAGAGCTGCTGGAGAGCGCGCGCAGTGGTAGCGACTGGCGCGTCTCCAGCGTGGCCACCGACCGTGGAGGTTCGCGATGAGCGCGACCACCCCAGCACATCAAGGAGCAACCGTGCACCGATATGAGATCGCCGCCCGCATCGCCGAGCAGGCGGTGGTCGCCATCGTTCGAGAGACGAGCGCCGAGCGCGCCTACGCCGCCGCCTCCGCCCTGCTCAGCGCGGGCCAGCGAGTCGTGGAGGTGTCGACCACGTTGCCGGGCGCAATCGAGGTCGTCGCCGAGCTCGCTCGCGACTTCGGTGAGGACGCCCTGGTCGGCGTGGGCACGGTGCTGGACGAGACGACAACCCGACTCGCGGCCCTGGCCGGCGCCAGGTTCGTGGTGTCTCCCGCCGTCGACTCCGCTGTGCTCCGTACTGCGCATCGGTATGGCATGGCGACGCTTCCCGGCGCCCTTACGGCGACGGAGGCCATGCGTGCGGTCGAGGAGGGCGCCGACTTCGTCAAGCTCTTCCCCGCCAGCGCCTACGGTCCCCGCAGCGTCCGCGACCTGCTGGCGGCGCTGCCTCAGGTGGCGCTGGTACCGACGGGGGGCGTGAGCCTGGACAACGCAGCCGAGTACATCCGCGCCGGGGCCGTCGCAGTGGGGATGGGCAGCGCCCTGACCTCGGGACCGGCCGAGGAGGTCGCTGGACGCATCGATGCCCTTCGCGCCACCCTCGCCGAGGCCAAACGCCTGGCGGCTCGATGAGCCCGGCGCGAGTGGCGTGGCACGGTCAGGCGGCCCTGCGGCTCACCGCACCGTGGGGTTCCCTGGTCGTGCTGCCGGAGCGGGGCGCGAAGATCGCCTCCGTCCGCGACCGGTCCAACCACGAGTGGCTTGCGCAGCCGGCCCCCGGGGACCTGCTCGCCGCCCTGCCCGGGGCACGGTTCGTCGAGGCCGAGATGTGCGGGTGGGACGAGGTGGCTCCCACACTGCGCACACGCGGCCTGCCCGACCACGGGGAGGTGTGGTCCGTGCCGTGGCGGGTGGTGGCGGAGGCCCCGGACGCTGTCGAGCTGGAAGTCAGCGGCGCGGCAGTGCCATTCACCCTTCGCAGACGCACGAGCATCACCGCGACGGGCTTCGTGCTGGACTATTCGGCACGCGCGGACACTCGGGCAACCGAACTCCTCTGGATGGCCCACCCCCAGTTCCGATGCGTGCCAGGCACAGCGCTCACCCTGGCACAGGAGGAACGCCCGATGATCGAGTGCGGGCCTCAGCCCGATCGTCACGTCGTGTGGCCGGCGGGTGACGTCGACCCTCTCGAAGGTCTACAACCCGGGACCGGGCGCAAGCTCTGGTGCGTGCCCGGCACCGCGCCGACGAGCGCTACCGTCCACCATCCCGGTGGGCGAGAGCTGACGTTGTCGTGGACGGCGCCGGTCACTCATCTCGCACTCTGGATCGACCACAGCTGGAAGTCACGGGAGCCGGTGCTCGCCGTCGAGCCGTCCACCTCCTTCGGTGATGACCTGGCCCGTGCCTCAGCTGAGGGCAGCGCGGTGCGACTCACCGACAGCGACTGGGTCACCTGGGCGCTCCGGGCCGAGGTGGCTGGCGACAACTCAGTGGGCGATGCCGCGTGAGTGAGCCCCGGCAGCGTCCGCGCCTCGTCGTCACCGGCGGTCTGGGAAGGGTCGCCCGAGTCGTGCTGCCCCCGCTGCGCGAGGCCTACCGCATTCACGTCCTCGACCACGAAGAACCCGGTGGCGACCACGACTATGACCAGACGAGCACGGGGGATCTCCGCGACCCCGAGGTGCTGCACCACGCCATGGCATCGGCCGACGCGGTCCTGCACCTCGCTGCCAATGCGAGCCCCCGCTCGACCTGGTCCACCGCCATGGACAACCTGACGATGGCGCACCACGTGCTCGCGGCGGCCGCACGCCACGACGTGCCGACCGTGGTGCTGGCAAGCTCGGTGCACGCAGCCGGCGGCGACTTCCGGGCGGGGGAGACCCCCGTTCGCACCGACCGACGCGCCCGGCCCTGCTGTTCCTACGGCGTCGCGAAGGCCGCCATGGAGGCGGCTGCGACCGCGCACCACGACACGACCGGCGCCTCGGTGTCCTCCATCCGCTTCGGTCTGACCGGATGGCCGCTCACGAACCGCCAGTTCGCTGACACCTGGTTCGGTGACGCCGACGCTGCTGCCCTGGTCCGGGCAGCGCTAACCGCACCCGCGCATATCGGCATCTACCACGGAGTCTCCCGGCACGGCGCCACGCTCTGGGACGTCACGAACGCCGCCGCCGACCTCGGATGGGAGCCGACCTTGGACCTGCCGATTCCGCTGGCAGACCTGCCCCCTGCCACCGAGGCCCACTGCCGGTTGTTCGACGTACCGACAAGCACAGGCTCGAAACGGGAGCCGTCATGACCGCAGCCACACCACGGGTGGCGCTGATCGGCGCCGGGCTGATCGCCCAGAACGTGCACCTACCGCGCCTGGCGGCGCGTCGCGACGCCCAGCTCTGGGCCGTGATCGACGTCGATGCTGACCGGGCAAGAGCATGCGCGAAACGCTTCGGCGCAGCTCGCCACGGCACCGACCTCGAAGCCGTGCTCGCCGACGACAACGTCGACGTGCTCGATCTGTGCACCCCGCCGACCCTGCACCGCGAGCAGGTCGAAGCGGCATTGGCCGCTGGCAAGGACGTCATCCTGGAGAAGCCGGTCGCCGCCACCCTGGAGGAGGCCCGGGCAGTGGCCGCCGCCGCTGCGGCGACCCCGGACCGCACCGTGATGGTGGCCGAGAACTGGGTATTCAGCTCGGCCGCCCGGGCCCTCGAGCACCTCATCCGCGCCGGAGACCTCGGCGACGTCCTGCTGTGGGAGTCGCGCCACGAGAGCGACCACAGGTTGCCCGATGGCGGTCAACCCACGTGGAACTACGACCTCAGATCCGCAGGTGGGGGCTACTTGACGCAGGCTGGCACCCATGCCGTCTCCCTCGGACGCCGGCTGCTGGGAGAAGTGGAGTCGGTGCGGGCCGTGAGCCCGCAGGCGACGGGAGACGGCGGCCCGTTCCTGGACCACGAGATGGTGGTGTCCTTGCGCTTTGAATCGGGAACGGTCGGCTCCATCGTGCTCACCGGCCGCAGCCGTCGCGATGGGCAGAGGGTCCTGACCCAAACGCTGTTCGGCAGCGAGGGGACCGTCGACGCCGACGTTCTCTCCGGGGTGGTGTCCGTCGGTGGCTGCCCGGCTCCGCCCGCCTGCCCGCCGTCGTTGGGCTTCGACGAGGAGTTCGACCACTTCTTCGAGTGTCGCCGCGAAGGCCGCCCCGCTGAGCCGTCGCCTGCCGATCAGGTCGAGACCCTGCGCACCGTCTCCGCCATCTATCGAGCGGCCGCGACCGGTGCGTCCGTGCGGGTCGAGGAGGTTCGATGACGGCGGTGCCCCACGTCATCATCCTCATGACGGATCAGCACGCCCGTCACGCCGCCGGCGCCTACGGCAACGTGACCGTGCAGACACCGCATCTGGACGCATTCGCGGCCCGCGGCACTGCGTTCGACAACGCCTACTGCGCCTCGCCGATGTGCGTGCCGTCGCGAGCGGCGCTGATGACCGGTCGTCCCGTGCACGAGACGCGTTCGTGGGACAACGCGCACCCCTACACAGGTGTGCCAGAGGGGTGGGCGCATGTCGTCCGCTCCGCAGGGATGAGGACGGCGGTGATCGGAAAGATGCACTTCCGTAGCCCCGACGACGACACCGGATTCGACGAGGTCATCCTCCCGCTCGACGTGAGCGACGGCATCGGAGATGTCTATTCCCTGGTGCGCGACGACATGCCTGCCCGACCGGCGCTCGCCGCGCTGGTCAGGCAGGCCGGGGTGGGCACCTCGCCCTATCTCGACTACGACCGAGCGGTGGCCGATGCGGCCTGCCGGTGGCTCGATGCCGCACCGGAAGGAGAGCCTTGGGCGCTTCTTGTGTCTTTTGCGACCCCTCATCATCCCCTCGTGGTCCCGCAGGAGTACTGGGACCTGTACCCCGAGGTCGATGTGTCCACGGCGTTGGTCGCGGGGGACGATGAACCGGCGCACCAGCACCCGTACCCAGCCGAGTTGCGACGAGTCATGGGGGTCGAGAGCGCCTTCACCGTCGAGGAGGTCACTCGAGCCCGGCGGGCCTACTACGGACTGTGCACCCTGGCCGACCGCCTCGTCGGTCAGGTCCTGGACCATGCCACCAGCCTGGGTTTCGACGACTCCTCCACGGTAGTCGTCTACACCTCCGACCACGGGGTCTCCTTGGGCGAGCGTGGCCTGTGGTGGAAGCACCATCTGTACGAAGAGTCGGTGGGAGTCCCGTTGTTGGTCACGGGTCCCGGCTTCGCGCCCGGTGCCCGCGTCGAGCACCCCGTTTCGTTGACGTCCATCTATCCCACAGTCCTTGCCGCGCTTGGGGTTCCGGATGATCGGCCGGGGAGCGGCCGAAGTCCGGCTCTGTCCCCGCATCAAGAACCTCACTTCGGGGGCGGTTTCGCCGAGTACCACGGTCTCGGGGCTTCCTCCGGCGCCTTCATGCTGCGCCACGGGCGTTACAAGCTGGTCCACTACACGACGGCTCCACCGCAGCTCTTCGACCTCGAGAACGACCCTGGGGAACAGGCCGACCTGGCCGGGGAACCGGAATATGCCACCGTGCTCGCCCAGCTCACCGCGGCCCTTCGGAACGAACTGGACCCGAAGGCGGTGGACGCACGCGCGCGCTCGGATCAAGCCCGCCTGGTCGACCGGCACGGCGGCCGCCAGGCTGTCCTGTCCGCAGGGTTCCGCATTCCCTACACCGCGCCACCCTCGGATGACAGGTGATCGGGACCGAAGTCGCCGACGGCGTCGTCGTCCTGCCCGTCCCGATGGGCCCGGGCCTATCCACGGCTGTCGTCGTCCTGAGCGGCGAACGCACTGTCCTCGTTGACGCGGGCCCGGCCGAGGTCGGCCCAGCGGCAGTCCGAGCGTGTCTGGCCGATCGTGCGCTTCCACCGGTCGATCGAGTGATCTGCACACACTTCCACCATGACCACACCGGCGGAGCCGCGGAACTGGCCACCGACAGTACAGTCGTGGTGCAGGCGCACGTGGCAGAGGTTGGCATGATCACCGCCCCCGGGGGCTTCACCCAAGCACTGGCGCAGCTCGGCATCGCAGTCGCACCTCCCACGAGTGCTGGCGTGCCTGTCGCCCCGCTGCTCGGTGGTGCCCGGCTCGCAGTCGGCGACCGTTCGTGGGAGGTGGTGCACGTTCCCGGCCACACGTGGGGTCATCTGGCGATGTGGTCGAGCGATGATCAGCTTCTGGTCGCGGGGGATGCCGTCCAGGGCGAAGGAGTGCCCTATCGCGGCGTGCCCGGGTTGGGGACCGGGCTGCCCTACTACCTCGACGTCACCACCTACCGTGACAGCCTGCGGAAGATGGTCGCGCTGGCGCCGTCGACGCTCGTGCTGTCCCACGAGAACCCCGGCTGGGAGGGCCGTGTCCTCCGCGGGCAGGGTGTCGTCCTCGACGCGCTCGAGGGCTCTCTCGCGGAGACCGACGAGCTCCACCGCGCCGTCCGCCGATCCGTGGACGGACTGGGCTCGACTCCTGACGAGGTGGCGGCCCGCGTGTGCAGCGACCGCGAGCTAGGACCCGCCACACCGCAGGCCGAACTCACCGTGCGAGCACACCTCCAGCTCGCGCGAGTCGAGGGTTCGCTCGAGGTCGACCGAGGCCGCTGGTACCCGCGCCACGGGTGAGGGAGTGCCGCCGCCATCGGCGCTGACCCTCGGCGCTGACCCTCGGCACGCCGTCACCTCGAGCCTGCCCAGAGCGCGCGCGGCGGGCGAGTCTGTGGTCGCCGTGTCGACCTTTGTCGAGATCATCTCGGACAAGCCAGCGCACCCACAGGCGAGGGAGAAGTAAAGGCGGTCAGGCACTCTCTGCGCCTGGCTGCGGCCGCTGGCGTCAACGTGTTCGAGGGCTCGCTTTGGGCGCGCTTGAAGAGCGGAGGGTCGCAGCCTCTCGGTGCGGTGTTAGGGCGGTCGGCTGCAGTCGTTTGCGACCGTCGGGGGC
>CAWBRA010000006.1:0-182892 GCA_963791105.1 uncultured Actinomycetota bacterium | reverse complement strand
CTGACCTGCGGTTTCTCGTGGTGGAGCCTAGGGGACTCGAACCCCTAACCCCCTGCTTGCAAAGCAGGTGCGCTACCAATTGCGCCAAGGCCCCGTGGTGGAGAGTCAGGCCTTCTCGACGGGGTCGGTGGCCTGCTGCCACAGGGCCTGCTCGTTCTTGCCCTGGTCCATCTTCTTCTTCGCGAAGAAAGCGCCTGCGGCGGCGATCGCGACGAGCAGGATCTTCTTCATGGCCATCTCCTGAAGGTGGGTGATCGTGGGCCTAAGAGGACTTGAACCTCTGACCTCTTCCTTATCAGGGAAGCGCTCTAACCGTCTGAGCTATAGGCCCGCTTCGGTGCACCGAGGACATGCCTCGGGTGGACCGAGAGGGAAGGCTACCCCATGCGTGCGAGCGCCTACAAAACGGCTGCGGCGCCGTCCTCAGTTGTCCTCCGCGAGGGTGACCTCGATGCCCCCGAGCAGGGCAGCGGAGAGGTTGTAGAGGAAGGCTCCCAGGGTCGCGATCGCGGTGATCAGCACCACGTCGATCACCGCGACGATCATCGTGAACCCGAGCACGCGGGAGGTCCCGGCGTACTCCTCGATGTCGAACGGCGTGCCGCTGGCGTTGCCCACGGCCTGCTGCACGATCGAGTTGATCGAGTCCCAGACCCCGGCGGCGCCGAGCACCCCCCAGATGATCGCGACGGCGACCACCAGGACGATCCCGAGCGCGATCGAGAGCAGGAACGAGGTCTTCATCACCGACCAGGCGTCGACCTGCACGAGTCGCAGCTGCGCTCGGCGGGTACGCCGCGGGGCACCCTGCTTGGCAGCCGACGGCTTGGCGGCCTTGGTCGCCTCGCGGTCCTTCTTGGCGGCCTTCCTGGACGCCTCCTGGTCGGCCTTGCGGGCCCGCTCCTGCTCCCGGGTCGCGCGCTTCTCGGCCTCGACGTTCTTCAGCATGGCCGCGTGCAGCTCGGCCTTGCGGGCGTCCTCGGCCATCTCGGGCGGCGGCGGCGGCAGGATCGGGCCGCCGAGACCACGCCGCGGCGCGATCGACCCGTCGTCAGCCCTGTCGGCCATCAGTCCTCGTCTCCCGCCTCAGACTCGTCGGACTCGCTCTCGTCGTCCGTCTCGGGGTCGATTGTGACACCCTCGGCGGCCACGCCGCTGCCCTCGAGCACCTCGGAGTCGACGACCTCGCCCTCCACGACGCTCACGTCGTCGACGGCGTCCTCGACCTCCTCGACGTCCTTCTCGACGCTGCGGGCCACGACGGCGACACTGTCCCCGCCCTTGGGCGTCACGAACTTCACGCCCATCGTCGAGCGGCCGGTGGCGCGGAACTGGTCGTTGATCGGGCTGCGGACCACCTGTCCACCGGACGTGATCGAGAGCACCTCGTCACCGTCGACCACGATGAACGCACCCACGATGACGCCACGGTCCTCGTTGGCCAGCGACATCGCCTTGATGCCGAGTCCGCCACGGGACTGGGTGCGGTAGTCGGAGATCCGGGTGCGCTTGGCGTAGCCGCCGTCGGTGATCGTGAAGACGTACTGCTCCTTGACCTCCTCCGCCTCGGCCACCTCGGCGCCCTCGGCACCGTCGACCGTGGCCGCCTCGCCGGAGTCCAGAGACGCCTCGGCCGCGACCTGCTCGGCGCGGATGACCGACATCGACAGCAGCGAGTCGCCGTCACGGAACTTCATCCCCTGGACGCCGCTGGTGGCGCGGCCCATCGGACGCAGCTGCGCGTCGTCGGCGGTGAACCGGATGGCCTGGCCCTTGCGGGAGACCAGCAGGATGTCGTCGTCGGCGTTGACCAGCTCGGCGCCGATCAGCTCGTCGTCGTCCTCGCGGAAGTTGATCGCGATCACGCCGGCCTGCCGGGGGCTGTTGTAGTCACCCAGGTTGGTCTTCTTCACCAGGCCGGCGCGGGTGGCCAGCACGAGGTAGGGCGCCTGCTCGTAGTCGCGGATCGCCAGCACCTGGGCGATCTGCTCGTCGGGCCGGAAGGACAGCAGCCCGGCCACGTGACCGCCCTTGGCGTCGCGCGACGCCTCGGGGAGGTTGTAGGCCTTGGTCCGGTAGACGCGGCCGGCGGTGGTGAAGAACAGCAGCCAGTGGTGGTTGGAGGTGGCCATGAAGTGCTCGACCACGTCGTCACCGCGCAGCGCGGCCCCGCGCACGCCCTTGCCGCCGCGGCGCTGGGTGCGGTACTGGCTGGCCAGGGTGCGCTTGGCGTAGCCACCGCGGGTGATCGTCACGACGAGGTCCTCGTCGGGGATCAGGTCCTCCATCGAGAGGTCACCGTCGGCGGCGATGATCTGGGTACGGCGCTCGTTGCCGTACTTCTCCACGATCAGGGCCAGCTCGTCGCGGATGATCTGCCGCTGCCGGGTCTCGTTGGCCAGGATGTCCTCGAGGTCGGCGATCTCGAGCTCGAGCTCGGCGAGGTTGTCGATGATCCGCTGGCGCTCGAGGGCGGCCAGGCGGCGCAGCTGCATGTCGAGGATCGCGTTGGCCTGGATCTCGTCGATCTCCAGCAGCGTGATCAGCCCCTGGCGGGCGTCGTCGACCTCCGGCGAGCGGCGGATCAGCGCGATCACCTCGTCCAGCATGTCCAGGGCCTTGACCAGCCCGCGCAGCACGTGGGCACGGCGCTCGGCCTCGGCGAGCCGGAAGCGGGTCCGGCGCTGGATGACCTCGATCTGGTGGGTCACCCAGTTGGAGATGAACTGGTCGACGCTCAGCGTGCGCGGCACCCCGTCGACCAGGGCCAGCATGTTCGCGCTGAAGTTGGTCTGCAGCTCGGTGTGCTTGAGCAGGTTGTTCAGTACGACGCGGGCGACCGCGTCGCGCTTGAGCACCACCACCAGCCGCTGGCCGGTGCGGCCCGAGGAGTCGTCGCGCACGTCGGAGATGCCCTGGACCTTGCCGGCGTCGGCCAGCTCGGCGATCTTCAGCGCCAGGTTGTCGGGGTTGACCATGTAGGGCAGCTCGGAGATCACCAGGCAGGTGCGGCCCTTGCTGTCCTCGTCGACCTCGATCACCGCGCGCTGGGTGACCGAGCCGCGACCGGTGCGGTAGGCCTGCTCGATGCCCTCGCGGCCGACGATCATCGCGCCGTTGGGGAAGTCGGGGCCCTTGATCCGCTCGATCAGGGCGTCCTGGAGCTCCTCGCGGGTGGCGTCGGGGTGCTCCAGCGCCCACTCGGCACCGGCGGCGACCTCGCGCAGGTTGTGCGGCGGGATGTTGGTGGCCATGCCGACCGCGATGCCGGCCGAGCCGTTGACCAGCAGGTTCGGGTAGCGGGCCGGCAGGACGACCGGCTCCTGCGAGCGGCCGTCGTAGTTCGGCTGGAAGTCGACGGTCTCCTGCTCGATGTCGCGGACCATCTCCAGAGCCAGCGGCGCCATCCGGCACTCGGTGTACCGCATGGCGGCCGCCGAGTCGTTGCCCGGCGAGCCGAAGTTGCCCTGGCCGTGGATCAGCGGCGCGCGCATCACCCAGGGCTGGGCGAGCCGGACCAAGGTGTCGTAGATCGCGGAGTCGCCGTGCGGGTGGTACTGACCCATCACGTCTCCGACGACGCGCGAGCACTTGGAGAAGCCGCGGTCGGGGCGGTAGCCGCCGTCGTACATCGCGTAGAGCACCCGACGGTGCACCGGCTTGAGGCCGTCACGGACGTCGGGCAGCGCGCGGCCGACGATGACGGCCATCGCGTAGTCGATGTAGGCGCGCTGCATCGAGGTCTGCAGCTCGATCGGCTCGATGCGGCCGCCGGGGCCGGGGCTGACGGGGCTGTCGGTGGGAGTCTCGGTCACGTTCGTCTCTCTGGTTGGTTCTACCCGAATCTAGGAAAGTTGCTAGACACCTAGATATCGAGGAAGCGGACGTCCTTGGCGTTGCGCTGGATGAAGCCGCGGCGTTGCTCGACGTCCTCGCCCATCAGGATCGAGAAGATCTCGTCCGCCTGGGCGGCGTCGTCGAGGGTGACCTGCAGCATCAGACGCTGCTCGGGGTTCATCGTGGTCTCCCACAGCTCGTCGGCGTTCATCTCACCGAGGCCCTTGTAGCGCTGGACCGGGTTCTCCTTGGGCAGCTTCTTGCCCTGCGCGAGACCGTCCTTGGTCAGCGCCACCCGCTCGGGGTCGGAGTAGACGAACTGGTGCTCGGCCGGCTTGTTCCAGCGGATCCGGTAGAGCGGCGGCTGGGCCATGTAGACGTGGCCGTGCTCGATCAGCGGCTTCATGAACCGGAACAGCAGCGTCAGCAGCAGGGTGTTGATGTGGTGGCCGTCGACGTCGGCGTCGGCCATCAGCACGACCTTGTGGTAGCGCAGCTTGTCGAGCGTGAACTCCTCGTGCACGCCGGTGCCCAGCGCCGAGATGATCGCCTGCACCTCGGTGTTGGCGAGCACCTTGTCCAGGCGCGCCTTCTCGACGTTGAGGATCTTGCCGCGGATCGGCAGGATCGCCTGCACCCGCGGGTCGCGGCCCTGACGCGCCGAGCCACCGGCCGAGTCGCCCTCGACGATGAAGACCTCGCACTCCTCGGGGTTCGTCGACTGGCAGTCGGAGAGCTTGCCGGGCAGGCCGCCGCCGCCGAGCAGGCCCTTGCGGGAGCGGGCGAGGTCGCGCGCCTTGCGGGCGGCGACCCGTGCCTGCGCGGCAGCCTGGGACTTGCGGATGATGTCGCGGCCCTCGGCAGGGTTCTTCTGGAACCAGTCGCCGAGCTGGTCGTTCACGATCCGCTGCACGAAGCCCTTGGCCTCGGTGTTGCCCAGCTTGGTCTTGGTCTGTCCCTCGAACTGCGGCTCACCGAGCTTGATCGAGATGATCGCGGTGAGGCCCTCGCGGATGTCGTCGCCCTTGACCCGGTCCTCAGGCTTCTTGATCAGGCCCCACTCCTCGCCCCAGTTGTTGACCAGGGTGGTCAGCGAGGCCCGGAAGCCCTCCTCGTGGGTGCCGCCCTCGTGGGTGTTGATCGTGTTCGCGAAGGTGTGCACCGACTCGTTGTAGGTGGTGTTCCACTGCATCGCGAGCTCGAGGCTCATGTGGTTCTCGATCGACTCGGCCGTCTCGGCCTCGAAGGCGATGATCGAGGGGTTGGCGACCGTCTTGCTGCGGTTGAGGTGCTCGACGTAGTCCACGAGGCCGCGGTCGTAGCGGAACCGGCGCTCGATCGCGCCCTCCGCGGTGCCGTGCGGGGCGTCATCGCCCTCGATGGCCTCCTCGTCGACGGTCTCGTCGTTGACCGCGTCCGCGATCTGCGCGGCGGCCGGACGCTCGTCACGTACGACGATCTCCAGCCCCTTGTTCAGGAACGCCATCTCCCGGAACCGGTTGGTGATCGTCTCGAAGGAGTAGGTCGTGGTCTCGAAGATGTCCTCGCTGGCCCAGAACCGCGTGGTGGTGCCGGTCTCGTCGGTCGCCTCGTGCTTCTCCAGCGGGCCGGTCGGGACGCCGTACTCGAAGGCCTGGGTCCAGCGGAAGCCGTCACGCTTGATCTCGACCTCGAGGCGCTGGGAGAGCGCGTTGACCACCGAGACGCCCACGCCGTGCAGGCCGCCGGAGACCTTGTAGCCGCCGCCGCCGAACTTGCCGCCGGCGTGCAGCACGGTCAGCACGACCGTCACCGCGGGCAGCTCCTGTCCGGGCGGGACGTCGACCGGGATGCCACGGCCGTTGTCGGAGACCTGGATCGCCCCGTCGGCGAGGATCGCCACCTCGACGCGGTCGCAGTAGCCGGCCAGGGCCTCGTCGACGGAGTTGTCCACGACCTCCCACACCAGGTGGTGCAGGCCGCGCTCGCCGGTCGACCCGATGTACATGCCCGGGCGCTTGCGGACCGCCTCCAGGCCCTCGAGGACCTGGATCGCGCTGGCGTCGTAGTTGCCTGCCTCGACGGCGTGGCCCTCGATGATGCTCGCGGGCACGAAGTCCGGAGGCGGAGGGTGCTCGGCGAGTGCGTCGGGAGATGTCGTCGTGGTGGTCTCGTCAGCCACTCAGGCTTCCTCTTCTGCTGTGCGCCACGCGGAGCGGGCGAGTGCGGGTGGAACAGGTGCTCCGGTCGCGTCGCGAGACGGTCCGGGACAACACAACGGCCGCCCAACGAAGGTCGGCGACCACTGCTCAGTCTACCCTTCACAGGCCCACAATCACGCTCCGTGTCCCAGCAATGTGGGGATCCCGCCCGAAATCTGGCCCTGAGAGGCCCATAACCGGGCCGAACAGCCCGTTTCAGGGGGGTCGCCTAGTCCCGGTACGGCCCTCGGGCCCGCACAGGCGCATCCTCAGCCGTAGGTGTCCCGGGGTCCCCGGCCCTTGACGCGGAGCCGACCGCGCTTCCACGACGGTCCTCGGGGCCCCTCCACGTCGATCACCTGGACCGTGTCCCCGCCCAGGACCTCGTTGAGCCGGCGGAGCACGTCCGGGGCGAGCAGCTTCATCTGGGTGGCCCACGCCGTGGAGTCGGTGCGTACGACGAGCCGCCCGTCGGCGTAGGACTCCGGGGTGACGTGCTGGCCGACGTCGCGGCCCACGATCGCCTCCCACCGGGAGAAGACCCCGTGCACCCGCAGCTCGGTCTCCCAGCCCTGCTCGCTGACGAAGCGGCCCAGGGTCGAGTCCATCGTCTGCGGGTCGCGGTCGTCGGGGTGGGCGCCGCTGGCCCTGGCCTCACGAGCGGCGCGCCAGCTGCGCGCGGCCGCGCTGGACCTGCTGCGGGACCGTCCAGCGGCGGTGACCGAGGGGGTCTTCCCCGCGAGCCCCCGGGCGATCGTGCGGGCCAGGTCCAGGCCGGCGTCGTCGTGCGGCTCCTCCTCCGGCCCGGGGGGAGTGGCGGCCGCCACGTCCTCCGGCTGCTCGGCAGGGGTCTGGTCATCGCTCAACGGCGAGCACCTCCCCGTCAGCCACGTCGAACCGGCGGCCGCGCAGGCCGTCGGGGATGTCGTCGGGCACGGCAGCGGTGACCAGCACCTGCTCGGCGCCCGAGACGAGGTCGGCGAGCTGCGCGCGCCGTCCGGTGTCCAGCTCGGCGAAGACGTCGTCGAGGATCAGCACCGGGTCGTCCCCGCTGGAGCGCAGCAGCTCGTAGGAGGCGAGCCGCATCGCCAGCGCGAACGACCAGGACTCACCGTGGCTGGCGTAGCCCTTGACCGGGAACTCGCCCAGCGAGCACAGCAGGTCGTCGCGGTGCGGCCCCACCAGGGAGACGCCTCGCTCGAGCTCGTCACGGCGGCGGCGGGCGATCTCGTCGAGCATCGCCTGCTCCAGCGACGGGGTCGCCCAGGTCTCGACCGACGACGGGTCGGCGATCTCCTCCCGTTCGGCCCCGACCACGGGCTCGAAGCTGGGCTTGTAGGTGATCGTGGCGTCGTCGCGCCGGGCACCTCGTGCCACCGCCTCGTAGGCCTTCCCGATCAGCGGGTTCAGCTCCTCGACCAGCCGCCGGCGCGCCGCCATGATCTCCGCGCCCAGGCGGGCCAGGTGGGCGTCCCACACCTCCAGCGTGGACAGGGCGGCCTCGGCCGCGGACCCACGCACACGGGCCGTCTTCAGCAGGGTGTTGCGCTGCTTGAGGACCCGGTCGTAGTCGCTGCGGGTGCCGGCGTAGCGGGCTCCCTGGTGCAGCACCAGCAGGTCGTCGGCGAAACGTCGGCGCTCGGTGGGGTCGCCCTTGACCAGGGCCAGGTCGTCGGGGGCGAACACCACCGAGCGCACCAGGCCGAGCAGCTCGCGTGCCTTGGGCAGCTGTGCCCGGTTGACTCGCGCCCGGTTGGACCTGCCGGGGTTGATCTCGATCTCGAGCACGGCCCGCCGGCCGTCACGGACGACGGCGGCGCGGACCACCGCCTGCGTGGCCCCACGCCGGACGAGCGGGAGGTCGGCCGCGACCCGGTGCGAGCTCAGCCGGGACAGGTAGTCGATCGCCTCGATGATGTTGGTCTTGCCCTGGCCGTTGCGTCCGACGAAGGAGGTGACGCCCGGCTCCAGCTCGACCTCGAGGAGGCCGTAGGAGCGGAAGTCATGCAGGGTCAGGTGGGCGACGTACAAGCGGCTCGACTACTCCCATCGGCTACTTGTCGGCAGGGGAGTCGACGTCACGGGTCGTGGGCGGACCCTCGGTCTGGGTGGCGTGGCCGCCGAACTGGTTGCGCATCGCGGCGATCGCCTTCATCGCCGGGCTGTCGTCCTGCCGCGAGGTGAACCGGGCGAACAGCGAGGCGGCGATCACGTGCATCGGCACCGCGTTGTCGATGGCTGCCTGCACGGTCCAGCGTCCCTCGCCGGAGTCGTCGGCGTAGCCGCGGATCTCCTCGAGGTGGGTGTCGTCCTTGATCGCCGCGACCAGCAGGTCCAGCAGCCAGGAGCGGATCACCGTGCCCTCACGCCAGGAGTCGAAGACCTCGGTGACGTTCTCGACGAGGTCGACCTTCTCGAGCAGCTCCCAGCCCTCGGCGTAGGACTGCATCATGGCGTACTCGATGCCGTTGTGAACCATCTTGGCGAAGTGACCGGCGCCCGGCTTGCGGCCCGCGTGCACCATGCCGGACTCACCCTCGGGCTTGAGCGCGTCGAAGGCCGGCTGCGCCTTGGCGACGTCCTCGTCGGAGCCGCCGAACATCAGCGCGTAGCCGTTCTCGAGGCCCCAGACGCCGCCGGAGACGCCGCAGTCGACGAAGCCGACGCCGTTCTCGGCCAGCAGGTCGGCGTTGACCTGGTCGTCGGTCCACTTGGAGTTGCCGCCGTCCACGACCACGTCGCCCTCACCCAGCAGCGTGCCGAGCTCCCTGACGGTCTCGCGGGTGGGGTCCCCGGCGGGAACCATCACCCAGACGACCTTCGGCCCGTCGTCGGGCAGCTGGTCGACCATGGCGCCGAGGCTCTCGACGTCACTGACCTCGGGGTTGCGGTCGAAGCCCACGACGGTGTGGCCGGCGTTGCGCAGTCGGGTGCGCATGTTGCCACCCATCTTGCCGAGCCCGACGAGTCCGATGTGCATCCGTGTTCCTCCTGGGGGACGTGCGGTGGTGCCCGTCAGGACAGCAGGCGGCGCGGCATCAACAGGTAGCGGAAGTCGGACTCCGCCTCCCCCTCGAGGGAACCCACACCTGAGAGTACGACGGGCTTGGAAGCCTGCGTGAAGGCCAGCTCCACGAAGGGGGACTCGATCGCCGTCAGGCCGTCGAGCAGGTAGGCCGGGTTGAACCCGGTCGTGATGTCGTCACCGGTGACGTGGGCCTCGAGCGACTCACTGGCCATCGCCTCCTCGCCGGAGCCGGCGTCGAGGGTCAGCACCCCGTCGGAGAACGCCAGCTGCACCGCGGTGTTGCGCTCCGCGACCAGCGAGACCCGCTTGACCGAGTCGACCAGCGACGCCTTGTCCACCCGGGCGACGGTGAGGTGCTCGCTGGGGAACAGCGATCGCACCTTGGGGAAGTCGCCGTCGAGCAGCCTGGTCGTCGTACGACGGATGCCGCCGCCGGCGGAGCCCTCGAACCCGATGATGCCTTCGCCGGCTCCGCCCGCGGAGCCGTTGGAGAGCGCGATCGAGATCTCGGTGCCACCGGCGAGTGCCTTGGCCGTGTCGGCGAGCACCTTGGCCGGCACCAGCGCCGCGGCGTCGATGTCGGGAGCGGACGGCGACCAGGTCAGCTCGCGCTGCGAGAGCCGGAACCGGTCGGTCGCGAGCATCGCGATGGAGTCACCGTCGAGCTCGAGGCGGACACCGGTGAGCACGGGCAGCATGTCGTCGCGCCCGGCGGCGGTGACTGCCTGGGCGACGGCGTGCGCGAAGCCGGCACTGCTCACGGTGCCGCGGGACTCCGGCATCTGCGGCAGGGTCGGGTAGTCCTCGACGGGCATCGTCTGCAGGCTGAACCGCGCGGAACCGCAGGTCAGGGTGACCTTGGCGCCCTCGATGCTCATCTCGACAGGCTTGTTGGGCAGGCTGCGGCAGATGTCGGCGAGCAGCCGTCCGGACACGAGGGCACGACCCTCGGTGCTGACGTCGGCGTTCAGGGTGGCCCGGGCCGAGGTCTCGTAGTCGAAGGTCGACAGCTGCAGACCGTCGCCTCCAGAACCTGAGCCGTCCTCGAAGGTCCCGGCCTCGATCAGCAGGCCGGCGAGCACCGGTGCGCTCGGGCGGATCGGTAGTGCGCGAGCCGTCCAGGCAACGGCGTCGGCGAGGACGTCACGTTCGACGCGGAACTTCACTGATGGTTCCTCTCGATCTGATGCCTCGGCGCAGCGCCGATGCAATGACACTCCCGAGCGGTCAAGAAGCCGGGGGTGAGCATCCTGCCACGCCGAGGTTCTCCACAGGTCACGGAATCCCTCGATGTCGATCTACGAGGAATCAATTGGAAATTTAGTCGTAGTAGTAGGCGCGGTGGATTCTGTGGACAACTGCTGTTCGTGCAGGTCACCGGGCAGAAGTTGTGCGGACCTGCCTGTGGACGGAAGTACGCCGAGCTACAGGTTCCTGTGCTTCCGGGAGGGCCCTGTGCGCGACGGACGTGGCCTGTCCACAGCTGGTCCACGTGGAGTCCACCGAATTGGGCGCCGCAAACCACAAGCCGGCACTGGAATCCCGGGGTCGCCGGGCCCGCAGGGTCGACGGGTTCACGACTGCTTCGCCTGCTGCTTGACCCGGGTGGTGAGCTCGGTGACCTGGTGGAAGACGTTGCGACGCTCGGCGAGGTCCTTGCGGATGCGTCGGTCGGCGTTCATCACCGTGGTGTGGTCGCGCCCGCCGAACTGCTGCCCGATCTTGGGCAGCGAGAGCTCGGTCAGCTCGCGGCACAGGTACATCGCGATCTGCCGGGCCGTCACCAGGGCCCGGGTGCGGCTCGGGCCGCACAGGTCCTCGATGGAGAAACCGAAGTAGGACGCCGTCTGGGCGATGATCAGCCCCGCGGTCACCTCGGGCTCACCGCCCTCGGGGATCAGGTCCTTGAGCACGATCTCGGCAAGGGTCATGTCGACCTCCTGCTGGTTGATGCTCGCGAACGCGGTCACCCGGATCAGGGCGCCCTCGAGCTCGCGGATGTTGGTCTGGATCCGCGAGGCGATGAACTCCAGGACGTCGGCCGGGGCCGAGAGCCGGTCCGCGGCCGCCTTCTTGCGCAGGATCGCGATCCGGGTCTCGAGGTCGGGTGGCTGCACGTCGGTGAGCAGGCCCCACTCGAACCGGTTGCGCAACCGGTCCTCGAGCTGGGTGAGGCGCTTGGGTGGCCGGTCGGAGCTGATCACGATCTGCTTGTTGGCGTTGTGCAGCGTGTTGAAGGTGTGGAAGAACTCCTCCTGCGTCTGCTGCTTGCCCTCGAGGAACTGGATGTCATCGACCAGCAGCACGTCGACGTCGCGGTAGCGGCGCTGGAGCGCAGCGGTGTTGGCGTCCTTGATCGCGTTGATCACGTCGTTGGTGAACGCCTCGGAGGAGACGTACCGGATCTTCGCGCCGGTCCAGAGGTTGCGGACGTAGTGACCGATGGCGTGCAGCAGGTGGGTCTTGCCCAGACCGGAGTCGCCGTAGACCAGCAACGGGTTGTAGGCCTTGCCGGGCGCCTCCGCCACAGCGACCGCGGCCGCGTGCGCGAACCGGTTGGAGGACCCGATCACGAAGGTCTCGAAGGTGTAGCGGGGGTTCAGCGGGCTGTCCGGGATCCCCGTGGTGAGCGACGCGCTGCTCGTTCGTGCCGACATGTCCATTTGTCGACTTGTCGGTGTGCTGATCCGCGGTGCCGGGTCGCGTTCGACCGGTGACGGTCCACGGGACGGGGGGTTCGTGGGGGCCGGATGACCGGCGAACGCCCCGGTGCCGGGGGTGGCGCCCGGACCAGTGCTCAGTCCCGGGCGCTGCAACGGCTGCTGGGGCTGCTGGGGCTGCTGGTGGATCGGCGGTGCGACCGGCGGCTCCTCGGGCAGCATCGCCTGGTCCGCGGACTCGGGAACCGTGCGCTCCAGGGTCGGATCCACGCTCACCGCCAGGCGGATCGGCTTGCCGAGGCGCTCACTGAGGGTGTCCTCGATGCGGGTGCGCAACCGGCCCTCGAGCTGGTTGCGGGTGAACTCGTTGGGGACCGCCACGACCGCGGTGCTCTCCGCGAGCATCAGCGGCTTGCTGGAGGTGAGCCACACCCGTTGGTTGGGTGCCAGACTGTCCACGATCCCCGGCCAGAGGACCTCGAGCTCACTTGCCTTGTTCGACCCGGTGTTCTGTGCTGAATCCACGCCCCGTCGCGCTCCCCTTCATTGGCCGTACCGTCGTGCGCAGCCCAGGGGGTTCCCCGGGCTCCACACCTTTGTCCACAGGTTGTGCGATGTCGCAGCAGCCGCCGACCTGTCATTCGCGCGCCGACGGTTGCGGAGCCTGTTCCACGCGTGGGCCCACCGTCGGAGCGTCACGTCACCAGGAGCCTGAGGGGCTGACCGGTCGTCGGACGCTAACAACCGGCGAGCCCGCGGATCAACCAGTTGTCCACAGGGTACGCGTGACTTATCCCCAGGGTGTCAGCGTGTCGCCCGCGACGAGGCCTCGTCAGGCTGGGAAACTTCTGTGCAGCTCTCTGGTCGAGGGTCGCTGGACCGCGCCGGTCAACCGCCGAATTGACCCTGTCGCGCCGCAACGCGTACCGTTGGCAGGTCTGATCCGGCGTCGACCGGTGCCGCATGTCCATGACTGTCCGATTCCGCGTGGATGAGCGGTGCCAGTTGACCCACAACTGGCGACCTCTCGCATGTCACGACCGGTTCGGACCGTCCAGCAAGACCCCCCTGAGTGGAGTGAATACGTTGAGCAAGCGCACGTTCCAGCCGAACAACCGTCGCCGGCACAAGACCCACGGCTTCCGCCTGCGCATGCGCACGCGTGCCGGCCGCGCCATCCTCTCCGCACGCCGTCGTAAGGGCCGCGACCGCCTCGCTGCCTGAGGCGTGAGCCCCGGGCGTGCTCTCCCACAGAAATCGCCTGACCTCTCCTGCGCACTTCCGGGAGGTCGTCCGGCGTGGGCGTCGCTGCGGCGGGCCGTTGATGGTCGTGCACGCACTGGTGCCGGCCGGCGAGCCGACCCACCCGGGTCTCCCTGAGGGACCACGGGTGGGTTTCGTGGTCTCCAAGGCTGTCGGGCCCGCGGTGACACGCACTCTGGTCAAGCGGCGGTTGCGTCACCTGGCCCGGGACCGTGTCGCCCGGCTTCCCCCACGTGGGATGCTCGTGGTCCGTGCTCTTCCGGCAGCGGCGCTCGCAACCCATGACGAGCTCGCCGGCGAGCTCGACCGGTGCCTGAGCCGGTGTTTGACCAACTATGGCGTCCCCGCAGATCTTGCGGTGCAACCGGAGGGTGTGCGGTGAAGTTCCTGTTGATCGCGCTGTTGCGCGGATATCGGTTCCTCATCAGCCCCCTGTACGGGCAGGTGTGCAAGTACCACCCGACCTGTTCGGCGTACGCCCTCGAGGCGATCACCGTCCACGGCAGCCTCAAGGGCACCTGGCTGGCCGGCCGCCGGGTGCTGCGCTGCCACCCCTGGGCTCTCGGCGGTCACGACCCAGTTCCGCAACCATCTGACATGACTCGAGGAGTCTGAGTGTCCTTCTTCAGCAATCTCGGTGGCTTCATCATGAAGCCGCTGTACTTCCTGATCAGCGCGGTCATGCTGGGCTTCCACCAGGTCTTCGGCAACATCTTCGGGGACGCGTCCGGTGCGTCGTGGGCGCTGTCCATCATCGGGCTGACGATCGTGATCCGAGCGCTGCTGATCCCGCTGTTCGTCAAGCAGATCAAGTCCAGCCGGAACATGCAGCTGCTGCAGCCGAAGGTCAAGGAGCTGCAGAAGAAGTACGGGCACGACCGGGAGCGTCTCGCCGCGGAGACGATGAACCTCTACCGGGAGACGAAGACCAACCCGTTCTCCTCCTGCCTGCCGTTGATCGTGCAGATGCCGATCTTCATCGGCCTGTTCCGGCTGATCGACCAGGCGGCCAAGAACGGTGAGGGCCGTGGGCTGCTCACCGACACCCAGGCCCAGCAGCTGCGTGACGCGGAGCTGTTCGGCGGCAAGATCTCCTCGACCTTCATCAAGTCCGACGGCAACCTCACCGTGCAGATCATCGCCGCGGTGCTGGTGCTGGCGATGACGGCCACCACCTTCCTGACCCAGCGCCAGCTGATGAGCAAGAACATGCCGGCCGATGCGCTCAGTGGCCCCTACGCCCAGCAGCAGAAGATGCTGCTCTACGTGCTCCCCGTCGTCTTCGCCGTGGGTGGCATCGCGTTCCCGATCGGCGTGCTCCTGTACTGGACCACCTCGAACCTGTGGACCATGGGCCAGCAGTTCTACGTGATCCGGAACAACCCGGCACCGAACACCGAGGCGTTCCGCGCCAAGCAGCACCGCGACGACGAGAAGCGCAAGCGCAAGGGCCTTCCCCCGCTGGACGCCGAGGGCGCCGAGATCGTCGAGGCGCCGGAGCCTCCCCGTGCCGCGCCGCGTCAGCAGCCCAAGAAGCAGACCCGTTCGCAGCGCAAGAAGACCGGCGGCAAGCCGGAGACCCCCCCGACCGATGACCAGACGAACGACCCCCAGAACGACCAGGGAGCAGACAAGTGAGCGATCCGATGAACGAGACCGTCGAGGCCGACGCGGACACCGCGCTCGAGACCGAGAGCACCGAGAGCACCGAGAGCACCGAGACGCCGACCGAGGGCGACTCCGACACCGAGATCGAGCTGGCGGAGTCCGAGGACTCCACCGAGGAGGACTCGGCGGTTGACGAGGCCGATGACGAGGCCGACGACGTCGACGGCGACCAGGACGGCGACGAGGGCCCGAGCCGGCCCAAGCGCCGTGAGCGCCTGGAGCAGGAGGGCGACATCGCGGCGGACTACCTCGAGGAGCTGCTCGAGATCACCGATCTCGACGGTGACCTCGACATGGACGTCGAGGGCGACCGCGCGACGGTCTCCATCGTGGGCGCGAACCTGCCCCAGCTCGTCGGCCCCCAGGGCGAGGTGCTCGAGGCACTGCAGGAGCTCACCCGGCTGGCGGTCTACCGCGAGACCGGTGAGCGGTCCCGGCTGATGCTCGACGTGAGCGGCCACCGGGCCCAGCGTCGTACCGACCTCGAGGTGCAGGCCGCCGAGATCGTCGCCCAGGTGAAGGAGTCCGGCGAGCGGGCCTCGCTGGAGCCGATGTCCCCGTTCGAGCGCAAGGTCGTGCACGACGTCGTCGCCGCGGCCGGCCTCAGGTCGGAGTCCGAGGGGACCGAGCCGCGCCGCTACGTCGTGGTGCTGCCCGCGTGACAGAAGACGTTTCACGTGAAACACCCCCAGCGCCCGAGGTGGCGCTGGGGGTGTTTTCACATGCGCTGCCGGCCGCGGTCAGGTTCGCCGACCTGCTGACTCGGGAGGCCACCGTGCGGGGCCTGATCGGCCCGCGGGAGGTTCCCCGGCTGTGGGAGCGGCACCTGCTCAACTGTGCGGTCGTGACCGACCTGATGCCGGAGCACAGCACCGTCTGCGACATCGGCAGTGGCGCCGGTCTCCCGGGTGTGGTCCTGGCGATCCGTCGGCCGGACCTACAGGTGACTTTGGTGGAACCTTTGCTGCGTCGCACCACGTTTCTGGACCTCGTTGTGGAGACAATGGAGCTGTCCAACGTGTTCGTCCATCGGGGTCGGGCCGAGGAGCTCCATGGTGAGGCTGTGTTCGATGTGGTGACGTCGCGAGCGGTGGCTCCGATGGACCGGCTCGCCCGGTGGTCGCTGCCGTTGGTGCGTCCCGACGGCTTGTTCCTCGCGATGAAGGGGTCCTCGGCCGGCGAGGAGCTGGAGGGGGCCCGCTCGGTGGTCCGCGACCTCGGTGGGCGCGATGTCCGAGTCGGGTCGGTGGGCGAGGACTGGCTGAACCCACCAGTCACAGTGGTATCCATCCGTAAATCAGGTAATAACGTGACAAAGCGACCAAGTGCAAAACGAGGTGGCCGACGGTGAGCTCGGCCGCCTGGCCTGGCGCCCGAAAAGTCGGTCAGCAGTTATCCACCGACGCTGGGTGGCCGCCTGAGCGTACGAATCCACAGACAGCGGGGGTTTATCCACAGGCCGCCCTGTTTCACGTGAAACAAAGCAACAGATCGGCACGGTGATAGAGGTGGATGTAGTAGTGAGTGGCGCCCTTCAGCGCTCGGGAGTCCGGACGGCGGCAGAACTGGCCACGGAACCCGTGCAGTACGACGACTCGACCCCGATGGCGCGCGCCGTGGAACGGCAGCTGCTGGTGCGGCAGGGCCGGCGGCCCGGCGCCCCCCTCCCCCGTCCGGCGGCAACCCGGGTGATGGTGGTGGCCAACCAGAAGGGCGGTGTCGGCAAGACCACCACGGCGGTGAACATGTCCGTCGCCCTGGCCCAGCACGGGCTCCGGGTGCTGGTGATCGATCTGGACCCGCAGGGCAACGCGTCCACAGCCCTCTCGGTGGATCATCACCGCGGGACCCTGTCCTCCTACGACGTACTCGTTGACGGGGTGCCGCTCGTCGACGTGGTCCAGCCGCACCCCGACCTCGCGAACCTGTTCGTGGTCCCCGCGACCATCGACCTGGCGGGCGCCGAGATCGAGCTGGTCAGCGTGGTGGCGCGGGAGAGCCGGCTCCGCAAGGCGATCGCCGCCCATCCGCTGGTGGGCTCGCAGGAGGCGGACCGGTTCGACTACGTGCTGATCGACTGCCCCCCGTCCCTGGGGTTGCTGACCCTGAACGCGTTGGTGGCCGGGGCGGAGATGCTGATCCCGATCCAGGCCGAGTACTACGCCCTGGAGGGACTCGGCCAGCTGCTGGAGACCGTGGAGATGGTGCGCACGCACCTGAACCAGGATCTCGACGTGAGCACGATCCTGCTCACGATGTACGACTCCCGGACCAACCTGGCGGCCGGCGTCGCGGCCGAGGTGCGCACCCACTTCGGCAAGCAGGTGCTGCGGACGGCGATCCCCCGCTCGGTGCGGGTCTCCGAGGCGCCCAGCTATGGGCAGAGCGTGATGACATACGATCCGGGCTCGCCGGGCGCACTCTCCTATCTTGAGGCGGCCCGGGAACTGGCGCAACGGGGCGCCGCACCAGCACCTGACCACACCGGCAGCGACGACCTCGGAGGAACCCGATGAATCAGAATCACCCCCCTCGGCGTGGCCTCGGGCGTGGACTCGGCTCGCTGATCCCCACGGCACCGCCCCAGCCGGGCGCGCGCGCCGACGAGATGGACGCCGCGGCCCCGGCGCAGCCCTATGCCGGCTCACACGTGGCCGGGGAGTCCGCCGGCGCGACGGCTGGCGCGACGAACGGTCACGGTGCAGAGGCCAGCGCGGGACACCAGTCCGGCGCGGGCACGAGCACGATGACCGAGGACCGGCCGCAGGACGCAGCGGCCGCGGTGGTGGGCGCCTACTTCGCGGAGCTTCCGGTGCTCTCCATCTCGCCCAACGCGCGACAGCCGCGTGAGGTCTTCGACGAGGAGGCCATGGCCGAGCTGGTGGCCTCCATCGGGGAGGTCGGCCTGCTCCAGCCAGTCGTCGTACGCCGCACGGGCGAGTCGAGCTATGAGCTGATCATGGGCGAGCGTCGCTGGCGGGCCACCCAGGAGGTCGGCCTGGAGACGATCCCCGCGATCGTCCGCGAGACGGGCGACGACGTGATGCTGCGCGACGCGCTCCTGGAGAACCTGCACCGCTCCGACCTGAACCCGTTGGAGGAGGCAGCCGCCTATCGTCAGCTGCTCGACGACTTCGGCTGCACCCACGACGAGCTGGCCTCCCGGATCGGGCGGAGCCGTCCCCAGATCAGCAACACCCTGCGGCTGCTCAACCTCTCTCCCGAGGTCCAGCGTCGGGTCGCCTCCGGCGTCCTCAGCGCCGGGCACGCGCGCGCCCTGCTCGGGGTCCCCGAGGCCTCGGCCCAGGATCGTCTGGCCGGACGGGTGGTCTCGGAGGGCATCTCGGTGCGTGGTCTGGAGGAGCTCGTCGCCGTGGGTGAGCTCGGTCGGGACGCCGAGGAGCCGAAGGCACGCTCCGCGACACCGAGTGCGCCGGGCCTCGCCGAGCTCGGTGACCGCCTCGGCGACCGTCTCGACACCCGGGTCAAGGTCACCCTGGGACGCAGCAAGGGGCGGATTGCGATCGAGTTCGCCTCGCTGGCCGACCTGGAGCGGATCGTCGGGGTCATCGACCCCCGGAACCGGGACGACAGGCCGATCTAGCAACTTCTCGATCAGTCGGCAAGCCGATGAATCGTTTTGTCGACAAATCGATGTGGTGACACCCTCGCCGAACGGGGCTGCCGGGGGTCAGTCGGCTGCGGTGTCGCCGAGCCCGGCGGCACGCTCCGCCTTCCGGGCGGCCCGGGCCGCCTTCTCCTCGGCATCCAGCAACGCGGCCTGCTCCGGGGTCGGCGCCGTGCCGCCGCGTGCGGCCGGGAGCCACCAGGAGCCCGGGGGCTGCTCGGCTGCGGGATAGCTGGTGACCGCCTCCTCGACCAGCGTGGACAACCGGCGGTGCAGCTCGGCAGTCTCCTCGACGGGATCCTCACCGGTGGGCCACATCGGCTCCCCGACCCGGATGCTGATCGTCTTGCCGCGGGAGAGGTCCCTCGGGTGGTCCTTGGTCATCAGACGCTGGGTGCCCCACAGCGCGACCGGGATCAGCGGCACTCCCGCCTGCGCGGCGATCCGGCAGGCCCCGGACTTCAGCTCCTTGACCTCGAAGGACCGCGAGATCGTGGCCTCCGGGAAGATCCCGACCACCTCCCCGGCCTCGAGGTAGCGCAGGGCCTCGTCCATCGAGCCCGCTCCGTCGCCCCGGTCGACGGAGATGTGGTGCATCGAGCGCATCACCGGCCCACCGATGCTGTGGTCGAAGACCTCTCGTTTCGCCATGAACCGCACCAGTCGTCCAGCGGGCTGCGCGGCGAACCCGCCGAGGACGAAGTCGATGTAGGACACGTGGTTGAACGCGAGCAGCGCCCCACCGGTGCTCGGGACGTGCTCGGTGCCGGACAGCTGGAACCGCAGCCCGAGCACGCGGAAGAGCGCCTTGGCGGTCAGGATGATCGGCGGGTAGGTGATGTCGCGCATGGCGGTCCTCTTGCTCGAGCCGGCGTGGGTTGCTGGGGCTGATCGTGCCACGGGCCACGCCGTGGTGCGTCTGCGGAGCGGGTATCGGTGCCACACGACGGTGGCGCCTGCGAGACTGTGCGCATGCGACCGATCGTGCAGAGCCGCAAGCTGCAGAACGTGCGTTACGACGTACGGGGTCCGATCCTGGTCGAGGCCCAGCGCCTCGAGGCCGAGGGTCACAAGATCCTCAAGCTGAACATCGGCAACCCGGCACCGTTCGGCTTCGAGGCGCCCGAGGCGATCCTGGCCGACATCGTGCACAACCTGCCGGACGCCCAGGGCTACTCCGACTCGCGGGGGATCTACTCGGCCCGGACGGCGGTCGCGCAGTACTACCAGTCGCAGGGACTCACCGAGACGGCTGTCGACGACGTGTTCATCGGCAACGGCGTCTCCGAGCTGATCTCGATGGTGCTGCAGGCCTTCCTCGACGACGGCAACGAGATCCTGGTGCCCGCACCGGACTACCCGCTGTGGACCGGTGCGGTCACGCTGTCCGGGGGAACCCCGGTGCACTACCGGTGCGACGAGGAGAACGGGTGGGACCCCGACCTCGAGGACATCGAGGCCAAGATCACGGCGGACACCAAGGGCCTGGTGATCATCAACCCGAACAACCCGACCGGCGCGGTCTACAGCGAGGGCACCGTGAAGGGGCTCGTGGACATCGCCCGGCGCCACCAGCTGGTGATCTTCAGCGATGAGATCTACGAGAAGATCCTCTTCGACAACGCCGTCCACCACCACACGGCCGCCTACGTGCACGACGACGTGCTCTGCCTGACCTTCAGCGGCCTCTCCAAGGCCTACCGGGTCTGCGGCTACCGCGCCGGCTGGGTGATGGTCTCCGGGCCGCGGCACCTCGCTGAGGACTTCCTCGAGGGCCTGACGCTGCTCGCGAACATGCGGATGTGCCCGAACGTGCCCGCCCAGCACGCCATCCAGACCGCGCTCGGCGGCTACCAGTCGATCAACGAGTACATCCACCCCGGCGGGCGCTTCTACGAGCAGAGCAAGGCCGCCTGGCGCCTGCTCAACGAGATCCCGGGCGTGAGCTGCGTGGAGCCGCGCGGGGCGCTGTACTGCTTCCCCCGGCTGGACCCCGAGGTCTACGACATCAAGGACGACGAGCAGTTCGTGATCGACCTGCTCCGGGCCAAGAAGATCCTGGTCACCCACGGCACCGGGTTCAACTGGTTCGAGCCCGACCACTTCCGGCTGGTCACGCTGCCCGACCTGGACACCCTCACCGAGGCGATCGGCCGGATCGGTGACTTCCTCGCCACCCAGCGCAGCTGAGCGCCGGGCGCAGGACCGGGTCGCGCCTACGATGGTGAGGGAGGTCGACTCCGGACCTCCCGACACGGGCGCGAGGTGAGGTGTGGGACGCAAGATCGAGCGGCTGACGCTGGATCACCTCGACCAGCTGCCCGGACACTGCGGGGAGTGCGTGTTCTGGGAGCTCGATCCCGTACGCCGTGACGCCGCACGTGGCCACGAGGCGGAGGAGAAGGCCGCCTGGGTCTCGATGGTGCTGCGCGAGTGGGGCTCCTGCGGACGGGTCGCGATCGTGGACGGGGTCGTCGTCGGTCACATGATCTGGGCGCCGCCGGTGCACGTGCCCTCGGCGAACGGCTTCGCGACCTCGCCGATCAGTGCGGACGCCGTGATCATGACCACGGCCCACGTCGACGCTGCCCATCGTGGTGGCGGGCTCGGGCGGATGCTGGTGCAGGGGATGGCCAAGGACCTGGTCCTGCGCGGCGGGGTGAAGGCCGTCGAGGCGTTCGGTGACACCAGAGGTCGCGTCGGGCACTGCGTCGTACCGGCCGACTTCCTGCTGGCGGTCGGGTTCTCCACCGCACGCGCTCACCCGGTCAACCCTCGGATGCGGATGGACCTGCGGACCACGCTGTCGATCAAGGAGGAGTTCGAGCGCGGGCTCGAGTCGCTGCTCGGTGCGGTCGGCGGGCACCGGGTGCGCAGACCGGCGCCGCAGTCCGGGGCGACGGGGCGCACCGCCCCTCAGCGCGGGGAGGCGTCGCTGCTCAGCCGGGACGGAAGCTGTCGCGCAGCTCGCTGACCTGCAGCACTCCGGTGTGGGAGTCGACCTCGGGACTGAGGTAGAAGCGTTGCACCGAGACCACGATGGCCTCGGCGAGCACGTCGCGGAACGCGGGGTCGCGCAGCCGGTGACTGTCGCTGGGGCTGGTCAGGTAGCCCGCGTCGAGCCGCACCGCCGGCATCCGGGTGAGACGCAGCAGATCCCAGGTCTTGGGGTGCGAGCGCAGGTCGACGAGGTCGCTGCGGGCCACGATCTCGCGCTGCACCAGGCCGGCGAAGCGCTCGCCGACCGAGGACCAGGTGTTGTGGTTGGCGTCGCCGAAGAAGTACGTCGAGACGCCACACGCGTCCGGGTTGGGGGAGGCGTCCAGCGCCAGCGAGACGAACAGGTCGGCGCGGGTGCGGTTGGCGAACGCCGCCCGCTCACCCTCCTCGCCGGGGGCGGACCACCGGGGAGTGGTCAGGTAGGCCTGCACGCCGGTCGCCACCAGCCGACCCTCGACCCGCTGGGCGAGGTCGTGCATGATCGCGTCGGAGGCCTCGGCGTGCTCGTCGGGCAGGTTGTGGCCCCGGCCCACGTCGATCACGACAGTCTTGCCGCCCAGGTTCGGGCCGGCCTCGCGGATCTTCTCCTGGGCCCGCAGAGCGTTGGGTGCACCACCCTTGACCATCGGGCTCAGCCGGGTGAGCGCCTTGAGGGTCGAGGGTCCGCAGGTGCCGTCCGGGGGGATGCCGAAGTTGCGCTGGAACTCGCGTACGCCGAACTCGGTCTCCGCGCCGTAGTAGCCGTCGACCCGACCGACCCGGAAACCGAGGTCGAGCAGCCGGCTCTGCAGCGTGTAGACGTCGTCACCGGCGGTGAGGTTGCCCGGGAGGAAGGTGAGGATCCGGTCACCGAGACGCCAGCGCGCCTCGTTGAGGCGACGGAACGTCTGGGGACCGACGACACCGTCGACGGTGAGACCTCGCTGTTGCTGGAAGTTGCGCACCGCCAGCTCGACCTGGTCGTCGAAGACGGCGTCCGGTCCAGCGCCGTCGGGAGCAGAGTCGCCCAGAAGACCGATCCGCTCGAGCAGACCGATGATCTGGGCGACTGCGGGACCTTCGTCCCCAAGCCGGAAGACCGCGTTCAAGCAGTGCCTCTCCATGCGGGTGTGGGTCAGCCGATGTAGTCGGCGAGCTCCTTGAGCAGCACAGCCTTGGGACGGGCCCCGACGATCTGCTTGACGACCTCACCGTTGCTGTAGAGGTTCAGCGTCGGGATCCCGTTGACCCGGTAGGTGGACGGGGTGACGGGGTTCTCGTCGACGTTCATCTTCACGAACGTGATCTTCTCCCCGTGCTCGGCGTTGAGCTCGTCGAGGATCGGTCCCACCTGGCGGCACGGGCCACACCACTCGGCCCAGAAGTCCACCAGTACGGGCTTGTCGGACTTCAGCACCTCGGCCTCGAAGTTGTCGTCGGTGACGGCCTGCAGGTCAGACATCTGTGCTCCTTGCGTTCGGGTCTCGATGATCGTTGGGTTGCAGTGGATTGAACACCCCTGGCGGGACATTTCTTCCCCGTGGTTTCCCACGGTCCCGTGGGAAACTCCAGCTTCCCGTGCTTTGCAAAGGCCGGGAAGCTGGAGTTTTGTACGGGAAGCTGATGCTGCTGGGGTCAGTTGGCTGCGCCGACCGTGGCCGCGCCGGCCGGGGTGATGGCGGCGAAGTCGAGGTCGGAGAGGTAGCGCTCGGCGTCGAGGGCCGCGGCGCAACCGGTGCCGGCAGCGGTGATCGCCTGCCGGTAGTGGTGGTCGACCAGGTCGCCGCAGGCGAAGACGCCGGCCAGGTTGGTGCGCGTCGAGGGGTGCTCGACCAGCACGTAGCCCTCGTCGTCAAGGCGCACCTGACCGGGCAGCAGCTCCGAGCGCGGGTCGTGACCGATCGCGATGAACAGGCCGGTCGCGTCGAGCGGCCGGGTCTCGCCGGTCTCGGTGTCGCGCAGGGTGAGGCCGGTCAGCTTGTCGTCGCCGTGGATCTCGGCGACCTCGGAGTTCCAGGCGAACTCGATCTTCGGGTCGGCGAAGGCCCGCTCCTGCATGATCTTGGAGGCGCGCAGCTCGCTGCGGCGGTGGATCAGGGTGACCTTGGAGCCGAAGCGGGACAGGAAGGTCGCCTCCTCGATCGCGGAGTCGCCGCCGCCGACGACCGCGATGTGCTGGTCGCGGAAGAAGAAGCCGTCGCAGGTCGCGCACCAGCTGACGCCGTGGCCGGAGAGCCGGTCCTCGTCGGGCAGGTTGAGCTTGCGGTAGCCCGAACCCGTCGCCAGGATCACGGCACGGGCGGTGAAGGTGCCCTCCGCGGTGGTGACGCTCTTGATCTCACCGGTGAGGTCCACGGCCGTGACGTCGTCGGAGACGATCTCGGCGCCGAAGCGCTCGGCCTGGGCGCGCATCTCGTCCATCAGGGCCGGGCCCATGATGCCGTCGCGGAAACCGGGGAAGTTCTCCACCTCGGTGGTGTTCATCAGGGCGCCACCGGCCGTCACCGAGCCTTCGAACACCAGGGGTGCGAGGCTGGCGCGGGCGGCGTACACCGCGGCGGTGTAACCGGCCGGGCCGGATCCGACGATGATGACGTCGCGGGTCTCGTCGGCGGGCGAGCTGGTCTGTGCGGTCACTGCGACTCCTGCTGGTTGGTTCGGGTGTCCCCGGTGCAACAGATCCTAGGCAACCAACATTCCGGGCCGCCTCACGGTGCGCCGGGTTGGGTCAGGTGAGGGAGACGAGACGGGTGAGGTCGTCCAGGGGCAGGTCCGGGGCGCTCGCGGCGCTGACGTGGACGCCCAGGAGGTCCGCCCGCCCCGACTGCACGGTCAGGAACGCCGTGTCCGAGGCGTCCCGACCGGTGGAGATCCGCACCAGCGTCTGGCGGGGCGCCATCGCGGTGGCGTCGACGACCCGCCACTGGCCGTCGATGGCTGCCTCGACGACCGCGTGGAAGTCCATCGGGGCCAGGCCGGGGGCGTAGACCGCAACCAGCCGGGCAGGCACGTTGCGCGCGCGGAGCAGCGCGATGACGAGATGGGCGAAGTCCCGGCAGACCCCCTGCCGGTGCAGCAACGTCTGGGTGGCACCGTCGGTGACCCGGCTGGAGCCGCTCACGTAGTAGAGCTGCGTGCCGACCCACGAGCTCACGGCGTCGAGCAGCGGCTTGCCCTCGAGGGTCGAGAACTCCGCCCAGGCCGTCGGACCGAGCTCGTCGGACTCGGAGTAGCGGCTCGGTCGGCGGTAGACGATGTCGTCGACTGGGTCCACGGTCGCCGGGGTGGCCTGTCCGGTGACCTCGGCGGTGTAGGTCAGGTCCAGCCGGCCGGGAGGTGCGGTGCACACGTGCAGCCGGCCTCCGTCGGCAACCGCCAGCTCGTGTACGTCGAGCGGCGCGCCGTCGACGGTGATCGACAGCCGCTCGGAGCCGAGGGCCGGTCCCTGGGCGACGGCCACCGACCAGACCAGCTCGGCCTCCTCGCGGACGTTGAGCTGGACCTGGCAGGACACGCTGCGGGTGCGCGGGGAGCTGGTCATGTGGTCAGTGTGTCCCACCGTCAGTCGGCCACGGTGGTGCCCGCCAGCAGACGGTTGCCGGAGCAGGTCCAGGCCTCGACGAGCTGCTGGCCGTCGCGCTCGGGGTGGACGACCAGGACGGCGAGCACGCCGTCGTACTCCACCGGGTTGGGGACCGCGCCGTCGGTGATCTCCGGGCCCGGGCACCCCATCCGGCGCAGCGAGTCCGTGGGGGGCGACTTCGCGGTGTCGGGGGAGCCCAGGAAGGTCGGCTCGTCGCCCGGAGTGCTGCCGGCACCGGGCTTCTCCTCGGGGGTGGCCAGCGCGCTCCGCCGGTCCAGCAGCGCGGTGACGTCGCGGGCGAACGTGCTGGACCCGACCTTCGGGAAGCCCGCGGCCCCTCCGGCGGCGTCCCGCTGCGGCTCCAGCAACCCTGCGCTCGGCTGCGGGGAGGACAGCGACTTCTGGGACTCGGCGCCGCCCGCAGAGTCACTGGCGCCGGTGACCGAGGGGCCTCCGAAGACCCCGAGGTTCGCCGCGGCGACCCCGCCGAGCCCGAGGACCACCACGGCTGCCGCGGCGACGGCGGCGCGAGGGGCCAGGCGTGCGCGCAGCGGCACCACGTTGCCGCCCTCAGCCTCCTGACGTTCGGCGACCAGACGCCCGAGGGTCTCCTCGAGGCGTGCGGCGACCTCGGGAGGCATCGGCTCGCCGTCCGGGCCGGAGCCGAACCCGGCCAGGAGCGCCCGGACGTGGGCATCCGCCGCCGGGTCGGTCCCGTCGTCGGGGAACGCGTCCTGCTCGTCGCTCATGTCCGTTCACCTCCTCCGGGGGGATCGATCTGGTGCAGCTCGCCTGGCGCCTCCGAGGGCACAGTCATGTCCTGCGGCGGGTCACCTGGATGCGACGCAGCGGCGGGCTGCACGGTTCCACGTGAATCCACAGCCGGTTCGCGCAGCCGGGCGTCGGGAGGGACGCCCGCCTCGGGGCCCAGCTCGGCGAGGAGTACGGCGAGTCGTGCACGGCCCCGGGCACAGCGGCTCTTGACCGTCCCGACCGGGACCTCGAGGATGCGCCCGACCTCCTGGACCGGGTAGCCCTCCATGTCGACCAGCACCAGGGCGGCCTTCTGGTCCGACGGCAGCTCGTCGAGCGCCGCCAGCACCCGGACTCGCCTGTCGCCGGCCAGCACGACGGCCTCCGGATCGCCTCCGGGATCGGCCCCGGCCACGACCGCCCCCCGCGCCGCTCGCTCCTCGAGGTCGTCGGGCAGGGGGTCGACGCGCCTCACCTTGGCGCGGCGCATCCGGTCCAGGCAGGCGTTCACCACGATCCGGTGCAGCCAGGTGGTCACGGCCGCGTCGCCCCGGAACGACTCAGCGCGGCGGAAGGCGGAGATCATCGCGTCCTGCAGGGCGTCGGCGGCGTCGTCGGGGTTGCCGGTGGTGCGCAGCGCCACCGCCCAGAGCCGGTCCCGGTGCCGGGCGAAGAGCTCCCCGAATGCTGCGGGGTCTCCCGCGACGTGCGCCGAGACCAGGGTGGCGTCGTCGCGGTCGCTCGTCACGACCTGACCGTGATGTCGGTGATCTCGCCGCGGAAGCCACCACTCACCGCAGGCAGCTTGGTCAGCCAGACGAGGAGGTAGCGCGTCTTCGGCGTCGGGTCGAGCTCCACCGTCGCCTTCTCGGAGGCCTCCTGCTCCTTCGCCACCAGGTCGAGCTCGTCCAAGCTGCCCGGGGAAGCCGTCACGCCGGCCGGGGCGGCGTACACCTCGAAGGAGGTGGGGGCGCCCTTGAGGCTGATCTCGAGCGACCCGACCTCGGTGTCGCTGCCGAGGTCGACCATCAGGCCGACCCCTGCCTTCAGCCCGCCCAGCTCGGGGTCCCGACGGTAGGTGCTGGTCTGCCAGGAGGTGCCGGCGTCCCCGTCGATCGCGTTCGGCGCGCTCTCCGGGTTCTCCTCAGGAGGGTCCGCGAGCGGATCGAAGTCGCGTACGCCGGCCAGGTCGATCACCTTGCCCGACGTGTCGGGGCTGGTGCTCGAGCCGGGGTCGGTCCGGGGAGGAGAGGTGTCGCCCTGGCGCCCGGCGTTGAAGGCGATCACCATCGCGACCACCAGGATCAGCAGCACGCCGATGACGACGGCCGTGCGCAGCCACCCGCGCCCCTCCTTGCCGGTGTGCCGGTCGGCCGCCTCGGCGTCGTCCGTGTCACCGGTGAAGGGCCAGTAGTCCGCCTGGCCGGTGTCTGCGCCGAAGGCCTCTGCGGCCTGGCCGTCGTCGGGCTGCGCCCACGGCGAGGAGGGTCCCTGGCCGGACCGGCTGCCGGCCGGGACCCGACGCTCGGTGCTGGCGAAGAGCGGCCGCTCCGGGGAGTCCTCGAACGGGCTCGGCGGCGACGGTGGCTCGGCTGCGTGGTGCAGCGGGCTCAGCGACTCGGGCCCGCTCCTGGACCCGGTGTCGGGCTGCTGGAAGAGCGCGGTGGCCTCGGGGTCGAAGTCCCCGCCCGCATCCTCGGGTGCCACCTCCTCGACGGGCTCGAGGTCGGGGGCGGTGCCACTCCCGGTGCTCGTCCCGGTGGTCTCCGGGGTGGTGCCGGCCCCGGCTGCCGTGGCGGGGGAGGCGGGGAGCGAGCTGCGGTGCAGGGAGACGGTCGGCTCCGCGTGCATCCCGGCGGCGTCCAGCGGTGCGCTCAGGCTGGGATCCCCGACGTAGTCAGCGAGCGCCGCGGCGATCTCGTGCGCGGTCTCGATCGGCATCGCGTGCCTGGACGCCTCCTTGTTCAGCACCCGTTCGCAGATCGCGTCGAGGGGCCGGGGGACCCCGGCGCGGACCTGTCGAGGGCGCAAGGGTCGCCGGGACTCCCGCGGCGCCACGGGCACCGAGGATCGCGCGACGCCCGGCCAGCGGCCGGTCAGCGCGGCGTAGAGGATCCCGGCGAGGTTGATCACGTCGGCCTCGCGGTCGTCGAGCTCGCCGTAGAGCGCGTCGGGCTCCCGCGGCGGTTCCAGGCTGGCGTCGACGACGTACCCGACCAGCTTCACCGCGCCGGCGTGGGTGACCAGCACCGACTCGGGCGCGAGGCGTCCGTGGGCGACCCCCTGTGCGTGACCGGCGGCGATGGCGTCGGCCACCTCGCGAGCCAGCCAGGCGGCGCGGGAGGCCGGCAACGGGCCGTGCTGGAGCATCTCGTCGAGCGAGATCCCGTCACCCCACTCGTTGACCACCCAGGTGATGCCGCTCGTGTCGTCGCAGTCGAGGACTCGGAGCAGGTGGGAGTCGACGACGGTGGCGGAGACCCGGGAGGCCTCGAGCAGCCCGGCCGAGCGGGGGTCGTCGCTGGGTACGGCGTGGATGGCCACGCTGCGGGCCAGGATCGTGTCGGTGGCACGCCAGAAGCGGGCGCCTGCGTTCTCGGTCAGCAGGTCGTCGAGTCGGTACCGGCCAGCAAGGACGGTGCCGGGGCCGATCGAACCGGTCGTCACGTCGTTCACCTCCCGTGGCTCGTCGTCGACAGTCTCCGGGCAGCACCGTTCTCGGTCCAGCGCGGTACCCCCGTGCCCATCGTAGGGCCGACCGGTTCGGGGCCGGAGGGACGGTTTGGGATCATTTCCTGCTCAGTCGTCGGGTCACCAGCGCCAGCACCTCGGTCACCTCGGTGATCCGCAGCATCCGGGCCAGCCCCAGGTAGACGGCCAGGAACCCGAGTCCGACCACGGCGAGGTCCAGGACGGCCAGGCCCTTGCCGGACCCGGGGAGCAGGCTGGCCATCGCCTCGCGCAGACCCCAGGCCGCCGCCCCGCTGACCGCCACGACCACCGCCAGCCGCACCAGGAAGCGCACCAGCCGACGGCCGCCGAGCCCGCCGACCTCGCGGGAGAGCAGCAGGTAGGAGGTCAGCGCCCCGACCGCGTAGGAGCAGGCGTAGGCGATCACGAGTCGGGGTGCGGTCTCGGCGGGCGTCGCGCCGCGGGTGAGCAGCACGGCCGCCACGATGTTCGTGACCGCGATCCCGCACTGGATGAAGAACACCCGCCGGGTCTGCTCCAGGGCGTAGAAGCCGCGGAGCATCAGGTAGTGCGCGGTGAACAGCACCAGTCCGATGCCGAACAGCGCCAGCGAGGGCGCGAAGTTCTCGAAGTCCGCGGCGGCGCTGCCGTAGCCCCAGATGACGTTGGCGATGTCGACCGACATCACCGAGAGCAGCACCGCCACCGGGATCACCAGCGCGTACGCCGAGCGCAGCGTCGACGCGACGGCGGCACCGACCTCGGCCAGCCTCCCCTCGGCGGCGTACGACGACAGCAGCGGGAGCATCGCGGTCGCCAGCGAGACGGTGATGATCGAGTGCGGCACCATCGTCAGCAGGAACGCGTTCGAGTAGATCGTGTAGCCGGTGCCGTCCGGGTCGGCTCCTGCACTCGCGGGGGTCGCGGTTCCGCTGCTCGCCAGGCGGACCACGACGGTGTAGGCGATCTGGTTGACCACCACGAACAGGACGGTCCAGACGCCGAGCCGCATCGTGTGACCCAGGCCGGTGCCGCGGAAGTCGAACCGGGGCCGGAACCTGAACCCGGCGGACCTCAGGTAGGGGAGCAGCACCAGCAGCTGGACGGCGATGCCGACGGTCGACCCCAGGCCGAGCAGGGCCTCGGCTCCGGTGCTGAAACCGCCCTGCTTCTCCTCGCCCGTCGCCGGCCCGATGGTGATCAGGTAGGTGGCCAGCACGGCCACGGCCACCACGTTGTTGGCGATCGGGGCCCACATCATCGGGCCGAAGCGGCCGCGGGCGTTGAGGATCTGCCCGACGAGGACGAACATCCCGTAGAAGAAGACCTGGGGCAGGCAGTAGCGGGCGAAGTCGATCGCCGACTCGCGCTGGGCGCTGAGCGAGGCGGTGAAGAACTCGGGGTCCAGGAACAGCCGCATCAGCAGCGGGGCCCCGACCACGAGCAGCGCCGTCACCACGGCCAGGAACAGCCCGGCGAGGGTGATCACCCGGTTGGTGTAGGCCTCGCCTCCGTCCGGGTCGTTGCGCATCGCCCGCACCAGCTGGGGGACCAGGACGGCGTTCACGACGCCGCCGGCCAGCAGGATGTAGAGCATGTTCGGCACCGTGTTGGCGATGTTGAACACGTCGGCGTGCAGGCCGACGCCGAGGGCGGCGGCGAGCAGGATGCCGCGCACGAACCCGCTCAGTCGCGAGACGATGGTCCCCGCGGCCATCACCGCGCTGGAGGAGAGCAGCGAGCGGGAGGCGGGCGCGTTCGTCCCGGCCGGGGTCTCCGGAGTCGGTTCGGTCACAGGGTTTCCTCGGCCCGCCAGCGGTGGTTGCGCAGACGCAGCACGATGCGGCGTACGACCATCACGGCGAGCAGGGTGCCGCCGGCGAGGACGATGTACCAGATCAGCCGGCCGACGGAGCTGGTGCGCATGCTGAAGGTCAGCGGGGTGCCGGTCTGGTCCCCGGTGGTGGTCACCGGGTAGATCGTGACGTCGTGGATGCCCGGAGCGCTGGTCACCGGAAGCCGCAGCGTGCTGCGCTGGCCGGCCTGCATCGTCACCGGCTCCGGGGTCTCGATCTGCACGCTGGCGTCGGTGCCGGCCCGGACGCCCACCGTGATCGGCTGCTTGAGCCCGTTGACGATCGTGACCGTGAGCGATCCGGAGCCGCCCGAGAGCGTGACCAGCGACCTGCCGGTGACCGCCACCTTCGCCAGCTGGGTGCGGCTGGCCGCGTCGAGCGCGAGCACCTGGACCAGCGGCATCCGGGGCCGGTTCCGCGCGCTGTACGCCGACGCCTGCAGCGCCGCCCCGGTCAGCCGGTCGGCGACGTCGTTGGTGTTCGCGAGCAGCTCGTCGAGGACGTCGCTGGTGTCCACGAGAGCCCGGGTCGCCGCGACGTTGGCCGTCCCGACCTCCGCCGCCTGCTGCGCGGGACCGTAGGTCAGCTCACCCTCGAACGCTGCGGCCGCCCCAGTGGGCAACGGGGCGAGGCGCAGCCAGTCGGTGCGCAGTCCGCCGAAGAAGTCCGCCGTGCGCCAGCGCAGCCCGGGGTCCCACCGCATCGGGAGGGTCACCACGATCGGCCGCACGGTGGCGCTGCCCTTGGTCGCCTCCAGCGCCGCCTCGGACAGGATCCGCTGGCGCAGGGCCAGTGGGTCCGTCGGGCGGGTAGGGGAGGGGCCGCCGGCGGAGGCCCGCGCGTCGCTGAGCAGCAGCTCCTGGCCGGTGATCAGCCGAGACAGGGGCGGGCTCTCGAGGTTGCTGCGGTCGCTGAGCAGGATCGTGGAATCGGTCGGCACCTGCGCGAGGAGGTCCGGGTCGAAGACCCCGTCGGGGGGTGACACCGTGGGCCGCCCCGTGAGCGAGCGTGCCTGCATCCGGCTGTCGGCGAGCTCGTCGGCGCGCTCGAGGAGCGGCGGCCTGATCCGCGCCAGGGCGGCGGCGTCGACGTCGGCGTACGGCAGCGTGAGCAGGGTGTGCGACCCGAGCGTGCCGACGAACCGGGTCAGGACGTTCGCGGCGCGGGTGCGTTGGTCCTCGGTCGGGGCCCCGGGCTCGGTGCTGTCGTCCGGGGCCGCCGGGGACGCGCTCGGCTGGCTGCTCGCGCTGGGGCCTGGGGCGCCCGCGCGTTTCCTCGAGCCCAGCGACAGTGCGGGGTTGCCCCGGCTGAAGTCGTCGAGGGCATCCAGGACGGCAGGATCGACCAGCCAGCTGACGGGTGCACCACCCGCGGACGCGCCGAACTCGGCGAGGCGGGTGAGCCGGCCGTTGACGCCGGTCAGCTTCGCCCAGCGGGCCGGGCCGTTGAGCCGGCCGTCGGCCGCGCGGCGGGCGCGTTCGCGCAGGGGGAGTACGACGGACACGGGAACGCTTCGACGGCGGGCCACGGCTCGCGGCACGAGCGGGATGAAGGTCCGCACCCGTCCGTCGGCGACCAGGTCCCGACCGTCGGCGTTGCTGCCGAGGGCGTGCACCCCGATCCAGTAGACCCCTGGTGCCCCGGAGATCAGCAACGACGTCACCGGCACCCGGATCGAGAACGGCACACTCTTCCCGCTCGCCAGGTCGCCGATGCCGACATAGGTGCCGGGGTCGGTGAGCCGCTCGCCCACCGCGACGTCGGGGGCCGTCGCGGCGGCCTCGGCCAGCCCGTCGCGGGTGGTGATCGGCTGCTGGGCGATGAACGGGGAGACGTTGATGTCGGCCCAGTCCTCCTCGGAGGTGTTGGCCACCAGCCCGGTCAGGGTGATCCTGCCCTTGGCGGGGATCACCGAGGGCGTCATCGAGGTGAGGGTGACCGAGAGCGGGGTCACGTCGGACTCGGGGTCGTCGGCGGTGCGGCGGGCGGGCCGCGTTGCTGAGACCGGTCCGCCGGCCGGCCCCGGGATCGTTGCGGCCGCGCCGCCAGTGGCCGGCGCGGTGACGGTCACCGACGCCGATGCTGGTGCCACGCTGCCGAGGGAGAGGCTGCCGGCGAGCAGGGCGGCTGCCGCGACGGCCCGGCCGAGGGCCACGGGCGCGAACGCTCGGGACGTTCGGCGGGCGTGGCTCACAGTCGCGATGCTATCCAGCCGGATGCCGGTGACCGGCCAGGCCGGGCCGTGCGGACGGGTGGGCGGTGAAGACCCCGGCACCCCCTAGAGTTGTCTCCTGTGTCCGAGGAGCCCCTGCTGATCAGCGACGTCCAGGCGCGCGTGGTCGCGGAGCTGGAGCGGATCTCACCGGTCACCGACGAGCTCGGCCGCCGCTTCGCCGCGGCCGGCGAGCAGCTCGCGCTGGTCGGTGGCCCCGTCCGCGACGCCATGCTCGGGCGGTTGCAGACCGACCTCGACTTCACCACCTCGGCGCGGCCGGAGGTCACCGAGAAGCTGGTCCGCGGCTGGGCGGACGCGACCTGGGACATCGGGCGTGCGTTCGGCACGATCGGCTGCCGCCGTGGCGAGTGGCAGGTCGAGATCACCACCTACCGGTCCGAGGCCTACGACCCCGAGAGCCGCAAGCCTGCGGTGCAGTACGGCGACTCGCTCCACGGTGACCTGGGTCGCCGCGACTTCACGGTGAACTCCATGGCCCTCTCGCTGCCGGGGCAGCAGCTCGAGGACCCGTTCGGCGGCGTCGTCGACCTCGCGCTGAAGGTGCTGCGCACCCCGGGCAAGCCCGAGGACTCCTTCTCCGACGACCCGCTGCGGATGATGCGGGCTGCCCGCTTCGCTGCTCAGCTCGGCTTCACGGTGGCGCCGGAGGTGGTCGCCGCGATGACTGACATGGCCGAGCGGATCTCGATCGTCTCGGCCGAGCGCGTGCGCGACGAGCTGGTCAAGCTGCTGCTCTCCCCGGACCCGGTGCCCGGGCTGCGGTTGATGGTGGAGACCGGGCTGGCCACCCAGGTGCTGCCCGAGCTGCCCGCGCTGGCGCTCGAGCGCGACGAGCACCACCGGCACAAGGACGTCTACGAGCACACCCTGATCGTGCTGGAGCAGTCCATCGACCTCGAGGACCGCCTGGGTGGCCCCGACCTGATCTCCCGGCTGGCCGCGCTGATGCACGACGTCGGCAAGCCGAAGACGCGTCGGTTCGCCGAGAACAACACCGTCACCTTCCACCACCACGACGTCGTCGGCGCCAAGCTCACCCGCAAGCGGATGCAGGCGTTGAAGTTCTCCAACGACCAGATCGACGCCTGTGCCCAGCTCGTCGAGCAGCACCTCCGCTTCCACGGCTACGGGTCGGGGGAGTGGACCGACTCGGCCGTACGCCGCTACGTCCGCGACGCCGGAGACCAGCTCGACCGGCTGCACGTGCTCACCCGGGCCGACTGCACCACCCGCAACAAGCGCAAGGCCGACGGGCTGCGCCGCACCTACGACGAGCTCGAGGAGCGGATCGCCCGGTTGTCCGAGGCCGAGGAGCTGGCCTCGATCCGGCCCGACCTCGACGGCAACCAGATCATGCAGATCCTCGGCATCGGTCCGGGCCGCGAGGTCGGCGAGGCCTACCGGCACCTGCTCGAGGTGCGTCTCGACCACGGCCCGATGTCGCGGGAGGAGGCGACCGCAGCGCTGCTGGCCTGGGCCGAGCAGCGCCGCTGAGGCCTCGCGGCGACGCTCAGCTGCGCTGCACGCGCACCCAGTCGCCCACTCGCTCGACGCGCCACGCGCGACCCGCTCCGGTGACCGTGCCGCTCCCCGGCTCCAGCGTCGTGCACTCGTCGATCGCCACCCCGCCCGGCACCAGACCTGCTCCGGTGGCAGCCACCAGCCGCGAGAGCGTGCCCCACTGCGACGCGTGCACGTCGACCGCGCCGTCGACGAGGCCGATGCCGGGCACCACCGTGACCGCGTCGAGCTCCTCGTTGCTGTCCTCCGGGCACACCGGCTCCCCGTCGATCCGCCAGCCGCCGACGATCGCGGTGGTCCCGGCGATCGCGGCACCGGCGGAGAATCCGGCGTACGGCGTCCCCGCGGCGACCAGGTCCCGGATCCGGGGGAAGAGCGGTGCCAGGCTGGCGTGGTACTCCGGGGTCGGCCCGCCGCCCACGAGCAGGCCGTCGATGTCCTCGAGGGTGGCCGCGGGACAGGGCGAGCCCTCCGGGACCCGCTCGACGAGCACCTCCGGCACCCCGGCCGTGGACAGGACGTCCAGGTAGCGCTCGTGGTAGGCCCGTGACTCCTCGTCGGTGCCCATCACGACCAGCCGCACCCGCGGCGCCGGGCGTCCCGCAGCAGTCGCTCGCTCGGCCGCGCCGGCCACGAACCCGCCGAACATCGCCCGGACACCTGTGCTGGTGGCCGACCACCCGCCGCCGATCAGGAAGACGCTCACGCGCGGCAGGCTACGTGATGTGGCCGGACTCACGGGCCGACTGGCGAGATCCCACCGCGGCGGGACGGGGCCGGTCCCTATCGTCGCCGGGACGTGTCCGCTGACTCGCGGGCGCACGCCTAGCGAAGGAACATCGAAGATGCCGCTCACCGACGTCGCCACCATCGAAGCCTCGATCGACATCGCCGCGCCCCCGGCCAAGGTCTGGGAGCTGGTCTCCGACCTGCGCAACATGCCCCGGTGGAGCCCGCAGGTGCGCAAGGTGTTCGTGCGCGGTGGCGCTATCACCACCGGCACCAAGATGCTCAACCTCAACCGCCGCGGACTCCTGGTGTGGCCCACGCAGTCGATGGTCACCGAGTTCCTTCCCGAGGAGCGGATCGCCTTCCGGATCAAGGACAACTGGACCGTGTGGTCCTTCACCCTGAGCGCCAACGGCGAGGGCGGCACCACGGTCGTGGAGCGGCGCGAGGCGCCCAAGGGGATCTCCGACCTCTCGGTGCGGGCCACCAACGCCCTGCTCGGTGGGGTCGACGGGTTCGCGACCGAGCTCGAGCGCGGCATGAACCAGACCCTGGGCAAGATCAAGGCCGACGCCGAGGCGACGCTCTAGTCCTCCCGAGCCTGCTAGAGGTGGCGGGCACCCCAGCGCCGCAGCACCCAGCCGTCGGCGTCGCGCTCGAGCTCGCACGACTCGGTGGGGGAGAGATCGTTCTCGCGGGCCCACGCCGGGGTGATCGTCCCGGCGAGCGTGGGCACCACGATGCCGAGCGCCTGCTGGTGCCCGACCACGAGCACGGTCTCGCCCCGGAAGCCGTCGGCGATCTCCTCGAGCTGCTCGCGGTGGCGTGCGACGACCTCGGCTCCCGACTCCCCCTCGGGGAAGCGGGCGTCGAGCTCCCCGGCGCACCAGTGGTCGATGACCGGCTCGAGGCGGGCGATGTCGAAGGGCTGGCCGGTGAGCGATCCGACGTACACCTCGCGCAGGGTCTTGCAGGCCGTGACGGTCACGCCGAGCCGCGCAGCGACGATCTCGGCGGTCTGCACGGCGCGGGACGCGTCGCTGCAGAAGATGGCAGCCACCCGGCTCCCCCGCAGCGAGGTCGCGAGCTCGGCGGCCTGCGACCGGCCCTCGGCGGTCAGTGAGCCACCCTCGTCGGAGAAGAAGTCCTCGACGTAGCCAGCCTGGGCATGGCGGGCCACGACGAGCGTCGAGGGACAGAACAGGTCGGTCACGTGGGGTCGGGGCGGATGGTCCTCAGCCCTCCTTGATCACCCGGGTCCCGGCGAAGTGGTCGGTCCAGGGCCGGCGACTGGCCGGGTCGTTGTTGATCCCGATCGCGATCATGATCACCGCGGCCAGCTGCCCCAGGGAGGCGATCAGGCCACCGATGATGGGCACGATCCCGAGGAGCGGAAGCCCCAGCCAGATGTTGCGCTTGATGGCCTCCTCCAGCGTCGGCTTGCCGCCGGCCGCTCCCTCGACGTGGAGCTTCATCACCATCTTGCCGACGGTGCGGCCCTGGTTGGACTCCATGAAGCCGAAGTACCCGAGGTAGATGACTGTGCTCAGGACGGCGGTCACAGCACCGGCGACGAAGCTGCCGCCGAAGCCGAACGAGCCGGCACCGGCATTGACGCCGATCATCCCGATCACGACCGGGACCAGGATGACCAGGTTGACGATGAACAGGATCACGAAGTCGATCAACCTCGCCAGGAAGCGGTCGAGCAGCTCACCGGGACGTGGGCCGGACGAGGGGGGTGGCGGTGGGGCGGACGGGTAGCCGGCCTGCCCCATGGGCTGCTGACCGGGCGGCTGCTGGCCGGCGGGTGGTGGCATCCCGCCAGGGGGAGGGGTCTGGCCCGACTCGGAGCCGTAGGGGTTCTCGGGAGGAGGGGGCGGATTTCCGGTTCCTTCGCTCATGACCGAACCTTAGGAACCCCGGAGAGCGTTGTCGATGACCCGTTCGTGTCGCCCCACCGTGGCGTACGTCGTCGCTGGCTCCCGCAAGCGGGACGCAAACCTCGCGGGCACGATCAATCCCGGTCTAGTTCTCCCAGGGCGGACGTGATCTCCGCGTCGGTGGCCCCGAGCGCCCGGGCGCGGCCGAGGAACGTCGTGGCAAGCTCCTCGAGCCGCGCCCGGCGCTCGGTGGCAGGGAGCTCGCGCGCCTGCGCCGACACCCTGGTGCCGCCACCCCGTCGAGAGACCAGCAGGCCCTCACCCTCCAGCTCCCGGTAGGCCCGGGCCACCGTCCCCACCGCCAGGCCCAGGTCGCCGGCCAGCTGACGCAGCGGCGGCACCCGGTCACCGGGCCGGAGCGCGCCGGTGCCGACGAGGTCGGCGAGCTGCCGGCGCAGCTGCTCGTACGGCGGGGTGGGGTCGTCGGGGTCGACGACGAGGTTCACCGGGTCACCCGTCCGGTGCCGGTCGCGTCGCCGACCGGTGCCGGTCGCGTCTGCGAGCCGGAGAGGAGCAGGGCGAGGCACCAGCACGCCACGACGAGTGCCACCAGGGCGAGCACCAGCAGTGCGGTCCCGGTCGGTCCCATCCACGCGGGTGCGCAGCTCGGCTGCTGGTCGGCGAGTCCCTTCATCGCCCAGCCGGCGGTGCTGGCGATGCCGACGGCCGGTGCGGAGACGGCGATGCCGGTGGCGGCGACGATCACGCGCAAGGAGCCCCGGCGCAGCGCGTCGTCGCCCTCCTCGGTGCGGGCCATGCCGCGGGGTCGGCGTACGACCTGGTGTGCGGCGATGACGGCGACCGCCAGCACGATCACCAGCAGGCCCGCCAGTGGCAGCGTGTAGTAGCTGCCCGGGTAGGGGGTTCGCGCGCTGCTGAAGCTGCCTGCCTGGCAGACCAGCGCTCGCATTCCGTGCGTGTACTCGTCGTAGCCGGAGGTGAGCGTGGTGAGCACCATGGTCGCGGCGGTCAGGCCGGTCAGGCCTGCCACCAGCCGCGTGGTCACCGGTGGGAGGTAGTCGACGACGCGACGGGCTCGCACCGAGGCAGATCGGGGACCGACCGGTCGCGGTGGGCGCACCACGGTCTCGCCGACGGCGGCTGCCACCAGCACGCACAGTCCGAGGACGGCCGGTGCGAGCATCGGGCCGGACCCGTACGAGCCCCGCTCGAAGACCACCCAGGCCAGGGCCAGCCCCCCGATCAGCCCGATCGCCCGGGTCGCACGCACCAGCCGCCACTCGCGCGCCACCCCCACGACGCCCACCTGCGTCGCGTGCAGCGCTCGCGCGGCGCGGGCCACGAGACCGACCAGGATGCCCAGCAGGACGACGATCGCCAGCAGCTCGACCGGACCGATCATGGCGCTCTCCTTTGTGTCATGCGATTGATACAAAGGGTGCGTCGGCCGGACACTTGTGTCAAGGGAATGATACAAAAAAGACGAACGCGGACCCCCGAGGAGGGAGCCCGCGTTCGTCAGGATCGATCAGGGTGGGGCGCTCAGCGCTCCACGTCGCCGCGGATGAACGCCTCGACGGAGGCGCGACCCTCGTCGTCGGGACGCTGCACCGGCGGGCTCTTCATCAGGTACGACGAGGCGGAGAGGATCGGGCCACCGACGCCGCGGTCCTTGGCGATCTTCGCCGCACGGATCGCGTCGATGATGATGCCGGCCGAGTTCGGGGAGTCCCAGACCTCGAGCTTGTACTCGAGGTTGATCGGGGCGTCACCGAACGCGCGGCCCTCGAGGCGGACGTAGGCCCACTTGCGGTCATCGAGCCACTGGACGTAGTCCGAGGGGCCGATGTGCACGTTGCGGGCACCGAGGTCGTGGGTCAGGTTCGACGTCACGGCCTGCGTCTTGGAGATCTTCTTGGACTCGAGGCGGTCGCGCTCCAGCATGTTCTTGAAGTCCATGTTGCCGCCGACGTTGAGCTGGTAGGTGCGGTCCAGCACGACGCCACGGTCCTCGAACAGCTTCGCCATCACCCGGTGGGTGATGGTGGCGCCGACCTGCGACTTGATGTCGTCACCGATCACCGGCACGCCGGCGTCCTCGAACTTCTTGGCCCACTCGGGATCGGAGGCGATGAAGACCGGCAGCGCGTTGACGAAGGCGACGTTGGCGTCGATCGCACACTGCGCGTAGAACTTGTCGGCCTGCTCGGAGCCCACCGGCAGGTAGGACACCAGCACGTCGACCTCGGCGTCCCTCAGGGCCTTGACCACGTCGACCGGGTCGGCGTCGGACTGGTCGATGGTCTCGAGGTAGTACTTGCCCAGACCGTCCATGGTCGGTCCCCGCTGCACCGTGACGCCGGTCGGCGGCACGTCGCAGATGCGCATGGTGTTGTTCTCGGAGTTGTTGATGGCGTCCGAGAGGTCGAACCCGACCTTCTTGGCGTCCACGTCGAAAGCGGCCACGAACTCCACGTCGCGGACGTGGTACTCGCCGAACTCGACGTGCATCAGGCCGGGTACGTTGCCGGACGGGTCAGCGTCCTTGTAGTACTCCACGCCCTGGACAAGGGAGCTGGCGCAGTTGCCCACCCCCACAATGGCTACTCGAACCGATCCCATGGGATTCTCCTTCATTCACGACTGGTGCTGTGTGCGGTCTGGTTGGACTTCTGTGCTGGCGTTGCGGCTGTGTTCTGAGCTGGTGAGGTCGGCGACCGGGGGGATGCCGGGCCCGGGGCGGACTCGGGGCCGGCCCGCTCCGCGGCGATCAGGTCCGTCAGCCAGCGCACCTCGCGCTCGACCGACTCGATGGCGTGTCGCTGGAGCTCGCTGATGTAGCGGTCCGCGCCCGCAGGGCCGCGACTGGTGCGAGCTCGGTCGAGGCGTTCCTGGAGCCGGGAGCGCCGTCCCTCGAGAATCCGCAACCGGACCTCGGAGTCGGTCCGGGAGAAGAACGCGAACCGCATGTTGAAGTCCTCGTCCTCCCAGGCGGACGGACCGACGTCGGTGATCTTGCGGCCGAAGTGCTCGGCGCCGGCCGGCGTGATCTCGTAGACGATCCGCTGCCTGCGGGAGAGGCCGGGCGAGGTGGTGGTGACCTCGGTCACCAGTCCGGCCCGCAGCATCCGCTTCAGGGCGGGGTAGAGCGAGCCGTAGGAGAGCAGTCGGGTCCACCCGAGCAGCAGGTTGAGCCGCTTGCGCAGCTCGTAACCGTGCAGCGGGGAGTCGTGGAGCAGGCCGAGAACGGCCAGCTCGAGGGTGGCGCCCTTGCTGGGCATCTCCTGGGCTCCTCTCGCTGACGGTGGTCGGTGCACGCTGGCGTGCTATCAGCACAACCTATCGCACTGATATATCGTTCGCGAGTCGGCAGGAGTTCGTCCGCAATGCCCGTGTTCCCGGTCGAACGCCGTACCCTTCCTGTCCAGAAGACCTCGGCGCCAACCGAAAGAGTGTGACGTGAGCGGTAACCGCAACCCCGTGCCCCGGGGCAACGCCGGGGGCAAGGCCGCGCCCAAGCGCAAGCCGGGTGCGACCGCCAAGCCCACGGCCGGCGCGCGCGTCAAGGCGGTGGGCAAGTGGCTGCTGATCGTCGGCGTCGTCTCGGGACTGGTCCTCGCCGGCATCGGCTACTTCGCCTACCGCAGCACCAACATCCCCGACGCCAACAAGGCCTTCGAGGCCCAGTCGACCTACGTCTACTACTCCGGCGGGAAGAGCAAGATCGGCCAGTTCGCCGAGCAGAACCGTGAGTCGATCCCGCTCGCCGACATCCCGCAGTCGATGCAGGACGCCGTGATCGCCGCCGAGGACCGCACGTTCTACACCAACAAGGGCATCGACCCGAAGGGCATCATCCGGGCCGCCTTCTCCAACGCCAAGGGGAACTCCACGCAGGGCGCCTCGACGATCACCCAGCAGTACGTCAAGATCCTCTACCTCAGCCAGGAGCGCACCCTGAGCCGCAAGGTGAAGGAGGCGTTCCTGTCCCTGAAGGTGCAGCAGCAGCAGTCCAAGCAGGCGATCCTCGAGGGCTACCTGAACACGATCTACTTCGGCCGGGGGGCCTACGGCGTCCAGGCCGCCGCCAACGCCTACTTCGGCAAGCCCGCCAGCAAGCTGACCGTGCCCGAGTCGGCGATGCTGGCCGCGATCCTGAACTCCCCGAACTACCTGAAGCCGGAGAAGGACGCCCCAGGTCGCGGTGCGCTGGTCGAGCGCTACAACTACGTGCTCAAGGGCCTCGTCGACATGGGCAACCTCGACGCTCCCGAGGCCGACACCTACCGCAACGAGCTGCCGGCCCTGGCCAAGGCCAAGACCAGCAACATGTACGGCGGCCAGCGCGGCTTCATGCTCACGATGGTGAAGGAGGAGCTGCGCCGCCTCGGCTTCGACGACACCCAGATCGACTCCGGTGGCCTGCGGGTGGAGACCACGTTCACCAAGAAGGCGATGAACGCGGCCCAGTCAGGGGTGCTCGAGCAGCGTCCACCGGGCCTGAAGAAGCTGCACGTCGCTGCCGCCTCGGTCGACGTCAAGACCGGCGCCCTGCTGGGCTTCTACGCGGGTCAGAACTACCTGCAGAGCCAGCTCAACTGGGCCAGGCTCGGCGGCTCCCCGGGCTCCACGTTCAAGCCGTTCGCGCTCGCCGCAGGTCTCGAGCAGGGCTTCGCGCTCAAGGACACCTTCGACGGCAACGCCCCCTACGTGCTGCCCGACGGCAGCGAGGTGGGCAACCAGGGCGAGGGGAAGGGCAGGAGCTACGGCTCGAAGATCGACCTGATCACGGCCACCGAGAACTCCGTGAACACCGCGTTCATCGACCTCACCATGGCGATGGACAAGGGTCCCGAGAGCGTCGTGCAGATGGCCACCGACCTCGGGGTGCCCAAGAACGCGCCCGGGCTGGAGCCGAACGCCGGTGTCGCCCTCGGCTCGGCCACGGTGAGCCCGATCGACATGGCGAACTCCTACGCGACCATCGCCAACGGCGGCATGCACCACGACTGGTTCACGGTCAAGAAGGTGACCCAGGCCTCCGACGGCAAGGTGCTGTGGCGGGCACCGAAGAAGACCGATCGGGTGCTCTCCGAGGACATCGCCTCCGACGTCAGCTACGCGCTGCAGAAGACCGTGCAGAACGGCACCGCCCGCACCGCGCTCTCGCTGGGACGCCCCGCGGCCGGCAAGACCGGCACCGCCACCAACGCCGAGAAGAACGTCTCCTCGTCGTGGTTCGTGGGCTACACCCCCCAGGTGGCGACTGCGGTGATGTACGTCCGCGGCAAGGGCAACGAGGCGCTGAACGGCTACATGCCGAGCTTCTACGGCTCCGCCTATCCCGCCTCCACCTGGGCGGCCGTGATGAAGTCGCTGATGGAGGGCCTGGACGAGGAGAGCTTCCCCGAGCCGGCCCTGGTCGACGGAGAGGCGCCGTCGGAGGGCCACTCGCCCTACACCCCGCCGCCGAAGCCGGAGCCGAAGCCGAAGCCGACCAAGAAGGCGAAGCCGACCGAGGCACCGACGACCGAGGCCCCGCCCCCGCCACCGCCGCCCACGTCGCAGCCCCCGCCGTCGACCGACCCGCAGCCGGGTCCCAAGCCCGACCCCAAGCCGAAGCCCAAGCCGAAGCCGAGCCAGCCTCCGTGCGACCCGGCCGACCCGAACTGCAACGGCTGAGACCTTGGTGCGCCCGCGCAACGGCGACCCGGTCGCCCCGACTGGGGAGGACCCGTTCGCGCGCCGGATGAGCGAGGTCGTCGGGGGGCCACGAGGCAGGCACGGGCGTCCGCACAGGTGGTGGACCCCGGTCCGGGTGCTGCTCGCGCTGTTCGCGGTGGGCTTCGCGCTGAGCCTGGTGCACCACGTGCCGTGCCTGCAGACGAACTGGACCGGGGACCAGGCTCGCTACGGCAAGATGTGCTACTCCGACGTGCCCTACCTCTACACCGGGCGCGGCCTCGCCGAAGGTCTGTGGCCCTACTCCGACTCGGGCGGCCGCTACTCGGTGATGGAGTACCCCGTCGGCATCTCCTACCTCGCCTGGGGCACGGCGAAGGCCGTCCTGCTCGATCCCGCCGGTCCGTCCCTGGCAGTGCGCCACGGTGTCGCCGCCGATGACCTCTGGTCGCTTCCCGGAATGACCGAGGAGGTGAACACCTACTTCCTGCTCACGGCGATCCTGCTGTTCCTCCTCGGTCTGGGCGCCACCTGGTTCCTCGCCGCGACCCACCGTGGCCGCCCGTGGGACGCGCTGCCGTTCGTGCTCTCGCCCGCGCTGCTCTCGACCAGCCTGATCAACTGGGACCTGATGGCGGTGGTCCTCGTCGCGGCGGCGCTGTGGGCGTGGTCGCGTGACCGCCCGCTGCTCACCGGCATCATGATCGGGCTGGGCACGGCGGCCAAGCTCTACCCGCTGTTCCTGCTGGGCCCGATCCTGCTGATCGCCTGGCGACGACGCCAGCTGGGGTCGTTCGGCCGGGCCGTCCTCGGCGCAGCGGCCGCGTGGGGGGTGGTCAACCTGCCTGCTCTGCTCACCGGGTACCCCCAGTGGAAGTACTTCTGGGGGTTCAACGCCGACCGGGGAGCCGACCTCGGTTCGCTCTGGCTCTTCCTGGCCCATCAGGGCTACCAGGTGAACACCGGCACCATCAACAACGCTTCGTGGCTGGTCTTCCTCAGCCTGTGTGCCGGCATCGCGCTGCTGTCGCTCCGCGCCCCCAAGACACCCCGGTTCGCCCAGCTGGGGTTCCTGGTGGTGGCTGCGTTCCTGCTGGTCAACAAGGTCTACTCGCCGCAGTACGTCCTGTGGCTGCTGCCGCTCGCAGTCCTGGCGCGACCGCGCTGGCGCGACCTGCTCGTGTGGCAGGCGGGCGAGCTGGTGTACTTCCTGGCTGTCTGGACCTACCTCGGCGGCTGGCTGCAGGAGGCTGCCGGCGGACAGGCGCCGTTCTACGACCTGGCGATCCTGGTCCGCGTCGCGGCCGAGCTCTACCTGGTCGGCGTCGTGGTGCGCGACGTCCTGCGGCCCGAGCACGACCTGGTCCGCGATCCCGATCCCGATCCCGATCAGGGGCCGGACCCGGTCCGGGCCCCCGCGGACGACGCGGTCAGCGTCAGCTGAGGTCGACCCGGTCGAAGGTCGTCGTGGTGAACCGCACCCGGCACGGGACCTCGTCGCCGATCGCGGGCACGACCACACCGGACGGCAGGAACAGCATCGAGGCCTGCATGTGCGGGGGCTCGGCGAAGAGCCGGTGCTTCCCGTCCACGGTGAACGGCGACCGGACGAATCCGGCTGCGTCCATGCCGCCCCGGGCGATCGAGACGGCGCGCGCCCGGATGCTCGGGTCGCCGGTGGGCGCCTCGAGGCCCACGCCGTGCGCGGTGCCGCCGGAGACGACGAGGATGGTCCCCGGTCTCGGTGCGGAGCGACCCCGGTAGCCGTAGGTGTCGCCACGCTCCACGGGGTGGGCGTCCAGGACCGTGGCCTGCGCGGACAGTGCGCCGCGGTCGCCGAGCCACAGGCTGGTGCCGATCCGGGGGCGGAAGACGAAGTCCGGGTAGCGACTGGCCAGGAGTGCCAGCTCGACCTCGGTCAGGTGCGAGACCCAGATGGTGCGCACTCCGTCGTGGTCGAGCCTGCCGAGGCCGGATGCCACGACGTCGTTCATCAGCCGCTCGACCTCGGTGACGTGCGAGGTCTTCGCCATCGGCAGGTGCAGCGAGAAGCCCTCGACACGGACGCCGCCGTCACGCAGCACGTCGCGGGCGGCCGCACGCAGGCCGCGGCCGGTGAAGCCGTGCCGGCGCATCGTGGTCATCAGCTCGAGGACGACCCTCGGGCGGTCGCCCCCGGCACCGCTCGCGGAGAGCGCAGCCAGGTCCTCGGGGCGGCCCACCGTGTGGATGACCCGAGGATCGTGCGCGAACGGGTGGAAGGGACGCCAGGGCGTGAGCACCATCAGCGACCCGTCGTAGCGCCGCTCGACCTCTGGGATCTCCTCGTAGGTGCCGATCGCGAGGGTGTCCACGCCGAGCCAGGCAGCCTTGCGGGCGAGCCGGCCCAGACCGAAGCCGTAGCCGTTGCCCTTGGCCACGGGCACCAGGCCGGGGTGGCGGTCGTGCACGTCATGGAGGTGATGACGCCAGCGGTCGCCGTCGACGCGCAGGATCAGGGCCACCTCGTCACCCCCGGCGCGACATGTAGAGGGCGAAGGCCTGGTAGATCGCCCGGTTGATCGGCAGGTCCCACTCGCCGGCGTACTCGACCGCCTCGCCACCGGTGCCGACCTTGAACTGGATCAGACCGACGTGGTCGTCCTCGCTGTCCAGCGTCGAGGTGATCCCGCGGAGGTCGTAGACGTGTGCGCCGGCGGCGAGCGAGTCGGTGATCATCCGCCACTGGACGGCGTTGGAGCCGCGCACCTCGCGCTTCTCGGTGGAGGAGGCGCCGTAGGAGTACCACGCGTGGATGCCGACGCGGATCCAGATCGTGCTGGCCACCAGGTCGCCGTCATGGCGGGCGAGGTAGAGGCGGATCCGGTCGGGGTCCTCCGCGCCCAGGGCCGCGAACATCGTCTCGAAGTAGCTCAACGGCCGTGGCGTGAAGTGGTCGCGACCCGCCGTGTGCACGTAGAGCTCGTGGAAGGCCTTGAGGTCGGCGACCTCGCCGCGCTCGACCTCGACGCCCTGCTTGGCCGCCTTCTTGATGTTGCGGCGCCACTGCTGGTTCATGCCCTTCAGAACGTCCTCCTCGCTGCGCGGGGAGCCCTCGGCGTCGACGAGCGGGATCTGGAAGTTGTACTGCGGCTGGCCGGCGGAGAAGCCGCCCTCGGCGGACTGCTGCCTCCAGCCCAGCTCGCGGAGCTGCGCGACGACGCCCGCGCCGAGCTCGCTGCGGTGGGTGGGCGGCAGCGAGGTGAGCGAGTGCACGGCTTCGTCGGCGATGCCCTCCTTGATCTGGGCCGCGCTCCACCGGCGGGTCACCACGGGGGGCCCGATCCGGATGCCGAACGCCCCCTGCTCACGGAGGTGCTCGGCCATCGGCTTCAGCCAGGCGCCGAGGTCCTCGCTCGCCCAGTCCAGGAGCGGACCCTCGGGCAAGTAGGCGAGGTAGCGGCGGACCTTGGGCAGCTGGCGGTAGAGCACCAGGGCCGCTCCGACGAGGGACTCGCTGCCGGTGGCGCTGCGCAGCACCCAGCCGATCGACTCCGCCTTCCACTCCGGCTTCACCGCTGCCCAGGCGGGGGTCTGCAGGAAGCTGGCCGAACCGGTGGTGGACCCGGCAGCGGAAGCCACGGAGGGCTTGCCCATGCGCCGGATCACCGAGAGGTGCTCCTCGGCAGTGATCGTGCGGACGGTCAGCGCTGGGGAGGTCACGGCGAAAGCCTAACGGCGCCGGCTCAGCCCGACCTCAGCGCGGCAGCCCGCTCGAGCAGCTCCTCCAGGATCGGTGCCGAGGCAGAGCCGGGGTCGTTGACCGTGAAGTGGTCACCGGGGACGACGAGGCGCTCGGCGGTGGCGCCCGCCTGCCGCGCCTCGGCGACGTAGACAGTGCTCTGCTCCGGGGCCACCACCGCGTCGTCCTCGGCGTGCAGGGCCCAGACCGGGCACACCGCCGGGACGAGCAGGCTGGGGTCGGCGAGGGCGTAGCGATCGGGGACCTCGGTCGGTCGGCCACCCATGAACGCGGCGATCGGCTCGGCGGAGCGCGGGTCGAGGCCACCGCCGGTGAGATCGAGCACCCCTGCCAGGGAGATGGCCGCCTGGGGCGTGACTGCGGCCTTGCCACCGGGAGTGCGGGAGCTGCGCGAGGCCGCCCACACGGCGAGGTGCCCCCCCGCGGAGTGCCCGACCAGGAGCACGTTGTCGGCGGTGCCTGGCGGGAGGTCGGCCCCGGCGAGCCGGTCCACAGCGAGGGCGACGTCGACCAGCGTGTTGGGGTAGCCGCCGTCGAGGTCGACGCGGCGGTACTCGACGTTCCAGGTGGCGTAGCCGAGCTCGGTCAACCGGTGCGCCAGAGGCGTCATCTGGGCCAGCCCGTAGGCCGCCTGCCAGTAGCCCCCGTGCAGCAGCACCACCGTGGCCGACGGGCTGCCCTCCGGGGTGGTCAGCTCGGCGAACTGTGACGGGTCGTCGCCGTAGGTGAAGCGACCGGAGCTGCGCACCTCGCCGGGGGTCGGTGTGTCGCCGGCGTCCGGCCCGCTCGGCCCCGGCAGTCCGGAGTCGGCCCCGGAGCCGCACCCCGCGAGCAGCGCAGCCGAGCCCGATGCGAGGAACAGTCCTCGCCTGCTGAGCCTCATACGCCGTGTTCGCGGAGCCAGGCGAAGTCGAGCTGGTGCTCGGCCGCTCCACCGGGGGTCTCACAGATGACCGGCGCGCCGGCATCGCGGACGAGGCCGGCGAAGTCCTGGGCGTCGAGCTGGCCGTTGCCGAAGTTCGCGTGGCGGTCGGCCCCCGAGTCGAACGCGTCGCGGCTGTCGTTGGCGTGCACCAGGTCGATCCGACCGGTGATCGAGCGGACCTTCTCGACCGCGGTGGCCAGCTCGATGCCTCCGGCCCACGCGTGGCAGGTGTCCAGGCAGAACCCGACCCGGTCAGAGCCCTCGGCGCTCGAGATGGCCTCCCACACTCCGGCGATCCGGTCGAGGTGCCGTGCCATCGCGTTGTCCCCTCCGGCCGTGTTCTCGATCAGCAGCGGGATCTTGAGGTCGGTCGCCTCGATCGCCTTGCGCCAGTTGTCGAAGCCCTTCCGGATCAGCGACGGGTCGTCCTGGGCCTTCTCCACGTGGCCGCCGTGCACGATCAGGCCCTTGGCGCCGATCTCGGCGGCAGCGTCCATGTGCTGCTGGAGCAGCTTGCGGCTCGGGATCCGGATGCGGTTGTTCGTCGAGGCCACGTTGACGATGTAGGGAGCGTGCACGTAGAGGTCGATCCCGGCAGCCTCGGCGTCGGCGCGCAGGGCGGCCGCGCCGGCGGCGTACCTGATCTCGGGGCCCTTGTAGCTCTGCGGGTCGCCGAGGAAGAACTGCACCAGGGTGGTCCCGCGGGCCTGGGCCTCGGCGAGCGGGTCGGTCTGCTCGACGTGGGCGCCGATGGCGATCGCGGAGGGTTCGGAGCTGCTGGAGGACATGGTCGCCAGCCTAGGAGGCGACCCCGACAGCGGCTGAATCGAGCGTGTTCATGTGCGCGATCGCCCCCCGAGGCGGCAGTGCCGCCGACCGACGCCTGCCACCGGTGCCCCAACAAGGACGACCTCGTCCAGGAGTTCTCCTGCGGATCCAGGCCGAACCGCGACGGCGGCCGTGATCGGGATGGTCCCCGCCGTACGCCGAGCGCGGCAGCCTGTGGACAACGATTTCGCAGGTGGGCGGGACGCACGATAACCTTGCGCGTCGCTCTCCTCCGATGGGAGAGCCGACACACGCAAAGCCCTCCTGTCACGGAAACGCCGTGGCCGCCAAGTCCGAAGGAGGTGGAGAACGCTATGCGTACCTACGAACTCATGGTCATCCTCGATCCCAACCTCGAGGAGCGAACCGTTCAGCCGTCGCTCGACACGTACCTCAACGTCGTGCGCAACGACGGGGGCACCGTCGAGAGCATCGACATCTGGGGTCGCCGTCGTCTCGCCTACGAGATCGACAAGAACGCCGAAGGCATCTACGCCGTCGTGTCGTTGCAGGCCGAACCGGCCACCGTCAAGGAGCTCGACCGCCAGCTCGGCCTGAACGAGTCGGTGCTCCGCACCAAGGTTCTGCGTCCTGACGTTCGCTGAACCCAGGCGAGCAGCACCGAAGACCATCTAGGGAGTCCACATGGCAGGCGAGACACTCATCACCGTCGTCGGCAACCTGACGGGAGATCCGGAACTCCGGTTCACCCCGTCCGGTGCTGCGGTCGCGAACTTCACGATCGCCTCGACGCCGCGCAACTTCGACAAGCAGTCGAACGAGTGGAAGGACGGCGACACGCTGTTCCTCAGCTGCTCGATCTGGCGCCAGGCCGCGGAGAACGTGGCCGAGTCGCTCCAGAAGGGCATGCGCGTCGTGGCGCAGGGGCGGCTCAAGCAGCGCTCCTACGAGACCCGCGAGGGTGAGAAGCGCACCGTGGTCGAGCTCGACGTCGAAGAGGTCGGCCCCAGCCTGAAGTACGCCACAGCCAAGGTCGCGCGCGTCCAGCGCAGCGGCGGCGGCGGTGGCGGGCTACAGCGGCGGTGGCGCCGGCGGCGACGACCCGTGGGCCTCCAGCCCCGCCCAGTCCGGTGGACAGGGTGGCCAGCCTGCTGGCCAGCCCGTCGCCCAGGGTGGCGGGAACCAGGGCTCCTGGGGCGGTCAGCAGGGCGGCCAGTCGGCACCCGGTGGCCAGCAGAACGACCCCTGGGCGACCGGCGGCTCGGACGAGCCCCCGTTCTGACCCCGCGTTCGATCCGGCCCCGGCCGGAGCCGAACCACAACTGAACAGACCCAGGCCCATCCCATTCCGGCGTACGCCGGGCTCGATCGAAAGAGAGCACCACAATGGCCAAGGCAGTGATTCGCAAGCCCAAGAAGAAGGTTTGCCAGTTCTGCAAGGAGAAGGTGTCCTACGTGGACTACAAGGACACCAACCTCCTGCGCAAGTTCATCTCCGACCGCGGCAAGATCCGTGCGCGTCGCGTCACCGGCAACTGCGTCCAGCACCAGCGCGACGTGGCCATGGCCGTGAAGAACGCCCGTGAGGTCGCCCTGCTGCCGTACACCTCGACGGCTCGCTGAGAAGGGGTTGCAGATATGAAGCTCATCCTGACCCAGGAAGTCACCGGTCTCGGTTCCGCAGGCGACGTGGTCGAGGTCAAGGACGGCTACGGCCGTAACTTCCTCATCCCGCGCGGTTTCGGCATCCGCTGGACCCGTGGTGGCGAGAAGACCATCGAGTCCATCAAGAAGTCCCGTGACGCGCGCTCCGTGCGCGACGCCGACCACGCCACGCAGGTGAAGGCCACGTTGGAGGCCTCGACCTTCAACGTCAAGGTCCGCGCCGGCGAGGGCGGGCGCCTCTTCGGTGCCGTCACCGCTGCCGACATCGCCGCGGCGATCGTCGAGGGCGGCGGCGAGGTCGACAAGCGCACCATCATGGTCGGCAACCCGATCAAGTCCCTCGGTGCCCACACCGTGACCGTCCGGGTGCACGACGACGTCGAGGCGAAGGTCACCCTCAACGTGGTCTCCGCCTGACGCTGGACCGTTCTCGAGTCGGCCGTCCCCCTCACGTGGAGGGTGGGCGGCCTTCTCGCTTCTCCGGACGGGGACGCGTGGAGACCTCGAGCGGGCCCGGTCCGCCGAGCCAGGTCCTGCGATGGACCCGGAACAGGTAGTAGACGAAGACCAGGTTGGCCACCCCGATCAGGATCAGCCCGGGCCGGGCGAGCGACTCCACGCCACCGCCGAACGCGACCACGGGCAGCACGATGCTGGCCAGCAGCGCCCAGGTGATCACGCCGAAGCGGCCGGCGACGAACCTGTCCCGGGGCACCTGGTCGGTCGCTGCACGCCCGATGGTCCGTGCCAGGGTCAGGCTGAACGCCCACGCCGGCAGGCTGATGAACCACTGCACCGACTCGTCCACGGCGGCGTTGTACTCAGGGATCAGGTGGTGGTTCACCTGGGGGAACCACAGCGGCACGCTGACCGCCAGGGCCAGCCAGGCCAGCCACCGGGTCAGGTCGATGTCGAGGTGTCGGCCCAGAGCGCTGAGCCCCCACAGCACGAGCAGCCAGCCGACCGGGTCGGGGAGGGCGTCGTAGAAGGCCCACCCCGGATCCGGGCGGGCGGGGAAGTTCGCCGGCACCAGGATGATCACCATGCCCATGGCGATCCTCTGCAACGGCGACATGGCCCCCAGCCTAGGGTCACCGCGCAGGTTCAGCCGCCGAGCCGCAACCAGCGGTCACCACGGGCGCGCAGCACCAAGGTGACCGCCCTGCCCCCCATGAAGCAGATCGCGAACGCCGCCCAGAGCCAGACCAGGCCACGCCCGCCGACCAGCCAGGCGGCCGGCGCGAACAGCGCGAAGGTGAGGAGCTGGGCCCAGGCCAGGTAGACCGCGTCGCCCGCTCCGATCAGCACCCCGTCGAGCACGAAGACGATCCCCGCGAGCGGCTGGGCCAGGGCGGCGACGAGGAGCACCGGCACGAGCAGCGCGAGCACGTCCGGGTCGCTGGTGAAGAGGCGGCCGACCCACGGCGCGATCGCTGCCAGCAGCAGCCCGGTGCCGATGCCGCTCAGCCAGCCCCACCGCTCCATCCGCTGCGTCACCGCCCTCGTCGTCTCCACGTCGGCCGCCCCCAGGTAGCGCCCGGTGATCGCCTGGGCGGCGATGGCCACGGCATCGAGGGTGAAGGCCAGGAACGTCCAGATGGTCAGGGCCAGCTGCATCGCGGCCAGGTCGGCCTGACCGAGCCTGGCTGCGGCGTACGTCATCACCAGCAGGGAGGCGCGCAGCATCAGGGTCCGCACGATCAGTGGCACACCGGCGCGGCCGGCCTGCTTGATGCCCGGGAGGTCCGGTCGCAGCGAGGCCGACTCGCTTCGTGCCGCGCGCACGACCACCCAGACGAGCGCCGCCGCCGAGCCGACCTGCGCGACCAGGGTGCCGATGGCCGATCCGGCGATGCCCAGCCCGAACCCGTAGACCAGGACGACGTTCGCAACGATGTTGACCAGGTTGCCCGTGACCGCCACCACGAGCGGCGTACGCGTGTCCTGGAGCCCGCGCAGCACTCCGGTGGCCGCCAGCATCAGCAGCAGCGGGACGGCGCCCAGCAGGGCGATGCGCAGGTAGGTGACGGCGAAGTCAGCGACCTCGTCCCCGGGGCCGAACAGCCCCACCACCGGACGGGTGAGCGGGACCATCACCGCGGTGACCAGGGTGCCGATCAGGACGGCCAGCCAGAGCCCGTCCACCCCTTGCACGAGTGCCCCCCGGAGGTTGCCGGCACCGACCTGCCGGGCCACCGACGCGGTCGTGCCGTAGGCCAGGAAGATGCACAGGCTGACCAGGGTCCCGAGCACCGCCGAGGCGATGCCGAGGGCGGCCAGCTGGGGGGTGCCCAGGTGACCGACCACGGCGGCGTCCGCGAGCAGGAACAGCGGCTCGGCGACGAGGGCGAGGAAGGCCGGAACGGCGAGGCGGAGGATCTCGCGGTCGTGGCGCCGGGGGTGGGTGCTGTCGGGGCGCCGCGGCGCGGGTCCGTGCCGGGTGGTCCCCCCGCTGCCAGTTATCACGGGGGTGAGGCTAGGCGCCAGTGAAACCTGTGTAAAACCCGGACTTTCTGTGGGTATCGCAAGGGCCGCAGGTCTTTGTCGACAAAAGAACAGGGCGGTCCCAGATGACGAACGGGTGAACACCAGATCACAAAGAATCTTTTATCCACAGGCTGTGATCGGGCAAAACCGCAGGTCAGCGGCGGTTTGATGGTGAAACTGATTTGGTGGTCCACAGGCCGACCAACAGGCTGTGCACACCGTCGGCGGCGTGTTCCACACGATCAACAGGGTTATCCACAGGGTCCTGTGGATGACGGGCTTGGTGCCACCCCGGAACCCGGCTTAGTGTCTGGCTTCCGGGCCGATCGGCCGTCGTGGTGCACGACCCGGAAAGACCAGTTCTCGCAGGTCCTCAGGCCAGCTGCTCGGCCGTCACCGGCCGCCACGCGGGGCCGGCGGACCGGCGAGAAGATCGGCCGTGGCACGTGGGCGCCGGAGTTGTCGGTGCCTGCCCCTAGCGTCGAGGCAGACCGGGAGGAAAGGGCCACGCGATGAGCATGACTGGTTCGAGCAGTGGTTCGGGCATCGGGTCCTCCACCGGTGCTGCCGGGGTCGCCACGAGCGAGTCCTGGACCGCCGACACGTTCAGCGGGAGCTACTCGGCCCCGTTCGCCGACGATCCCGGCGGCAACCAGGAGCACTGGTCGGGCCGGATGCCGCCCCAGGACTCCGACGCCGAGCAGAGCGTGCTCGGCTCGATGCTGATCTCCAAGGACGCGATCGCCGACGTCAACGAGCAGATCGGTGGCGGCGACTTCTACCGGCCGGCGCACGAGACCATCTACGACGCGATCGTGGACCTCTACGGCCGCGGTGAGCCGGCCGACCCCGTCACGGTCTCGGCCGAGCTCCAGCGCCGAGGCGAGCTGGTCAAGGTCGGCGGGGCTCCCTACCTGCACACGCTGTCCGCGAGCGTCCCGATCGCGGCCAACGCCGGCTACTACGCCACGATCGTGCGTGAGAAGGCGATCCTTCGCCGCCTCGTCGACGCCGGGACCAAGATCGCGCAGATGGGCTATGCCGGTGAGGGCGACGTCGACCAGACCGTCGATGTCGCCCAGCAGGAGATCTACGCCATCGGCGAGAAGCGGCAGCAGGAGGACTACGCCCCGCTGTCCGCGATCATGGAGTCGACCCTCGACGAGATCGAGGCGATCTCCAACAACGACGGTGCGGCCAACGGCGTGCCGACCGGCTTCGCCGACCTCGACGAGCTGCTGAACGGCTTCGGCGGCGGCCAGATGATCATCGTCGCCGCCCGGCCCGCGGTCGGGAAGTCCACGCTGGCCCTGGACTTCTGTCGCGCCGCCTCGGTGCACAACAACCTGACCAGCTGCTTCTTCAGCCTCGAGATGTCCAAGAGCGAGATCACCATGCGGCTGCTCTCGGCCGAGGCGAAGATCCCGCTGAACAACATCCGCAAGGGTCCGATGACCGACGACGACTGGAACAAGCTCGGCCCGAAGATGGGCCAGGTCTCCGGTGCTCCGATGTTCATCGACGACAGCCCCAACATGACGATGATGGAGATCCGGGCCAAGGCCCGGCGGCTCAAGCAGCGCCACGACCTGAAGCTGATCGTGATCGACTACCTCCAGCTGATGTCCAGCGGCAAGAAGGTCGAGTCCCGCCAGGTCGAGGTCTCGGAGTTCTCCCGTCAGATCAAGCTGCTGGCCAAGGAGCTCGACGTCCCGATCATCGCCCTCTCCCAGCTCAACCGTGGTCCCGAGCAGCGCTCGGACAAGCGGCCGATGATGAGCGACCTGCGCGAGTCCGGCTCCATCGAGCAGGACGCCGACATCGTGATGCTCCTGCACCGCGAGGACGTCTACGAGAAGGAGTCCCCGCGCGCCGGCGAGGCCGACATCATCGTGGCCAAGCACCGCAACGGCCCGACCCGCGACGTGGTCGTCAGCTTCCAGGGCCACTACAGCCGCTTCGTGGACATGGCTCACTGACGTTCGGGCTGCGGGTCCCGCTTCGAGGTGGCGAGGCCCTGCGTCCGCATGCTGCTTCGCGGCGGTAGTGAGGGTGGTCGACTCTCCTCGCGACCGACACACCCGTGTGGGCGGCGCGGGACAGCACGGAGTCGAAGGCGCGTCACCCCTGTGGGGTTCTTCGAGCAGCGCCCGATTCGGCATCGCGGGCCCAGCTCCCTCCGGAGCAAATCGGGCTGTTCTGACGGAGGGACATCGGCATCGTCGGGGGATAAAATGGCTGTGAGGAGAGGCTGACGATGGACGCAGGAGAGCAGAAGTCGCTGTACTGCCGGATCGGTCTCCACACCTGGGTCACAGGCGTGAACGCTGATGCACGATGGCAAGAGTGCGGCCGGTGCGGCAAGTGCCGAGTCAGGTTCGTGGCCACCCGCTACTCTCCCGCCGGCACGGGCTGACACCGGGACCAGCCGCGGTCCACGCGGATCGGCGCTACACGAGGGGCACGCAAGTCTGAGGCGAGGCCGCGGAGCTACGGCTTGCGAGCCTCCGAGCATCGCCAGCCTCACAGTCCGTTCAGTGATGTTGCCGCTCGCGTGCCGAGGAGAGCTGTCGGCGGCCGCGGCTAGCGTCTGACCCATGGCAAGCCTGCTGCCCGAGCTGCTCGTGACCGACCCGGCCGCGCTGCGGGCGTGGCTCGAAGAGCATCACGCGACGTCGCGCGGCGTGCGGCTGGTGCTGACCAGGAAGGGCGGCTCGGTCACCACGATCACGTGGGCGAGCGCGGTCGAGGAGTTGCTCTGCTTCGGCTGGATCGACGGCCAGGCCGGCAAGCGCGACGAGGACAGCTACACCGTGCGCATCACCCCGCGCCGCCCCAAGGGCAGCTGGTCCCAGCGAAACGTCGCTCTCGTGGCGACGCTCGAGGAGCAGGGCCGGATGACCGACGCCGGGCGTGCCGCGGTCGAGGCCGCGCGCAGCGACGGGCGGTGGGACGCGGCGTACGCCGGTCCGGCGACGCGTCAGGCGCCCGACGACCTGGCCGCGGCGATCGCGGCAGTGCCGGACGCGCAGGCGATGTTCGACGTGCTCACCAGCGCCAACCGGTTCGCGCTGATCCATCGCGTCGAGAGCATGAAGCGCGCTGAGAGCCGGGCCCGCAAGATCACCGAGATGGTGGAGATGCTGGTGCGCGGCGAGACGCTCTACCCGCAGAGGGCGGGTCACCCCGGACGGGTTGGCCAAGGCGCCGACGCCGGGCAGCAGGAACGCCCACGACCACGCGGGAGCCACTGAGGGCGCCAGACCGCCTCTGGTGATCCGGTATGGACGGCGAGGTGGGCACTGCTACTACGAGCTGCCCGCCGATCACCTGGACCGGGTCTGGCCAGACGCCGGTCCTCACGGAATCGTCTCGTAGCCGCAAGTCAGCGCGCAGAGATGCCGATCCGAGAACTCTCGACAGCTCTGGCGGTGAGGATCTGCCCAGGCACCGCTAGTGAAGGTGACGAAGGAAGAAGCGACCTGCGTCCTCTGCGGCGTGAGGCGGGATGCCTGTGTGTCCACCCATGTTGGCCTGGAGCGTCTTCTCCTGGGAGCCGAAGGCGTCAAAGAGGTCGAGAGCCATCTGTCTGTCATTGCCGCTGTCATCCCACTGAAGGAGGAGATGCAGCGGGATCGTGACGCGGCGCGCTTCCTCGAAGGTGGTCCGAGGGACGAAGCTGCCGGCGAAGAGCCCAGCGGCCACGATGCGTGGCTCAAGCAGGGCCAACCGGACGCCGATGGCGGTGATCCCTCCGGAGATGCCTACCGGGCCGCCGATCTCGGGCAGCGCGAGAACGTCGTGCAGGACCGCGCGCCACTCCGGAACGGCCCGCTCGACCAACGGCAGGATCAGGTGGTCGATGACCTCCTCGCTCGGCCGCTCACCAGCCTTGATCGCCTGACGGAGCTCGGCACGGGCCCGGTCTACGACGGCGAGCGCAGGTCGCTGCCCGCTCCCGGGCAGCTCGATGCTCGCGCTGGCGAATCCCAGGTCTGCGCAGTGGCGTGCTCGAGCCTCCAGTCTGGGATACATCTGACCAAGGCCTCCCGGGTGACCCATCAGGATCAACGGCACGGGCGCAGATGGCTTGGCGGTCGCGGGCGTCCACAAGATGCCCGGGAAATTGTCCAGGGTGAACCCGCGTTCGACGAGGCCGCCGTCGAGGGTGTGCTCGGACGTCACGTGCATGGTGATGCCTTTCGGGAGTGCTCAGGAACGGCGCTCCCGGACGACTTACCGTCCGGCCGCGACCCCAACGGAGAGCGCCCATTTCGGTACGCACACGGGTACCACCTCCTCGTCGCGGTAGGTCCGGCATCCGAAAGCTATCAATCGTCGTCTGCCACATCGACCGGGTTTCGGCTGGTCGAGCGGACACCCCGGTTCCCGCGTTCCTGTGCGTCACACCACCGCGTATGCCTGTCAACCGCGGGCAAGGCCGCGCTCGACGCTCCGGTCCCTTCCGGCTCGCGAGCCGAACCCCTACCCGGAACGCGGCTGGCACGGTGTACGTGCGCTCCCTTTCGTGCTGGGGCCAGAGCGCACCTGGTGAGTTCGGGTCCCCGCGCGTCCTCGTGGAGAATCGGCACGGACTGATCGAGTCGATCAGCTGCCGACGCCGTAGAGAGGAACGTGAGCCTCGATGTGTCACCGTGAACACGATGCGGCCGGTCGCCGTGCCACTCGCCCAGGTCACGAACACCCTGGCCGGCCTGCAGGCCGGAAGAACCGCCATCCGAGAGTGTGTACCGCCGGTGGCTGACGAACCCGCGCTGGACTCGGACCAGCAGCACCCAGACGATCGAGCTCGCCACGAGCAGACTTCGGTCGACGTCGTCATCGTCGGCGCTGGCATCAGCGGCCTTGCCGTCGCCGACGCCCTGACCAGCTCGGGCATGGACGTGGCTGTCCTGGAGGCCCGCCATCGCACCGGCGGTCGAATCCTCAGCACGCCGCTCGACCTGGGGGCCACGTGGTTCTGGGACGGCGAGCGCAGGGTTCGCGCGCTGACCGAGCGGTTCGGCGTGGCCACGTTCTCACAGCATCTGGTCGGCGACACGATCGTGGAGGATCTCAATGGCGTCCAGCGGTACGCCGGCAACATGATCGACGCCCCGTCGTACCGCTACGCCGGCGGTGCGGCCACGCTGACCGACGCTCTTGCCGCGAGTCTGCCCGCCGGCACGCTCCACCTGGACCATCCGGTCGAGAGGATCTCGCTGGTCGCAGCGTCGATCACCACGAGCCAGGCCCCGACCGTGGACGTCACGGCTCGCGGACGCACCTGGCGGGCACGCCACGTGGTCCTCGCCGTCCCCCCTGCGATCGCCGTCGAGACCATCGAGCTCCCAGTCGAGCTGCCGCCCGAGCTGAGCCGGCTGGCTGCTGCGACGCCGGTGTGGATGGGACAGGTGGTGAAGATCGTGGCGGTCTACGACGAGCCGTTCTGGCGGCGTGACGGCCTGGCGGGGGCCGCCGCGAGTCGACGCGGTCCGATGCAGGAGATCCACGACATGTCCGGCCCCGAGGGGTATCCAGCCGCCCTGTTCGGGTTTGCCCCCGCTGCACTGATCGACGCCGACGCAGACCGAGCCGTGCGTGATCAGCTCACCCGGATGTTCGGTCCGCAAGCGTCCGACCCGCTGCACATCACGATCGCGAACTGGAGCGCCGAGAAGTGGACGAGCCTTGCTCCGAGAGGCGCCGACTCCGGGTCAGCTGGTCAGGCACCCATCAACTACGGCCTCTTTGGTCACCCCGACTACCAGCAGCCGGGCCTCGACGGACGACTGCACTGGGCGGCGACCGAGACCGCGACCGTCTACCCCGGTCACGTCGAAGGCGCACTGGAAGCTGCCGAGCGCGCCGTCGCAGCCATCCGCACAGCTCTGTTGGCCCGCACTACGGACGGCCCCGTCCAGCAACGCATTTGAGGACACCGCACCGTGCCCACCCCGCGAGGTGCACCAAGGCGCGACGTCCTGCGGGACCGCTCCCGGCTGACCCGGGCTGACTGCTCACGTGGCGTTGCTGAGACATCTGGCTCTATTCGTCTTCGCACTCGCGGGTGGCTTGCTGGCCCGGCTCACCCCGTGGGTCCTGCTGGCCGCATCACTTCGGCGGTGTGGGTGCCCGGAAGACGATCGGCCACTGGGACGCCCACTCAGGCGCCTGGGCCAGTGACCCCCGGGCCATTGCGACCCGCGTCATACCGCCGCGAAGTTCGCGACGCGCTCGCCGGTCGGGGTGAGCCGGAGCAGCCAATGCCTGAAGAAGCGGCGGGACAAGACACCAGCTCTTCGGCTGGCTCGTCACGGGTGAGCTTCTACCCAGTAGGCGTCGTGGTCGGAGAGCCTCCGATCGACGGCAACGTGGTCGGCGGCCCGGATGGTCCATGACTGCGGGACTGCGACGTGGTCGATGCTGCATTGCGGCTGATGCCGACTCGGCTGGGAGACCGTCGGCACCTGCAGCGTGAGGCAATCCAGGGCGGTGAGGATGGAGACTCGGGCTGCGCGAGTGAAGCCTGCGAGGCTCCCGGTGAGCGGTTGGTTCCAGTCGCCTCCCCAGATGACGACATGGTTCGTCATGGCCGCGACCAAGTGGTCGAGGCTCAGTTCCATTCGGAGTTGGTGCTCGGTCGGCCCCCACGGCCAGTTCTCGCGCGCGAGGGGCCAGGGAGTACTGAGGAACACACGAAGATGCCGTCGATAAGCGCGGCTGCAGACGCTGGGTACGGATCGTCGACGGGTTCCAGGACTCCGGTGGTGAGGATGGCTGCCCAATGCTTCTCCGGTCCCATCTTGCGAGAGGTGGCATGCATCTGGTGGCCGGCCACCTCAACGGCCACGTGGGGTTCCGTGAGAAGCAACAGATCGCAATCGAGCTGCTTCAGGACCGCCTGATGCGCTCGGGACCATCCTCCGTCCATGTTCCACGTCCCTATCCGCATACGCGCAGGCTACGGGTCCACCCGCTGTGCAGACCCTGTTCGGAGGCCGTCGGTCCCGGACCTCTCGCTCGCTCATAGGTCGGCGAGGACCCGCGTCACACCACCGCAATTGACCGACGCCGGACCTGGCCGATCGCGACAGCTGAATGAGTTCTCCACAGTTTCGAACATACACTCGAAACTGTCGGTGGTCGGGTCTAGCGTTGGTTCCATGAGCACGGCACCGACTCTCACCCCCACCGAGGTGATCGAGCGTGCCCGGGACGCTCGTCGGGTCGAGCAGGCCGCGGCGGTCCAGCAGCTGGAGCTGGCCCTGGCGTGGGCGCATCTGCACCCGTGCCCGGCCGGCGAGACCCCGGCGCACTGGGGGGAGGTCGACCTGCACGGCGAGGCCACCGCCCCGTTGGCCGGTCCCGGTGCTCCGTGGGTGGCCGAGTTCGCGCCGGCCGACCTCGGCGCCGCGCTCTCGATCAGCCTGGACGCCGCCCGGTCGCTGGTCGGGGACGCGTTGGAGCTGGCTCACCGGCTCCCGCGGCTCTGGGACCTGGTCCGCGACCTGCGGGTTCCCGCCTGGCGGGCGCGGGTGATCGCCCGGGAGACCCGCGACCTCTCGGTGGACGCGGCCCTGTTCGCGGACCGGCTGATCGCCGCCACCCCCGACCGGATCGGGCTGGTCCACGCCGCCCGCCTGGTCCAGGAAGCACGGCTCTGGTTCGACCCCGACCGGGCGATCGCCGACGAAGAGGCAGCACTCGCCAGGCGCGGCGTCTGGGTCCGACCCGGTGCCACCCCGGCCACCACCGACATCTCGATGACCCTGGACACCCCCGACGCGCAGCTGTTCGACGCCAGCGTGCGCCGGCTCGCCCACGACCTCCACGCCCTGGGCGACACCGACCCGCTCGACATCCGCAGGGCGCGGGCGGTCGGGGTGCTCGCTGATCCGCAGTACGCCCTGGACCTGATGTCAGGTCGCGAAACAGCGGCACCCACCCAGAACGGTGGGGTCGCCCACCTCTACCTGCACCTTGGTCCCGAGGACCTGGCCACCGACCAGACGGGCGCGGTCAGCATCGAACGCCTCGGTGCCGCCACCACCCGGCTGCTCACCGACTGGCTGACCCGCTTCACCGCCAGCGGCGGCAAGGTGACGGTCCGCCCGGTCCTGAACCTCACCGACACGGCGGCCGTGGACCGGCATGACCCACCCGCAACCATGCGCGAGCAGGTGCTGCTCACCGATGCCCACTGCGTCTTCCCCGGCTGCGGCCGCGACTCCCGGGCCTGCGATCTGGACCACATCACCGAGTACCTCCCTATGGAGGACGGCGGACCACCGGGCCAGACCAACGCTCACAACCTGGCGCCGTTGTGCCGCACCCACCACCGGGTCAAGACCCACACCGCCTGGACCTACAAACCCAGCCACGACGGCTACACCTGGACAAGCCCCACCGGACACCAGTACGACGTCCCCACCACCCCGCGCCACCGGAGAAGAGCCTGACCGGCGGCCACCTCCCACGCTCGAGCACCTCGGGCTCGGAAAGGTTGTCGTGGGTGCCGCACCTCCAGGATGGGGTCTTGCAGCCCTGGGCGGTGAGTCGCGGCGCGGAGGCCGGATCCGGGCGTCACCCGGCGGTGCGGACCTCGTCGGTCACGGTGCCGTCGCGCAGGGTCACCTCGTAGGTGGGCGCCTCGGACAGCTCCGGGTTGTTCGGGGAGCTGTCGCCGGCGGGCCACCACACGGCCCAGCGCCCGTGGTCGATGGACGCCTCGACCGTGCGGCCGCCCGGAGTGGTGACCTCGATGCGGGCGACGTCGGTGCCGACCCGACCCTCGGCGTAGACGAAGGCCTCGTCGTCGACCGCGCCGAGCCCGGACTCGTCCACGTGGACCTCGTCGCGCTGCGGCTCCGGCCCAGCGGACTCTTCGGCTCCGCCGAGGCTGCCGAAGAAGCCGCCCTCGCCGGGCCGGGGGTCCGCGACGAGGTCGTCCGGGAGCAGGCAGGATCCCTGGAGCTTCCGATCCGAGCGGCCGGTCACCGTGAACACGACGTAGCTCCAGCCGCCACGGGCCTCCGCGACCAGCACCGAGGCGTCCGCGTCAGGGTCGAACGCGAGCTCTTCCGCGTCGGTGCCCTGGACCACGAGGCAGGCGTCAACCGCCGCGGTGCGTGCGGCGCCGGTGAGCTCGACCGGGATCGGTGACCAGGATGCGAAGGCACCGCCGCCGCTGAAGATGATCGGCACCCCCACCGCGGCAGCAGCAGCCAGACCGCCGGCGAGCAGGCGCCGCTGCGTGCGCCGCCTGGTCTGACCAGGTGTCGTGCCCGGTGACGGAGCGTGGGGGTCGCTGGCGAGGATCCGCTCGAGCGTGGCAGTGGCGCGTCTGCGCTGGGTCTCGTCGAGCTCGGGCTCGGCCACGTCCAGGCTCTGCAGGGCGCGAGTGGTCGGAAGGTCTTCGCGGCGGATCATGGCTGGTCCTTGGATGTCGTGGCGCTCGCGCGCACAGGAGACTCGGGGGAAGGGGGCGCCGCGTCCAGGTGGCGACGCAATGAGCGACGGGCGCGGGAGAGCCGCAGGCGGTACGCCGTCGGGGAGCAGCCGAGGACGACACCTGCCTGCGCGGAGGTCAGGCTCTCCCAGACGGCCAGGCTGATCACCTCCTGCTCGGCGCTCGACAGACGAGCCCACGCGGCGGCGAGGTCGAGGCGGCTCACCGCGAGGTCGCCGTCCGCGGTGCCCTCGATCGGCGTGCCGGCGATCCGTACGGCCAGGGCCTCGCGGCGACGGGTGCTCCGGCGGTGGTTGAGCATCGTGGCGCGGGCGACCCCGAACAGCCACGGGCGGGCCTCGTCGGCTGCCGCAGGCATGTCGTCCAGCCGCCGCCACGCCACCAGGAACACGTCGGCAGCCACGTCTTCGGCATGGCCGGGGTCGACGCGCCGCTGCGCGAACCGCAGCAGGTCTGCGTACGTCGCCTCGTAGACCGCCCGGAACCGTGCCTCCCGAGACGCCTGCGATGACGGTGTCGATGTCGTCATGTCACGTACCTGTCCGGTTCGCGGCGAGTGTGTCATCTGCTCAGGAGAACTTTCGCACTCCGGCACCGGGCCGCACGGCTGCCGATGTGACGTTTCCGGCCCGGGCTCGTTGGTCCGGTCTGTAGCCCACTATCTCTGGAGTCGGACATGCACCGTCGAGCCCTCGCAGCCCTCCTCGCCACGGCAGCCGTCGCCGCGAGCGCACTGATCGTCACCGCGCCCTCCTCACAGGCGACCTCCTCACGGGCCGGCCACCCGCTGCGCTACGTCGCCCTCGGCGACTCCTACAGCGCCGCCTCGGGCGTCCAGCCCCCCGACCCGGCAGCGCCGGTCGACTGCGCGCGCTCGCTGCGCAACTACCCGCACGTGATCGCCCGGAAGACCGGGGCGCGCCTGGTGGACGTCACCTGTGGCGCCGCCGAGACCAAGGACTACTTCGAGCCGCAGTACTCCGACGTGCCGCCCCAGCTGCGGGCGCTGCGCCGGAACACCCAGCTGGTCACGATGACCATCGGCGGCAACGACAGCGGCGTCTTCATGGACACCATCGTCAAGTGCGGCACGGCCGGGCTCTCCACCGCCGGTCAGGGCAGCCCCTGCAGGGACGAGTACGGCAGCTCGTTCCGCGACACCATCCGAACCACCACCTACCCCTCCCTGGTGAAGGCGCTGAGGGCGGTGCGGGCGAAGGCACCCCGGGCGAAGGTGGCGATCCTCAGCTATCCCTGGATCATGCCGAGGACCGTCGGCTGCTTCGACAAGATGCCGATCGCCGAGGGCGACGTGCCCTACCTGCGCGGCATCCAGGCCACCCTCAACAGGGTCGTACGCCGGGCCGCCGCCGCGACCGGTGCCACCTACGTGAACCTCAACCGCGTCTCCAACGGCCACGACGCCTGCAAGCCGCTCGGCGTGCGCTGGATCGAGCCGGTGGCCCAGGGCACCAACCCGGTCATCGTGCACCCCAACGCGCTGGGCGAGGCCAGGATGGCCGGGCACACGATGAGGGTGCTCGGTCTGCGCTGAGCAGGAGGTCGGGCCGGAGGTGGCTCAGGGGGCGAGCACGTTCAGGTCGACCGGGCCGCTGATCCCGTCCACGGAGGCGGCGTCGTCTCGCTGCCACATCCACCACTCGCGGTCAGGCGGGGTGCTGCCGATCCGGCGTACCCACTGCCGCCGGTCGAGGACGGAGGCGAACCGGAAGCGCGCCTCGAGGTCCGGGTGGGTGTAGACCACCACCCGCCGGCCGGTGCGGGCCTCGACGACGTCGAGGAATCCGCGCACCTGGGCCACCAGGTCCTCGCGCGGCGGTGGGTCCGCACAGTTGCCGATCAGCTCGAGGTCGACCACCGGCGGCATCCGCAGCTTCTCGCCGGCAGCGGCCAGGGTGGTCGCGAAGTGCTCGGCCTGAGGAGCACCGGGCGAGCACAGCGTGAAGTAGTGGTAGCCGCCGACCCGCAGGCCCGCTCCCGCGGCCTCGCGGGCGTTGGTGACGAAACGGGGATCGACGAAGCTGCTGCCCTCGGTGGCCTTGAGGTAGGCGAACTCGATGCCGTCGCGACGCACCCGGTCCCAGTCGATCTGGCCCTGGTGGTGCGAGACGTCGACCCCGCGGACGGGTCTGCGGGACGCGGTGGCGGACGGCGTCGCCGCTGCTGTCGCGGACGTGGCGCCCGCGCTCGGCGAGGTGCGGGCCGGGGGCAGCGGAGCGGCCTGCTCCGTCGTCCCGGCGCCGCACGCCGTCGCCGTGAGAGTCAGCACGGCCGTGGCGGCCAGCCGACGCAGACGGCTCCGACTCACAGGTCCCTGCGGGTCGCGTCGGGCTCTGCACCCTTGAACCGGGCGATGTTCAGGATCGCCAGCGCGAGCCCACCCCAGAGGATGGTCATCGCCACCAGCATCATCACGATGGCCGAGGTCGACATCAGGACACCTCCCCCTGGGCATCGACGGACTCGGGATCCTCGAGTGAGGTGTCCCGGCGCCACGGGATCGTCGAGGCCAGGATCCCGAAGACCAGCACGGCTCCGGCCACGCCCCAGCCGAGGGTGTTCAGCATCCAGGTGGGGTAGTCCTCGTAGGGCGTCTGCAGGTTGTCGATGACCTCGTTGACCAGGATGAAGGCCAGCGCCGCGGGGGTCACCACGCCGATCAGTGCCAACCACCAGCGGCCGAGGTGCACCGAGCCGTCGCGGTTGAGGTGGTCGCGGAGCAGGCCGGTCTTCTTGAACACCCACGACAGCGCCAGCATGCTCACCACCGCGACGAGCAGGATGCCGAACCGGTTGATGAAGTGGTCGACGATGTCGAGGACGTAGACGCCGGTCGTGGTGCCGAGCAGCACGGTGCTGATCACCGCCGCGGGGACGCCGACGGCCATCGAGGCGGTCACCCGGCCGAGCTCGAACTTGTCGCGCACCGCCGAGATCACCACCTCGATCACGCTGACCAGCGAGGTCACGCCCGCGAAGACCAGGCTGCCGAAGAAGAGCACGCCGATCAGGGCGCCGTACGGCGCTTCGCTGATGATCGCGGGGAAGGCGACGAAGGCCAGCCCCAGCCCGTCGGTGGCGACCTCGTCGACCCCGGTCCCGGCGGCGTTGGCCATGAACCCGAGGGCGGCGAACACGCCGATGCCGGCGAGCAGCTCGAAGCCGGAGTTGGCGAACCCGACGACGAGGCCGGACCCGGTCATGTCGGTCTTGCGGCCGACGTAGGAGGAGTAGGTGATCATGATGCCGAAGCCGACCGACAGGGAGAAGAAGATCTGTCCGAAGGCGGCCACCCAGACCCCGGTCTCGGTCAGGGCACCCCAGTCCGGGGTGAACAGGGCGTCGAGACCGCCGGCAGCGCCGGGCAGGGTGAGTGCGGCGATGACCAGCGCGAAGAACGCGATGAACAGCACCGGGATGAACACCACCGCCGTGGAGCCGATGCCCTTCTGCACGCCCAGGGCCATCACCACGAGCACGAACACCCAGACCAGGACGAGCGGCACCAGCACGCCGGGGACGAAGTCGAGGCCGACCCCGGGGTCGCCGGCCTGGAGGAAGCTGCCGAACAGGAACCCGTTGGGGTCGTCGCCCCACGCCTTGTCGACGGAGAACCACGTGTAGCGAACCGCCCACGCGATCACCGCGGCGTAGTAGATGGCGATCACGAAGCAGATCGCCACCTGCCACCAGCCGAGCGACTCGGCGCGGCGCCCTGCCCGGCGGAACGACAGCGGAGCCGATCCGCGGTAGCGGTGGCCCAGCCCGTAGTCCATCAGCAGGAACGGCAGGCCCGCGGTCAGCAGCGCGACCAGGTAGGGGATGACGAACGCGCCGCCGCCGTTCTCGTAGGCGACGTAGGGGAACCGCCAGATGTTGCCGAGGCCGACGGCCGATCCGATCGCCGCCAGAATGAAGACCTTTCGTGAGGAGAAGCTTCCGCGTCGTGCCTCGGCCTGTTCCTGGGTGGTCGTCATGTGCGCTCCGTCTCCCGTTCCGTCCGACTCGATCCGCAGTGGCGTACCAGCATGCCATCGACGGCCCACCGGCGCCGAGCACACGACACGGCGCGGATCGGGCCGCTCAGCTGCGCGCGAGCAGCCAGGCGACGACGTCGGCGGTCACTTCGTCACGGTTGGTCTCGTTGAAGATCTCGTGGCGGGCCTGCGGATAGACGCGCACGGTGACGTCGACGACGCCGGCGTCGCGGTAGCGCTGACCGAGGAGCTCGACCAGCTGCCCCCCGCCGGCGAGGGGGTCGGCCTCGCCGGACGCGATCAGGATCGGCAGGTCCGGGCGGATGCCGGCGAGGACCTCGGGATCGGCCAGGGGGGCAGCTCGGGTGAACATCTGCGGGATCGCGTCCTCGGGCACGTCGAACCCGCACCACGGATCGGCGACGTAGGCGTCGACCTCGGCCTCGTCCCGGGAGAGCCACTCATAGCCGGTCCGGTGCTCGAACCCGGCGTTGAAGGCCTCCAGGCCCGCTGGCTCCTCGGACTCCGCCAGGCTCCCGGCGAGGATGTCGAGGGCGGTCGAGCCGGACAGGACGACCCCGGCGTACTGCGCCGAGTGGTCAACGACGACGGACTGGGCGGCGAAGGAGCCCATCGAGTGGCCGAGCAGGAACAGTGGCAGATCCGGTCGCTCCTGGGCGAGGTGGGCACCGAACGCTGCGACATCGGCGATCAGACCCTCGAAGCCCGGCCCGCCGAAGTCCCCCAGCGCGGCCTCCGAGGCCGCGGACCGGCCGTGACCCCGGTGGTCATTGGCGTGGACCAGGAAGCCGGCAGCGTTCAGTGCGCGGGCGAGCCGGTCGTAGCGGGCGCCGTGCTCGGCGAGGCCGTGGGCGACCTGGACGACACCCCGCGCGTCGTGAGGCAGGTCGCGCCACGCGTACGTCGCGAGCGGGGTCGCGTCCGACGGAGAGGTGAACAGTGACTGCGAGATGGTCATGCGGGCGATGTTGGCACACCGGGTGCGGCCTGCCCGAGAACTGCGCGCCGACCGGCGGCCTCACTCGGCCGTCGTGACGGGGACGACCGCCACCGGGGTGACTGAGTGCTCGACCACCGAGATCGAGACCGAGCCGAACAGCATCCGGGCCAGTGCGCCCATCCGATGGGCGCCGACCACGATCAGGTCCATCTCCTCGCCCCTCTTGACCAGAGCGTCCTGCGGCATCCCGGTGGCCATCTCGGTGGTCACCTGGACCTCGGGGTACTTGTCGCCGATCCCGCCGGCCGCCTCGGCCAGCAGCAGGCGCTCGGTCTCCAGGTCGAGGGTTGCCTCCTGCAGCACGTACGTCGCCGCGGTCGCCGCGTTGATGTCCCAGTAGCAGTGCAGCACGGTGAGCGGCAGCCCGTGCAGGGAGGCTTCGCGGTAGGCGAACTCCAGGACGGCGCGCGACTCCTCCGACCCGTCGGCCCCGACGAGGATGCCCTTGCGGTGAGAGCTGCGCGGTCCGGGGCGGAGCACCACGACAGGACAGTGGGCGTGCTTGACGACGGCCACGCTGACCGAGCCGAGGAGCAGGCTGCGCAGCCGGCCGCGTCCGCGGGACCCTATGACGATCATGGCGGCCGTCTCCGAGAGCTCCAGCAGGAGCTCACGGGTGTCGGCGAACCGGAAGAGCTGGTGGACGACGAGATCGGGGTCGAGAGCGGCCACCTCGGCGGCGGCCTTGCTCAGCACCTGGTGGCCCTCCACCTTCAGCTCCTCGCGCACTTCCCTGGGGTAGGCCATCACCGAGCCCGGGTAGTCCGGGGCGATGGCCTCGATCGTGTGCACCAGGATCAGCTCACGGTGCTCCAGCCTGGCCTGCTCCGCAGCCCAGATCAGCGCCTGTGCCGAGGAGTCCGAGTCGTCGACGCCGACAACGATGGTTCCTGCTGCGTCCTGCATGGGGTCCTCCTCGGTCGGGCGCGGCCCGAATGCCGCTGTGCTCCCAGCCTGGCGTCGGTGGCGTCGGGTGAGTCAGGGCGCAACGGTCCGTCGTCTCGGGACCTAAGGCCCTGCTCTGCCCCTACCGGTGTTGGGCACGATCGAGACGAGTGCCAGGAGGTGTGTGGTGACGGAGTTGCATGAGCTGAGCGAGCACGAGTGCACCGCACTCCTGCACGCGGGCGGTCTGGGCCGGGTGGCTGTCGCAACGCCGACCGGGCCGCACATCGTGCCGGTCAACTACAGCGTCCTCGACGACGCGATCATCCTGTGCACCTCGCCGTACAGCCTGCTCGGCACCTATGGCCGCGAGTCGACCTTCGCCTTCGAGATCGACGGGTTCGACGACGCCCGGGAGGGAGGGTGGAGCGTGCAGGCCCGCGGCCGGGTCGAGGTGGTCACCGACCGCGAGGAGCTGGCCCAGATCCGGAGGAGCGGCCAGCCACAGCCGTTGGCCGGCGGCGTACGCCAGCTCTGCCTGCGGCTGCGGTGGACCGAGCTCACCGGCCGCCGTCTGGGCGAGAGCTGGAACCCGTCCGGCGACGGTGCCAGCCGGCGTACCTCCTGATCCCCGCCTGCCCGTCAGTCTCCGCGGTGGAGCGATCTGTGGAGCACACTGGCTCCATGGTGACCCCCGAGCAACGCACTCTGGACGAAGCGGCGTCCGCCCTGCTCGAGGCGGTGACAGCGATCTCCTCCGACCTCGACCTGCGCAGCGTCCTCACCCGGCTGGTGGAGGCGGCCACCAGCCTCACCCACGCGCGCTACGGCGCCCTCGGCGTGATCGGCTCGGGGGGAGACCTGATCGAGTTCGTCACGACCGGGCTTTCCGGGCACGAGCGGACCCTGATCGGCGACCTACCCAGGGGGCGCGGCATCCTCGGCCTGCTCATCGACGAGCCGGAGCCCATCCGGCTGCACGATCTGGCGGCCCATGGCCAGTCCGCGGGCTTCCCGCCCAACCACCCGCCGATGACCACCTTCCTGGGGGTCCCGGTGCGGATCCGGGGCACGGTCTTCGGCAACCTCTACCTGACCGAGAAGGTGGGTGGTGCCGACTTCACCGAGCAGGACCAGCAGCTCGTCGAGGCGCTGGCCCGGGCAGCGGGCTTCGTCATCGAGAACGCCCGGGTCTACGGGATCAGCGAGCGCCGGCGACAGTGGCTCGAGGCCTCGGCTGAGCTGACCGCGACGCTCCAGCCGCCGGTGCGCCTCGATGACGCCCTGCTCGCCATCACCAGCACGGCCCGGTCGGTCTCCGGGGCGCGTGCCTCCGCCCTGCTCAGCCCCGAGCACGCCGCGACCGACCCCGTGCTCACGGTCTCCTGCGAGGCCGCGGCGGAGGACGCCGTGCGCTCCGCGCTGCACGCCATCGCGGGGCTGCACGACCTCAGGAGCCCGGAGCCTGCCGAGCTGGCCGTGGCGGGGTTTGCGGCGACCGTGATCCCGCTGCGCGCCCACCTCGCCCGGGCCGGCGCGCTGGTGGCGTTGTTCGACGAGGGGATGGAGCCGCCCGGCGCGGAGGACCTCGACATGCTCGCCTCGTTCGCCGACCAGGCCGGGCTCGCGCTCGACCGGGCGCAGGCGCTGGCCGATCGGGAGGAGCTCGCGGTCATCTCCGACCGCGAGCGGATCGCGCGGGACCTGCACGACGTGGTGATCCAGCGCCTGTTCGCCACCGGACTGCAGCTCCAGGGCATCTCCTCGCTCGTCGGGGCAGCGGAGGTGGGCGAGCGTCTCGACGCTGCGGTGGACGACCTGGACGGGACGATCAAGGCCATCCGCGGGACGATCTTCGAGCTGCAGAGCCAGAAGCCTGACTCGCTGAGGAACGAGATCCGCGCCCTCGTCCGTGAGTACGTGCCGCTCCTGGGGTTCGCCCCGACGCTGGTCACCAGCGGGCCGGTCGACACCGCGGTCTCCTCGGCCCTGCGTGCCGAGCTGCTTCCCGTGCTCCGGGAGGCGGTCTCCAACGTGACCCGCCATGCCCTGGCGGACCACGTGCTGGTGGACGTGCACGTGACCGACCGGGAGCTGGTGCTGACCGTGGCCGACAACGGCACCGGCGTGGTGCCGGGTCACCGCGAGAGCGGCCTGCGCAACGTGCGTCGCCGGGCAGCGGGCCTGGGCGGTTCGGTCGAGCTGGGCTCGAACGAGACCGGAGGCACGACGCTGGTCTGGCGGGTGCCGCTGTCTGATCGGCCGCGCCGATAGCCCGGTGACTATCGGGTAGGTGGTGGTTCGAGCAGCTTGGAGGCCAGCACGGCCGCCTGGGTACGGCGCTCGAGGCCCAACTTGGCCAGGATGTTCGAGACGTAGTTCTTCACGGTCTTCTCGGCGAGGAACATCTGCTCGCCGATCTGGCGGTTGGTGAGACCCTCGGCGATCAGCGCGAGCAGCTTCAGCTCCTGCTCGGTCAGGTCGGCGAGCTCGGGCGCCGTGGCCGGCCCGTTGCGCACCCGGTCGAGCACCCGAGCGGTCAGCGCCGGATCGATCAGCGACTGGCCGGCCGCCACGGTGCGGATGGCCCCCACGAGGTCACTGCTCCGGATCTCCTTGAGCACGTAGCCCGCGGCGCCCGCCATGATCGCGGCGAAGAGCGCCTCGTCGTCGTCGTACGACGTGAGGATCAGCGCGTTGATCGTCGGGTCGATCGCACGCACCGCGCGGCAGACCTCGATGCCCGACCCGTCGGGCAGCCGGGCATCGAGGACCGCCACGTCGGGGCGCAGCGCGGGGATCCGGGTGGTGGCCTCCTGGGCCGACCCCGACTCGCCGACCACCTCGATGTCGTCGGTGCGCTCGAGCAGGAACCGCAGCCCCTCGCGCACCACCTCGTGGTCGTCGAGCAGGTAGACGCGGATGGGGTCGGCCATGGTGTCGGAGGTCAGGCGTTGGTCTTGCGCCCGGACATGCCTTCTGCCACGCCGATCAGGAGCACTGCGGCGACCACGGCCAGCACGAACCCGAGCACGTTGAGCTCCCAGATGTCTCCTGTGCCGAGTGCGCTGGCGATCAGGCCACCGATGACGGAGCCGACGAGACCGAGCAGGAGCGTCATCAGCAGCGAGAGGTTCTGCTTGCCGGGCTTGATGAGACGGGCCAGTGCGCCGATCACGAGACCCGCAACGATGAAACCGATCATGGTGTCTTCCTCCCAGAGAGTTGGACTGCCAACCTAGCCCCCGCCGGGTTGCGCGATCGAGCCCCCACCCCGCTTGGCTGGGACCGGACACTGGTCGGATGGGGCAGGCGAGGGTGGGCAGCGCACCACAACGCGCCGGATGGACGCTGGCGGCTGCCGCCACCGTGCTCGTCCTGGTGCTCGCGGTGCTGGTGCTGGTCCGCTCGGCGGGCTGGCTGCCGGGCGGGTTCCTGGGTCGGTCCGACTGCCTCGTGACCGCCGGGTGGGCGCACGGTGGAGCTGGACACCGACGAGGCCGAGCAGGCAGCAGCCGTGGCAGCACGCTCGGTCCGTCGCCGGCTGCCGCTGCGCGCCACCACCGACGCGCTGGTCGCACCCCTCGGCCTGTCCCTGGAAGAGAGCCGGGTCGTGGCCGAGGCGCTGACCGGGCGTGCACCGCATGCCCTGACCTGTCGGCACGGCGGGGCCGACGCAGCGGAGCGCACCGGGACTCAGCGCCGACGGGCTGACCGCCCGGGCGGAGGTCGTCCGGGGTGCGCTGCGCTCGTCGTTCGGCAAGCTCGCTCTCGGGGGGTTCGCACCCGGCGGGGTCACCACCGGGCACATGCGCGGGTCGGCGCACTACGAGGGCCGGGCCATCGACGCCTTCGTGCGGCCGATGAACGCGCGCAACCGGACCGTCGGCTGGGCGATGGCGCAGTACCTCGTGGCGCACGCGGCCCGGCTCGAGGTCGCCACGGTGATCTTCGACGGTCGGATCTGGACGGCGCGCCGTGCGGGCGAGGGCTGGCGCGAGTACGCCCCGGACACGACCGGCCGCAGCGCAGCGACCGCGGCCGTGCTCGAGCACCGTGACCACGTCCACGTGGACGTCGCCGGCTGAGTCGCTAGACGGATCCGCCGCGAAGCCGCTCCAGTCGGGCTTCGAGGGCGGCGCGACGGTGCGCGTTGCCGCTCAGCGCGACATACCTCGCGCCGTAGGCGCCCAGCAGTGCGTCGTCGAGGCGGCGGACCGCGCCCGGCGGGTAGCGGTAGTCCATCCGCTCGGCAATGACCTCCTCGTCGCCACTGCGCAGCACGTCGCCGAGCTCGTCGAGGGAGACGATGCCGAGCTCGAGCAGCAGCCCTGAGATCCACGAGTAGTGATCGGTGCGGGACCAGCCCGACTCGGCGTACTGACCAGCCAGGAACGCGGCGAGCTCGCGGGGGTCGATCCGCGGGTCGTGGTCGGGCTCCGCCTCCGGCTCGGCGCCGCTGGTCGCCGAGGCGCGCAACGTGTCGCGGATCGTGGAGAACTCGCGGTCGGCCAGCTCGAGCAGCCCCGCAGCCAGGGTGAAGCGGCGGTCGAAGTCCTTGGCGTGCTCGTCGGGCATGTTGCCCTTGTAGCGGATGTCGTGCTCGAACTCGGCCCAGGCGTGCTGCAGCACGGTCCGGACCTGCACCGACGCAGCGCGACCTCGCAACAGCTCGTAGGAGGGGTTGCCCTCGCGCGCGGCGTCCAACCCGATCAGCAGGTGCCTGCTGGCGTAGCCGAAGCGGCCCTCCTGAGCGGTCTCGCGTCCCATGTCGCGGTCGTCGTGGACGACGACCTGGTCGCGCAGCAGGTCGGCGACCGCCGAGACGTCGCTGTGCACGTAGGTGATCACCCGGACGCCGATGGTGTCGGTGATCTGGCGAAGCGGGTCCGGGTAGAGCGGCACGCCGTCATCGCTGCGCCGGGCCTTCTCGGCGAACGAGGACACGCTCTTGGTCCGCCCGGTGACGCTGAGGTAGTTGATGCCCGCGTCGTCGAGGATCGAGGTCACCAGCCCCAGGAACTGCTCCCCGGCCTCGACCAGGGTGGGGTGCTGCAGCGCGTACTCGCGCACCGGGTCGGACGGGATCGCAGGTGGCCTGGGTGGACGCGGGCTGGGGCTGAGGTCCGCGGGCAGCGTCGGCGTGACGATGTAGCCGGTCTCGACGTCGCCGTAGGTGGTGACCTCGCCCGGCCGGCGTGCGGCGAACAGGGCGACGTAGGCGCAGACGACGGCGTCCACCTGGTCCTCCACGACGCGGAGCTCGCTCTTGCGGGTGGCCGTCTCGGCCTGTCGGCGCAGCCCGCTCCAGCCGGGCCCCGAGCCGGGCTCGGTGGTCAGCTCGAGCGCGGGATCGGCGCTCCCGAGCCCCTCGAGCAGCCCGACCAGGACCAGCAGCTCGGCCCGGAGCCCCTCGAGGTCCCGGCCCGGCTTGTTCTTGTACTTCAGGGTCCGGCCGAGCCGGAACAGCGCCACCGTCGCGGGGTGCGGGTAGACCTCGATGGCGCGGCGCTGGCGACCCGACCGCGGGTTCATGTCCAGCCCCATCGCCTGGCACAACGCGGCGCCGCGGGGAGTCCCGCGGAACTCCGGCTTCCCGGTGTTCGCGGGGTGCGCGCCGGCGTCGAAGCGAGCGAAGTCCTTGTTGAGGGCGGCCTCGGCCGGACGGTTGCCCTTCGGGTTCGTCACGATCAGCGGGGCGTCGATGGCCACCAGGCAGGCGTCCTCGACGAACGGGGCCAGCGCGGCCAGGATCTCCTCGTCGGTGCGCACCGTCGAGACGTGCACCAGCCGGCCCGCGTCGTCGACGACCGCGAGCCCCGTGGGGCGCTTGACCCCCCAGGCGAGGTCGACTCCGATGTGGAACACGCGCCCAGCCTGCCGTATCCGTGGGCCAGGCACGCGCAGGCACCGAGATTGGGGCAGACCCGTCGCACGATCAACGCGGGTGCACGGGCTTCGGCGCCGCCTCGCGGGCGAGCCGGCGGACATGGGTTTCGGGGTAGGAGTCACCATGGAGGTGCCGGGGACGGCCGCCGTGCTCCTCCACGAGCCCCGGCACGAGATCGCCCACGGCCTCGACGAAGGGACGACCACGCCATGAGCAGGATCAACGAGACCCTCAAGCAGACGATCGATGCGATCGACCTCGACCGCCGGCTCAACGAGCTCACCGAGCAGGCCGAGCAGGTCGCCAAGAAGGCCCTCGACTCCGCGGCGGGGTACGCACGCGAGCACCGCGACGACGTCGACCGCCTGCTCACCAAGGTCAGCACCACCATCGACGAGCGCACCGACGGCAAGTACGCGGACCGGCTGACCGAGGTCCGCCAGCGTGTGGAGCGCGGCGTCAGCCGACTGGCCGAGCGTTCCTCGCCCGACGACGACTGAACCCCACTCGGGCTCGCAGCGGGCTCGTGGGTCAGGCCAGCCTGGTGGCGAGACGTCGCATCGTGGGGACGCCCCGGGAGGTCACCGGCACCCCCAGGCGCGCCTCGAGGACGGGGGTGGCGCCGCTCGTGCGCTCCACGTCGTTGATCGAGACCGCGTGCCGGTGGTCCGCGCGGACGACGGTCAGGCCACCGCGCGCAGGCACCCAGGGGAGTGGCTCGGGGAACGGATCGGGGCCGTCGAAGAAGGAGACCTCTGCGTCGGGTCCCTGGTCCTCCAGGTCCAGGGCGAGGATCCAGGCGGCCGGCCGGACGATCACTGCGTCGGCGTAGCCGCACTCCGGGGTCAGCAGGGTGACCACCAACCCGGCCACGTTCTCCGGCGCGTCGGCCGCGAACGTGACCGTGCCGTTCGTCTGGAACGACTGGGCATCACGACTGCCGGCCTCGGCGAAGGCTGCCAACAGCTGGGTCCGGGTCGGGCTGCGGCGCTGGCCCAGGTTGAGGTTGCGGAAGAACGCGACCGAGGTTCCCGGTGTCACGTCGAGCCGTCCCCGCGCCAGGTGTCGATGAGGAGGTCGCGCACCGGGCCGGCGAGGTCCTCGACGTTGCAGAGCACCACCAGGTTGAGGTCCTCCTCGGGCCAGCGGTTCGCGATCACCGAGACGCCGGGGTCGCCGCCACCGTGGCCGTAGCGTCCGTCCGGATAGAGGTGCACGCCGTAGCCCTCGAAGAACCCGTCGCCGGCATCGGCGTGCGGGGCCAGGACACGGTCGCGGGTGCCGCCGAGCAGGGTCCCGTCGGCGTACGCCCTCAGGAAGCGGTCGATGTCGCCGGCCGTGCTGAAGGCGCCGCCGTCAGGTCCCCCCACGACCGGGATCCGGTAGATGTTCGATCGAGAGGTGGACCGCGGGTCTCGTCGGGGCAGATAGCCGGTGGCCACGTCCGGGACCGCCTCGTCCAGCCGGAAGAAGCCGCTCGCGCGCATCCCGGCCGGTGCGAGGACCAGCTCCTCGACCACCTCGGTGAAGAGCCGGCCGGTCACCTCCTCGATGACCAGCCCGAGGACGATGTAGCCCGCGTTGGAGTACTGGAACAGCTCGCCCGGAGGGCGATACGGAGCGAGGTCGCCGAACAGGGGCAGGAAGTCGGCCGGCCGCTCGAAGGCGTACGACGGTTGCTCGGTCCACAACGTGCCGTAGTCCTCGAGGTAGGCCGGTGACTCCTCGTCCTCCTCGCAGTAGTCGGCGATGCCCGAGGTGTGGCAGAGCAGGTGGTGGATCGAGACGTCGGGGCGGAGCGTGGAGGGGCGGCGCCCGGCCGGGAGCAGCTCGACGACGGGGGTGTCGAAGTCGAGCGCGCCCCGCTCGACCAGTGCGGCGATCGTGACCGCGGTGAACATCTTGGTCAGCGACGCCAGCCCGAACCGGGTCGCGGGCGAGACCGGGGTGCCGGTGGCACGGTCGGCGAGCCCGCAGCAGTGCTCGAAGACGGCCGAGCCTCGCGTCGTGAGCAGGAAGCTGCCCGACAGGTCCCGCTCGCGGCTCCAGCCGTCCAGCTCGCTGGCGAGGTCGCTGAACCGGTCAGCTGCCGAGGACATGGGCTCACGGTGGCACAGGGCTGCCGCCGCGGACAACGGACCCGGCTCAGGTGCTCCCGGCTGCACGCTGGTCGTGGACGAGCAGCGCGACGTGCAGCGAGGTGCGCGTCTCCGGGTCCTGCGGGTCCCGCCCGAGGGCTCGCTGCAGCTTGGCGAGCCGGCCGTAGAAGGCTGGTCGCGACAGGTGCAGCGCGGCCGCGGCGTCAGCCTTGCTTCCCGGATGGTCCAGCAGCGCACGCAGGGTCGCGAGCAGCTGCTCGGCATCGGGAGCCCGGCGATCGAGCAGCGGCGCGAGCTCGCGGGTCGCGAACATGGCGACGCGTTCGTCGTCGTGCAGCAGGGTCAGCAGGCCGCGGAGGTGGGTGTCCTCGAGCCGGTGCACGAGCGGACCTGCGCCCGCATCGGTGACCGAGGCCACGACGTGCAGCGACTCGCGCAGGGTCTCGTCCACGGCGCCGGCCCGCCGGGTTGGTCGGCCGGCGCCGATGACCACCTCGTGCATCCCGGCCACGGTCTGGGCCACCGTGTCGACGGGTGCAGCCGCGTCGGAGGAGGGGGTCAGGGACAGCAGGACCCGCACGTCACCGTCGATCTCGCAGACGAGAGCCGGTGCCTGCGCCCGGTGGGCGGCCAGCACGGTGGCGGCGAGCACGTCGTCGACCAGGGACGCCCGGACCGTGCGGGCGCGCGCGGCGAGTCCGACCGGCCGGATGGTCAGGCCGACGAACTGCCGGCGAGTCATCGGGAACCCGGCCAGCTCGCACCGGCGGTGCGTCTCGGCGTCGTCCGGGTCGGCCAGCAGTGCCAGCACCAGCTCGCGCTGGGTCCGCCGGAGCGCGTTGTGCCGGTCGCGGTCGTGCAGCCGGTGCAGCGCCAGCGCCGCAGCTGCGCGCTCGGCCACCACGTAGAGGTGGTGCGCCGGCTCCTCGGGGACCTGGAGCACCAACCGGCCCCAGCCGCGGTCACGGCGACCGACCCGCGCGATCAGCCAGCCGTTGCGCGAGTCCCACGACGTGCGGTCGGCGGTGACCACCCGGCGCGAGCGGTCGTACCAGTCCTCGAGGAGTGCTCCGGCCGTGGGGCCGGTGACGTAGTCGATCACCCGGTGGTGCTCGTTCTCGAGGACCACGCCAGTGCCCGAGAGCCGCTGGGCGGCCGCGAGGATCGTCTTCGGTCCCGCCTCGTTGACGGAGAGCTCGGTGAACGTCTCGTGGATCCGTTCCGAGGTGCGCAGCTCGGCCAGCTGCTCGTCCACGATCCGCTCGCCCATCACCTGGGCCACCGCGGCGAACCGCACCTCCTGGCGCAGCACGATCAGCGGGAGCTCGGCCTGGGCGCAGGCCTGCACCAGCGGGTCCGGCAGCTGGTCGTGCCAGCGCCGGCCGAGCTCGATCAGCAGGCCGGCGGCCTCCACCTCGACCAGGCTGGCTGCGAACGCCTGGAGACCGGCTGGGTCCTCGGGCAGGGCGATGCCGGTGGACAGCACCAGCTCACCGGCGCGCAGCAGGGGGGCGATGTCCGCGAGCTCGCTGGAGTGCACCCACCTGACCACCCGGTCGAGGTGGTCGGCGCCGGCGAGCACCTCGGGCTCAGCACGCCGGATGATCGGCAGCTCGAGGAGGTCGCGCACCGTCAGCCGGCCCATCGGCGCCTCCTGTTCGCAGTTCCGCGAGCAGTTTACAGAACGTCGCCGAAGCCGCCTGAAAGAGACAGTCTGACAGCCATCGCGCAGGGGCGTACCCGCGAGGATCGGGGTGAGCCCCACCACTGACGACGTGCCGCGCACCCGAGGAGCCCCGATGACCACCAGCAAGCCCTTGACGATCACGCACTGGATGGACGGCGCCGCCTTCGAGGGGACCTCGGGCCGGACCACCGGCGTGACCAACCCGGCCACCGGGGTCACCACCGGTGAGGTCGTCCTGGCCAGCCCTGCGGATGCTCGCGCTGTCATCGGCGCCGCCGCCGCTGCGGCCCGAGCCTGGGGCCAGACCTCGGTGGCGCGGCGTACGGCGGTGATGTTCCGGTTCCGTGAGCTGCTCAACGAACGTCGCGACGAGCTCGCCGAGCTGATCTCTGCCGAGCACGGCAAGGTCCACTCCGACGCCGTCGGAGAGATCGCCCGTGGCCAGGAGGTCGTCGAGTTCGCGTGCGGCGTCGGCCACCTGCTCAAGGGCGGCTACTCCGAGTCGGCCTCCACCGGCATCGACGTGCACTCCAAGCGCCAGCCGCTCGGCGTGGTGGGCATCATCAGCCCGTTCAACTTTCCCGCCATGGTCCCGATGTGGTTCTTCCCGGTGGCGATCGCGGCCGGCAACGCGGTGGTCCTCAAGCCCAGCGAGAAGGACCCGTCCGCGTCTCTCTGGCTGGCCCGGCTCTGGCAGGAGGCCGGCCTGCCGGACGGTGTGTTCAACGTGCTCCAAGGTGACAAGGTCGCGGTCGACGCCCTGCTGGAGAGCGAGGAGGTGAAGTCGATCAGCTTCGTCGGCTCCACCCCCATCGCGGAGTACGTCTACGCCGAGGCGTCTCGGCGCGGCAAGCGCGTCCAGGCACTCGGCGGGGCGAAGAACCACATGGTGGTGCTGCCTGACGCCGACCTCGACCTGGCCGCCGACGCCGCCGTGAACGCAGGCTTCGGGTCCGCCGGTGAGCGCTGCATGGCGATCAGCGTGCTGGTCGCGGTCGAGCCGGTGGCCGACGACCTGATCGCCAAGATCGCCGAGCGGACCAGGGGCATCGTGGTCGGTGACGGTGGTTCCGCAGCGACCGCTGCGGGTGCCGGTGAGGCCGACATGGGTCCGCTGGTCACCCGTGCGCACCGTGACCGGGTCGCGGGGTTCATCGGCCAGGGCGAGCAGTCCGGCGCCAAGGTGGTCATCGACGGACGCGACGTGCAGGCGCGGGGCGAGGACGGCGGCTTCTGGCTCGGGCCGACGCTGCTCGACCACGTCGAGCCGTCCATGTCGGTCTACACCGAGGAGATCTTCGGTCCGGTGCTGAGCGTGGTCCGGGTGGCGAGCTACGACGACGCGGTGAGCCTGATCAACGCGAACGAGTACGGCAACGGCACCGCGATCTTCACCAACGACGGGGGTGCCGCCCGCAAGTTCGAGGACGAGGTGGAGGTCGGCATGGTGGGCATCAACGTGCCGGTGCCGGTGCCGGTGGCCTACTACTCCTTCGGTGGCTGGAAGCGCTCGCTGTTCGGTGACACGCACGCGCACGGCGTCGAGGGCGTGCAGTTCTTCACCCGCGGCAAGGTGGTCACCTCGCGGTGGGCCGACCCGGCCGTGCGGCCGCAGGGCGGCATCGAGCTCGGCTTCCCCCGGAACGACTGACCCGACCGCCCCACCCCTGCAACCCGAGGAGACCCAGATGTCGCTCACCACCCCTGTCGGCGTGGACCGGAAGGCCGACGCCCAGCGGGCCTACGACCTCGACCGGGCACACGTCTTCCACTCCTGGTCGGCCCAGGCAGAGCTCGACCCGATGGTGATCACCCAGGCCGAGGGCTCCTACGTCTGGGACGGTGAGGGGAACCGCTTCCTCGACTTCACCTCGCAGCTGGTCTTCACCAACCTGGGCCACCAGCACCCCCGCATCGTGCGGGCCATCCAGGACCAGGCCGCCACCTTGTGCACGGTGGCGCCGCAGCACGCGAACGCCGCCCGCTCCGAAGCCGCGCGGCTGATCACGTCGCTCCTCCCGGACGGCCTCGACCGGATCTTCTTCACCAACGGCGGTGCCGACGCCAACGAGCACGCCGTGCGGATGGCACGCCTGCACACCGGGCGCACCAAGGTGCTCTCCACCTACCGCTCCTACCACGGTGGCACCCACCTCGCGGTGAACATGACCGGCGACCCTCGCCGCTGGGCCAGCGACAACGGCTCCGCCGGCACCGTGCACTTCTTCGGCCCGTTCCTCTACCGCAGCGAGTTCCACGCCACCACGGAGGCGGAGGAGTGCCAGCGCGCCCTCGAGCACCTGGAACGTGTCGTCGCGCTCGAGGGACCGGCGACGATCGCCGCGATCGTGCTCGAGTCCATTCCCGGCACCGCCGGGATCATGGTGCCGCCCTCGGGCTACCTCAGCGGTGTCCGGGAGATCTGCGACCGATTCGGGATCATGCTGGTGGCCGACGAGGTGATGTCGGGCTTCGGCCGCGCCGGGCGGTGGTTCGCCTTCGAGCTCGACGCGGTCGTCCCCGACCTGGTCACCTTCGCCAAGGGAGTGAACTCCGGCTACGTGCCTCTCGGTGGCGTGGCCATCAGCGGCGAGATCGCGGAGACGTTCGCGCACCGGGCCTACCCGGGAGGGTTGACCTACTCGGGCCACCCGCTCGCGTGCGCGGCCGCTGTGGCCACGATCGAGACGATGCTCGAGGACGACGTGGTCGGTCACGCCGACCGGTTGGGCCGCGAGGTCTTCGGGCCCGGACTGGCCGAGCTGGCCACCAGGCACGAGCGCATCGGTGAGGTCCGGGGCGTCGGGGCGTTCTGGGCCGTCGAGCTGGTGGCGGACCGGGCGACGAAGGAGCCACTGGCCCCCTACGGCGGCTCGAGCCCGGAGATGGGAGCGATCGTCGCGGCCTGCAAGGACGAGGGTCTGCTGCCGTTCGTGAACTTCAACCGGCTGCACGTCGTACCGCCGCTGACCACGTCGGTGGACGAGGCCCGCGAGGGCCTGGCGATGCTGGACCGGGCTCTGACGAGGACGACGTCCGCCGGCTGATCGGATCAGGCGGGGCGGGGTACGGCCGCGAACGCGCCTTGCCCGACCCACGTGGGCAGCGCGCGACGAACCTCGGTCGACGCATCCACAGCGATGGACCCGTCCCGCAGGACCTCTGCCCAGGTGCGTTCGCCGCGCCAGACCTCGGTCAGGGTCCGCAGGCTGGTGCGCACCGTTGCTGCGGGTTCGAAGCCCGGGTCGGTGTCGCACGCGTCGACCTCCCCACCTGCGACCACCAGCCACCAGTCGGCCGCGCGGGCCGGCACGTCGTCGAACCGGATGCCGACGACCGTCCGGGAGCGGGGCCACTCCTCGACGGGCACGGTCCGCTTCATGTCCCAGATCAGCAGGTGGGGGTCGAGGTCCTCGTCGCCGAGCTCGCCGACCCAACGGGTGCCCCAGGCGCCGAGGGCCATCACCACCTCGCGCAGGTCCTCGCCCGCAGCCGTCAGGGTGTAGTCCGCGTGTCCACCGACCATCTCCCGACGAACCAGGCCGACGCCCTCGAGCGAGCGCAGTCTCTTGGAGAGCAGCGCCGGCGACATCCGCGGGTTGCCGTGGCGGATCTCGTTGAACCGGTGGCTGCCGGCGAGCAGCTCGCGCAGGACGAGCACCGTCCAGCGTTCGTCGAGAACCTCCATCGCCTTGGCGACAGGGCAGAACTGGCCGTAGCGGGGCATGAGCCTGCCTCTTTCGTCGGGGACCACCAGTACACCGCCGATCTGTGTCCCCGACCAGTACAGATCCTGAACCGCGGGCGGTACAGATCGGTGACTATCCCGTAGCAAGCCGCGCCCTGACCCTTGGGAGAGAGACCCATCCGACGAGGGAGCCCACCATGACAACCACCGACACCGCCGTCCCGGACCACGTGCTCAAGGCCCGGCACCGCACCATGTGGGCGCTGGGGGACTACCCGACGGTCGCCGACCAGGTGATCCCGGGCCTCGGGGCGGTGGTCGTGGACGCCTGCGGCGTCGGCCCCGGTGACCGGTTGCTCGACGTCGGGGCGGGCAGCGGCAACGCGTCGGTCCCGGCGGCGAGGGCCGGCGCCGACGTGGTCGCCAGCGACCTGACCCCGGCACTGCTCGAAGCGGGCCGGGCTGCGGCGCCGGAGCTGCCGATCACCTGGCGCGAGGCCGACGCCGAGGCGCTGCCGTTCACCGACGCGTCCTTCGACAAGGTCGTCTCGTGCGTGGGCGTGATGTTCGCCCCGCACCACCAGGCGGCGGCCGACGAGCTGCTCCGGGTGACCCGCTCCGGCGGCGTGATCGGCCTGGCGAGCTGGACGCCGGAGGGGTTCATCGGTCAGATGTTCGCCGCGATGAAGCCCTACGCACCCCCGCCGCCGGCCGGCGTGCAGCCGCCGCCCCTCTGGGGGTCCGAGGACCACGTGCGCGAGCTCTTCGGCGACCGGGTGAGCCACCTGGAGACAAGTCGCCACGCATGGCCGGTGAGCTGCTTCGCCGACGCGGGCGAGTTCCTGGAGTTCTTCAAGAGGCACTACGGGCCGACGATCGCGGTCTACTCGGCGATCGCCGACGACCCCGAGCGGACCGAGGCTCTCGACCGCGCCCTGGAGGACCTCGCTGAGCGCCAGGGCGCCGCCACCGGCTCGATGGAGTGGGAGTACCTGCTGGTCAGGGCCGTGCGTCGCTGAGACGCACCCAGGAGCTCAGGTCCCGGAGCCAGTCGGCGAGCGTCGGCAGGGCGCCGTCGCCGAAGGTGGTGTCGACGCCGAGGTAGCGCACCCCGACCAGCACCAGGGTCACCAGCGAGAGGACCAGACCGACAGCGGCGAGCAGACCGCCTGCCGTGGTGGGCCGACTCGCACGCGCCATGCCGACGATCGAGGTGACGAGCCCCAGTGCTGCCAGGACGAGACCGGCAGCGGCGGTCAGCTCGAACGGAGCAGCGAGGATGGCGACCAGGCCGCTCAGGAAAGCGATCTCGGCGGCGGCCGAGGTGTGCACGTCGCCTGCAGGCGAGCTGTCGAACAGTGCACCCAGTGCGTCGTCACCTGTCGGCTGTGTGATCGCCGAGGAACGACGCAGCCCACGGCCGAAGTCATGCCCCAGATCGTGCGTCGCCATGGGCGAACTCTAGGTGGCGCAGACGCTGGATGCCCTGTGTGCGCGTCCGTCGTGCGTGTCGCGGCGGGGAGCCGTCCGTCCGGGCGGTCGTTCAGCGCAGGCTTGCGGCGTACCAGCTGTTGGTCCAGGCGTACGCCCGCTGCACGCGCTTGCCGGAGCTGGGTGCGTGCACCATCAGCGCGCGTCCGCGCTTCCACTTCAAGAAGATCGCCGTGTGGTAGACCCGGCCACGGTTGGTGAAGAACATCAGGTCACCACGACGCAGCTTGCCGCGCGAGATGCGGTGCGCACGCTGAGCCTGGGCCGAGGAGGTCCGCGGGAGCTTGATGCCCGCCCGACGGAAGCTGTACTGCAGCAGGCCGGAGCAGTCGAAGGCGTTCGGCCCGTTCGAGCCGTAGCGGTAGGGGTCGCCGACCTGCTGGAGCGCGACCCGGGCGGCCCGGCTGACGCGGCTCTTCGAAGCGGCGGCGGCGTCCGGGACGGGAGCCAGCAGGCTGACTGCGGCCACCAGGGCCAGTGTCATGAGGGGGAGCAGAACGATGTTGCGGAGGCGCGCGAGTGAGGGCACGGGAGATTCCTTCCGGCGCCTGTGAGGTGAGCTGTCGGGTTGGAGCTGGAAGTGCTCCGCCACCAAACGGTGACTTCACCCCGAGCGGTCACGGCCGAGTTCTCGGCCGGTTCCCGCGTGGAACCTGTGGGTCCCCCACTCCTGCCCCTGATGACTTCGGATGGGCACCCGGGGGTGGGCAGGACTCGGCGTTCCCTGGGTGCTGGTCGACCCAGGCAGATTAGACGCGGCAGGACCCGATTGCCAAGACGGCTGGTGGGTCCCCGACCAGTGGCCTACAGCTCGACGGACTCGCTGTGACCGCCGGGTCGGTCTCCGGTGAGCTTCGCCTTCACGAACGCCAGCGCCGAGGCCAGGGTGCCACCGGGGGTGTCCCAGTACTCGCCGGAGTCCGACTCGACGAACAGGAGCGCGAGGTTCTCGGCGTCCCTGCCTTCCGGGAACCACGCGGCCACCATCGGGTTCCACAGCTCGTCGATCTTCGCGCGGTCGCGCTCCAGCCTGGCGTGGCCGGCCAGGGAGAGCCAGGTCGATCCGTCGGAGAACGCGAGATTGACCCGCTTCTGGGCGGTGACGTTGGCGGCCTGCTCGCTGTCGCTGTCGATGAAGAACCACACGTCGCCGTCCTCGGTGACCTGCTGGGGGGTCATCGGGTGAGCATGCAGCCGCCCCGCCTCACCGACGGAGGTGAGCATGCAGAAGCGGTGACCTCGCATGATCTCCACGAGCTCCGCCCGGGCGGCCTCATCGGGCCCGTCGTGGTGGGGGGAGTCGTCGGCGTGCTGGTGCTGGTCGTTCGTCATGACTGGCTCCGATCTGAGGGGTTCCGCCGCTCGGTCACGCTAGCCAGCGCTCCCTGAGGGCGCGGCGGCTTGTCATGGCTTCCTAGGCTGTAGCGGACCGACGAAAGGGCAGCAGATGAAGCTCCAGCGCAGTGTCGAGACCAAGGCCACCCCGGCGGCGGTGTTCGCCTACCTCAGCGACTTCACCACCACCAACGAGTGGGACCCCGGCACGGTCAACACGGTGCTGCTCGCCGGAGACGGCGGAGTCGGAACCACCTACCGCAACACCTCCAAGTTCATGGGCCGTGAGACCGAGCTGACCTACGAGGTCGTCGAGCACCAGCCGGACACGTTGTTCGCGCTGCGCGGCGAGAACAAGTCCGTGATCGCGCAGGACTCGATGCGGATCGAGCCGAACGGCTTCGCCTGCAAGGTCACCTACACCGCGGACTTCGAGTTCAAGGGCGTCGGCAAGCTGGTTGCCCCGCTTCTGGCGCCTGCCCTGAAGAAGCTCGGCGACGAGGCCGAGGAGGGGCTGCGCGAGGCTCTCGGCAAGCTCTGACGAGCGGCCCGGCCCGTGCCCGGCCGGTGGCTACGGTGAATCCATGAGCTCCCTCTCGCAGACATTGTCCCGCGGCCTGGACACTTCGATGGACCGCACGGTGGCGCCGGGCTTCAGTCAGCTGGGTCTGTCAGTGCGGAGCCGACTGTCCACCTGGCCGCAGGACCCGGCCCCGGGCGTCCTCACGGGCCGCACCGCGGCGGTGACCGGTGCGACATCGGGACTCGGGCTGGCCACCGCGGAAGGCCTGGCTCGTCTGGGCGCGGACGTGCGGCTGGTCGTGCGCAACGTGGACAAGGGTGCGAGCGTCAAGGCCGAGATCGAGAAGTCCGTGCCAGGGGCGAGGGTGTGGGTCGACCGCTGTGACGTCTCGGACCTCGAGGACGTGCGCCGGTTCGTGGCCGAGCTCGAGCTCGACCGGCTCGACGTGCTGGTGCACAACGCCGGCGCGATGCCGCCGAGCCGCACCGAGTCACGCCAGGGGCACGAGATGACGATGGCGCTGCACGTCCTCGGCCCGCTGCTGATGACCGAGCTGCTGCGGCCGGTGCTGCGCAACGCGGAGTCGGGCGCCCGGGTGCTGTTCGTGACGTCGGGCGGGATGTACAGCCAGCGGCTCCGGGCCGACGACCCGGAGTACGTCACGGGGGAGTACGCCGGAGCCACCGCCTACGCCCGCAGCAAGCGTGCCCAGGTCGAGCTGCTGCCGGTGCTGGACCAGCGCTGGTCCGTGGACGGCATCAGCGTGCAGGCCACCCATCCCGGCTGGGCCGACACCCCGGGGATCGTGGACTCGCTGCCGACCTTCCACAAGATCACCAAGCCTTTCCTGAGGGACGCGGCCGGAGGTGCGGACACCACGGTCTGGTTGGCCGCGACGCAGGAGCGCGTCCCCGGCGCTCGGCTCTGGCACGACCGACGCGCACGGCCCACGCACATGTTGCGCCGCACCCGCTCCGGGGACGCCGAGCGCACCGAGCTCTGGGACTGGGCGCGCGACCAGACGGGCATCGACGAGCCCGTTCGATGAGAGTCGATGACCGGATGCCCGACCCGACTGCCCGAGCGGGCTATGGTGCCCCATGTGCAGCGACCGGTTCGAGCGCCGGTCCGGGCGGGCGGCGGCCTCCCGGGCGTCGCTCAGCCCGGTGCTGCACCTCGCCGAGGACGGGATCCGGGCCCCACGGCAGTTGTTCACAGGACGTGACGCCACCAGGGAGCGAGGACCGAATGAACCGGAGGCCGGAGTCGCAACAGGCGGCTGACGAGGCGCTGGCAGACGAGCTGGCGCAGGCAGAGGAACGTGGCGCTGCCCGGGCCATCGAGGCGATCCGGGCAGATCTTCGCGACCTGCTCGACGAGCGCCGTCGCGTCGTACGCCTCGGTGAGCAGCAGATCGAGATCGTCGAGATCTCGGCTCTCGATTCGCTCTTCGGGCCCGACGGGCACCACCGGGCCTAGGCTCCGCGCCCGGCGAGGGAGAGGCAGATGCGCCACACCGACTGGTTGATCACGGTGTCCGAACGCGGCAACGCCGACACCCGACTCGATGACGCCCATCCGGGCGAGCAGGCATGGTCGGAGGGCAATCTCGTCCGTCCACTCATCCACGGGGCGACGTACTTCGCCGAGCTCTACGAGCGGCTCGAGGCCACCCGGAGCGGCGACCTGGTGTTCTTCGTCGACTGGCAGGGTGACGCCGACGAGATGCTCACCGGCGAGCCCGGGAGCGAGGTGGTCAACGTGCTCGGGCGCGCGGACGAGCGCGGCGTGGACGTGCGCGGCCTGATCTGGCGCTCCCATCTCGAGAAGCTCAACTTCAACGCCGAGGAGAACCGGCTGCTGGGTCGCCAGCTGCAGAACCGCGGTGCCGAGGCGCTGCTCGACATGCGGGTTCGCACCGGGGGGTCGCACCACCAGAAGATGCTGGTGATCCGGCACCGGGACCAGCCCGAGCGCGACATCGCCTACGTCGGCGGGATCGACCTGTGCCACTCGCGGCGAGACGACGCCGAGCACCTGGGTGACCCACAGCCCTTCCCGCTGTCCTCGGAGTACGGCGAGACGCCGCCGTGGCACGACGTGCAGGCGGCCATCAGCGGCCCGGCGGTGCACGACGTCGAGACGGTCTTCCGTGAGCGGTGGGAGGACCCGACTGCGTTGAGCCGCAACCCGATCCACTTCCTGCAGGACCGCGTCCTGGGGATGGACCGACAGCCGGACCCGCTGCCCGAGCAGGCACCTCCGCCGCCCTCTCCCGAGGGTGGCACCCACATCGTCCAGCTGCTCCGCACCTACCCCAACCTGCGGCACGGACGTGACTACCCCTTCGCCCGCGGCGGTGAGCGCAGCGTGGCGCGCGGCTACACCAAGGCGGCGCTCCGGGCACGGCAGCTGATCTACCTCGAGGACCAGTACCTCTGGGGCCACCACGTCGGCAACCTGTTCGCCGAGGCTCTGCACCGCAACCCCGAGCTGCACCTGATCGCCGTCGTGCCGTTGTTCTCCGACGAGGAAGGCTTCCTCGGCAGGACACCCCAGATGCTCGGCCGGCTCCGGGCCATGCGGCAGATGGAGGACGCGGCGCCGGGCCGGGTGGCGATCTACGGGATCGAGAACCACCGCAGCACGCCGGTCTACGTGCACGCGAAGGTGTGCGTGATGGACGACATCTGGGCCAGCATCGGGTCGGACAACTTCAACCGCCGGTCGTGGACGCACGACTCCGAGCTCGCCGCGGTGGTGGTCGACACGAGCGCGAACGACCACAGTCCCTACGCGCGGCGGCTGCGGCTGACCCTCGCGGCCGAGCATCTCGACCGCGAGGTGGACCCGGACGACGACGGGTCGCTGCTGCGGGTGATGCAGGACTGCGTCGAGTCGCCCGGCATGTTCGCGGCGTACGCCGAGTCGGCCGCGCGGCTCGACGAGTGGCACTCCGGTGGCCGCGTCGGCGAGCGACCACACGGCCGGCTCCGGGCGCTCCAGCCACCCGATCTCGGGCCGCTCGCCAGGGCGGCCGCGCTGCTGCCCTACCGGCTGCTGCACGACCCGGACGGCCGCCCCGGCCCGCTGCAGCGCAGCGGCGGCTTCTGACGCACCACTGCCCCGGTCCGGGCGGACCGGGGCAGTGGTGCGTGCGACGTGTCAGCAGTGCACGCGCGGGTTGAACGACGTGAACAGCCCGTCCGGGTTGCGCTTGAACAGCCAGGCGTGCAGGTCGTAGTGGATCGGCATCCCGGGCTCGTGGCCCTCCATCGGTCCCTCGAACGCCAGCTTCCCGAAGTGTGGCCGGTCGCCGTCGGTGCGCAGGTCCTGGTCGGCGTCCGCGGCGAACCACTCCACCGCGCCGAGCTTGCGCCCCCCGTGCTTGGTGGGCACGTAGACCAGGATCGCGGGTTGCCGGAACTTCGGTGCCTGCTGGATCAGCTCGGGGTGCACGTAGTGGAAGCCCATCCCGGCCGAGCCGTCGGGCAGCTCGACGCATTGGTCGGTGCGGAGGTATCCCGCGCGCACCGCCGCGGCCGGGCGGCGGTACTTCTTCATCGCGTGCCGCAGGTGCTTCACCGCGTGGCGCACCTTGTGCTTGGGCTGGTGCTGTCCCTGGTGACCGGGGTGGTAGGCGTGCTCGCCCTGGCCGGGCGACGGAGCCGGCGTCCGGCCGTGGGCTGTCGCGGTTCCAGCTGTGGCCAGCAGCAGGAGCAGGCTGGCGAGCAGGATCTTGATGGTTCGCATGTGAGGGTCTTCCTTGCCTTCGAGTGGAGTGGGTGTAGGTAGCGCCCGAGCGCTCAGCGGGCCGCGATCACGGTGATCTCGACGAGCATCCCGGGAACGGCCAGCGCAGGAACCTGCGTCGCGATACCACCAGCCGGGAGGTTTCCTGCCTGCGCGAACCTCTTGGCGACCAGCTCGTGGCCGCCGCTCATGAAGTAGTTCTGCAGGTCGGTGGCGTGGATGTCGTAGTTGACGACGTCGGCCAGGGACATTCCCGCAGCCTCCAGAACGGACTCGACGTTGTCCATAGCCCGTTGTGCCTGTCCGACGATGTCATCTGCGTGGACGAGGTTGCCGTCGGCGTCGAACGAGCCCTGGCCGGCGGCGTACAGCGTCTCGTGCGGCTGCTTGACCAGGACGCCCTGGGAGTACCCCAGCTTCTCCGACCAGCTCCAGGGGTTGATGGTGCGCTTGCTCATGATCTCTTCCTCTCGGTGTTTGGGTGGTGCGGTGGTGGTGCTTCAGGGACGCACGGGGCGGTTGCTGCGGATGACGTCCAGCGGGTCGCTGGCTCGCTTGGCGCGGCGCAGACGCTCCCGCGTCGCGGGCGACCACCAGAGGCCCGGGTCCTCGCCGGCCTCCTGGAAGTTCAGCAGCGTGCGGCCCGAGCTCAGGTGGGCGACGGACGCGCTGACCCGGTCGAGGTGCAGGTGGATCGGCCCCACGAGCTCGGGTACGACGGGCACACCGAGCGCGAAGGCGCTGTACGGCTCGGTCACGGGACCATGAGCCCCGGAACCGCTGACCTCACGGGCAAACGCACCTCCGAGGTGACGGATCTGGAACACCGGGAGCGGCGATCCGCTGCCGGGTCCGACCGTCGCCACCAGGGCAGCGATCGCGGAGTCGTCCAGGTGGGTGAGCTGGTGGGACCGGTGCAGCCCGGGTGAGGGGTCCGTCGGCTCGTCGGCCACGGTGCCGAGCTGGGACAGCGGGACCTCGCCCAGCAGGTCCATCACCAGTCCGGGAACGGCGCGGTACGGCGCCAGCAGGGCTTCGGCGTCCTCGCGGGAGCCCAGGTGGACGACGGCGATCGAGGCGAAGGACTTGCCCCGGATCGGCTCGGGCAGCTCCGGCAGCGGCGGGAAGTGGTAGCTGTGGAACCAGGTGGTCAGCTCCTCGGGCGCCGAGGCGGTCGCTCGCGCGAAGGTCCGCAGGACCGCGCCCATCTGCTCGATCGGCCACAGCAGCCGGCCGCCGTACAGCTCGGGAGCCGGGTGGAGCGCCACCTCCATCCGGGTGATGACGCCGAAGTCGCCACCGCCCCCGCGCAGGGCCCAGAAGAGCTCGGGGTCCTCCTGGGCCGAGGTACGGCGCAGGCGGCCGAGCCCGTCGACGATCTCGACGGTCAGGACGCTGTCGGCGCCGAGGCCGTACTTGCGTCCGAACCAGCTGATCCCGCCCGTGATGGTCAGGCCGACGACCGTGGGGTCGGGGTTCGACCCGGCCAGGAAGGTGAGGCCGGTGCCGTCCAGCTCGGCGAGCAGCTCGCCCGCCTTGACGCCGGCACCCACCCAGGCGGTGCGACGGTGGACGTCGATCTCGATGCCGCGCAGCGCCCGCGTGCGCAGGAGCACGGTTCCCGCGAAGGACTGGTTGGCGCCGTGCCCGCCGGGCTGGGCAGTCACCTGGACCCCCTGCTGACCGGCCCAGCGAACCGCCGCGATCACGTCATCGGTGTCGTGGACCTCGAGCACGGCCATGGGGCGCTGCTCGATGTGGACGTTCCACGGGGTGCGGGCTCGGTCCCAGGTCGGGTCGGCAGGGGTGTGCAGCTGTCCCGCCACGCGACGGCGCAGGTCCTCGATCGCGTGCGACTGGTCGGGTGTCTCCGCGGTGACGCGGGTCAGGGTCTCGGACATCGGGGGTTCCTCTCGGTCGGACGCGGTTCTTGTCCTGCGAACCGCTGCCACCGAGGTTGCGTCTCCCCGCTTGCACGCGACTTGCCCCCGACTTGCCCCCTACTTGCGCCGTGACCGCCCCAGCCGCGCGCGGAACGCCTCGGCCCGGCGCAGCCACGGCGCGCACTGCAGCTGCTCGTTGAGTACGACGGCCCGCTCCGCGTGCTCGACGGCACGGGGATCGCCCAGTGCGGCGTACCCGTGGGCGAGGAAGAGGTCGACGACGCCGAGGTGGTCGACCGACCCGTAGCTGGCCGGCTGGCCGGCGTAGGGGGCGATGACGGCCAGCGTCTCGCCGAGGCAGTCCAGGTGACCGCTCTCGGCGAGCACCAGCACCCGCAGGCAGCGACCGACCAGGGTCGAGTAGTCGCTGGCCCTCGGTGGGTCGGGCTCGCCGAGCAGCGTCCAGGCCCTCTCGGGGTCGCCGGCCTCGAGGACGGCGTGCGCGACCATGCCACGCAGCCCGCTGCTCCAGCTGCGTGAGGTCGTGATGACCGACTCGGGCACGGGACTGCCGGGAGGCTGGGAACGGATCGTCATGATGGAGGCGATCTCGTCGGCGTTGATGTAGCCGTTGGCTCGGTGGAGCTCGAGCGCCGCTCGACCGAGCTCGTCGGCCTCGGGGTCGTCGAGGTCACGGGCCCGGGCGTAGCGCCACCACGCCAACGGGATCTCCACCCCCGTGTGGCGCAACGCGACCGACTCGCTGGCACAGCGGGCCATCGCGTCGTCGGAGCCGACCGGGTCAAGCACCTCGTAGAGGGCGCTGCCCAGCTGGAAGAGCACCAGGACGCGTTGCTCGCCGGTGGGACCGAGCTCCCATATCTCCTCGGCCAGGCGACGTCTCAGCTCGCCCTTCCCCGGGCCCCAGGTGGAGATGATCCGCACCAGCAGGCACTCGAGCAGCAGCTCGGGATCCCCGATCCGGCGGACGAGCTCGACGGCCTCGTTGCCCACGCGGTCGGCGTCGGCGCCGTCCCAGCTGTAATAGAGCTCCATCTGCAGCGTGGACAGGAGCCGTGCGCGGTCCGTGGCGGGAACGTGACCGGTGGCCTCGGTGAGCAGCGCGATGAAGGCGTCGTTCCGCTGGCCGTACTGGTGCCAGGACCAGACCCCTGCCTGGTTGAGGATCGTGGCCGCCCTGGTCACCAGGTCCCACCGTCCCAGCCGGCGCCCGAGCTCAGCGGCCCGGACGACCGTGGCGTGTGCCTCGGCGCTCCGGGCCATCCGCAGCAGCGACGCCGCCACCCCGCACAGTGCCTCGACGGTGGCGGCAGAGTCGGTCGGTGCATCCAGCGCGGCGAGCTCCCACAGCCGCAGGGCCTCGGGATGGGCGTGCCGCTCGGCTGCGACCGCGGCCGCGCGGGCCAACCAGGTGCGGGCTCGCTCGGCGTGCTCCCGGCTGAGGGGAGCGGCGCGGTGCGCGTGGTGCGCGATGGCAGCAGTCGCGTCAGCATCCTCGACCAGGTGCCGCTCGATGACCCGCCCGGCGAGGTCGTGCAGACGCATCCGGCGGGCAGCGCTGAGCTCGGCGTAGAGCGTCTCGCGCTCGAGCGCGTGCACGAACTGGTAGCCCGACCCATTCTCCAGCAGCAAGCCGGAGGTGAGTGCGAGGTCGAGCAGGTCCAGGCAGCCCGCGACCGGGACCTCGATCAGGTCGGCCAGGAGCTCGGGCTCGATCCGGTCGCCCATCACGGCTGCCGACGTCAGCGCACGCACCGCTTCGGGCGGCAACCGGTGGACCCGCTGCCGCAGCACGTCACGGACGCCGTCCGGCACCGGCAACGAGCCCGGATCCACCAGGTGCGGGTTCGGGCTGGACGCGAGCAGGCGTGCGTACTGGAGCACGAAGAAGGGGTTCCCGCCGGTCATGGCCGCGACGCTGGCGGCGAGCTCCGGCATGGCGAGGTGTGTGGCGGCCGGTCCGATGGAGCCGGACAGCAGCGCCCCGACCGACTCCGGGTCGAGCCCGTCCAGCCGGATCCGCTCCGCTCCCGCTCGGGCGAGCGCCGCCAACGTGTCCACGAGCTCGGGCGTCGTCTCGGCCTCCGTGGTGCGCCGGGTGCAGACGACCGTGACCGGCGCCTCGACCAGGGTGACGGTGAGGTGGCGGAGCAGCTGCAGCGAGGAGGCGTCGGCCCAGTGCACGTCCTCGAGCACCAGCAGGAGCGGTCGGGCCAGGGCGGCCCGTCGCACCAGCTCGACCACGGCGTCGAACATCCGCAGGCCGGTGCCGGCGCCGCGGTCGCTGGCCTCGGTGTCCTCCTTGAGCAGTGGGTGCAGCAGCGGGTCGACCGGTCCGTGCGCCTCGGCCAACGACCGCACCACGGACAACCAGGGCCACAGCGCCGGCGCGTACTCCCCCTCGTGGCAGCGCCCGACCTGAACCTGCACGCCGGCCGCCTCGGCTGCGGCACCCAGGTCCTCGACCAGTCGTGACTTGCCGATCCCGGGCTCACCGGCGACGAGGAGGAACCGGGGCCCGCCGCTGGAGCGCGCCCGGTCCAGCAGGTCCACGGCGGCGCCGAGCACCGACGTGCGCCCGACGGTGGCCTCCCGCGCGCCGTGCGCCGTGCTCGAGGCTGCGCCGGGACGGTCGGCCCGGGCGGCGCTCACCTCCCGACCGACCTCGGGTGTGCTCGCCATGAGGTCCGGGTCCTGCCGCAGCACGGCCCGCTCGAGTCGCTGGACCTCCTCGGAGGGGTCCACGCCGAGCTCCTCGGCCAGCCCGCTGCGCAGGGTCCGGAGCGTCGTCAACGCATCGGCCTGCCGGGCGCAGCGGTACTGCGCCAGCGCCAGCAAGGCCCAGAGGCGTTCCCGGAACGGATGCGCCGGGGCCAGGTCGGCCAGCACGCGCGCGGCCTCGTCGGCGCGTCCGAGGTCGAGCAGCGCACGGCCGCGGCGCTCCTGCAGGGTGGTGCGGAGCTCGTCGAGGCGGGCGCACTCCGCCTGCACGAGGGCGGACTCGCTGCCGGCGTACGGCGGCCCGGCCCACAGGGCTTCCGCGGCGCAGCACCGGGTCAGCCGCTCGGCGGGGTCGTCGCAGCCCAGGGCAGCCGAAGCCACCTCCTCGAACTGCCAGGTGTCCACCTGCGCCGGTGTCGCGGCGAGCGCGTAGCCGGCAGCGGTGCTGAGGACAGCGGACCGGGTCCTGGACGCACGGTCCGGTTCGAGCACGCTCCGCAACCGGGAGACGGCGACCTGCAGCGCAGCCAAGGTCTGTCCCGGCGCGTCGTCGCCCCACACCTCGGTGACCAGTCGCTCGGCAGGGACGGGGGCCCCGTGGCTGGCCAGGAGCACCGAGAGGACCTCGCGCTCACGGCGGCGGGAGAGCACCTGACGGGCGCCGTGCACCAGCACGGCCATCTCCCCGAAAGCGACGTAGCGCACGTCCACGGCCACATGCTAGGGCTCGGGTCGGGGTCACGACATGGCCCTGGTGGGCCCCTGCCGGGTGGTTTGGCCTGCTTCGGCAGGATGTGCGGATGGCACACAGCGAGGTGAGGACCAGGAACAACCAGGACGAGCAGCGCTACGAGGCCCGGCTCGACGATGGGCTCGTGGGCTTCGCCGACTACCGGCTAGGTGACGGCGTGATCACGTTCGTGCACACCGAGGTCGACGACGACCTCGAGGGCGCCGGGATCGCGTCGGCGCTGGCGCGTGGCGCCCTGGACGACGTACGCCGCGAGGGCAGCCGCAGGGTGATCGCCAAGTGCCCGTTCATCGCGGAGTGGATCGACCGGCACCCGGACTACCAGGACCTGCTGGCCTGACACGCGCACCCACCCTTCGCAACAGCAGCGCGGCACTCAGTAGCGGCTGAGCACCGGGAACGGGTCGCGGTGCATCGGCCTGGTGCTCGACCCGGCGACGAACCGCACCGTCCGCGCGCTGGTGTTGCCGAAGGCGTCGCGCGCCGCCCCCGCGGGCACCTCGACCACCTGCCCGGGCCGCGCAGCGAGCACGAACCTGCCGCGCCGGTCGGCCCGCACCTCCACCTCGTGGCCGTCGACCAGGACGGTCGCGACGCCTCCGGGTGCCGCGAACGGACGGTGGGTGAGGTCGTCGTAGGGGACGGCCGCGGGGTAGCGCAGCGCGAACGCGGCGCGGCCCCTCGCAGCCCGCACGGGCAGCACGGTGAGGTCCCGGCCGGCGCGGACCCGGAACGGCTGCGAGGCAACGCGGTAGCGGTTCCCCGTGACGACGAACCGGTAGGCACCGGTCGCGGTGTCCAGCGGCGCCTCCCACCAGGCGCGGTAGGTGCCGGTCCCGGCCTGCTTCACGTAGCCGGGACCGAGCGGCACCGACTCGTCGCCCTCGACGCTCCACCTGATGGTGCTCCCCAGGTCGGTGTGGACGTCGCGCCACCCGCCGGACTCGCGTCGCTGGACCGTCACGAACGCGGTGTCCAGCGGTCGGTCGGTGCCGCGGGGACCACCCGTCCAGGACACCTGCGCGCGGTGCAGACGTCTGATCGCGCTGGGCTCTGCGACGACCTCGGCGTGGTCGGCACCGCTGGGGAACGGGGTCCGGTCCGGGCGGAGTCCGTTGGTCGGGTCGAAGGGGTACGCCGCCGGGGCCGGCCTCCCGGACGCCAGCGCGGCCGCCAGGTCGACCGTGCGCTCGCGCAGGAGGTTCGAGCTGTAGGTGCCGAAGTTGGTCTGGGCCGCCTCGTAGGACTGCCAGTGGTACTCGTCGGGGGTGGTCAGGTAGCCGACGTACTCGTTCGCGAGGCCGGCGATCGACACGGAGGTGACCCCGGTGCCGGCGAGCGCCGCGAGCGTCGCCGCCTTGATCCGCCGGCCGACCTCGACGGTCAGCTCGCCGGGGTTGGAGACGATCGCGCCGTCGCCGATGCGGGCCAGGGCGATGGGTGCACCGCGGGGGATCGGCACTCCCTGCGGCTCGAGCTGGATCTTGTTGCCCTGCGGGCCGACGTCAGTGGGCAGCCGGTGGCCTTCCAGCACCAGGCCGGTGTGGTCGTGCAGCTGGCCGCGGTGCTCGTCCGACCCGGTCAGCAGCGGCACGCCCGGCACCGCCTTGTCGTCGACCCGGCCGCCCTCGGTCTCCTGGCCGCAGAAGCAGAACCGCGACCAGCGCGAGTCCAGGGGCGGGTTCGCCACGAGCCGGCGGCCGGCGGCGCGCCACGCCCGCATCATCGCGAAGCCCTCCACCCGGCCGACGTAGTCGGCGGCGGCGGGCCCGCTTCGGTGCAGCGCCGAGGAGGTGTCCCCCTCGTCGGCGTTCGAGAAGGCGCTGACGACGTCCTGCCCCGCCGGCGCACCGCCCGTCCGCCGGAGCACCTCCTCGGTGGCGAGCATCGCGGCACTGAGGTGGTCACCGTTGTAGTTCTTCGCCATCACGCCGAGGTTGACGGTGCCGTGGTTGGCGAAGGTCGACCACATGCCGACCGGCACCAGCCGTCCGTCGACGCGCTTGTCGACCCGGAGCACGTCGAGGTCGGGATCGATGGTGTGGTCGAGCCCGTGCGGGTCCTCACCGGGACGCCCCTCACCGAGCTCGCGCTCGATCCCGTGGTCGGCGAGGTGGGCCTCGACCGATCGGTTCTCGGTCAGGCCCTCACGGATCGTGGTGTGACCCCAGCCGACCGCCCCGGGCGCGAGGTCGTCGTCGGCGCGGGCGATCGCGCGGGCCAGCCGCCGACCGAGGAAGGCGTAGAGCTGCGGGTCGGGCTGCAGGCTGAACGACGTCGCGGTGTCCAGGTTGGGGAAGGACACGTCGTAGGCGGCGAACGGGAAGTACTGGCCGGGCGCGCTGTGCGTGTGCGTCGCGGAGACGATCATGTTCGTCTCGTCGATGCCGCGGGACTCGAGCTGGCGGGCCGCCTCGGTGAGCAGCCCGCCGGCCACGCAGCACAGGTCGGTCACGACCAGGGCGAGCTTGCGCCCACCCTGCTCGAGAACGATCGCCCGTGCCTGCAGCCGGGTGTGCTGCCCGGTGGCGCGGGCGTCGGAGCGCACGTTGCCCATCGTGAAGTAGCCGGTCGGTGGCGTGATGTCCGCCCGGCCGACGCCCACGTTCAGCGGCGCGGCGGTGCTCTGCGTGGCGGGGGGTGCGGCGCCGGCCGGGACGGTCAGCAGGCTGACCACGAGGGCGGCGAGGGCGAGCAGGATGGCTGGGGGGCGCAACGGGTCGACTCCTCCGAGAGAGCAGGTGTTGCGGTGCTCAACGAGGTGAGCCGGTGTCGGTTATCGCTCGGTCGTCGACCAGCCTGCCCGACCCGCGCCTTGATGAACCTCGTTCAATTGCGGCATAACCCCGGCCGACTCCACGCGTTGGACAGGCCATGTCGACCACACGCTCTCGGGTGCTCACCGCTGCCCTGTCCCTCGGGCTGGTGCCCGCGCTGCTCTCGATCGGCTCCTACGCCGAGGCGGCTCCGGAGGCCGCAGCGTCCGCCTCTCCGGCGACGAGTCGGGTCACCGCCCCGGCGTACCGCGCCACGATCACGCGCACCCGGCACGGGATCCCGCACATCGTGGCCAAGGACTTCGGCTCGCTCGGCTTCGGCTCGGGCTACGCAGCCGCCGGCACGTCGATCTGCACCCTCGCCGACACCGTGCTCACGGCCCGGGGCCAGCGCTCGCGCTACCTCGGTCCGGAGGGCCGCTACGACGACCAGGTCTCGATGACCGGCACCAACCTCCAGGCCGACACCCTGGTCACCGACCTCCGCAACCGTCGCGTCGTGGAGAGGCTGCTCGCCTCCCAGGCCGGACCGGGGGCCCAGGCCCGGGCGATGGTCGAGGGATATGCCGCCGGGGTCAACGCATGGCTGCGCAAGAACGGTGGCGCCCGCAAGATCTCCGACCCGGCGTGCCGCGGCGCGGCGTACATCACACCCGACGCGACCGCCACCGACATCTGGTACGGGGTCTACCTGGCCAACCTGATCGCCTCGACCGGTCACTTCCTGCCGGAGGTCACCGAGGCCACCCCGCCGAGCGAGGGTGCGCCGACCTTGCCGGCCTCGGCGCGGTTCGCCGAGCCGCCGGCCCAGCTGCCGGACCGGGACAGGCTGCTCGCCTCGCTGGGCAAGGACCCGAGCTCGCCGTTCGGCTCCAACGCGACAGCTGTCGGCGGGGCGGCGTCCTCGACCGGGCGCGGCATGATGCTCGGGAACCCGCACTTCCCGTGGCGTGACCGCTACCGGTTCACCCAGCAGCAGCTGACCATCCCGGGGAGCTACGACGTCGCCGGCGCCAGCCTGATGGGCTCGCCCGTGGTGAACATCGGCTGGAACAAGTCCGTGGCCTGGAGCCACACCGTCTCGACCGCCTACCGGTTCACGCCGTACGAGTACCAGACCCTGGGCAGCCCGACGAGCTACCTGACCACCGAGGGGGTCGAGCAGCTCGACAAGCGCGTGGTCAAGGTGGTGGTGCGTGGTGCCGGTGGACGCCTCTCGACCGTGACGAGGAACCTCTACCGGACCGACGAGGGCTACGTCCTGGACGCGCCGGACTCGTTGATGCCTTGGACGCCGACGAGCTTCTTCGCGCTGCGTGACGCCAACGGCGAGCAGCTGCGCACCATCGACACGTTCCTCGAGATGGGCAAGGCCACCGGCGTGCGGGACCTGCTCGCCCGTCAGGACCGCGGCGGCGGGATGCCGTGGGTGAACACCACCGCCGCCGACCGCGCCGGCAACGTGCTCTACGCCGACCACTCGGTCGTCCCGAACGTGAGCAACGCCCTCGCCGAGAAGTGCATGACGCCCGTCGGTCGGGTGCTGTTCGAGGTGGCTGGGCTTCCCGGCCTCGACGGCACCCGCGCGGGCGATGAGTGCGCCTGGGGCACCGACGAGGATGCCCAGCGACCCGGCATCTTCGGCCCCCGCCACCTGCCCGCCACCGTGCGCCGTGACTGGGTGATGAACGCCAACGACTCCTACTGGCTGCCCAACCCGGCCCAGAAGCTGGAGGGCTTCGCGCGCATCATCGGCTGCGAGAAGTGCCAGCGCACCCTGCGCAGCCGGATGGTCTACCGCTACGTGATCGACCGGCTGCGCAGCAACAAGGTGCGCCCCGTCGACCTGCGCGGCTTCGAGCACCAGAACCGGGTGATGGGTGCGGAGGTGATGGGCGCGGGCGGCGACCTGGTCAAGGTCTGCGAGGCCGCCGACGGTGGCGACGCGTGCCCGGTGCTGGCCCGCTGGGACCGGCACTCGAACGTGGGCAGTCGTGGCAACCACATCTTCGAGGAGTTCGTGAAGCGGCTGCCGAAGGAGGCGCTCACCGGTGCCGAGCGCTACTGGCGGGTCCCGTTCAACGAGGACGACCCGGTGAACACCCCGCGTGATCTCGACGAGACCGACTCCGGAGTGGTCAAGGCGATGAAGGACGCGATCGCGTTCCTGCGCAGCAAGCGGATCCCCATGAACGCGACCTGGGGCTCGCTCCAGGTCGCGGGCGACGACGGCGCCCCGGTGATCGCGCTCGGCGGGGGTCTGGGGGACCAGGCCGGCAACGCCAACGCGCTCGCCTCGCGGAACCCGGCGCAGAACAAGGACGCCTACAAGGCCGTCACCTACGGCTCCTCGCACATCCAGGCGATCTCGTTCCTGGGCCGCGGCGCCGTGGACGCCCGCACGATCCTGACCTACGGCCAGTCCGAGAACCCGCGCTCACCATGGTCCTCGGACCAGACCGTCCTGTTCGGCCGCAAGCAGTGGGTCAGCTTCCCGTTCACCCCGACCCAGATCCGGCGTACCCGCATCTCCCGCACGGTCGTCTCCGCCCCCCGCTGACCCTGGAACCCCGCCGACCGGGCACCCCGGGTTGCTGGAACCCCGCCGACCGGGCACCCCGGGTTGCTGGAACCCCGCCGACCGGGCTCCCCGGGTTGCTGGAACCCCGCCGACCGGGCACCCCAGGTTGCTGGAACCCCGCCGACAGGGCAGTGAAGGTTGGAGGGTCTGCGAAGCACGGGCAACCCGGGGTGCCCGGTCGAGGGGGTTGGGGCAACCCGGGGTGCCCGGTCGAGGGGGTTGGGGGAACCTGGAGTGCCCGGTGGGCAGGGTTCCGCCCCGTCAGCCCGCGTTGACCAGCGCGCGCACCTGGTCCAGGCTGGCGCAACCCTCGTCGAGCAACCGGTTGCGCTCGCCGGCCCAGGACTGGCCGAGCCGGTTGCGGGTCTCCTCGGAGACGTCCTCGCGGGCCGGGTTCAAGATGTCGCGCTCCTCCTCGTCGAGGTGGTGCAGGAGGGTCTCGCTGAACTCGTGCAGGGCCTGGCTGAAGGCCTCGTCGTAGAGCTCGGTCGCCTCGAGCAGTGGCAGCAGCGCCTCGTAGCCCTCGTGGTGCTCCTTCTCGCCGTGCTCGGCCTCCTCCTCGTCGATCGCGTCGCTGCGTCGCAGCTGGGGATAGACCCTGCGCTCCTCGGCCACCCCGTGGGCGACGAGCAGCTCGGCCATCTGCCGGCGCAGGGCGTCGCGGTCGTTCTGCTCGTTGCGCAGCTCGCGCAGCAGCTCCTCGAAGAGCCGGTGGTCCTCGAGGATCAGCTCGACGACGTCGCCGGCGCGGGGGCGTGGGTTCTGGGTGGTCTTGGCGGCCATGGCGACACTCTAGGCATCGGGGCACAACCCGCGACGCGGCGTACCCTCGCGCCCGTGGATCCCGAGGAGATGCTCACGTACTGCCTCGCCAAACCGGGCGCGTGGCCGGACAACCCCTGGGGCCACGAGTGGCCGGTGGTCAAGGTGCACGAGAAGATCTTCGCGTTCCTGGGGACCGAGGGCGTGGGTGTCAAGTGCGGCCCGACCCGGGAGGCAGCCGACGAGTGGTTGGCGCGCTACCCCGAGGACGCCACCGTGATGGCCTACATCGGCCGTTCGGGCTGGAACGACCTGCGCCTGGACGGTGCGATCAGTGACGAGGAGCTCTGCGAGGCGGTCGACGAGTCCTACCTGATCGTGGTCGGCAAGCTGGCGAAGAAGCACCGCCCGGACGGATGGGACGGTGGAGCCGCATCTGCGGACGCATGATCTGGAAAACGCCGCAGGTGCGTCTATTCTGGCCCGATGAGCAGCTATCGGATCAAGCAGGCGGCGGACCTGCTCGGGGTCAGCGACGACACCGTACGACGCTGGGCCGACTCCGGTCGCCTGCACACCACGACCGAGGGCGCCCGTCAGGTGGTCGACGGGGCAGAGCTGGCCGCCCTCGCCCAGGAGCTGGCGGAGAGCGGTGAGCGTCCCGGGCCGGGACCGGTGGTCTCGGCCTCGGCACGCAACCGGTTCGTCGGACTGGTCACCCGGGTCCTGCGCGACACGGTGATGGCCCAGGTCGAGATCCAGGCCGGTCCGCACCGCTTCGTCTCGCTGATGAGCCGGGAGGCCGCCGACGAGCTGGAGCTGGAACCGGGCGTGCTGGCGATCGCAGCGGTGAAGTCCACCAACGTGGTCGTCGAGATCCCGGAGCAGCTGTGAGGTCCCTGGCGGCCTGGGCCGCAGTGGTGCTGCTGCTCGGCCCGGTCAGCGCGTGCGGCGCGTCCAGCCAGGACGAGCAGGACGTGACGATCAGGGTCTTCGCCGCGTCCTCGCTCACGGAGTCCTTCACCGCCCTGGCCCAGCGGTTCGAGCAGCTGAACCCGGGAACCACCGTGCAGCTGAACTTCGGGCCGAGCTCCGGCCTCGCCCAGCAGATCGAGAGCGGCGCGCCGGCGGACGTGTTCGCCTCGGCCAGCCCGGTGAACATGGACACGCTCGTCGCGGCCGGCCGGGCCGCCGACCCCAAGGCGTTCGCCGTCAACAGCATGGAGATCGCTGTTCCGCCCGCCAACCCGGCCGGCATCGAGGCCGTCCAGGATCTCGCCCGCAAGGACGTGAAGGTCGCGCTCTGCCAGCCGCAGGTGCCGTGCGGGAAGGTCGCCGCCGAGGTCTTCGCCCGGGCCGGGCTCACGGTGCGGCCGGCCACCGAGGAGGTCGACGTGAAGTCGGTGCTGACCAAGGTGCGCCTCGGTGAGGTGGACGCCGGTCTGGTCTACGTGAGCGATGTGCGGGCTTCCGGAGGGAGCGTCACCGGCATCGAGATCCCCGACACCGTCAACGCGTCGACCACCTATCCCATCGCGACCCTGACCGGGTCGGACCACGCGTCCGTGGCAGACCAGTTCGTCGAGCTGGTCCTGTCCGGGGCCGGCGCCCAGGTGCTCGAAGCGGCGGGCTTCCAGCGCCCGTGATGCGTCGCGAGCGCCACCGTCGGCGTACCCCGTGGCCCCTCGCCGTGCCCGCTGCGGTGGGCGCGTCGCTGCTCGTCGTGCCGCTCCTCGGCCTGCTCCTGCGAGCCCCGTGGTCCGGCCTCGGCCGGATCCTCGCGACTCCGGAGGTGCTGGACGCGCTCTGGCTCTCGCTGTACTCGGCGACGGTGGCGACGGCCATCTCGCTGGTCCTCGGGGTGCCGCTGGCCTGGGTGCTGGCCCGGTCCACCGCTCCGGGCCTGCGGCTGCTCCGGGCGCTGGTCACGCTGCCGCTCGTGCTGCCGCCGGTGGTCGGCGGCGTCGCGCTGCTGCTGGTGCTGGGGCGCAACGGCCTGGTGGGTCAGTGGCTGGACGCCTGGTTCGGGATCACGATCCCGTTCACGACCGGCGCCGTGGTGCTCGCGGAGACCTTCGTGGCGATGCCGTTCCTGGTGGTCACGGTCGAGGGCGCCTTCCGCTCCGCGGACCAGGGGTACGACGAAGCAGCCGCCACCCTCGGGGCGCGCCGACTGACCGTCTTCCGGCGGGTCACGCTGCCGCTGATCCGACCGGCGCTGGTCGCGGGGGCGGTGCTCTGCTGGGCCCGGGCACTGGGCGAGTTCGGCGCCACGGTCACCTTCGCGGGCAACCTGCAGGGCGTCACCCGGTCGATGCCGCTCGCGGTCTACCTCGCGATGGAGACCGACCCCGAGGCGGCGCTGGCCCTCTCGCTCGTGCTGCTCGCCGTCTCGGTAGCGGTGCTGTTCGCACTGCGGGGACGCTGGTTCGGCACGGGGACCGGGGCCGCGGCATGACCGGCCTGCGGTTCCACGGCACCGCTCGCCGGGGGTCCTTCGAGCTCACTCTGTCCTTCGCGGTCGGGCCCGGGGAGGTGCTCGGGGTGCTCGGGCCCAACGGCGCCGGCAAGTCGACCCTGCTGCGGGTGATCGCCGGGCTGCAGGAGATGAGCAGCGGGTCCCTCGAGGTGGCCGGTCAGGTGTGGCAGGACGACGAGCGGTTCCTGCCGGCCGAGGAGCGCCGGGCGGGTGTGGTGTTCCAGGACTACCGGCTCTTCCCGCACCTCGACGTCCTCGACAACGTGGCGTTCTCCGCCCGCTCGGCCGGCGGGGGTCGTCGGGCGTCGCGAGCGGTCGCTGCCGAGTGGCTCGAGCGGCTCGACCTCGCCGAGCTGTCGGGTCGTCGGCCGCACCAGCTCTCCGGCGGACAGGCCCAACGTGTCTCGCTCGCCCGTGCCCTGGCCCGAGAGCCCGACGTGCTGCTGCTCGACGAGCCGATGGCCGCGCTCGACGCCGGCGCGCGCCACGAGGTGCGCACGTTCCTGCGCGAGCACCTCGCCGAGTTCCACGGCCCCGTCGTGCTGGTCACCCACGACCCTCTCGAGGCGATGGTGCTGGCGGATCGGCTGCTGGTGGTCGAGGGTGGCCACCTGGTCCAGGAGGGTCCGCCGGCCGGGGTGGCGCGTCGCCCGGCCTCGTCGTACGTCGCCCGGCTGGTGGGCCTGAACCTGTGGGCCGGTCACCTCGACCCGGACGAGGGATCGGTGCACCTCGACGGCGGTGGCACCCTCTCGGTCGCGACGCAGGCGCCACCGGGCCGGGTGCTGGTGTCGCTGCGTCCGAGCGCGATCACCGTGCACACGGAGCGGCCCGGGCACACCAGCACCCGCAACGTCTGGGAGGGCGTCGTGGAGGACATGCAGCTCCTCGTGGACCGGGTCCGGCTGCAGGTGGGCGGCCCTCCTCCTGCGCTGGTGGACGTGACCCAGGCGGCCGTGTCGGAGCTGGGGATCGACGTCGGTCACCGGGTGTGGCTCTCCGCGAAGGCGACCGAGGTCGAGGCCTACCCGGACGCGGTCCGGACAGGTGGACGAGCAGGATGAGCACCCGGTCGGAACTCGTGCGAAGATTCGGTAGCAGTCGAACTCAAGTCACCGGGTGCGACCTCTGCTCGAGAAGAGGATGCTGGAGATGACCACCGCCGTTCCCCCGGAGCTGTTGACCGCGTTCCGTGCACTGGCCGACGTCGTCTACTCCGGAGGGTCCTACGACTCGGTCTACGACTCGCTGTGCGAGAGCGCCGTGCAGATGGTCGACGGCTGTGACCACGCCTCGCTGATGATGCGGCGGCGGGACCGGGTGCAGACCGTGGCCGCCTCCGACGACGTCGCGCGCAGGATCGACGAGATGGAGCGGGTCCTCGACGAGGGCCCGTGCCTGGACGCGATCGACGAGTCCGAGCCCGACCAGCACCTGTGCAGTGACCTCACCACGGGCAGCAAGTGGCCCGAGCTCGCCGCGCGGATCCTGCGCGAGACCGACGTCAAGGGCATGGCTGGGTTCCGGATCCGTCAGGACGGTCAGAAGGTCGGTGCGCTCAACGTCTTCAGTGACACCCCCGGCGCGCTCACCGAGCACTCCCTGGAGCAGGCCGTCATGCTCACGGCGTTCGCCTCGGTGGCGATGGCGGCCCTCGAGCGTGGCGAGGAGGCACAGACCCTGCGTCGCGGACTGCAGAGCAACCGCGAGATCGGCAAGGCCATCGGCCTGATGATGGCGATGCACGACATCGGCGACGACCAGGCCTTCGCGATGCTGTCCAAGGTCTCCCAGGAGATGAACATCAAGCTGGCCGAGGTGGCCTCGCAGGTGATCGCGCACCACCGCCGGCAGTAGGCGTCCCAGTTCTCGGGACATCGACGTGTCATCTCCCGCGATCCGGGTACACGACGGATCGAATGTCCAGCAACGCGGCGTTCGCGACTGTGCGGCGTGCGCCACGGACGGTTCCCCGGACCAGGTCCAGGTGCCCGAGGCGTTCGCCGCACGACCGGTTGATCACCATTCGACTCGAGGAGTGCAGCCACATGGGTGTTGACGACAAGGCCGGCAACAAGGCCGAAGAGCTCAAGGGCAAGGTCAAGGAGACCACAGGGAAGGCCACCGACGACGAGTCGATGGAGGCCGAGGGCAAGGCCGACCAGAGCAAGTCCTCCCTGAAGCAGGCCGGCGAGAACATCAAGGACGCCTTCAAGGGCTGACCCATCAGACCTGTGTCGCGCCGGCGGCCCCATTCCGCCGTCGGCCGTCCGGCGCGGCACAGACCAGCAGAACCCTCGGGCGCGCCGGGGCAGCCATCTCCCGCGGAGCCCGGGGGAGATTTTGTTTGCCCCGACCGGCATGGTCGGATCAGTCACATGCGCCCCACCGCAGCGGCTCGGTCCCGCACTGCTGTCATCGGATGCCTCCTCCTGCTCGTCCTCGGTGCCTGCTCGTTCCCAGGGTCCGGACCGGATGCCGACGCGGCCCTGGACCGGCTGGCGGTGGCCCTGTCGGAGGGCAGCGTCGAGGGCGTCGCCTTCACCGACGGTCCCGCCGCTGCCACGGCGTACGCCGAGATCACCAAGGGACTGGGTCCGGGGGCCGGTGACGCCGAGGTCTCGGCCCAGTCGGTCTCCACCGAGGGCGACTCGGCCACCGGGACCCTCTCCTGGCGCCGGCAGGTCGGCCGGGAGCAGTGGGCCTACCGGACCGAGGTAGTGATGACCAAGGTCGATGCGGCTGACGGACCGCAGTGGCAGGTGCGCTGGAGCCCGCAGATCCTGGAGCCGTCGCTGGAGCCCGGTGAGCAGCTCGTGGAGACCTCGATCAAGCCCGAGCGGGGCGCGATCCTCGGTGCCGGGGACCGACCCATCGTGACGATGCGGCCCGTGCTCCGGGTCGGGCTCGACAAGATGGGCCTGAGCCAGCAGGTCGCGGCCCGTTCCGCCGCCGCCCTGGCCAGACTGGTGGAGGTCGACGCCGGCAGCCTGGGCAAGCAGGTGGAGGCCACCGGTCCCAAGGCGTTCGTGCAGGCGATCGTCTACCGCCGCGCCGAGGCGCCGGACCGCGTCCTGGCCGGCCTCAGCTCGATCGAGGGCGCCCGGGCGATCGCCGACGACCTCCCGCTCGCCCCGACCAAGGACTTCGCGTCCGCCATCCTGGGCACCGTCGGCGCGGCGACCGCCGAGCTGGTCAAGGACAGCGACGGCCGGATCCGGCCCGGCGACGAGGTCGGGCTCTCCGGCCTGCAGAAGAGGTACGACGAGGAGCTGTTCGGCACTCGCGGCGCCACCGTGGTGGCGGTGGACGACGAGGGCGAGCGGCGCACGCTGTTCACCGCCGAGCCCGTTCCCGGCACCCCGCTGCGCACCACGATCGAGATCCCCGCCCAGCAGGTCGCCCAGCGGGTGCTCGCAGGGATCCCCTCGGCCAGCGCCCTGGTGGCGATCCGGCCCTCCACCGGTGATCTCGTCGCGGTGGCCAGCGGGCCCGGGTCCGAGGGCTACAACAGCGCCACCTACGGACGCTATCCGCCGGGATCGACCTTCAAGGTGGTCAGCGCGCTCGCCCTGCTGCGTGCCGGGGTCACCCCGAGGACCAGCGTGGCCTGTCCGCGCACCACTGTGGTGGACGGCAAGACCTTCAAGAACTACGACGACTACCCGGCCTCCGGGATCGGCAGGATCTCCTTCGCGGACGCTCTGGCGAACTCGTGCAACACCGCCTTCATCACCCAGCGCGACGAGCTGGCTGAGGAGTCGCTCGAGCAGGCGGCTGCAGCGCTCGGGTTCGGTGTCGACCACGACCTCGGGTTCCCGGCCTTCTTCGGCACGGTCGACCCGCCCGCGAGTGAGACCCAGGCGGCCGCGAACCTGATCGGCCAAGGCACGGTCCTCGCCTCCCCGATGGCGATGGCGACAGTCGTCGCCTCGGTGCTGCACGGGTCGGCGGTGCTGCCGCGGCTGCTCCCCGGGAACGAGGTGGACCAGAAGGCTCCGGCCGAGCCGCTGACGGCGTCGGAGGCAGCCACCCTGCGGACCCTGATGCGTGGCGTCGTCGAGCGGGGCAGCGGCCGGGTGCTCGGCGACCTCGGCGGTGGTCCGGTGCTCGCCAAGACCGGCACCGCGGAGTTCGGTGACCAGCCACCTCTGCCGACCCACGCCTGGATGGTGGCCGGGCGTGGGGACCTCGCGGTGGCGGTCTTCGTCGAACGCGGTGAGTCCGGATCCGGCACGGCGGGCCCGGTCCTGCACCGGTTCCTCGAGACCGTCCGATGAGCCGGTCCGGATCGGACCTGTCCCGGACCGGCTCGAACGGCGACGTCGCCGCGGTGGCGGGCCTGTTCGTGCTGAACGGACTCGCCGTGGGCGGGTTCGGCGCCTCGCTGCCTGGCCTGCGCGCGCAGGTGGACCTGAGTGCCGGCGACATCGTCGGGCTGCTGGTGGCGGCCGCGGTCTGCGCCGTGCTCGCGATGAACCTCAGCGGCTCCGTGGCCGACCGCCGCGGAGCCCGGCTGCCTGCGCTCGTCGGAGGCTCGGTGATGGCTGCGGGGGCGCTGGTCCTCGGTGCTGCGACCGGCTACCCGGTGCTCGTCGTGGGGGCGATGCTGCTGGGTCTGGGCAACGGTGCGATGGACCTGGCGATGAACGCTCTCGCCGTCAGCGTCGAGCAGGCACGCGACCGGCCGGTGATGAGCCGGCTGCACGGGGTCTTCTCGATCGGGAACCTCGGTGGGGCGCTGGTCGTGGTCGTGGTCGGCAGCCTGCTGAGTCCTGCGGTGACGCCGCGGACGTCGCTGTGGAGCGTCGGCTTCGCGATCGCGCTGCTGCTGCCGTTGCTGGCGCCGAAGGTCCCCGAGTCGCTGCCGCGTGAGCGCAGGGAGCCGCCCGGAACCAGGCCCGACCTCGACCCCGACGGCGAGCGCCCGCCCATTCCGACCGTGGGCTGGCTGCTGGCGGCGATGGCGCTGTGCTTCGGGCTCACCGAGGGCACCGCCGTGGACTGGTCGTCACTTCACGTCACCGACGTGGGCGGGGTGAGCCCGAGCGCCGGCGCCTGGGGGCTGGCGTGCGTGAGCGCCTTCATGGTGGTGGTCCGGCTCTCCGGTGACGCCGTGGTGCACCGGTTCGGCCGGGCACCAGTCGTCCGTGCCGGGTCCGCCTGCGCGCTGATCGGCTACGTGCTCACCGCCTTTGCGACCGGGCTGGCGCCGATCCTGGTCGGCTGGAGCCTCGTCGGCCTCGGCGTGGGCCTGATCGCCCCGCAGATCTACGCCCTCGCCGGACACATCGGCGGTGGCCGCGGTCTCGCCCTGGTGGTGAGCTTCGGGTACGCCGCCTTCCTGGTCGGTCCGGCGCTGATCGGTTTCGTCGCGGCGCACTCCGACCTCCAGCGCGCGATGCTGGTGCCGGTCCTCACCGCGGTCGGGCTGATCGTGATGTCCGTCCGGCTGCCTGCCGACCCGGTCCGCCCGGCGGTCGCCGACGGCCACCTAGGCTGACCGGATGCCGAGCCTGCAGCACGAGATCTACGCCCGGGTGATCCCGCTGCTGCGGCGCAACATGTCGCCCGACGACGTGCCTGCGATGCGTGCCGCCCTTGCCCGTGCCAACCGTGCGACGAAGGAAGGCCCACCCGCCGACGTGCGGCGTACGCACGAGGAGCGCGTCACCAACCGCCACGGCTTCCCGGTGTTCACGCTGTCGCGGCAGGAGTCACCGGGTCTCGTCCGGTCCGTCCTCTACCTGCACGGCGGCGGTTTCGTGAAGCCGGCCGACGTCCGGCACTGGCGGTTCGCGACCCGGTTGGCCGACGCGCTGCACGCCCGGACGGTGTTCCCGGCGTACCCCCTGGCCCCGGAGTTCTCCGTGCACGACTCCTTCGACGACATGGTGACGATCTTCGAGGAGGTGGCCGCGCGGTCGCCGGGTGGAGTCGTGCTCGCCGGCGACTCGGCCGGGGGCGGCTACGCGCTCGCCCTGGCCCAGGTGCTGCGGAACCGTGGGGGCGCGCAACCGGACCGACTGGTGCTGCTGGCCCCCTGGGTCGACCTGACCGGCGACTCGCCCGGCACCCGCGAGGCGGCCGAACGCGACCCCTGGCTGTCCTACCCGCACCTTTGCATCTACGCGGAGATGTGGGCCGGGTCGGGACACCCCGACGCGCTGGCCGACCCCCGGGTCAGCCCCGGCCTCGGCGACCTCGCCGGGCTGCCGCCCGCGATCATGCTCTGCGGCACCCGGGACCTGCTGCAGCCCGGGTGCGACGCGCTCTTCGAGCGCGCGGACGTCGCCGACTGGCCGCTGGACTATGTCGTGGCTCCGGGACTGATCCACGTCTACCCGCTGCTGGGGATCCCCGAGGCGCGAGCGGCGTTCGAGCAGATCGTGGAGTTCTGCACGCACGGCTGAGCCTTCAGGGCAAGCGAAACCGCCCGTTCTGTCTGATCTGTTCCCGGGTGGTCCATACCAAGAATGTCCCCGTCTGTACCGAATGCGGTGGTCCCCTGATACTCACGTGAAATGGACGCCACCGACGTGGCCGTGATCGGCGCTGGTATGGCCGGACTCACCTGCGCACGAGCGTTGGAGGAGTCCGGGGTCTCCGTGCGCGTGCTCGAGCGCTCCGCGCGCGTGGGGGGTCGGATCGGCACCGACGTCGTCGACGGGTTCCGGTGTGACCGCGGGTTCCAGTGGTTCAACGCGGCCGACCCAGGCGTGCGTCAGGCACTCGACGTCGCCGCGCTCAACCCGAGGGCGATCGAGCGCGGGCTGGTGCTGGCACACCCCGAGGGCTACCGGATCCTGCAGGGACCGCAGGCCTCGCTGGTGGCCACGATCCGCTCCGGCCTGGGTGAGCCCCAGGACATCGCGCGGCTGCTGCGCTGGAGCGACCCGATGCGCAAGACTCCCGCGCGGCTGCTGGCCCGTGCCGACATGTCCCTGGCGGAGTCCCTGGAGCGCCACGGCATCTCCGGCCGCATCCGGGAGGAGGTGCTGCGCCCGATCTTCCGGCTGCTCCTCGCCGACGAGGACCTGACCACCTCCTACCAGCACACGATGCTGGTGATGCAGTCGCTGGCGAACGGGATGCCGTCCCTTCCGGCGCTGGGCATGCAGGCGCTGCCGAACCAGCTCGCCATGGGGCTCGACCAGCCAGTGGTGCGGGGCGTCGAGGTCCTGGGCATCTCCCGGAGTGCCGGCGATGGGGTGCGGATCCTCACCGACGACGGTGAGGTGCACGCCGGCGCCGTGGTGATCGCGACCGATCCGGTCACGGCCTCCTCGATGCTCGGTCTCGGCACCCCGACCATGCGTGGCATCGCGACGTGGTGGTTCACCACCGACGTGCCGCCCACCACGATGAAGATGCCGTTCGTCAACCCGATCGGCCCCTCCGCAGGCCCGATCTCGCACGCCGTGGTGGTCTCGAACGTCGCCCCGCGCTACGCGCCCCAGGGACGACACCTGGTCGCCGCCTGCTCGGTGGGCCGACCCGGCACCGACGCCGGGTCCGAGTCGGAGGGCGAGGTGCGCGCCCAGCTCGGCCAGATCTTCCGCACGGATGCTGCCCGGTGGGGGCTGGTCACCCGGCGGGTGAGCTCGGCGGCGTGGCCGGCCGCGCGGCCGCCCCTGATCGGGGGCCGCGACGTCGACCTGGGCGACGGCGTCTTCGTGGCCGGCGACCACCGCGAGTCACCCGGGATCAGCGGTGCCATCCGCTCGGGACGCCGGGCCGCGGCCGCCGTGCTCGAGGAGCTAGGCCAGCCCGCAAAGCCGTAGCGCCCGCTCGGCGGCCGGCAGCGCGAGCTCGCGGTCCGCGGGGACCAGCCCGATGCGGGTCCGCCGGTCGAGCAGGTCGTCCGTCGTGGTCGCTCCCTCGTGGGTCACGCCGAAGATCATCTCGGCGAGGGTCGCCGGCAGCGTCGGGGCGATCGGCGCGAGCAGCTCGCTCTCGCTCAGGCCGGTGAGAGCCACGGCGTTCGCGAGCACCAGCGCCGCCTCGGTCCCGAACCGTCGGACGAGCCGCTGGCTGGCCTGGAGTGCCGCCAGCTGCGGGCGGGGCGCGGCGCCGAGGAGCGGCAACGTGCGCGTGCGGGAGGGCCCCGCCGAGAGCCCCGCCGTCGCCACGGCCTTGTCGACGGCGTCCTGGGCCATCCGGCGGTAGGTGGTCAGCTTCCCGCCCACCACGGTCACGACGCCGGTGGTGGAGAGCAGCACCGCGTGCTTCCGGGACAGGTCGGCGGTGCTGGTGCCGGTGTCGAGCAGTGGACGCAGGCCGGCGTACGCCCCGACGACGTCGGCGCGGCGGACCTCTTGCTGCAGGACGCTGTTGATCACCTCGAGCAGGAAGTAGATGTCTTCCTCCGGCGCCTCGGGGACGTCGGGGATCTCGCCCTCGACCTCCTCGTCGGTGAGCCCGACGTAGAACGTCCCGTCGGGCTGTGGGAGCGCGAAGACGAAGCGGTTGTTGGCGCCGGGAACCGGTGCCATCACGGCGCAGCGCACGCCCGGGAGGGTCTCCTTGCGCAGCACCAGGTGGGTGCCGCGGCTGGGCCGCAGCCGGATCTCGGGGACGAGGTCACCGGCCCACACCCCGGCGGCGTTGATCACGACCCGGGCGCGGATCGCGCGGGTCTCGCCGGTGCGGGTGTCGGTCAGCAGTGCCCCGCCGCCGTGGGCGTCGCTGACCCGGATCCGGGTGTGCACCCGGGCCCCGTGGGCCGCGGCCGTGCGAGCCACGGCGAGCACGAGTCGGACGTCGTCCTCGAGCTGGCCGTCCCAGGACAGGATGGCTCCGCGCAGGTCACGCTGTCGTACGACGGGTGCCAGCGTCAGCGTCTCGGTGACCCCGATCAGGCGTGGCCGGGGCAGCGTCTCGCGGCGGGTGCGGGCCGCGAGCCGCAACAGGTCTCCGGCACGGATCCCGGCGCGGGCGAGCGCGGCCTGCGGACGACTGGTCCCGGCATTGAGCGGCATCAGCATCGGGAGCGCGTGCACCAGGTGCGGCGCGGTGACCTGCATCAGGATCCCGCGCTCGACGGCGCTCTCGTGGGCGACGTCGAGCTGGCCCTTGGCGAGGTAGCGCAGCCCGCCGTGCACCAGCTTCGAGCTCCACCGGCTGGTGCCGAAGGCGACGTCCTCGGCGTCGACCGCGACCACGTCGAGGCCGCGGCTGGCCGCGTCGAGGGCGACCCCGGCGCCGGTGATGCCGAGCCCGACCACCAGCACGTCGGTGGACTCGGGGAGGCCCGCGAGGCCGGTGTGCAGCCGACCGCCGTCGGTGCCGGCGGGGGTGGAGGGGGAGGTCATCGTGTGAGGAACCGTTCGACGAGGTGGGCGAGCTCGGAGTCGTACTGGCGCAGGCCGTGCTCCCGTGAAGCCGCAGGTTCGTCGACCATGGTGTGGGCCGAGAGGGCGAACCCGTGGCACGCGAGCAGCAGGGAGCGGGCGAGACGATCGGCGTCGCCCTCGCGAACGGACCCGTCGGTCTGGCCCTTCCGGACCAGGTCGGCGAGGACGTGGGCGATCAGCTCCTGGCTGCGGCCACGACGGTCCAGCAGGTAGGGAAGCAGCAGCTCGGGGTCGAGCTCGATGATCCGCCGCAGCAGCGCGTTGTCGCGCAGCGCCCGAACGGCGGCGACGATGCCCACGGTGATCTGCTCGATCGGCGCGGTGCCTTCCGGCTGAGCCTGCGCACCGGTGAGGTCGGTCGCGGCCCCGAGGACCTCACCCCACTCACGGGTCATCAGGTCGGACAGCATCGTCTGCATGTCGGGCCAGCGCCGGTAGAGCGTCATCCGGCTGACCCCGGCGCGACGGGCGATGTCGGTGAGCGTCGTACGGCTCCAGCCCACGGCGAGGATCGCCTCGCGAGCCGCATCGAGATAGCTGTCGTCGGCGGGGCTGAGGGTGCCCGGACCGAACGGGTGGGCGAGCGCAGCGGCGGGAGCGTCGGAGGGCGGGGAGGTCGAACCACCGCTCTTGTGACGAGTTGACGTCATGTGTAACACTGTAACACATGAGCCAAGAGATGCACTGGTCCCGATGGGGCAACCCCGCCGAAGCCGCACCGCTGCCGGAGAGCGCGTTCGCGCTGGTGGACGCCTTCATCGGCACCGCCGACACCCCGGCGGTGGACCCCGCGACCGTCCGCCTGAGCGAGCCGCTGGCCGAGGACCTCCTCGCCGCGCTCGCCGAGATCGTCGGAGCGGACCATGTGCTCACCGACCACGAGACCCGGATGCTCCGCACCCGGGGCAAGTCCACGCCGGACCTGCTCAAGCTGCGCTCCGGTGACGGCTCGGACTCCCCGGACGCGGTGGTGCGCCCGGGCACCCACGCCGAGGTGGCGGCGGTCATCGAGTGGTGCGTGGCCAACCACGTCGCCCTGGTCCCGTTCGGCGGCGGCACCTCGGTCGTCGGTGGCCTGGTCGCCTCGCGCGCCGGCTTCGCGGGCGTCGTCTCCCTGGACCTGATCCGCTTCGACAAGCTGCTCGACGTCGACCTCGACTCGATGACGGTCACCCTCGAGCCGGGCCTGCGCGGTCCACAGGCCGAGGCACTGCTGGCCGAGCACGGACTGACCCTGGGGCACTTCCCTCAGTCCTTCGAGTACGCCACGATCGGTGGCTTCGCGGTGACCCGCTCCTCGGGCCAGTCGTCGTCCGGCTACGGCAGGTTCGACTCGCTGGTGGTCGGCCTGCGGGTGGCCACCCCCCAGGGCGACCTGGTGCTGGGCAGCTCGCCGGCCAACGCCGCCGGACCTGACCTCCGCGAGGTGGTGATGGGCTCCGAGGGTGCCTTCGGCGTGGTCACCGCGGTCACCCTGCGGGTCCGCAGGGTCCCGGAGGTCAAGGTGTACGAGAGCTGGCGCTGGGAGTCGTTCGCCGACGGGGCAGCGGCGATGCGCACGCTGGCTCAGTCCGGCGTGCTGCCGACCGTGCTGCGTCTCTCTGATGAGTCCGAGACCGCGATCAACCTGGCCAAGCCGGCCGAGGTGGGCGGCGAGTCGTCCGGCGGCTGCCTGATGGTGACCGGCTACGAGGGCACGCCCGCGACCGTCGAGGCGCGCCGCGCCGCCTGCACCGCACTGCTGTCCGGGCTGGGCGGCACCTCGCTCGGCGAGGACGAGGGCTGGGCGTCGGGCCGCTTCCACGGCCCCTACCTGCGCGACTCCCTGCTCGACGTCGGCGTGCTGGTGGAGACCCTGGAGACGGTCACGTTCTGGTCGCGGCTGCACCAGGTCTACGACGCAGTGAAGGCGGCGCTCACCGAGTCCCTCGGCGAGGGCACCCTGGTCCTCTGCCACATCTCGCACGTCTACGAGACCGGGGCCTCGCTCTACTTCACCGCGGCGACCAAGCAGTCCGACGAGCCGATCGTCCAGTGGCTGGCCGCCAAGGCGGCAGCCTCGGACGCGATGATCGAGAACGGTGCCTCGATCACGCACCACCATGCGGTGGGTCAGGACCACAAGCCCTGGCTGGCCCGCGAGATCGGCCCCGTCGGCGTCCGGATGCTGCGCGCTCTCAAGGCCGACCTCGACCCGACCGGCGTGCTCAACCCCGGTGTGCTGATCCCCTGAGTCCGCGCCACCCCCGCTTGTAACGCGGAGTCATGGACCGTGCACCCGTGGTGTACGACGCACTAACCGTCCACAGCACCGCGGAAGCTCCAGACGACGAGGTGGGCGTCTCGCTCCGCCGTGAGCAGGCGCCCGCCTTCGTCCACCAGACGGGCTGCATCCCCGGGCAGGAGCATCCGCTCGCCCAGCTGCACCCGCCCGTGGGCGACGAACAGGTGCAGCTGCCGGGCCTCGGGCAGGTGCAGCGTCCGTGCGGCCGCGAGGTCGGCGATGTGCAGGGCGGCCCCCCGCCTCCCGAGAGGTACGACGCCCTGGCCGTCGCCGTCGGCCACCACCGTCCATCCCGACCCGGCGGGCACGGAGGCGTGCGCGTAGTCAGGCACCGTTCCGGGCTCGTCGGGCCGCACCCACGCCTGCAGGAAGCGGGTCGGCTCGACGGCGTCGGCTGTCTCGGAGTGGATCACCCCGCTGCCGGCGGAGAGTCGCTGCACCTCGCCCGGGCCGAGCACACCGGATCCCACGGTCGAGGTGTGCCGGAGCGCGCCCTCGAGCACCCACGTGACGATCTCGAGATCGGCGTGCGGATGCTCGGCGTACCCCGTGCCGGGGGGGAGGCGCTCGTCGTTGTGCGCCACGAGGCCGCCGAACGAGACGTTGTCCGGGTCGTAATGGGCGCCGAACGAGAACGAGTGCCACGTGCTCCGGCCGTCCTCGTGGGTGGCGAACCGGTCGTTCGCGCGGCGGTACTCGATCACCCGGCCATGCTCGCAGAGCCGGAGAAGGGCTCAGGCCGCCGAGGTCCCGAACGGGAAGACCTCGAGCACGCGCGATCCCGCCCCCGCCCCCTCGAGCAGCTGGGCCTCCCGGCCGTGCACCTCCAGGGGAGTCGCGATGGTGCCGAGGGCATCGTCGGGCACGGTGAGGTGCGGCATCGCGCCGCTGATGGCCGTGCCCTCGACCGCGAGCTCGGGGAACGTGCGTCGCAGGTCGTGCATGATCCGGCGCAGCACGGTCACTGGCTGCGGGGGCAGATAGGCCGCGCCACTGGGGAACCGGGCGGGCTCGCCGAGCCGGAAGGCGAACGGCACCACCTCGGCGAACAGGTCGCGCAGCTCGGCGAGGACGCCCGCGTCGAGCTGGTCGGCGGGCAGGAACGGGTCGAGCAGCGCGATGTGCGCGCCGGGAAGCACGTCGGCGAGCTCGTCCACCGGGAGCACCAGCCGGGTCGGGGGTGGGGTCACACGGCCACGCTAGACCGCCTCTACCCTCGGCGCATGGGCTCTGGACATCAGCACGACCACGGGAAGGGCCGGGCCGTGGACCGGTCCCGGCTCCGACTGGTGCTGCTGGTCACGCTCACGGTCGCGGTGCTCGAGCTGGTCGGGGCCTTCCTCTCCGGCTCACTCGCGCTGCTGGCCGACGCCGGCCACATGTTCACCGACAGTGCTGCCGTGGTGCTCGCGCTGTCGGCGTCGTACGTCGCGACCCTGCCCGCCTCGCCCCGGAGGACCTTCGGCTACCACCGCGCGGAGATCCTGGCGGCGTTGACCAACGCGGTCGTCCTGCTGGGCATCTGCGGCTTCCTGGCCTATGCCGCCGTCCGCCGGCTCTTCGACCCCGTGGAGGTGGACGGTCCGCAGATGCTGGTCTTCGCCGCGGTGGGGCTGGCCGCCAACCTGGTCTCGATCGGGCTGCTCGCCTCGCGGCAGGGCGAGTCGCTGAACATGCGGGGCGCGTTCCTCGAGGTGCTCGGCGACGCGCTGGGCTCGGCTGCGGCGATCGCCGCGGCCATCGTGCTGATCACCACCGGATTCGACCAGGCCGACTCGATCGCCTCGCTGGCGATCGCGGTCCTGATCCTGCCCCGCGCCTGGTCGCTGCTGCGGGAGAGTGTCAGCGTCCTGCTCGAGACGGCGCCGGCGGGGGTGGACATGGGGGAGGTGCGCGGGCACCTGGTGGCAGCCGACGGCGTCGTCGACGTCCATGACCTGCACGCGTGGCTGATCACCAGTGGCATGCCTGCCCTGTCCGCGCACGTCACCGTCACCGACGATGCCTTGGCGCAGCGCGGTGTGGGCCGGATCCTCGACGAGCTCACGGAATGCGTCGCCACCCACTTCGGGATCGACCACGCCACCTTCCAGGTGGAGCCGGAGAGCCACCGTGACCACGAACCGGGCGAGGCCCATCACTGAGCAAGGTTGGTCCCTTGACGGTTGGCAGCCTTCGAAAGGACCCTGAGGTGAGGCCGCGCCGGCGTCGTCGCGGTGGTCACCAAGTGGCCTCGCGAATCGCGCCCACGAGTCGGTCAGCCCCCAGCCCGGGTAGTTCCCACTAGGCTGCGAGGTACTGAAGAGCATCCGAGAGGAACGTGTGGAATCCAGCAACTGGTTCGTCTACGTCCGGGACAACTTCGAGTTCATCATGGACGCGACCATCGCGCACGCGCGCATCGTCCTGATCGTGATCGCCCTGGCCACGGTCTTCTCACTGCTGCTCGGGGTGCTCGTGAGCCGACGCCCGGTGCTCCGGGCGATCGCCCTGTCGGTGGCCGGCATCCTGCTGACCATCCCCTCGCTGGCCTTGTTCGCGCTGTTCATCCCGTTGGTCGGCATCGGCAACAAGCCGGCCATGATCGCGCTCTTCCTCTACGCGATCCTCCCGATCCTGCGCAACACGGTCACCGGCCTGGACTCGGTCAGCCCGGCCGTCGTGGAGTCGGCGAAGGGCATGGGGATGAACCCCGGCCAGCAGCTGCTGAGGGTGCGGCTGCCACTCGCGTGGCCGGTGATCATGGCCGGCGTACGCATCTCGAGCCTGCTGGTGGTCGGCATCGCTGCCATCGCCGTGCTGGTGGGCGGGGACGGCCTCGGGAGCTTCATCCAGGCCGGGCTGACCCGTCGAGGACTCCCGAACGCCGCCAACTCCGTCTTCGTCGGCGTCGTCTTCACCGTGCTCCTGGGCCTGCTGCTGGACGTGGTCTTCGCCACCGTCCAGCGCTTCACCACCTCGCGCGGCCTGCGCATCTGACCACCCGAACCGAAAGGCACACATGAGCTCCGAGGCCAAGATCCACCTCGACCGGGTGAGCAAGACCTACCCAGGCACGAAGATCCCCGCAGTCGAGGAACTCACGCTGGACGTGTACGACGGTGAGATCCTCGTGCTGGTCGGCCCGTCCGGCTGCGGCAAGAGCACCACCCTGCGGCTGATCAACCGGATGATCGAGCCCAGTGGCGGCCGGATCCTGCTCGACGGCGAGGACGTCACCGACGGCAACCCCGACAAGCTGCGACGGCGGATCGGCTACGTGATCCAGCAGATCGGGCTGTTCCCGCACCAGACCATCGCCCAGAACATCGCGACGCTTCCCAAGATGCTCGGGTGGGACAAGGACCGGATCGCGAAGCGAGTGGACGAGCTGATGACCACGGTCGGGCTCGACCCCGAGCAGTACCGCGACCGCTACCCCAAGGAGCTGTCCGGTGGGCAGGCCCAGCGCGTGGGGGTGGCCCGTGCCCTGGGAGCCGACCCCGACATCATGTTGATGGACGAGCCCTTCGGTGCGATCGACCCGATCACGCGAGACCGGCTGCAGAACGAGTTCCTCCGGCTCCAGGGTCAGCTGCGCAAGAGCATCGTCTTCGTCACCCACGACATCGACGAGGCGATCAAGATGGGCGACCGGATCGCGATCCTCGGGGAGCGCAGCAAGATCCGGCAGATCGACACCCCCGAACGGATCCTCGCCTACCCCGTCGACGACTTCGTCAACGACTTCATCGGGAACGGGTCGACCATCAAGGGGCTGAACTTCCTCAAGGTCAGCTCCCTCACGCTCACCGACTACCCCCGGATGACGACCGACGAGGCCCCGCAGAAGGGCATCGCCCGACTGCAGGAGAGCGGCTCGGACTGGCTGGTGCTGGTCGACCACGAGCACAAGCCCCTCCGGTGGCTCAACGAAGCCGACCTGGCCGGCGCGGACGTCGACCTCGAGGGCGGTGGTGAGGCGCTCGGCGAGTTCCTCAAGTCCGACAACACGCTGTTCCAGGCCCTCGAGCTGATGGTGCAGAGTGCGGCCGGAGCCTCGATCGTGGTCAACGCCGACGGCGCCTTCCAGGGGGTGGTGCAGATGGAGCATCTCGCCAAGGCCGTCCGCCGTGCCCAGATGGAGGCACGACTGCACTACGAGGAGCTGGAGGCGACGAACCCGTGAACGCCTACGCCGCCGGCCCGGCCGTGAAGCGGGTTGCGGCCGCACCCGGGCTCGACACCGAGCCGGGCGCGCCCGGTGGACCCGCGAAGAACAGGACCGGCCTGTGGGCACGGGTGCAGAACAACCCCGGGCTCTGGGCGTCTCCGTTCCTGATCGCGGCACTGGGTGGGTTGCTCTACCTCTACGTGCGCAGCCTCGACCTGCCGAACGCCAAGACCCAGCTGCGCTCGCCGTTGCAGTGGGACACCAAGCTGCGGCCCCAGCTGACTCAGCACCTCGAGATCGCCTTCTGGTCCACCCTGATCGTGATCCTGGTGGCCGTCCCCCTCGGGATCCTGCTGACCAGGCCGGGCCTGCGCCGGCTCAGCCCCGCCATCCTGGGGGTCGCCAACTCCGGCCAGGCGCTCCCGGCGTACGGCCTGCTGGTGATCTTCCTGGGCTTCATGGGTCAGGGTCGGTGGACGGTGATCTGGGCACTGGCCCTGTTCGCGCTGCTGCCGGTGCTGCGCAACACGATGGTCGGCCTCGACGGCGTCGACCGGGCCGTGATCGAGGCCGGGCGCGGCATGGGCATGACGAAGCTCGGTGTGCTGGGCAAGATCGAGATGCCGCTGGCGGTGCCGGTGATCATCGCCGGGGTGCGGATCGCGATCATCATCAACATCGGCATGGCCACCCTGGCGTTCCTGATCGGCGGCGGGGGCCTCGGCATCACGATCAACGCCGGGCTGAAGCTGCAGCAGGACCCGGTGCTGATCGTCGGCGGCTGGCTGGTCGCCCTGGTCGCGCTCAGCTTCGACTGGCTCGGTGCTGTGGCCGAGAAGACCCTGCACCCGCGGGGACTCTGACCCGAGGCCCCGGGCTCCGGCTCAGAGCGCATTGCTCGCGGAACGCTCTTAACGTCTCGACGGTCAGAGTCACCAGGTTCTCGGCGTCGCTCTCGGCGTACGTGCGGATGCGCACGGAACGGCTTGCCTCACCCGCCCGTCACGGACAACGACGCCGCCGGGTCGATGACCCGGCGGCGTCGCTGTGCTCGAGGAGCGGAGTGCTCAGATGACCCCGATCTCCTTGAGGTAGTCCTCGGCCACCTTCTTGGCGGGCTGGCCCTCGATGTCGACCTTGGCGTTGAGCTCGGCCATCTTCTCGTTGTCGATGTCAGCGAGGATCTTCTCCGAGATCTCGTCGTAGACGTCGGCGTGCTCGGAGTACACCTCGTTGCGCATGGTGAACGAGACGTTGTAGAGGATCATCACGCCCGGGTCCTCCACGAGGTCCAGGTTGAGGGACGTGAGCCGGCCGTCGGTGGTGAAGACCTCGCCGAAGTCGCACTTGCCGTCAGCTGTCTCGGTGTAGATCAGGCCCGTGTCCAGGATCTTGGTCTGGCTGCCCGGCACCTTGTAGCCGGTGGCGTTCTCGAACAGCACGAGGCCGTCGGGACGGTCGGGGAACTCGGTCTCCATGCACACCGAGGCGTCCGGGTTGGCCTTGAGATAGGCGGCCATCGACTCGAAGGTGAAGCCACCCTCCTTCTTGGCCAGGTCACCGTTGGCGGCGAAGCCGTAGGTGTCGTTGAACGTCGACAGCCCCACCCACTTGACGTCGTTGTCCTTCAGGTCCTGCTCGGCGGTGACGTCGTAGAGCTCCTGCGGGTCGTCACTGGGGTCCTCGTTGCCGAGGTGGACGGTCCAGCCGGTGCCGTTGTAGTCGGGGTAGACGTCGATGTCGCCACTGAGGAGTGCCTCGCGGTTGACGTTGGTGCCACCGAGGTTGATCTTGTTCTCGACGCTGGCGCCCTCGTTCTCGAGCGCCTGGGCGAACATCTCAGCCAGCACGATGTTCTCGGTGAAGTCCTTGGACGCCACCGTGACTGACACGCCATCGAGCCGGTCACCGCCGGCCGAGCCACCTCCACCCCCGTCGTCACTTCCGCAACCGGCGGCAAATAGGGCCAGGGCTGCGAGCACCGACGTGGCGATTGTGGACCTCTTGCGATTGCGCATCAGCTCATCCTTCTGTTGGTTGCATGAGTGCCGGTCCCTGGCCGACGGTCAAGAGCACGAGATCCACCCGGGGGTGTCGTCAGCGGGACCGTGATGGTGCGGTGCTTCGAGCATAGAGCGACCAAGGCGCGCTGGACTCTGGTCGGCGCGTCACACGAGGGCAACGATTTGGTTTCGAGCGTCCGGTACGCCCGGATACGCATGGGTACGCCCGGCACAGGACGGACATCGCCGAGGCCCACTCACCGCATGGAAGTTCGCTCCGCGATTGAGTAGCAGTGCTCATGTGCCGGGCAGCGGCGTACGTCACGATCGACCCATGAACGCAATTCTTGCCAACCGCGTGGTGGAGGCCCTCGTCGCAGCGGGACTCCTCGACCCCACCGTCCGCGCGGAGTCCGTCAGCGTCGTCAACGGAGCCCTGGCGGCCGAGCCACCGCCGGCTCCTGCCCGGGGCACCTCCCACCTCGTCGAGGTGGTGGCCTACCTCGGGGCGGCCCTGGTGCTCGCTGCTGGAGCGCTGTTCCTGGTCCAGGAGTGGGGAAGCCTGGCTTTCGCCGCCCGGGTCTCGCTGCTCGCCGTCGTGGCGCTGGTGCTCGTGGTCGCGGGCAGTCTGGTGTCGCGGGTCCCGGCGGGCGCGGCGCCGCTGCGTGACGCGACCCAGGACCTGCGCCGCCGGCTGGCCGGGACCCTGCTGACCGGCGCCGCCCTGGCCGTCGCGTTCCTGGTGGGTCACGTGGTGGACCAGCTGACGAACCCGCAGTTCCCCGACATCTACTGGCCGGCCGTGGCCGGCGCAGGCGCCGGGGTCCTGGTGGCTGCGGTGGGCCACCGGGTGGCACCGACGGCGGCGGGCGTCGTCGGCATCCTGGCGGGACTGGTCACAGCGACCGTGACCCTGGTCGATGACATCGACACGGTCGGCAGCCAGGGCGACGCCATCGGGGTGGCGCTGGCCCTGCTCGGCATCGGGTGGCTGGTGCTCACCGAGAGGGGATACTTCCGCGAGCTCGTCGTTGCGCGCTCCCTCGGTGTCGCGCTCATGCTCCTCGCCGCGCAGATCCCGGTCCTCGACGGCAGCCACCAGTGGCTGGGCTACCTGCTCACTGCCCTCGTCGCCGCCGGCGGCATCGCTGTCTATCTCGGCAAGGCTGCCTGGCCCTACCTCGCAGTGGCCGTGCTGGCCGTCACCCTCGTCGTCCCGGAGGCGGTCGCGGACTGGACCGAGGGGTCGCTCGGCGCGACCGGTGGCGTGCTGGTCGCCGGGATCACTCTGCTGGTGGCCTCGTTCGCCGGCTACCGGCTGCGCAGCGGGCAGCTCCCCGCCTGACCCCTCAACCCGCCGACCGGGCACTCCGGGTTGTTCAGACCCCGCCGACCGGGCACCCCGGGTTGCTCAGACCCCGCCGACCGGGCCCTCCGGGTTGCTCAGACCCCGCCGACCGGGCAGCTCTGGTTGCTCAGAGCTCATCGACCGGGCAGCTCTGGTTGCTCAGTAGCAACCCGGGGCGCCCGGTCGGTGGGGTTTTCGCAACCACGGGTGCCCGGTCGGTGGGGTTTCGGCAACCCGGGGTGCCCGGTCGGTGGATGGTCGGGGTGGGGCGGTTGGGGTGGGGGAGTCAGGCGTTGGCGGCCAGGCGCATGCCCTGCTCGATGGCCCGCTTGGCGTCCAGCTCGGCGGCCAGGTCGGCGCCGCCGATCAGGTGGACCGTGCGCTCGGCCTCGACCAGCTCGTCGTACAGGCTGCGCACCGATTCCTGGCCGGCGCAGACGACGACGTCGTCGACCTCGAGCAGCCGCGGCACCCCGTCGACGGTGATGTGCAGCCCGCGGGCGTCGATCCGCTCGTACGTCGCGCCGCTGACCTGCTCGACGCCCGACTGCTTCAGCACCGCGCGGTGGGCCCAGCCCGAGGTCTTGCCCAGGTCCTTGCCGATCATCGTGGACTTGCGCTGGACCAGGAAGACCTCGCGGGCCGGGGTCCGGGGCTTGCGCTCGGTCAGGCCGCCGACGAAGAGCGACGGGTCGCCGACACCCCAGTGCGCGAGCCACTCGTCGAGGTCCTCCTCGGTGTGGGTGAGCCAGTGGGAGACGTCGACCCCGATGCCGCCGGCACCGATCACGGCGACTCGACGACCGGGTGTGGCCGAGCCGTTCAGCACCTCGGCGTAGGACAGCGCCCGCTCGATGCCGGGGATCGCGGGCATCCGCGGCTCCACGCCGGTGGCGATCACGACCTCGTCGTAGCCCTCGAGCTTCGAGGTCGTCGCCTCGGTGGAGAGTCGCACGGTCACGCCGAGCACCTCGAGGCGTCGGGCGTAGTAGCGCATCGTCTCGGCGAACTCCTCCTTGCCCGGGATCTGCTGGGCCAGCCGGAACTGGCCTCCGAGCTCGGCGTCCTTCTCGAACAACGTCACCGAGAAGCCGCGCTCGGCGTAGGAGGTCGCGGCACTGAGACCGGCGGGGCCGGCCCCGACCACGGCGACCGTGGGGCGGGGCTTCGACGGCACCGTGGTCGGCAACGGCAGCAGCACCAGCTCGGTCTCGCGGCAGGCCCGCGGGTTGACCAGGCAGCTCGCCTTCTTGTTCTCGAAGGCGTGGTCCAGGCAGGCCTGGTTGCAGGCGATGCAGGTGTTGATCTCATCCGCACGACCGGCCGCTGCCTTGTTCACGAAGTCGGGATCGGCGAGGAACGGCCGGGCCATCGAGACCAGGTCGGCGGTGCCGTCGGCCAGCAGCTGGTCGGCCAGCTCGGGGGTGTTAATCCGGTTCGAGGCGCAGACCGGGATGCCGACCTCCTCACGCAAGCGCTTGGTGGTCCACGTCCAGGCACCGCGCGGCACCTGGGTGATGATCGTCGGCACCCGAGCCTCGTGCCAGCCGATGCCGGTGTTCAGCACGGTCGCACCCGCCTGCTCGAGCAGCAGTGCGAGCTCCACGACCTCGTCCCACGTCTGGCCGCCCTCGACCAGGTCGAGCAGCGAGAGCCGGTAGACGATCGGGAAGCCCTCGCCGACGGTCTCCCGGGTGCGGCGGACGATCTCCACAGCGAAGCGCATCCGCCGGGTCGGCGTACCGCCCCAGTGGTCGTCGCGGTCGTTGGTCCGCTCGGCGAGGAACTGGTTGATCAGGTAGCCCTCGGAGCCCATGATCTCTACGGCGTCGTAGCCGGCCTTCTGCGCGAGCCCGGCCGTGCGGGCGAACGCCGTGGCGGTGCGGTCGACCGTCCGGGTCGACATCGCGCTCGGCTTGAACGGCGTGATCGGTGACTTCTGGTCGCTCGCGGACTGCGAGAACGGCGTGTAGCCGTACCGGCCGGCGTGCAGCACCTGGAGCGCGATCGCGCCGCCCGCGCCGTGCACCGCCTCGGTCACCTCCTTGTGCCGCTCGGCCTGGAGCCGGGTGGTCAGCTCGCTGGCGAACGGCTTGAGCCAGCCGCGCTTGGTCGGCGCGTAGCCCCCGGTGATGATCAGGCCGGCACCGCCGCGGGCGCGCTCGGCGAAGTACGCCGCGAGCTTGGACATGTCCCAGGCGTAGTCCTCGAGCCCGGTGTGCATCGAGCCCATCACCGCCCGGTTGCGGAGGGTGAGGTCGCCGATGGTGATCGGCTCGAGCAGGTGCGGGTAGGGGTTCATGGTGTCCTCTCGGGAACGGTGCCGGGCGTGGTGAAGGTCAGTCGGGACCAGGAGTCGAGGTACTCGCCGAGCCACTCGATCCAGAACTGCTCCTGTCGGATCCCGCCCCGCAGGACCAGCCAGGTGTCGAGCCGGTGGCCGGTGAGGACGGCCGGCTCGGGGAACTGCTCGCGCTCGAGCTGCTCGAAGTGGGCTCGCCGGGTGTGGTGCTCGGCGAGGAGCTCCTCGAGGTGGGCGAGCAGCCGCTCCCGGTCGCCGTACGACGCGCCGCGCATCTTCACCGCCACCTCGGAGCGCAGCGCGGCGGCCGGGGTCGGTGCCGAGATCCACGCGGCGAGCACCTCGCGGCCGAGATCGGTGACCGTGTAGGAGCGCTCGGTGCTGCGGCTGTGGCCGGCACCGGCACTGAGCCAGCCGTCCTGCTCCATCCGGCGCAGGACCTTGTAGATCTGCTGGTGCGTGGCCCGCCAGAAGAACCCGATCGACCGGTCGAAGCGCCGGGTCAGCTCGATGCCGGTGCCGGGACGCTCGCTGAGCGAGACCAGCAGGGCGTGCTCCAGGGCCATGTCGCGAAGTCTGGCGGTTGGCGGCGCTGTGTGCAACTAGTTGCACAAGTGGCCTGGGTCACCTGTCCGCGCGGATGGTGGCCGCCATCTGGACTGGAATCGTCCCAATGAAGAAGAAGTGCAATCCGCGAACCCGGTCGGCTCCGTAGTCCCTGTGATCTGCCCCACACCGAGGCGATCCATCTCCGGAGGAAATCCATGAGTGAAACCAACAGAAGGAACTTCCTTGCCGTCACCGGCATGGGAGCAGTGGCTGGGACCGTCGGCCTGGTGGCCGGCCCCGCATCGGCCGCGACGCGCCGCCTCACCGGCAGCGCGCAGGAGCCCGTGGTCGCCTACATCGAGGACCACGGCTCCGACGAGCTGACGTTGAGCGTCGGCGAGCGTGAGGTCGTCGTGCACGACCGTGACCTGGTCGTCCGGATCCTCAACGCAGCAGGAGGCAACTGATGTCCTCGCACCGCGAAGCCCCGGAAATCTCCAAGGACCCGGTTGCCGACAGCACCGACGTCTACGCCTTCGTCAGCCCCGACAAGCCGGACACCGTCACGATCATCGCCAACTACATCCCGCTCCAGCAGCCGGACGGTGGGCCGAACTTCTACGAGTTCGGCGACGACGTGCGCTATGAGATCCACATCTCCAACGACAAGGACGCCAAGGCGGAGATCACCTACCGCTTCGACTTCACCACCAAGATCCGCAACCCCAAGACGTTCCTCTACAACACCGGTCAGATCAAGAACATCACCGACCAGACCTGGAACCGTCCGCAGTACTACAAGGTCACCCGCATCGAGAAGGGCCGCGAGCGGGTCCTGGCCCGCAACCTGACCGTGCCCCCGGTCAACGTGGGCAAGCGCAGCACGCCCGACTACTCGAAGCTCTCCGCGCAGGCGGTGCACAAGATCGGCAGCCGTTCGTTCTTCGCCGGTCAGCGGGCCGACGCCTTCCACGTCGACCTGGGCAGCATCTTCGACCTCGGTGGTCTGCGACCGCTCAACCAGGCCCACCTGATCAAGCTGCCGGAGATGGGTGGCGTGAACGCCGTGCAGTCCTACAACGTGCACAGCATCGCGATCCAGGTGCCGATCTCGGACCTGACCCGCTACCACGACCGGCCGACGGACCCGCTGTCCTCGCAGTCCGTGATCGGGGTCTGGTCGAGCGCCGGGCGTCGCCAGTCGCAGATGTACGACAAGAGGACGGGCACCTACCGCGGCCACGGTCCCTTCCGGCAGGTCTCCCGCCTCGGCAACCCGCTGTTCAACGAGGTCATCGTGCCGATGGCCGAGAAGGACAAGTGGAACTCGCGTCCGCCCGCGGGCGACAAGGTGTACGCCAAGTACGTCAACAAGCCCGAGCTCGGCGGCCTCATCCCCGCGCTCTACCCGGGGGCGTTCCCCCACCTGGCGAAGTACAGGAAGCCGAGGGCGGACCTGAACGCGATCCTGCTCACCGGGATCCCTCAGGGCATCGTCCCCGGTTTCCAGAACTACACCGGAGCCACCGAGGCGGACATGCTGCGCCTCAACGTGGCGATCAAGCCGTCTGCAGAGCCGAACGACCTCGGTGTGGTGGGCGGCGACCTGGCCGGGTTCCCCAACGGGCGTCGGATCAACGACGACGTCGTGACGATCGAGCTCCGTGCGATCGCCGGGGCGACGATCCCGCTGGTGGACAAGTCCTACGAGCCGGACGGTGCCGTCGGCGTGGTCTCGGACGGCACGTCGAACACCAACGCCGCGGTCACCAGGAAGTTCCCCTACCTGGGTCTGCCCGGTGGCGGCTACCAGACGGTGCCGGGCACCACGAAGGCGTCATGACCACCGGTGCGCAGGTGGAGAACCCGTTTGCCGGTCAGGGCTCCGTCCTGCTCGACATCGGGGGCGACGTGGGCGCGCTGGTGGTGACCATGCCGGCCGCCATGGTGGACGTCGAGGTCGAGATCCGACCGGTCGGCGCCCACCTGCACGGCGCCGGTCCGGCGCACCACGAGCACGACCATGGTCATGACCACGACCACGGTCATGACCATGGGCACCACCCGCACGTCGCGGTCGTGGAGCGCCCGGTCGAGGGCGCGGTCGTGCCCTCGCTGGTGTTCCCCGACCTCGTCGAGGGGCGCTACGAGCTCTACGTGAAGGAGACCGACCACGTGGAGCTCACGGTGGACGTCGTCGGTGGTGAGGTCGCCACGGCGCAGTGGCCCGTCTGAACCAGCCGGACCTGGTCGGTTCTGCAGGTCCGGTCCCTTGAGGGAGGGGAGACCGTCCGGTCGCACCGTGAGGTGCGGCCGGACGGTCGGGCCTTCGTCCCCGCCCGCCCGTCCCGGCGCGAGGAGCCGGGGTCGGCTGTCATGATCCGGGCATGACGGAACAGACACCTGCGCTCGGTCAGGCCACCGGTCCGCTCAAGGGCGTCAAGGTGGTCGAGATCGCCGGCATCGGCCCCGGTCCGCACGCCTGCATGATCCTCGCCGACCTCGGCGCGGACGTGATCCGGGTGGAGCGCCCGGGTGGCCAGATGCTCACCGGAGGGCCCCACGACCTGCTCAACCGCGGCCGACCGAGTGTGGCGCTGAACCTCAAGGAGCCGGAGGCGATCGCGACCGTCCTGGACCTGGTCGCCGGGGCCGACGTGCTGGTCGAGGGGATGCGTCCGGGCACCACCGAGCGGCTCGGCCTGGGGCCCGAGGAGTGCCTGGCCCGCAACCCCGCGCTCGTCTACGGCCGGATGACCGGCTGGGGCCAGAGCGGCCCGCTCGCGCAGTCGGCCGGCCACGACCTGAACTACATCGCCATCACCGGCGCCCTCTTCGGGATGGGCCAGGACACGTCCCGGCCACACTTCCCCTCCAACCTGGTCGGCGACTTCGGCGGCGGTTCGACGTACCTCGTGATCGGGGTGCTGGCCGCGCTGCTCGAGGCTCGCCTGAGCGGACGGGGACAGGTCGTGGACGCGGCCATCGTCGACGGCACCGCCCACCTCAACGCCATGGGCTCGGCCTTCCTCGCCGGGGGCAACATGCGCGAGGAGCGCGCCGCCAACCTGCTCGACGGCGGGATGCCGTTCTACGACCTCTTCGAGACCGCCGACGGACGGCACATGTCCGTGGGGCCGCTCGAGCCGCAGTTCTACGAGGTGTTCGTGACGCTGCTCGGCATCGAGGACGCTCCCGACCGCTACGACTTCTCCGAGACCGGGGAGCTGCGGCGCCGGATCGCCGAGGCGTTCGCCGGGCGGACGCAGGCCGAGTGGGCGGCGGTGTTCGAGGGGACCGACGCCTGCGTGGCGCCGGTCCTGAAGCTGAGCGAGGCGGTGGACCACCCGCACATGGCGGCTCGTGAGGTGTTCGTCGAGCACGAGGGCATCCGTCAGCCCGCGCCCGCTCCGCGGTTCTCGCGTACGCCGGCCAGCCTGTCGCTGCCGCCTCCGGCCGAGGTCGGCCAGGACACCCGGGCAGCGCTGCTCGCCTGGGGGATCGATGACGTCGACGGCCTGATCGAGCGCGGGGTCGCCGTCCAGGTCTGAGGCCGTCTCGGCGGCGGGTGATGTCAACCACATGCCGCATTCGTTGACGATGACAGCATTACTGTCACACTGAAGACCTCATCGCCGGGCCCTGGTGCGCCCGCGTGAGTCTGCCCGTGATCCAGGACGAGAGTTGGGACAACCCATGGCTACAGAAGCGTTCGTGTACGACGCGATCCGCACCCCTCGGGGCAAGGGCAAGAAGGACGGCAGCCTGCACGAGGTGAAGCCAGTAGACCTCGTCGTCGGCCTGCTCGACGAGATCAAGGAGCGCAACCCCTCCCTCGACGTGAACCGGGTCGACGACGTGGTGCTCGGTGTCGTCTCGCCCGTCGGTGACCAGGGCGGAGACATCGCCAAGACGGCTGCGCTCGCCGCCGGCTACCCCGACACCGTGGCCGGCGTACAGCTGAACCGCTTCTGCGCCTCCGGCCTCGAGGCCGTCAACCAGGCCGCCTCCCGCGTCCGCGGCGGTTTCGAGGACCTGCTCCTCGCCGGCGGCGTGGAGTCGATGAGCCGCGTGGCCATGGGCAGCGACGGCGGCGCCTGGGCGATGGACCCCTCGACCGCCTTCGCCACCGCGTTCGTGCCCCAGGGCATCGGCGCCGACCTGATCGCCACCCTCGGCGGGTTCACCCGCGAGGACGTGGACACCTTCGCCGTGGAGTCCAACCACCGCGCCGCCAAGGCCTGGGCCGACGGCCGGTTCGCCCGCTCGGTGGTGCCGGTCAAGGACCGCAACGGCGTGGTCGTCCTCGACCACGACGAGTTCATCAAGCCCGAGTCGACCGTCGAGGGCCTGGCCCGGCTGCGGCCCTCCTTCGCCGCGATCGGCGACCAGGGCGGGTTCGACTCGGTGGCGCTGGAGAAGTACCACTGGGTCGAGAAGATCGACCACGTCCACCACGCCGGCAACAGCTCCGGCATCGTCGACGGCGCGGCCCTGATGGCCATCGGCAACGAGCAGGTCGGCAAGGACCTGGGTCTGACGCCCCGCGCGCGCATCGTCTCCGCTGCCGTCTCCGGCGCCGATCCGACGATCATGCTGACCGGCCCCGCGCCCGCGGCCCGCAAGGCACTGGCCAAGGCCGGTCTCGAGGTCGAGGACATCGACCTGTTCGAGATCAACGAGGCGTTCGCGGCTGTCGCGATGCGCTTCATGGCCGACATGGGGATCGACCACGAGATCACCAACGTCAACGGTGGCTCGATCGCGATGGGCCACCCCCTCGGTGCGACCGGCGCGATGATCCTGAGCACGCTGATCGACGAGCTCGAGCGACGCGACCTCAAGCGCGGCCTCGCCACGCTCTGCGTCGGCGGCGGCATGGGCATCGCCACCATCGTCGAGCTGGTCTGACCCCCCTCCTCCACTCCCGGTGGTCGAGCAAGCGTCTCGCTCGCGACCACCCCGCACGCGACTAGGACTGACATGACTGAATCTGCTGTGAAGTACGAGCTGGGCGACGACGGGATCGTCGTACTCACCCTCGATGACCCGACCTCGAGCGCCAACACCATGAACGAGCTCTACCAGGAGTCGATGGCGAAGGCGGTCGAGCGGCTGTACGCCGAGAAGGACGACATCCTCGGCGTGGTCGTGACCTCGGCGAAGAAGACCTTCTTCGCCGGCGGCAACCTGAAGGCCATGCTGGAGGCCACTCCGGACGACGCCCAGGCGATCTTCGAGATGGGCGAGGGCATCAAGGCCGACCTGCGTCGTCTCGAGAAGCTCGGCAAGCCCGTCGTGGCCGCGATCAACGGCGCTGCCCTCGGCGGCGGACTCGAGATCGCGCTGGCCTGCCACCACCGGATCGTCGTCGACGACGCGAAGATCGACCTCGGACTGCCCGAGGTCACCCTGGGCCTGCTGCCCGGCGGAGGCGGCGTCACCCGCACGGTCCGGATGCTCGGCATCCAGTCCGCGCTGATGGACGTGCTGCTCCAGGGCCCGCGCTTCAAGCCCGCGGCCGCCAAGGAGAAGGGTCTGGTCGACGACCTGGTCAAGACTCGCGACGACCTCGTGCCCGCGGCGAAGAAGTGGATCAAGGCCCACCAGGACGACGCGGTCGCAGCCTCGAACCCGTGGGACCGCGACGGCTACCGGATGCCGGGCGGCACCCCGTCCAGCCCGAGCCTGGCGGCGTTCCTGCCCGCGTTCCCCGCGATGCTGCGCAAGCAGACCAAGGGGGCGCTCTACCCGGCGGCCCGCGCGATCATGGCCGTGGCCATCGAGGGCGCGCAGGTCGACTTCGACACCGCCAGCCGGATCGAGTCGCGCTACCTCGCCGAGCTGATCACCGGCTCGAACAGCAAGAACATGATCCAGGCGTTCTTCTTCGACCTCTCCGCCATCAACGGTGGCGCGCTGCGTCCCCAGGACGTCCCGAAGTTCACGGCCACCAAGGTCGGTGTGCTCGGCGCCGGGATGATGGGCGCCGGGATCGCCTACTCCTGTGCCCGCGCCGGCATGCAGGTCGTGCTCAAGGACGTCGCCCAGGAGTCGGCCGACAAGGGCAAGGCCTACAGCGAGAAGCTGCTGGCCAAGGCCGTCGAGCGCGGCAAGATGGACGAGAAGAAGATGTCGGAGATCCTCGACCGGATCACCGCGTCCACCGACCCGAACGACCTGGAGGGCTGCGACCTCGTCATCGAGGCCGTCTTCGAGGACCCCTCGCTCAAGGCGAAGGTGTTCGCGGAGATCCAGGACGTCGTGAACCCCGACGCGCTGCTGTGCTCCAACACCTCGACGCTGCCGATCACCGAGCTCGCCGAGGGGGTCAACCGCCCTGAGGACTTCGTCGGACTGCACTTCTTCTCACCCGTCGACAAGATGCCGCTCGTCGAGATCATCCGCGGGGCGCGGACCAGCGACGTCGCCGTCGCCAAGGCGCTCGACGTGGTGATGCAGATCCGCAAGACCCCGATCGTGGTCAACGACAGCCGCGGTTTCTACACCAGCCGCGTCATCGGCACGATGGTCAACGAGGGCCTGGCGATGCTGAGCGAGGGCGTGCACCCGATGTCGGTGGAGCGTGCGGCGACCCAGGCCGGCTACCCGGTCGGGACCCTCCAGCTCTCCGACGAGCTGAACATGGAGCTGATGGCCAAGATCGCCAAGGCTGCCGCGGACGCCGCCGGCGCCGACTACGTGCCGCACCCGGCGACCGCCGTCGTGGACACGATGATCAAGGAGGGTCGTGCCGGCCGTCTTCGCGGTGCCGGCTTCTACGACTACGACGAGAACGGCCGTCGGGGCGACCTCTGGCCCGGCCTCAAGGAGCTGTTCCCGTCCAACGACGAGCCGGCCGACATCGAGGACCTCAAGGACCGCTACCTGTTCGTGGAGGCGCTCGAGACCGCCAAGTGCTTCGAGGAGGGCGTGATCGAGTCCGCGGCCGCGGCCAACATCGGCTCCATCATGGGCATCGGCTACCCGGCGTTGACCGGCGGCACCGTGCAGTTCATGCAGGGCTACGACGGCCGCACCGGCCGGGGCCTCACCGGCTTCGTCGCCCGGGCCCAGGAGCTCGCCGACAAGTACGGCGACCGGTTCACGCCCACCCCGTGGCTCGTCGAGATGGCGAAGAACGGCGACTCCTTCCCCGCCTGAAAACACCTCGCCGACACGTCGCAGATGAACACCGAAAGTATCGCCGACGACGTCGCAGATGAACACCGTTGGTACGTCGAGACGTCGCAGATGAACACCGCTGCGACGTCTCGGCCGTTCCCGGCTGAACATCTGCGACGTGTCGGCACGTTCCGCGCGTTCATCTGCGACGTCTCGGCGTGTTTCCGGCGTTCATCTGCGACGTCTCGGCGAATTGGGCAATTCGGGCACGCGTTCCCTGCTGCTGGCCGAGAATGTTGCGGTGGAGGAACTGAGTCACCAGCCCCAGGGGCGCGTGCACATCCAGGGGCTGTGGGTCCGGTTCGGTGCGGTCGCGGCCGTACGCGGGATCGACCTGACCGCCCAGGCAGGGCGGGCGACCGCGCTGCTGGGCCGCAACGGAGCGGGCAAGTCCACGACCATGCGGGTCCTCGCCGGAGTGATCCCGCCGACCGAGGGCATCGTCGAGGTCGACGGCATCGACGTGCGGGTCGACCCGCTGGCGGTGAAGCGGCTCACCGGCTACTGCCCCGACGTCGGCGGCCTGGTTCCCCGGGCGACCCCGTGGGAGCACCTCCAGCTCGCCGCCCGGCTGCGCCGCCTCGACGACTGGGAGGGGCGCGCCCACGACCTGCTCGAGCGGTTCGAGCTCGGCGACGCCGCGCACCGGGTGACCTCGGGGTTCAGCCACGGGATGGGTCGCCGGCTCTCGGTCATCCTCGCGACGTTCCACGACCCCTCCGTGCTGCTCCTCGACGAACCCTTCGACGGGGTGGATCCGCTGGGCGTCGAGGCCACGCTCGAGGTGATCGCCGATGCGCGCGCCCGGGGTGCCGCAGTCCTCGTCTCCACGCACCTGCGCGACCTCGCCATGCAGGCGTGCGAGAACGCGCTCGTCCTGCGGGGTGGGGCGACGGTGGCGGAGCTGCACGCCCACGAGCTGGTGGGAGAGGCAGGCGCCGGTGTCTACCGCGCTCTCCTGGACTGAGCTGCGCCAGAGCCGCGCGGACCTCGGTGCGCTGCTGGCCTTCCGGCGATCCGCGCTGTCCGCTCCCGCACGTCGACGGATGTCGGTCACCGGCTCGGTGGTGCTGCTGCTGACCGCCGCGGCGGCGATCGTGCCGGCGTACGTCCCCGGCGGCTTCCCGCGCGAACGCAGCGGCCAGCTGATCGCGATCCTGCCCTCCATGTGCCTGGGCTTCCTCGTCCTGGCCGTGTTCACCGCCGTCGCCTCCGCCGGTGGGCGCGAGATCATCCCCCGCGACCAGGCGGTGGCGTTCCCCGTCTCCACGACCACCGACCACTTCGGGGCGCTGCTGCTCGCGCCGGTGAACATCGCCTGGCTGCTCCAGGCGTGGACCCTGCTCGGCGTCACCTCCTACGTCCTCGGGCCGCACCGGCTGTGGGCCTCGGTGCTCCCGGTGATCGTGTGGATCCTCGCCGCCACCTCGGTCGCCCAGGCACTCGGCTGGGTCGCCGAAGGGGTACGCCGCGGCCCGCACGGCATCGCCGTCTTCCGTGGGATCACGGGAGCCCTGGCCCTCGGAGGGGTCGCCCTGGTCGCCACCGGGAACCTGTCGTTCGTGCTCGACCACAGTCCCACGAACCGGATCCTGGTGATGGTCCTCGACGGCGCGGGTGGCCAATGGCTGCCGTGGGCGGTCGGTCTGGTCGTGATCGCGACCCTGGGTGTCGCCGCTGCACTCGGCGGGGCCGTGCCGGCGGGCTGGGCGCTGCTCCGGCCCATGCGCGAGGAGCTCCGGCTCGAGTCCGGTCGGCACCCGGCCAGGGAGAACGTGCGCTCCGACCTGGCGATGATGCTCCGGATCGACCGGTCGGCGATCTGGCGGTCCGTGCCCCTGCGACGTGGGCTGATGGTGCTGGTCCTGATGCCCGGCGTCGTGGCCTTCGCGGGTCAGCTCGAGTGGAGGCTGCTGACGGTCCTGCCGGGCCTGGTCGCATCCGGTGGGGCACTGCTGTTCGGCGTGAACACGTGGTGCCTGGACGGCCGTGGCGCCCTGTGGCGCGACAGCCTGCCGGTCTCCCCGCGGATCGCGTTCCTCTCTCGCGGCCTGGTCCTGCTGGAGGTGCTGCTCGTCTCCGCGACGGCGACGCTGCTGCTGGCGGCGTTGCGGGCGGGACGGCCCAGCGCTGCCGAGGCCGTGGCACTGCTCTGCGCGACGGTCGTGGTCTGCGTGCAGGTGGTCGCCGCCGGCATGCGCTGGAGCATCGCCCGGCCGTTCTCGGTCGACATGCGCAGTGCCCGGGCCACCCCGGCGCCGCCCGTCGTGATGGCCGGCTACAGCGCCCGGCTGGCGTTGTCCACGACTCTCACGGGGCTGGTCTTCTCCGGTCTCGCCCAGGTCGAGGACGCGCGGTTCGCGTTGGCCACGGCGGTCGTGATGCTGTTCTGGTCGCTGTGGCGCCTGTCCCGTGCGGAGCGGCGCTGGCGCGACCCGGTCGTCAGGTCGCGGGTCGTGTCGGTCGTTGCCGGGGGCTGAACCGGACACCCGGTCGGCGGGGTCGCCGACCTTGGCTAGGGTCGGCCGCATGGACTTCTCCCACTCCCCCCGGGCCGTCGAGCTGCTCGCGCTGGTCACCGCCTTCGTCAGCGACGAGGTCGAGCCGATGGTCGTGGAGTACCACCGCCAGGTCCGCGAGGCGGCTGACTCGGGAACCTGGGCCGAGTCGCCGATCCTCGGGGAGCTGCGTGCCAAGGCGCGCGCCCAGGGCCTGTGGAACCTGTTCCTGCCGGTCGAGCACACCGGCCACTACGCCAAGGAGTTCGGCACGCACGGCGGCGTCGGGCTCAGCAACGCCGACTACGCGCCCCTGGCCGAGCAGATGGGCCGGGCGACCTCGTTGGCGCCGTACGTCTTCAACTGCAACGCACCCGACACCGGCAACATGGAGGTGCTGCTGAAGTACGGCACCGACGCCCAGAAGGCCGAGTGGCTCGAGCCCCTCCTCGACGGCCGGATCCGGTCGGCGTTCACGATGACCGAGCCGGGGGTGGCGTCCTCGGATGCCACCAACATGGAGGCCACCGCGATCGTCGACGGCGACGAGGTCGTCATCAACGGCCGCAAGTGGTGGTCGACCGGTGTGGGCCACCCTGACTGCAAGGTGTTCGTCTTCATGGGTCTCAGCGACCCCGACGCCGACCGGCACCGCCGGCACACCATGGTGCTGGTCCCCCGGGACGCACCTGGGGTCAAGGTCGAGCGGCTGCTCTCCGCCATGGGGGAGTACGACGAGCCGGTCGGCCACGGCGAGGTCAGCTTCGACGAGGTCCGGGTGCCCAAGGACAACATCCTGCTCGGCGAGGGACGGGCCTTCGAGATCGCCCAGGGACGGCTCGGCCCGGGCCGCGTGCACCACTGCATGAGGCTGATCGGCCAGGCCGAGGTCGCCCTCGAGCTCGCGATCAAGCGTGGCCTGTCCCGCAGCGCCTTCGGCAAGCCGCTGCTGAACCTCGGCGGCAACCGTGAGCGGATCGCCGACGCCCGGATGGCGATCGACCAGGCGCGGCTGCTGGTGCTGAACGCGGCCTGGAAGCTGGACGTCGGCGGGCCACTGAACGCGCTCAGCGAAGTCAGCCAGATCAAGGTCGTCGTGCCCAACGTCGCGCAGCAGGTGATCGACCTGGCCATCCAGCTGCACGGTGGTGCGGGCCTGTCGGGCGACTTCCCCCTGGCTGCGATGTGGACGAACGCGCGGGCCCTGCGGTTGGCCGACGGTCCCGACGAGGTGCACCGCGGTGTCGTCGCCCGCGTCGAGATCGCCAAGCACCGCTGATGAAGGTGCTGGTGACCGGGGGGTCCTCGGGCCTCGGGGCGGCGCTGGTCGCAGCGTGGGCCGGACAGGGTGACGACGTGCTCGTCGCCGACCTGGTGGAGCCGTCCTCCAACGCGATCGGCTCGGGCTCGGTCTCGTTCGTCCGGCTCGACGTGCGCTCCGACGACGACTGGGCCGCTGCCCGCGACTGGGTCGTGGAGCACTGGGGTCGTCTCGACGTGCTGGTCAACAACGCCGGCGTGGCCGGTGGCGGTCGCATCGACGTGGCCGGCATGGACGAGTGGCAGTGGATCACCGAGATCAACCTGTTCGGCGTGGTCCGCGGCACCCGCACGTTCGTGCCGATGTTCAAGGAGCAGCGCTCCGGCCACATCGTCAACGTGGCCTCGCTCGCGGGCCTCGTCCATCCGGCGGGGATGGCGTCCTACAACGCCGTCAAGGCCGGGGTGGTCGCGTTCAGCGAGACGGCGTCGCACGAGCTGGCGCAGTACGACGTGCGCTGCTCGGTGGTGTGCCCGTCCTACTTCCGGACCGGCCTGGTCGACCACATGCAGGGCACCGACGTGGTCGTGGGGCGGGTGATCGGCGCTCTCGTGGCCGATGCGCCGCTCGGGCCCGACGACATCGCGGCCGAGGTGCTGGCCGGCATGGAGCGCGGCGAGGAGCTGATCGTCCCCGACGCGGCGGCGAGGGCGGCCTACCAGCTCAAGCAGACCGACCGGGCGGCGTACGACGTGGTGATGCGCAGACAGGCGGCCCGGCTCAACGCGATGGGGGAGCGGTGAACGAGATCGACGGGGCCTCGGAGGTCCGTGAGGAGGACCGGTTCGACGTCGTGTCGGTCCGGACCTGGCTGGCAGCGCAGGGCGTCGAGCTCGACCCCGAGATCGAGGTGAGGCAGTTCGGTGGCGGCGCCTCCAACCTCACCTACTCGCTGCGCGACTCCTCGCACGACCTGATCCTGCGTCGGCCGCCGAGCGGCCAGAAGGCCAAGGGCGCTCACGACATGGGCCGGGAGTTCACCATCCAGGCCGGGCTCGCCGAGGTGTTCCCGCTGGTGCCCGAGATGGTGGCGCTGTGCCGTGACGAGTCGGTGATCGGCTCGGAGTTCTACGTGATGCAGCGCGTCGACGGCATCATCCCCCGGCGCGACCTCCCGAGCGAGGTCTCGCTGACCGTGGCCGAGACGCGGGCCCTGTGCACGAACGCCCTCGACGTGCTGATCGACCTGCACCAGGTCGACGTCGCGGCGACGCCGCTCGCCTCGATGAGCAAGGGCGCGGGTTACGTCGAACGACAGGTGGGCGGCTGGTCCACCCGGTTCCGCAACGCGCGCACCGAGGACGTCGGCGACTACGAGACGGTGATGGGCTGGCTGGCCGAGCACCAGCCCGACGACCTCGCCAGCTGCCTGATCCACAACGACTTCCGGTTCGACAACCTCGTCCTCGACCGCGACGACCCCACCCGACCGGTCGGCGTCCTCGACTGGGAGATGGCCACGGTCGGCGACCCGCTGATGGATCTCGGGGGCACCCTGGCCTACTGGGTGCAGGACGACGACGACGAGTTCTTCCGGCAGTTCCGGCGCCAGCCCTCGCACCTGCCCGGGATGCTCAGCCGTAGCGAGGTCGTCGACTACTACTGCGACCGGATGGGCTACTCCCTCAGCACCGAGCAGTGGCGCTTCTACGAGGTGTTCGGGCTGTTCCGGCTGGCCGTGATCGCCCAGCAGATCTACTACCGCTACTTCCACGGACAGACCACCAACGAGGCCTACGCCGTGTTCGGGCCTGCGGCGCGCTACCTCGAGCGACGATGCGAGCAGATCATCGCGGGGGCGTCGTAGTGGGCCAGCTGCTGCTCGTCCGGCACGGCCAGGCGTCGTGGGGGGCCGAGGACTACGACGTGCTCTCGGAGCGGGGCTGGGAGCAGTCGCGCCTGCTGGGTGCGGCGCTGGGCGCCCGTGGCATCACCCCGGACCTGGTCGTCAGCGGCAGCCTGCGCCGCCACCGCGAGACCGCCGAGGCCTGCCTGGGTGCGATGGGTGCCGCGGCGAGCGGACGCGCGGCCGAGGTGGACGCGGGTTGGGACGAGTTCGACCACGTCGCGATGCTGCGCCGACTCGATGCTCCGTTCGCCGGGCGCGAACCGAGCGGGCCGGAGTTCCAGGAGTGGTTCGAGTCCGCCACCGACCGGTGGACCGGAGGCGCGCACGACGGGGACTACGCCGAGCCGTTCACCGAGTTCACCGATCGGGTCGGCGCAGCGTTGCGGCGTACGGCGGAGGCGGCGGGGTCCGGCACCGCGCTGGTGTTCAGCAGCGGCGGGCCGGTGTCCTGGGCCGTCGCGAGCCTGCTGGCCGACGAGCACGACGTCGCCGGCCGGCTGTGGCGACGGCTCAACCCGGTGTGCGTGAACTCCGGCCTGACCAGGCTGGTGACCGGTCGCCGAGGCATCACCCTGGTGAGCTTCAACGGGCACGATCACCTCGACGGGGTGCCTGACGCGCTCACCTACCGCTGACCACTGAGATTCCGGGACGGACTACCGGTCGCGGATGGCCCTCGTCAGGGCGAGCTCGGAGCCCGGGGTGCCGAGCTCGGGCACGATCGGTGACCCCTGCGCCCCGTCGGTCCGCACCGCCACCCTGCAACGCCCGGTGGTGAGCTTGCAGACCAGCAGATCCTCGCCCCCGAGGACACCCGCGGTCCATCCGGTGGCGTCGAGCAGCGCCACGGTGTCGTCGTCGAGCCACTGGAACAGCAGCAGCCCCCCGGTGGGTGAGTCATGGAAGCCCGGTGGCGCCCGGAGGCGGAGCCGGGTGCCCCGGCTGTCGAAGAGCGCTGCCCCGCCGCGTGCGCGCGCCACCAGCTGTCCGTCGACGACGGCGAACTCCTGCCCGATGCCGTCGGTCAGCGTCCCGCTGTCCGGTGAGTCACCGACCACGAGCATCCTGGATCCGGCGCGGAAGGCGGCGCGCAGCCGGCTCGGCGAGACCGTGCTCCGCGCACCCGTCTCCACGTCGATCCGGAACACCTGGTTCCGCCGTGGATCGGTGTCCTCGGCGGATCCGAGACCGTGCCAGAGGCCGGTGGTCCAGTAGACCGCCTTTGCGTCCACCGCGACGATCCGTGCACAGCGCGCACACGGGCGACTCACGTCGACCGCCACCCGTGCGACGCGGCGATGCAGGCTGGCGTCGTACACCACGATCTCGGGGCGGTCGCCGGTTGGGTACTCGAACCAGGCGAACCGGGAGCCGGAGTTCTCGGAGACGACCCAGCGGTTCGGCCGTCCGGACGCACCCCAGGCGATGCCGCGGTCCACCAGATTGCCTGGCGTCGTCGTGCCCACCACCTCGACGCGTGACCCGTCGGTGAACCACACGCTGCCGTCGAAGGTGGTGAACGCCGCACCGCCGTCCACCACGTCGATGGAGAGCAGGTCCCGACCCGTCGCGACGGCCCGGTCGCCCAGGTGCAGTCGTTGCCCCATGGCCCAGGTCAGCTCGCGCGCCGGGCGGGCCGCCTCGGCCGAGGGCATCCCGATCGATCCCTGGAGCGCCCCAGCCCGGCCGGCTGGTTGCTGGTCGTGCAGCAGGAGCAGCACCCCGGCGCAGGCGGCGATCGCCGAGACCGCGATCCCGGCGAGCACCGACCGAAGCTGCAGCGATGCCATGACCTCCCCCAAGGTGAGTCGTCATGGCCAGTGTGCGCCACCCGCCGCGGGATGGACCGAGGTCGTGAGCCCCATTCCCACCCCGTGCACCGTGCCCCGGACTATCCGGCCCGGTGACCGGCCAGGGGCCTCCCAGCCGGGCCGACGTCCAGCGGCGACCCGGGCGGGACCCGGCGGGGCCACCAGAACCGGTCGCCCAGGAGCAGGGCCAGGGCGGGCACCAGCACCGTGCGGACCACGAGGGTGTCGAGCAGCACGCCCAGGCAGATCACCACGCCGAGCTGTGCCAGCACCACCAACGGCAGGACGCCGAGCACCGCGAAGACCGCGGCCAGGAGGATGCCGGCGCTGGTGATCACCCCGCCGGTCGCGGCCAGCGCGCGCAGCATGCCGTTGCGCGCACCGTGCCCCGCCGTCTCCTCCCACGCCCGTGTCACCAGGAAGATGTTGTAGTCCACGCCGAGAGCGACCAGGAACAAGAAGGCCAGCAGGGGCATCCCGACGTCCAGCCCGCTGAAGCCGAACACCCCGGTGAACAGCCACCAGCTGGCACCGAGCGCGGCGACGTAGGTGGCCAGCACGGTGAGCACCAGCAGCACCGGGGCCACGACCGAGCGGAGCAGGAGCACCAGTGCACCGAGGACCAGCACCAGGACCACCGGGAAGATCACCCAGCGGTCCCGGGTCGCGGCGCTGCCGGCATCGAGCGCCTCGGCCGCGGTGCCGCCGACATAGCTGGTGGCGTCGAGGTCGGAGAGCGCCCCTCGCATCCGTTGCACGGTCCGGCCGGCGCCGTCGCTGTCGGCCGGGTCCTGGAGCACCACGCTGAGCTCGGTCCAGGAGCCGACGGCGTCGCCGACCCGGACCGAGTCGACCCCGTCGAGCTCCTGCAGGGAGGCACGAGCAGCGTCGGGTTCCTCGGTCATCACCGTTGCCGGATCGGCGCTGCCGGCGGGGAAGTACTCCGCGAGCCGCTCGCCTGCGGAGATCGCCTCCGGCTTCTGCAGGAACTGGTCTGCGGTGGGCAGGCCCAGGCTCACGCCGGTCAGGCCCGAGCCGAGCACCCCGAGGAGGAGCAGGGTGCCCACCACGAAGGCGGTCGCCCGGCGGCTGACCGCGTCGCCGACCCGGCGCCACAGCGAGCGGCCCTCGGCCAGGGACTCCGAGCCCACCCGGGGCACCTTGGGCCAGAAGACCCACCGGCCGAAGAGCACCAGGGTCGCCGGCAGGGCGACCAGGGCGAACACCGCGGCCACCACGATCCCGACGGCGCAGGCGATCCCGAGCCCACGCGTGGACGGGAACACCGACAGCGCCAGGCTGAGCACGCCGAGGACCACGGTGGTGGCGCTGGACAGCACCGCGTGCGACGTACGCCGCAACGCGATGCCCATGGCCTCACGCCTGTCCTCGTGGGTGCGCAGCTCGTCGCGGTAGCGCGAGATCAGCAGCAGCGCGTAGTCGGTCCCGGCGCCGAAGACGAGCACCGACAAGATGCCGGTCGTCGACTCGTCCCAGGGCACCGACAGGCCGGCGAGCGTGTGCGTGGCCAGCACGGTGGCGGCCTGGTCGGCGATGCCGACCACGGACAGCGGGACGATCCACAGGATCGGGCTGCGGTAGGTGATCACCAGCAGCAACGCCACGATCGAAGCCGTGGCGCCGAGCAGCCGGACGTCCGCGCCCTCGAACACCGCAGCCAGGTCGGCCTGGACAGCCGCCGGCCCGGTCACTGCCGCCTGCACACCCGGCGGCATCGCCTCGTCGAGCCGTGTGCGGAGCGCCTCGACGGCGTCGGCGATCTCGGTGGCGCTGGTGGCCTGGACCGCCAGCACGCTGATCGCGGCGCGGCCGTCCTCGCTGGGGATGACCGCCGGTCCGGTCGCGGGCGCGGCGACCCGGTCGACGTCGAGAGCACCGACCAGCGTCGAGAGCTCACCGATCCGGGACGGACCGACGTCACCGGTGAACAGCACGACCGCAGCCGAGGAGTCTTCCGCGGGCAGCCGCTCCTGGAGCTCGGCCACCCTGGTGCTGTCGTAGCCGGCCGGCAGCTGGTCGGTGACCGACGGCGTGCGGGTGGCCTGGCCCAGCCCGACGATCAGCAGCACACCGAACCCGAGGACGGCCGCGCTGACCAGTGCGCTGCCGCGTCCGACGATCATCCGCTGCAGTGCTCCCACGGCGTTACACTCCCCATACGTCTCAGTTGATGACTAACTAAGTGAGCAATCAAGTGAGTGAATCTAGCACCGGGCCGATGTCGAGGTCCACATCGAAGCCCGACGGACCGGGTGGGATCGACGCGTGGGAACAGACCTCGACGTTGACCGCGCTGCGCACGCTGACCCGGCTCTCCGGCCAGGTCGCACCGTCGGTGGCGCGGCGCGCCCGGCTCACCCACAACGAGCTCCGCGCGCTCGAGCACCTGATGGACCAGCCGATGGGGCCGGGCGAGCTGGGTCGGCTGCTCGGGGTGAGCTCGGCCGCCGCGTCGGGGATCATCGACCGGTTGGAGACGCGGGGGCACGCTCAGCGGGCGTCGCACGCCAGCGACGGGCGGCGTACGTCGGTGACGATCAGTGCCAGCGGCCGCACCGAGGTCGTGGGCTACCTGATGCCGATGTTCCGGGAGCTGGCCGCGCTCGACGCGAGCCTCTCCGAGGATGAGCGGGTCGCCGTCGACCGGTTCCTCCACGGCGCCATCCGGGCCCTGCGAGCGGTGGTCTGACCCCGCGCCCGCGCCGGCCGCAGCCCCCTTGGCAGGATGAGGCCATGGCCACGAAGCGCAAGACCATCCTGATCACCGGCGCCAGCAGCGGGCTGGGGGCGGAGATGGCGCGGCAGTTCGCCGAGCTCGGGCACGACCTGGCGCTGTGCGCCCGCCGCACGGAGCGGCTGGACACGGTGAAGGCCGACATCCTGGCGGCGCACCCGGAGCGCCGGGTGGAGATCCGCGCGCTCGACGTCAACGACGACGACCAGGTCTTCGAGGTGTTCCGGGCCTTCAAGGAGGACTTCGGCACGATCGACCGGGTGATCATCAACGCGGGCATCGGCAAGGGAGCCCCGATCGGCACCGGTGGGCACAAGGAGAACCGCGAGACCGCGATGACCAACTTCGTCGCCGCGCTGGCCCAGTCCGAGGCCGCGATGGAGATCTTCCGCGAGCAGAACGCCGGCCACTTCGTGATGATCAGCTCGGTGTCCGCGATGCGCGGCATGCCGAAGACGATGACGACGTACGCCGCGACCAAGGCGGCTGTCGCCCACCTGGCCGAGGGGTTGCGCCACGAGCTGCACGGCAAGCCGATCCAGGTGACCGTGCTCTACCCGGGCTACATCGCCACGGAGATCACCGAGGGCGTCGCCCAGGACACCCCGCTGATGGTCTCGACGGAGAAGGGCGTCCGGTCGATGGTGGACGCCATCGAGAAGGAGAAGGACTCGGCCTGTGTCCCGGCGCTGCCGTGGGCGCCGATGAGCGTGGTGCTCAAGCACGCCCCGCTGCCGGTGCTCCGCAAGCTGATGTAGCTGCCCCGCCGGCGCGGGTCGCGGTTCATCTGCGACGTGTCGGTGCACCCCGCGCGTTCATCTGCGACGTGTCGGTGCGTTCTGGCCGTTCATCTGCGACGTGTCGGCGAGGAACGGGGTGATCAGGCCGGGCACGGCGGCGTCGGCGAGGGCTGTGGCCGCGCTCTCGGGGATGTCCAGGGCGGCGTACGCCTGCCGGCCGGCGGCGGTCGTGGCGACCAGCGTCACCAGCCCGGCACGGCGCTGGAACCAGGACTGCTCGATGTTCCAGCCGATGATGCCCTCACGCTGGAGCACGTCGCGGCGGCCGCGGAGGCTGCCCGAGCGGAAGACGACGAACCCCTCGGTCAGGCCGTGACCGAGTCGGCGGTAGCGGTTCGCCGCCAGGACGGCCGCGAGCGGCAGCGGGACCAGGGTCGGCACGACGAACCACCAGGGCAGGCCGGCGGTCGCGGAGAGCAGCAGGCTCAGCGCGGGCAGGCTCAGCGCCCCGGCGAAGGCGCGCGTGTAGCGGCGGCGTCGCGCGGCGGGGCCGTGCCGGCGCAGCTGGAGCGAGATCGGGGTCGGGTCGCCGAGCAGCTGCGCCCCGACGGCGTCGACGACGGTCCGCGGCGCGGGCGGGACCAGCTGGGTGCTGCCGCGCTCGGTACGCGAGAGCCCGGTGACGATCGCGGAGAGCCGTCCGGCCCCGGCCATGCGCAGCCCGAGGGGCTCGCCGACCTCCACCCCCCGGACGCGCTCGCGCTCGAGGCTGGTCTCGGTGCTGGTGAGCAACCCGCGCCGGACATTGAAGGAGCGGCCGTTCACGTCGCGGGAGAGCGTGAAGCCCCAGTTGGTGACGAGGTAGCCGAGCACCGCGAACACGGCACCGATGGTGACGAACACGATCAGCACCAGGGTCAGGGCCACCCCGATGGACAGCCGCGCGACGACGCTGTCGATCCGGTCCGGGTCGAAGACGTTCATCCCGGCCTGCTCGGCGAACTGACCGGCGAGGGCCAGCAGCCCGGCCGCGATCACGTTGCCCGACGAGGTCAGCGGCGCATAGCGCACCCAGGTGGGGTCGAGCCGCATCAGCACCTGGTCCCGGTCCTGCGCCTGGGCGGTGACGTCGGGAGCCGCGGCGCCGCCGGAGCCGGCGTCGATGGCGGGGTCGGGCTCGTTGCGGTGCAGCAGGGCGACGCGCAGGTCGCGGGCCTGCCGCAGCGGCAGCGAGTCGAGGGCGAACTTCTCCTCGCTCGGCTTGGCCGCACTGGCGGTGCCGATCTCGACCTTGGCCAGACCGAGGACGCGGTGGATCGGCGACGAGGTCAGCTCGATGGCACGGACGCGGTCGAGCGGCGCGGTGAGCACCTTGCGACTGATCAGGCCGCGCTGGAGCTCGACCTGGGTGGGGGTGATCCGGTAGCGCGTCGTCACGAAGCGCAGCACGCCCAGCGCGATGGGGATCGCGATGCCGGCGAGCTGCCACCAGTTGCGGCCCTCGCCGGTGCTGCCGAGCACGAACGCGCCGACCACGAACGGCAGGAAGCGCATCACCTCCTGCACCGGGTGCACCAGGAGCATCCGCGGGTCGAGTCGCCGCCACGGGACCGCCTGCGTCGGTCGTGCCTGCAGCACCGGCGGGGGCGAGACCTCTCCGCTCACGTGGCGTCTCCGGCCTCGGCCTCGGTGCGGCGGGTGAGGTCGTCGACGAGCCGGTCCGCGATGACCTTGTCGATGGCGGCGATCCGCAACGCCCCGGCCGCCGAGGCCGTGGTGACCGTGACCGTGGCGAGCCCGAGCAGGCGACTCACGGCGCTCTGCTCGAAGTCGACGGTCTGCACCCGCGACATCGGGGCGATCCGACGCTCCCGGGAGAGCCACCCGGTCTGGGTGTAGACAGCCGAGTCGGTGCTCTCCCAGCGGTGGATCCGGTAGCGGATCCGCGGCATCGCGACCACGTAGGCCACGGCGGCGACGGCGATCAGTGGCCAGCCCCAGACGGGCACCGAGACCCAGCCCGTGAGATCCCCGGCCACCAGCACGCCGGTCAGCACCAGCGAGCGGACCGCCGCTCCCGCCGCCCACAGGTAGGGCGCCTTGGGAGAGACCTGGTGGGCAGGCTCGCGCAGGGCCGGGTTCGGGGACGGGGCCGAGGACGTGGCCGGAGCCGTCTCCTGGGAGTCGGCGAGGTCGGGGCGGGCGGCGTCGGTCACGGATCAAGCCTGCCACCCGTGCCCCCGTGGCCGCGGGCGGCCGGGCAGATAGGGCAGAGGTGGCGGTCTCGGGCGCGCCCTGGGTGCTCGCGACCCCGGAGGGGCTGACGGGGCCGGGCAACGCGCCTAGGGTCGGTGGCATGAGCGGAAAAGTGGTGCACTTCGAGGTTCCCTACGACGACGCCGAGCGGGCGAAGAAGTTCTACGCCGAGGCCTTCGGGTGGGTGGTCGACGAGATACCTGAGCTCAGCTACTCGATCGTGTCGACCGGTCCCGCGGGAGAGGGCGGCATGCCGACCGACGTCGGCTACATCGGTGGTGGGATGCTCCAGCGCGGGGGGCCGGTCGACCATCCGGTGATCACCATCGAGGTCGACGACCTCGACGCCTCGTTGGAGAAGCTCGAGTCCCTCGGTGGCGAGACGGTCGTCGGGCGCCAGGAGGTCGGCGAGATGGGCTGGGCGGCGTACTTCAAGGACGTCGAGGGCAACCTGATGGGGCTCTGGCAGACCCGTCAGGCGTGACGCGCTGACTCCTCAGGCGAGCAGCTCGCTCATCAGCACGCGCAGGCGCGGGAGCTCGTCGGTGAGTCCGAGCGGGACGACCTGGTCCTCGACCATCGACCGGAACAGCAGCGCGTGCTCGACGATGCGCGGGTCGATGTGCCCGAAGACCTCGAGGGTCACGGTGCCGTAGAGCCCGGCCCACGCCCGCTCCAGCAGCCAGACCAGCGGGCGCATCTCGGCGGGGATGTCGGTCAGGTCGGCCGGGATCATCGGGTCCTCGAGGATCTCGACCAGCAGAGGGTCGAGGTCCTCCAGCCTCGGCACCGGGAACTGGTAGCGCGCCCACACCGCGAACATCAGGTCCGAGAACAGCAGCCCGGTCCGCGACTCGCTCTGCAGCTCCTCGATGCAGCTCACGTCGAGGTTGGTGAACACCAGCGAGAACTCCTCGCGGTTTCCCAGTGCCCACCGCCGGAACGCCACTGCCGCGGCGACCAGCCGGGCGGCCGGGTCGTCCTCGGGCTGCGCGTCGCGAGCCTCGGCGATCTCCGCGGCCGCCGTCGCGTCGATGTCCACGGCCACCAGCCGGACGAGCTCCTCGCGGCTGTCGACGTAGCGGTAGAGCGCCGGGGGAGTCATCCCCACACCGCTGGCGACGGCGCGCAGGGACATCTCCCCGGTGCCGGTGACGAGCTTGCGCGAGGCGCTCACGATCCGTTGCATCGTGTCGTGGCGGTGCTGTTCGCGGGTCGGCGTCACCTGGTGTGCGCTCCTTCGGCCGGGGTCGGGTGGGGTCCTGGGTTTGACACTACAGAGTTTACATCGTTAACTGTTAACGCTGTTCACATCGAATCTCCAGGAGCCACCCATGTTCCAGCGCTTCGCAGACGTCGTCATCCGCCGGGCCAGGCTGGTCCTGGTCCTCGGGGCGCTCGCCACGATCTCGGCGGCGGTCTTCGGCACGGGCGTGTTCGGCTCGTTGAGCCAGGGGGGCTTCGACGACCCCGGCTCGGAGTCCGCCCGCGAGCTCGCCCACGAGCGTGAGGTCTTCGGGAACCGTTCGGTGGACGTGGTCGCGATCTACCGCAGCCCCACGATGAAGGTGGGCAACCCCGACTTCCGGGCGGAGGTCGAGCAGACGCTCTCCCGGATCCCGGCCGGGACCACGACGTCGGTGGCGACGTTCTGGGACACCGAGGACCCCTCGATGGTCAGCACCGACGAGCACGCCACCACGGTGCTGATCTCGTTGGCCGGTGAGGACCAGGGTGAGACCGCCGACCTCAACGACCTCGTCGTCCCCGCCCTCGAGGCGGACACCCTCGAGACCGACATCGCCGGCCCCTGGGCGGTCTACAAGGGCGTCAACGAGACGGTCAGCGAGGACCTCGCGCGCGCCGAGCTGGTGTCGCTGCCGCTGGTGATCGTCTTGTCGCTGCTGATCTTCGGCTCCGGCGTGGCCGCCCTGATGCCCGCGCTGCTCGGCGCGATCGCCGTGCTCGGGGCCCTCGCGGTGGTGCGCCTGATCACCGGCGTCACCGAGGTCTCGGTGTTCTCGATCAACGTGATCACCCTGCTCGGCACCGGCCTGGCGATCGACTACGCGCTGTTCGTGATCAGCCGCTTCCGCGAGGAGCTGGGCCGGCTGCCCGAGGACGACCCGAACGCCTCCGAGACGGCGATGCGGGTCACGATGGCCACCGCCGGGCGCACGGTGCTGTTCTCCGGGCTGACCGTCGCCGCCGCGATGTCCTCGCTGCTGATCTTCCCGCAGAACTTCCTGCGCTCCCTCGGGTACGGCGGGGTGGCCGCCGTGCTCGTGGCCGTGCTCGCCGCCACCACGGTGCTCCCCGCGCTGCTGCTCGTCCTGGGACGCCGCATCGACGCCGGCCGGCTGCCCTGGCGCCGGCACCGTCGCGTCGAGGTGAACAGCGACCACGGCGCCTGGGCCCGGCTCGCGCAGGCCGTGATGCGCCGTCCGGTCGTGGTGATGGTGGTCGTCGTCGGTGCGCTGCTCGCGGTCGCCTCGCCGTTCCTCGGCGTGAAGTGGGGCTCGGTGGACTACCGCGTGCTGCCGCCCGACGATCCGGCCCACGTGGCCGCCGTGAAGCTCAACACGGGCTTCGGTGAGGAGCGGTCCTCGGCCAACCTGCTGCTGGAGAGCACCGAGCGGGCCGACGTCTCGGCGTACACCGACCGGCTCGGCGCGATCCCCGGCGTCGTGGACGCACGCGTCGTGGACCAGAAGGACGGCGTCACGCTGATCCGCGCCTCGTGGAGCGGGAACAGCCAGACCGAGGCCTCGCAGGACATCGTCACGCAGATGCGGGAGGTGCCCGTTCCGGGCGGCGGCGCCGCCCAGGTCGGCGGACTGACCGCGGACACCGTGGACCTGCTGACCTCGCTGGAGAGCCACCTGCCGTGGATGGCGCTGATCATCGCCGCGGTGATGCTGGTGCTGCTGTTCCTCGCGTTCGGGTCGGTGGTGCTGCCGCTGAAGGCGATCGCGGTGAACCTGCTCTCGATCAGCGCCTCGTTCGGCGTGATCACCTGGATCTTCGCCGACGGGCACCTCGAGGACCTGCTCGGGTTCAGCTCGACCGGCTTCCTCGACGCCACCCAGCCGATCTTCATGCTGGCGATCCTGGTCGGGCTCTCGATGGACTACGAGGTGTTCCTGCTCTCCCGCGTCCGGGAGCAGTGGGACCTGACCGGTGACAACACCCTGGCGGTCGCCACCGGGGTGCAGCGCACCGGCCGGATCATCACCAGCGCCGCCCTGCTCCTCGCCGTGGTGGTCGGCGCGTTCTCGGCCAGCGGCATCGTGTTCATGAAGATGATCGGCATCGGGATGCTGGTGGCGCTGCTCGTCGACGCGACCATCGTGCGCACGATCCTGGTGCCCGCCACGATGAAGCTGCTGGGCCGGTGGAACTGGTGGGCACCGCCGGCGATGACCCGCTGGTGGGAGCGCAACGGCTTCCACGAGGGCGACTCCCAGCCGCGGGTCCCCGAGCCGGCGCCCGAGCTGGTCGCCGCCGGCGCCGCCCGGAGCGAAGTGGGTGTCGGACCGCTGGGTTAGGTTGACCGGGTCCAGCGTTGGTCGAGGCTCGGGAGGCACGTGCGGTGAGCTTCGTCATCCACCGTGCGCCACGTTCGGACCAGCTCGCCGACGGCCTCGCCGACCTGCTGCGGCACCCGCTCGCCGACCCGTTCGAGCAGGAGCTGGTGCTCGTCCCGGCGAAGGGCATCGAGCGCTGGCTGAGCCAGCGGCTCTCCCACCGGCTCGGTCACGCGCCGGGCCGCGCGGACGGCGTCTGCGCCGGTGTGGTCTTCCGCTCGCCGCACTCGCTGATCAGCGAGCTCACCGGGACGCGCGAGCACGACCCGTGGGCCCCGGACGCCCTGGTGTGGCCGCTGCTGACGGTCGTCGACGCTGCCGTCGGCGAGGACTGGTGCTCCGCCCTGGGGGCGCACCTGGGCCACGGGCAGGTCGGCGAGGACGGTGACCTGCGTCGCGGTCGGCGCTACTCGGTGGCCCGCCGGCTCGCCGGCCTCTTCGCGTCGTACGCCGTGCAGCGACCAGCCCTGCTCGAGGACTGGGAGGCCGGAGGCGGCTCCGACGGTGCCGGCCAGCCACTCGACGCCGACCTCGGCTGGCAGCCCGAGCTGTGGCGCCGGATCGTCGCGGAGGTGGGTGGACCCACCCCCGGGCAGAGGCACCGGGAGACCGTCGCCCGGATCGTGCAGGAGCCCGAGTCGCTCGACCTGCCGTCCCGCTTCTCGCTCTTCGGCCACACCCGGATCCCGTGCACCGAGGTCGCGCTGCTGCGCGCGCTCGGCGCTGCACGCGACGTGCACCTCTGGTTGCCGCACCCCTCCGCGGCCCTGTGGGAGCAGCTCTCCGATCTGACCGGCGCCGTGCCGCGCGCCGAGGACACCTCGCACGAGCGGGTCGGGCACCCGTTGCTCGCCTCCCTGGGCCGTGACGTCCGCGAGCTGCAGCGCACCCTGGGCACGGCGGGAGGCTCGGGAGTCGCGGCCGACGTCGCGATCTCGACCGACCTCGCGGGTGGCACCGACGGGGAGGGGACGCTGCTCCGCCAGCTGCAGAGCGACCTGACCACCAACTCCGTGCCGGTCCCCGGGGCCCGCACGCTGGACCCCGACGACGGCAGCGTGCAGGTGCACTCCTGCCACGGTTCGGCCCGCCAGGTCGAGGTGCTCCGCGAGGTGCTCCTGGGGCTGCTCGCCGACGACCCGTCGCTGGAGCCGCGCGACATCTTGGTGATGTGCCCCGACATCGAGGCCTACGCACCGCTGATCACTGCGGCCTTCGGGATGGCCGCCGTGGGCGGCGACCCGGCCGGTCACCACCCCGGCCACCGGCTCCGGGTGATGCTCGCCGACCGGTCGCTGACCCAGACCAACCCGCTGCTCGCGGTGGTGGGCCAGATGCTCGCGATCGCGGGGGGACGGGCCGAGGGCAGCCGGATCCTGGACCTGCTCGCGACCGACCCCGTCCGGAGCCGGTTCGGGTTCACCGAGAACGACCTGGAGACCATCACCGGATGGGTCGAGCAGGCGGGCATCCGCTGGTCCTTCGACGAGCACCACCGGGTGCAGTTCGGGCTGCAGGACTACGTGCAGAACACCTGGCGGTTCGGCCTCGACCGGATCCTGGCCGGGGTCGCGGTCTCCGACGACGCCGAGCGGTTCTTCGAGACCACGCTCCCGCTGGACGACGTGGCCAGCACCAACATCGACGTGGCCGGGCGGCTCGCGGAGCTCATCGACCGGCTGCAACGGATCACCGACGCGCTGACCGGTGAGCACCCGGTCAACCACTGGCTGGACACGCTCCGCGAGGGGGTCGAGCAGCTCACCGCGGTCTCCCGGGGCGAGGAGTGGCAGCTCGGGCAGCTGCACCGCGAGCTCGCCGGGCTGGCCACCGATCCTGCGGCGCGCGGACTCGACCTGCGGCTCTCCGACGTGCGCACGCTGATGGAGGAGCGGCTCGCCGGACGCCCGACACGCGCGAACTTCCGCACCGGCACCCTGACGATCTGCACGATGACACCGATGCGGTCGGTGCCGCACCGGGTGGTCTGCCTGCTCGGTGTCGACGACGGGGTGTTCCCGCGTGCGGGGGCGGTCGACGGGGACGACGTGCTCGCCCGGCGCCCGCTGACCGGTGAGCGCGACCTGCGCAGCGAGGACCGGCAGCTGATGCTCGACGCGATCGTGGCGGCTCAGGAGACGCTGGTGGTCACCTTCACCGGTGCCACCGAGACGACCGGCCTGCCCCGCCCCCCGGCGGTGCCCCTGCAGGAGCTGCTCGACGCGCTCGAGAGCACGGCCGTCGGCGCCGGCGACGGCGTCGTACGACAGCATCCGCTGCAGGCCTTCGACGCGAGCAACCTCGACCCGGTCGACCCGTTCTCCTTCGACCGGCACTCGCTCGCGGGCGCTCGTGCCGCGGCACGTCCCCGGGTCTCCGTGCCGGTGATCCGCGAGGAGGTGCTGCCGGGCCGCGCCACCGACGTGGCGCTCGAGGAGCTGGTCGCGTTCTTCAAGAACCCGGTCAAGGAGTTCCTGCGCAAGCGCCTCGACGTGACCTTGCTCGACGAGGGTGAGGACGCCCTCGACGGGATCCCGGTGGAGCTCGACGGCCTGGCGAGCTGGGGAGTCGGCGACCGGCTCCTGCGCGACCTGCTCGCCGGTCGCGCACCTGACCAGGCCCTGGCCAAGGAGTGGCGACGCGGCGTGCTGCCGCCGGGCCGGCTCGGTTGGCGGCTGGCCAACGAGCTGCTCGCCCAGGCCGCCCCGGTCGCCGAGCTGGCCGACACGCTGCGGGCCGGGCGTCGCGCCGAGGCTCTCGACGTGAGCATCGACCTCGGTGGCGGACGCGCGCTCACCGGCACCGTCACCGACGTCTACGGCGAACGCCTGGTGCGGGCGAGCTTCTCGCGGGTCGGGCCGAAGCACTGGATCGATGCCTGGGTCCCGCTGCTGGCGCTGACCGCCAGCCGGCCGGGCCGCGGGTTCTCGGCAGGTGCTGTCGGCCGGGGCGCCAAGGGGCGGGGTGGAGCGCCCGACGAGATGACCGGGCGGGTCGTCTGGGCAGGCCCCGAGGACTCGGCAGCACTGCTGGCCGACCTGGTGGCGATGTACGACGCCGGCATGTGCGAGCCGCTGCCGCTGCCGCTGAAGGCCGGTCACGAGTGGGCGCTGCGGCACCGCTCCCCCCAGGTGGCCCGGATCAAGGCGGCAGAGTTCAAGTGGAAGTCCGGCACCTACCCGGGAGAGGACGCCGACCCCGAGCAGGTGATGGTCTGGGGGCGCGGCTGTGCCCTGGAGACACTGCTGGAGCAGGAGCCCAGGCCGGGCGAGGAGATCGAGGGCGAGACCACCCGGTTCGGGGCGCTGGCCCGGCGGCTCTGGGTCCCGATGATCGAGAAGGTGCACCGATGACCCCGATCGAGCCGTTCGACCTGCTCGGCGAGCTGCCCACGGGCACGGCGGTCCTCGAGGCGAGCGCCGGCACCGGCAAGACCTACACCATCGCCGCACTGGTGGTGCGCTACGTCGCCGAGGGCGTGGCCACCCTCGACGAGATGCTGGTGATCACCTTCGGCCGGATGGCCAGCCAGGAGCTGCGCGAGCGGGTGCGCAGCCAGCTCGTCGAGGCCGACCGAGCCCTGGCGGACCCGAGCGCCGTGGCCGGAGCCGGCTTCCTCGGCTTCATCACCGCCGTCCCCACCGACGAGCTCGCCGCCCGACGCCGGCGCATCGCCGAGGCGCTGGCCTCGTTCGACGCCGCCACGATCGCGACCACGCACCAGTTCTGCCAGCTGGTGCTGCGCTCGCTCGGCATCGCCGGGGACACCGATGCGCGGGCCACCCTGGTGGAGAACCTCGACGAGCTGGTGATCGAGGTCGTCGACGACCTCTACCTCCGCGGCTACGGCCACCTCGCCGAGCCGCCGCCGTTCGACCGCACCACCGCCCTGCGCCTGGCCCGGGCGGCGGTGGGCGACCCCCAGGCGACGCTGGCGCCCCAGGACGCCGACCCCGGGAGCAAGGCGGCGACGCGGGTGGCGTTCGCCGAGCAGGTCCGGGGCGAGATGGAGCGTCGCAAACGGCGGCTGGGCATCCTGAGCTACGACGACCTGCTCAGCCGGCTGGCCCGGGCCCTCGAGGCGCCCGACTCCCCGGCCCGTCAGCGGATGCAGCACCGGTGGCGGATCGTCCTCGTCGACGAGTTCCAGGACACCGACCCGGTGCAGTGGGACGTGCTCGACCGCGCCTTCCGCGGCCACTCCACCCTGGTGCTGATCGGCGACCCCAAGCAGGCGATCTACGCCTTCCGGGGCGGTGACATCTTCACCTACCTCAAGGCGCGCAAGCAGGCCGACAGCATCCGCACGCTGCCCCTCAACTGGCGCAGCGACGCCCCGCTCGTCGAGGCGCTCCAGGTGCTCACCAAGGGGGCCGCGCTGGGCGACCCGGCGATCACGGTGCACGACATCGCCGCCCGGCACCAGGGCAGTCGCCTGAGCGGCGTACCCCGTCCGGAGCCGGTGCGGCTGCGGGTCGTCCGCAGCGAGGGCTTCGCCACCAGCAGGTCGGGCACGATCGGGATGCCCGCGCTGCGGCCCTACCTGGCCGAGGACGTGGCCGAGGACGTCGCGCGGCTGCTGGCCGAGAAGCCGACCTTCGACGGCCGGCCGTTCGAGGCTGGCGACGTCGCGATCCTGATGTCCAGCCTCAGGCACGCCCACCTCTACCAGGCGGCGCTGGCCAGACGTGGGGTCCCGTCGGTGGTCACCGGTGGTGCCAGCGTCCTGGTCACCCAGGCCGGCGACGAGTGGCTGGCGCTGCTCGAAGCACTGGAGCAGCCCCAGCGGACCGGCCGGATCCGGTCGGTGGCGCTCACCTCCTTCCTGGGGGTCTCCCCCCGGGACCTCGACGCCGGCGGGGACAACCTGACCGACGACCTGGCCGAGCAGGTGCGCCAGTGGCTCGACCTGATGCGCAGCCGCGGGGTCGCTGCGGTGCACGAGTCGCTGATCTCGGCCGGGCTCGCCGAGCGGGTGCTGTCCCGTCCCGACGGCGAGCGGCTGCTGACCGATCTCAACCACCTCGGGCAGGTGCTCCACGAGGTCGCCCACCGGCAGGGCCTCGGCCTGGTCGCGCTGCTCGGCTGGCTGCGGGCCGAGCGACGCGTCGCGGCCAAGAGCAACGAGCGCACGCGCCGTCTGGACACCGATGCCAAGGCCGTCCAGCTGGTCACGATCCACGGCAGCAAGGGTCAGCAGTACCCCGTCGTCTACCTGCCCGAGCTGTTCAACTGCTGGCTCGCCAAGCCGACCGAGTACCTCTTCCACGAAGGCGACGAACGACGCCTCGACGTCGGTGGCGGTGCGATGCCGAAGCAGGCTGCGGCCGAGGACGCCGGCGAGGAGCTCCGGCTCACCTACGTGGCGCTCACCCGGGCGCAGTCCCAGGTGGTCACCTGGTTCGCCCCGAGCTGGGACGCGGGGAACGCCGGCCTGACCAGGCTGCTGTTCGGACGCAACGAGGGTGAGGCCTCGGTGCCGGACACGGTCGACCGCGGACCGTCCGACTTCGAGGTGCTGGCCCAGCTGACGGCCTGGGCCGAGCGAGGTGCCCTTTCACTGGAGCTCTCCGAGGTCGCCGCCTCGCCGACGACGGTGCCACCGGGGGCGGCTCCGGCGCTCGCTGCCCGGTCCTTCGACCGTGGTGTCGACACCGCCTGGCGCCGTACCTCCTACTCCGGGCTGATCCGGGCCGAGGAGCAGAGCGCCTCTGCGACTGCGCACAGCGAGCCCGAGCACACCGGCACGGTCGACGAGGGTGAGCTCGAGGTCGTCACGACCCCCGGCGCCGGGCCGAGCGCGGCGGCCGATCTGCCGTCGCCCATGGAAGGGCTGCCGGCCGGCGCCACGTTCGGGTCGCTGGTGCATGCCGTGCTCGAGCACGCGGACCCGCTCGCGCCCGACCTCGTCGCAGAGCTGCGCGCACGGGTCGTCGAGGAGCAGCGGTGGTGGTCGGTCGACGCCGGCCCCGACGCGATCGCCGAGGCGCTGCTGCCGATGCACCACACCTCGCTCGGTCCGCTCGCCGACCACGCCCGGTTGGCCGACATCGGTCTGAAGCAGCGTCTGCGCGAGCTCGACTTCGAGTTCCCGCTGGCGGGCGGGGAGGCCGCCGACACCGCCACGGTGCCGCTCTCGGCGATGGCCGGTGCGCTCCGACGGCACCTTGCGGTCGACGACCCGATGCGCGCCTACGCCGACCGGCTGGAGAATCCGTCGCTCGGAGACCAGGTGCTCCGCGGCTACCTCAGCGGCTCCATCGACGTGGTGCTCCGCGTCGGTGACGAGCCGCGCTACCTGGTGGTGGACTACAAGACCAACAAGCTGGGGACGCCGGGCGAACCGCTCACCGCCCTCGACTACACGCCCGCAGCCATGACCGAGGCGATGCTGCACTCGCACTACCCGCTCCAGGCGATGCTCTACTCCGTCGTGCTGCACCGCTACCTGCGCTGGCGCCAACCGGACTACGACCCGCAGCGTCACCTCGGCGGGGTTCTCTACCTCTACGTGCGGGGCATGTGCGGCCCGCAGACCCCCAGCATCGACGACCAGCCCTGTGGCGTCTTCTCCTGGAAGCCACCGGCCGACCTGGTGGTCGAGCTGTCCGAGCTGCTCGACGGGCGCCTGCCTGCGGGGAAGGCCGCACGATGAGCCAGCTGGGCGCCGCGACCGCCGTCGATCGTGACCCGCACGACCGCCGGCTCGCCCTGTCGGCGACCGGGCTGCTGCGGACCTTCAACGAGGCCGACGTGCTGAACGCGGCAGACGTCCACGTCGCCGCACGCCTCGGCACGATCCTGGGCGAGCCGAGCCAGAGCGTCCTCCTCGCTGCGGCTCTGGCGGTTCGGGCGGTCAGGCACGGCTCGATCTGCCTCGACCTCGAGACCATCGCCGCACTGGCGGTCGAGGCACCCGAGGTCCTGGGCGACGAGCCGGCCGCCCCCGTGCAGTCGCTGCCGTGGCCCGAGGTCGGGGCGTGGCTCGCCGAGGTGGCCTCCAGCCGGCTCGTCGCCGAGGAGGTGTTCCGCCTCGAGGGGTCGATGCTCTACCTCGACCGCTACTGGCGTGAGGAGGGCCAGGTCTGTGCCGACCTGCTCGAGCGGATGGCCCGTCCTGCCCCCGAGCTCGACTCCGGAATGCTCACGGCTGGCATCGACCGGGTGTTCCCCGCCGAGGGCTACGACGAGCAACGCGCGGCGGTGCTGGCCAGTGCCGGTCGGTGGACGACGATCCTGACCGGCGGTCCGGGCACCGGCAAGACCACGGCCGTGGCCGGCCTGCTCACCCTGATCGCCGAGCAGCACGAGGCGGCCACCGGCCAACCGCCGCGGATGGCACTCTGCGCTCCGACCGGCAAGGCCTCGGCCCGGTTGCAGGAGGCCGTGGCCGAGGCGGCCGGCACCCTGACCGCGGCCAGTGACCGGACCCGGGTCACCGGGCTGGAGTCGTCGACCCTGCACCGGCTCCTGGGCTGGCGCCCCGACAGCAGCGTCCGGTTCAAGCACCACCGCGGCAACCGGTTGCCGCACGACGTGATCGTCGTGGACGAGACCTCGATGGTCTCGCTCACGATGATGGCCCGGCTGCTCGAGGCGGTGCGCCCCGACGCGCGGCTGGTCCTCGTCGGCGACCCGGACCAGCTGTCCTCGGTCGAGGCCGGCGCCGTGCTCGCCGACCTCGTCGCCGGCCTGGCCTCTCGTCCGGACTCGCCGGTGGTGTCGTTGCGGACGACGCACCGCTACGGCGAGAACATCGGCGCGATGGCGGCCGCCCTGCGCGCCGAGGACGCCGACTCCGTCATCGGGGTGCTCCGCTCAGGAGCCAGTGACGTCGAGCTCATCGACCCCGACGACGAGGTCGCGATGACCGCCTTCACCGCCAGCGTCGTCGACGTCGCCGAGGACCTGCGGGTGGCCGCGGAGGCGGGGGACGGTCCCGGGGCGTTGCGGGCGCTGGCCCAGCACCGGCTGCTCTGCGCCCACCGGGAGGGCCCCTACGGCGTCAGCGGGTGGAACCGCCTGGTCGAGCAGCTGCTCAGTGAGCGCACCGGGGTGACCACCTACGACGACTGGTACCCCGGTCGCCCGGTGCTGGTCACCGCCAACGACAAGGGTCAGCGGCTGAGCAACGGCGACATGGGCGTGGCGGTACGCCGCGACGAGGGCCGCCTCCGGGTCGTGCTGGCCGAGCTGGAGGGGCGCGAGTTCGCGCCGACGCGGCTGCCCGACGTGCAGACCGTGCACGCGATGACCGTGCACAAGTCACAGGGCTCCCAGGCCGACACCGTGAGCGTGATCGTGCCGCCGGAGGGCTCCCGCCTGCTCACCCGCGAGCTGCTCTACACCGCTGTGACCCGGGCCCAGCGAAAGCTGCGAGTCATCGGCACCGAGGAGTCGGTGCGTGCCGCCGTGGGCCGCAAGGTCCAGCGTGCCTCCGGTCTGGCCCGACGGTTGCAGGGCTGAGGCACGCAGGACCCGGTCGGGCTACTTCAGCTCGGACTCCGCCTGGCTGATCTGCGCGAACTCCTCCTCCGGTGCGCTCGCGACCAGGTGGTGCCGGCTGTAGAACCAGAAGTAGGCCAGCGCCGCCGCGAAGACTCCGGCGGTGATCCCGGCGGCCAGGATGTCGACGAAGAACGTCGCGGTGACGGCGACCAGGCTGAGCGCCAGGCCCACTCCGGTCGTGACCACCCCGCCCGGGGTGCGGTAGGCGCGCTCCAGGTCGGGCTCGCGCCGCCGCAGCATGATGTGGCTGAGGTTCAGCAGCACGTAGGACGTGGTGGCACCGAAGACGGCGATGTTGATCAGCAGGGCGCCGTCCTTGGTGATGGCCGCCAGCAGGAAGCCGACGGTGCCCGGCACGACGAGCGCCACCCAGGGGGTGTTCCGGCTACTGGTCAACGACAGCATCTTGGGCAGGTAGCCGGCGCGCGACAGGGCGAACAGCTGGCGCGAGTAGGCGTAGATGATCGAGAAGAAGCTGGCGATCAGGCCGGCGAGGCCGGCGTAGTTGATCACGTCGGCGAGCAGCGAGTTGCTGCCGTAGACGGCGCGGATCGCCTCGGGCAGCGGGTTGTCGGAGGCGCGGATGGTCTCCGACCCGGCCGCTCCGGGGACCACGACGAGCATCAGGGCGGCGAACACCAGCAGGATCACCATCGCGGTGATGATGCCGCGAGGCATGTCCCGAGCCGGGTCCTCGGTCTCCTCGGCAGCCAGCGGCACACCCTCGACCGCCAGGAAGAACCAGATGCCGTAGACCAACGCGGCCACGAGACCGCTGATCCCGTAGGGCAGGAAGCTGCTCGACAGCGTCGAGCCGTCCGGGGTGATGTCGAACAGGTTGGTCGTGGAGAACTTCGGCGCGAGCCCGATGACCGTGGCCAGCAGTGCGGCGACCGCGATGGCCGTGATGCCGAACATCAGCTTGAGGGCCTCACCGACGCCGTAGATGTGCACCCCGATGAACACGAGGTAGGCGATCAGGTAGATCAGCCAGCCGTTGGTGAGCCCGAAGAGCCCGAGTGCCTCGATGTACCCGCCGATGAACACCGCGATGGCAGCGGGGGCGACGGCGTACTCGATCAGCACGGCCATCCCGGTGGCGAAACCGCCGATCGGCCCCAGGGCGCGGCGGGCGAAGCCGTAGCCCGCACCTGCGACCGGAAGAGCCGAGGACATCTCGGCCAGACCGAACACCATGCAGCTGTACATGATCCCCATCAAGATGGTGGCGATCATCAGGCCGCCCCAGCCGCCCTCGTCCAGCCCGAAGTTCCAGCCCGCGAAGTCGCCGGAGATGACGTAGCTGACGCCGAGGCCGGCGAGCAGGATCCAGCCGGCTGCGCCCCGCTTCAGCGATCGGTGCTTGAGGTAGTCCTTGTCGACGCTCTGGTAGTCCACTCGCGATCTGGGCATGGCACCAACTCTCCTGGGGGACCGAGTCTGCGGGGAGTGCGCCGTGGAGGTCAAGGAGCCGGGGTCACCGCAAGCCTCGCCGAGACGTCGCAGATGAACGGCTGGGAGGCGCCGACACGTCGCAGATGAACAGTCCTGACGCCTCGACACGTCGCAGATTGCGGGGCGCCTCGGCCGACCGTGCTCGGCACCTGACTACCGTTGCCCCGTGCGCACCCACACCCCACCTCCCGGGCCGACCGCGTGAGCGGCCAGGGGGGATCCGAGGACGTCACCGCTCCGACCGGCTCCCGCGAGGAGCCGGAGCTCGAGGAGACCTACGACCGGTTGATCGAGGAGGGGCACGAGCGTCTCGACCGACCGCTGCTGCCGTTGCTGGCCACCGGCTTCCTGGGCGGCATCGACGTCGGTGTCGGCGTGCTGATGTTCCTGGTGGTCAAGGCCGAGACCGACAGCCACCTGCTGGCCTCGCTGGCCTTCACGGTCGGCTTCGTGGCCCTGCTCCTGGCCAACAGCGAGCTGTTCACCGAGAACTTCCTGGTGCCGGTGATCTCGGTGGTGGCGAAGGTGGGCACGCTGACCCAGCTGCTCCGCCTGTGGGGCGTGACGCTGGTGGCCAACCTCGCCGGCGGCTTCGTGATGGCGGCGATGATCGTGATCGCGCTGCCCTCGGTGCACGAGACCGCCGTCACCGCCGGGACCCACTACGCGGAGCTCGGTGTCTCGTGGCGCTCGTTCTTCCTGGCCGTGCTGGCCGGTGCCGTGATCACCCTGCTCACCCGGATGCAGCACGCGACGGAGAGCCTCGGCGTCAAGCTGGTGCCGGCGATCTTCATGTCCTTCGTGCTCATCGGGGCCGAGCTGTTCCACTCGATCCTGGACTCGATCCTGATGTTCGCCGGTCTGCTCACCGGCGAGGCCGACTACGGCTACGTCGACTGGCTGGGCGCGCTCGGCTGGGCCACGTTCGGCAACCTCGTCGGCGGTCTGGTGCTGGTCACCGCCGTACGGCTGCTCCGGATCTCGCACCGGGTCGAGGAGAGCCGCGCTGAGGGCCAGACCGGCTGATCGAGCTCGTGCTCAGCCGCGGGACGCCACCTGACGGGCACGGTCCTCGGGCATCAGCTCGTGGTGGGCGAAGGTCCGGGTGAACGAGCCGGCACCGTGCGTGTGCGCCCGTAGGTCGATCGCGTAGCGGACCAGCTCGGCCTGGGGGACCGCCGCGAGGACGGACACCCTGCCCCCTCCGTTCTGGCCGGCCTCCTCGGTGCCGAGCAGCCGGCCGCGCCGACCGGACAGGTCGCTCATCACCACCCCCACGTGCTCGTTCGGGACCACGACGGCGACCTCGTCGTAGGGCTCGAGCAGGGCGACCTCGCCGGAGGCGGCGGCATCGCGCAGGGCCAGCGCCCCCGCCGCCTGGAACGCCGCGTCGGAGGAGTCGACGCTGTGCGACTTCCCGTCGGTGAGCGTCACCCGGATGTCCACGACCGGGTATCCCGCTCTGACACCGCGTTCCATCTGGGCACGGACACCCTTCTCGACCGAGGCGATGAACTGCCGGGGTACGGCGCCGCCGACCACCTTGTCGACGAACTCGAAGCCGGAGCCCTGTGCCAGCGGCTCGACCTCGATGTCGCAGATGGCGTACTGGCCGTGACCACCGGACTGCTTCACGTGACGCCCGTGGCCCTTGGCGGGAGCGGTGAACGTCTCCCGCAGCGGCACCACCACGTCACACGGCTCGACCGCGACGCCGTAGCGCGAGTGCAGCCGGTCGAGCGCCTGCTCGGCGTGGGCCTCGCCGAGGACCCACAGCACCACCTGGCCGGTCTCCGGGTTCTGCTCGACCCTCAGGCTGGGGTCCTCGGCCCGGAGCCGACCGAGGGCGGTGGAGAGCTTGTCCTCGTCGGAGCGCGACCGGGCCTCGATCGCCACCGGCAGCAGGGCCGGCGGCATCGTCCACGGCTTGAGCACCCGCGGGCGGTCGAGGCTGGACAGCGTGTCGCCCGTCTCGGCGCGGTGCAGCCGACCGACCGCACCGATGTCCCCGGCCACGATCTTCGCGGCCGGCACCTGGTGGGCTCCGAAGGGATGTGCGAGCGGACCGAGACGCTCGTCCTCGTCGTGGTCCTCGTGGCCGAGCTCCTCGCCGAAGAACGAGGCGAAGTGGCCCGAGACGTGCACCGCGTCGTCGGGCTGGAGCGTGCCGGAGAAGACCCGGACGATGCTGAGCCGGCCGACGTACTGGTCACTGGTGGTGCGCACGACCTCCGCCACCAACGGGGCGTTCGGGTCGCAGGGCGCGGTCCCGGCACTGGCGCCGGACGTGGTCCACACCTGCGGCTCGGGGTGCTCGAGGGGGGAGGGGAATCCACGCACGCACAGGTCCAGCAGCTCCCGGCAGCCGCGGCCGTCGGTGGCGCACACGGCCACTGCCGGGTGCAGCCTCGCCGCAGCCACCGCCTTCTCGAGGTCGGTGACCAGCAGCGCCTCGTCGACCTGCTCGCCGCCGAGGTAGCGCTCCATCAGGGTCTCGTCCTCGGACTCCTCGATCACCGCCTCGACCAGCGCCTCACGCCGCTCGTCCTCGGAGGTCGCGGCGAGCAGCCCCACCACCCCCTCGGCCTCGGGTACGACGACCGGCAGCACCCGCTCGCCGAAGGACTCGCGTGCTGCCCGGACGGTGCGGTCGAAGTCGGCCCGCGCGTGGTCGAGCTTGCTCACCACCACGGCCCGGGGCATCGCCACGTCGGCGCACTCCTGCCACAGCTGGCGGGTGTCCTCGTCGACCCCCTCGTTGGCGGCCACGACGAACAGGGCACAGTCGGCGGCACGCAGCCCGGCCCGCACCTCGCCGACGAAGTCGGCATAGCCCGGGGTGTCGATCAGGTTGAGCTTGCAGCCGCCGTGCATCAGCGGTGCGACGGCCAGCGAGCTCGAGCGCTCGTGCGCGTGCTCGCTCTCCTCCACGTCACACACGGTGCTGTGATCGGTGACCGACCCGGCACGAGGGATGGCGCCGGAGGCGACGAGGAGGGCCTCGACCAACGTGGTCTTGCCGGACTGGCTCGGCCCCACGAGCACGATGTTGCGCACCTGCTCGGGTGCGGACACCTCGAGCCGGTGACTGGTGACCCGGCCACGTTCGACCATGGGTCCAACCAACCCCGATTCAGCCGCGCACACAAGACCCGCTCTGCCCACTGCATCGACCCGGTTCCGGTCGACCGGCGATCAGCGTCCGTTGCGGGAGAAGTGCTGCAGGTCCTTCAGGGACTGCCAGGTGCCACCCCACGTCCAGCCGATGTCGGCGAACGCCCGGACGACCGGCCCGTCGGCCGAGACCATCCCGGGGCGGCGCCAGGTGCGGTCGAGATAGGCGGATGCGAGCTCGGGGAGCACCACCTCGCCACGGTGGTAGGGGTTCTGGAACGGGTTCACGTCGACCGCGAGGCCATAGGCGTGCTGTGAGTACGCCGTGCTCTGGCGGGCCAACCGACAGGTGAAGGCGGCGGTGTTGTTGCCGTCGCCGGTGGGTGCCGCGACGAGCTCGGCGGGTGTGGTGATCCGCATCTCCTCGATGGGGAACCGGGCGGCGTACAGCTTGCGGAACACCCCGACCAGCGGCTCGGCGACCGCGGTGTTCACCAGGAGCTCGCCGGTGTGCCGTCGGTCGTCGAACCCCCAGAAGGTCAGGCGCACCCAGGAGAGATCCTTCGCGGTGACCGGGCAGCTCGACTGCCACGTGGAACGCCCGATGACCGCAGCCGGCGCGGGTGTGCTGACCCGCGCGGCGAAGCCGTCTCCGGGCAGGGCCGGCAGCCGGTCCGGGAGCGTGAAGCGACGCTGGACGAGCTCACGCGGGGTGGGTCGCACCGCGCCGAACCCGTTGTCGTCCTCGGGCAGTGGTCGTTGCCCCAGCCACGGCGGTGCCACCCCGGCGATGATCGGACGGCCGCTGAGGTCCGGACGAGGCGGGGTGGGCGAGGTCGTCGGTGCGGTGACCTCGCTCGGTGACGGCTCGACGCCCGGCGGTCCGGTCGCCGGAGATGCCGGCGACTCGGTGCCGCAACCGGAGACGATGAGCAGGAGCAGGACACCCAGCAGGCCGGTGCGTCGCGAGGGCCTGGCCGAGCGGTCCATGAGTCGACTCTAGATGCCCCTGGACAGCAGGGCGCCACCGTGCGGTGGGACCTGCAGCGTGGTCCCGTCCAGCGTCGGCCGGTTCGGCGTACGGAACACCAGGTCGAGGTCGTCCTCGACAGGGAGCTCGACCGGCCCGTCGCCGAAGTTGACCACCAGCAGCACGTTCCCCCGGCGCAGCGTGAACACCCGGGTCTCCTCGTCGGCAGCGCACTGGACGGCACCGAACGAGGGGTCGGTGAGCGCCGGGAGCTCGCGCCGCAGCTCGGCGAGGCGCCGGTAGGCCGCCAGCACCAGGGCGTGCCGCCCGGAGTCCGCCTCCGCCCAGTCCAGCTTCGAGCGCAGGAACGTCTCCGGGTCCTGCGGGTCAGGCACCGCTGCGGGGTCCCAGCCCATCGCTGCGAACTCGGCCAACCGTCCCTCCGCCGTGGCGCGCCCGAGCTCCGGCTCGGGGTGGGAGGTGAAGAACTGGAAGGGGGTCGAGGCCGCCCACTCCTCGCCCTGGAAGAGCATCGGCGTGAAGGGTCCGGCCAGGGTGAGCATCGCCGCGCACACGAGCTGGTCGTCGTCGAGGTGCGCGCTGAGCCGGTCACCGCTGGCCCGGTTGCCGATCTGGTCGTGGTTCTGGTTGCACACCACCAGCCGCCAGGTGGGCATCCGGGCGGTGTCGACCGCGGCCCCGTGAGCCCGGCCGCGGAACGAGGAGAAGGTGCCGTCGTGGAAGAAGCCACGCTCGCAGACCTTGACGAGCGCTTCGAGCGGCTCGAAGTCGGCGTAGTAGCCGCTGGTCTCGCCGGTCAGCGCCACGTGCACGGCGTGGTGGAAGTCGTCGCTCCACTGTGCGTCGAGGCCGAGGCCGCCGGCCTCCCGTGGGGTGACCATCCGGGCGTCGTTCAGGTCGGACTCGGCGATCAGGGCCAGCGGGCGGCGCTGGTGCGCGGACAGCGCGGAGACCTCGATCGCCATCTCCTCGAGAAGGTGCACCTCGGAGGAGTCGGACAGCGCGTGCACGGCGTCGAGCCGGAGGCCGTCGACGTGGAAGTCGGCCAGCCACATGCGCACGTTGTCCAGGATGTAGCGCCGCACCTCGGCGGAGCCCTCGCCGTCCAGGTTCACCATCGATCCCCACGGGTTCTCACCCTCGGTCTTCAGGTAGGGACCGAAGACCGGGAGGTAGTTCCCCGACGGTCCGAGGTGGTTGTAGACGACGTCCTGGATCACGCCGAGGCCGGCAGCGTGCGCGGCATCGACGAAGCGCTGGTAGGCCTCGGGGCCGCCGTAGCCCTCGTGCACGCATCCCCAGAGGACGCCGTCGTAGCCCCAGTTGTGGGTGCCGTTGAACGCGTTGACCGGCAACAGCTCGACGAGGTCGACCCCGAGCGCGACGAGGTGGTCGAGCCGCTCGGTCGCAGCGTCGAGGGTGCCCTCGGGGGTGAACGTGCCGAGGTGCAGCTCGTAGATCACCGAGCCGGCGAGCTGGCGTCCGGTCCAGTCGTGGTCGGTCCACTCGAACGCCTGGGCGTCGAAGGTCCGCGACCGCTCGTGTACGCCGCCTGGCTGGCGTCGTGAGCGCGGGTCGGGCAACGGCTGCTCGGCGTCGTCGACCAGGTAGCCGTAGTCGACCTCGCCGTCCGGGGTCGTCCGGGCAGGTGACCACCAGCCGTCGGCGCCTCGCGTCATGTCCACGATCTCGTCGCCCACGCTGAGCCGTAGGCGCTCCGCCCGCGGTGCCCAGATGTCGAACCGGCCGCGCATCAGTCCTCCTTCACGAGCAGGGCCACGGGCAGCTCGCCGACCAGGTCGGCGAGGCGGACCGCGCCGTCGGTGGAGCTCGTCGTGAACACCGTGCCGGCCAGCACGTTGCGCCACGAGCCGACGGGCAGGGCGAGCGTGGTGTCCCCCCAGCCGCCTCGCTCGGCCAGGCCGACCGGCAACCGGGTGGCCACCGTGACGGCGCCGCCACGGTCGAACGCGAGCACGTGGTCCGCGGCCGGGCCGGTCGCGGTGAGCGCCCTGGTAACCGGTGAACAGGTCGGCTCCGGTCGCGTCGCAGCCGGAGCGCCTGGTGGGTCACCCAGAGCTTGGCCACACCCTCGTCGTCGGGCGTGGTCGGCCGCGGGGCGGCACCTCGTCGTCGAGCCCGGCCAGCAGCCGCGCGCGCCGGTCGAAGTCGACGGGCCTGCGGTTGTCCGGGTCGACCAGGCTCTGCTCCCACAGCTCGCTGCCCTGGTAGACGTCGCACACGCCTGGAGCGGTGATCGCGACGAGCTTGGACGCCAGCGCGTTGCTCCATCCGGCGGCCGAGACCCGCTCGACCAAACCGGTCAGCACGCTGTGGGTGGCGGTGTCGTCGAGGACCGCGTCGACAGCCGCGTGCACTGCCGCCTCATAGCTCTCGTCGGGCTCGGTCCAGGTGGTGTGCTCCCCGGCCTCGCGCATCGCCTTCTCGGCGTACCCGTGCAGGCGTGGGCGCAGGTCCTCAGGCGCTTGACCGTCGACAGCGGCGGGCCAGGCTCCGAGGATCGCCTGCCAGAGCAGGGCGCCGAATCCCGCGTCCGGGAGCGGCACCAGGGCCAGCAGCGAGTCGATCGCCTCCGCCCAGACCTCCGGCAGCTCGGCGAGGGTGGTGATCCGGGCCCGGACGTCCTCGCCGCGCTTGGTGTCGTGCGTGGTCAGGGCGGTCATTGCGTGCGGCCAGTCACGTTGCCGAGTGCCCATCGCGTCGTGGAACTCGGCCGGCGTGATCGCGAACACGGCGGGATCGGCACCCACCTCGTTGAGCGAGGTCAGGCGCGAGGCGCGGTAGAACGAGCAGTCCTCGACGCCCTTTGCCATCACCATGCCGCTGGTCTGCTGGAAGCGCAGCGCCGCCGGGTGTGCCGGGTCGGTGAGCACGGGAGCCAGCGCGGCCAGTGCTGTCTCGAGGTCGGGTCGGCGGGACCGGGCCTGCTCCAGGGCCTCGTCGAAGTGGCCTTGCCCCTCGGGCAGGTAGGAGCGGTAGACCGGGAAGCAGGCCAGCAGCTCGGCGACGGCATCGGTGAGCTCGGTCGTGGGCACCGACTCGGGGCGGTCCAGGTCGCGGACGATCCGGCGGGTCTCCGCCAGCAGGATGCCGTCGGCGACGGCGCGCTTGCGGTCGTGGACCAGCTGCTGCCAGTCCAGGGCGCCGCCGCGCAGCCTGGTCTCGATCGCGTCGAGCGGCTCCTGCCCGGCGGGGTCGGTGAGCACGCGGTCCAGCAGGGCCAGGACGTCGTAGCCGGTGGTGCCGGCGGTGGCCCACGTCTGCGGCAGCGCCTCGCCGGGCTCGAGGATCTTCTCGACCAGCACGTAGGCGTCGTTCGAGAGCCGGGCGAGGTCGTCGAGGTAGCCGGCCGGGTCACGCAGGCCGTCCGGGTGGTCGACCCGCAGTCCGTCGACGAGACCCTCGTCGAGCCAGCGGCCGATCTCGCGATGGGTCTCGACGAAGACCTCGGGGAGCTCCACCCGCACGCCCGCGAGGGTGTTGATCGAGAAGAACCGACGGTAGTTCAGCTCGGCGTCCGCGCGTCGCCAGCCGATCAGCTCGTAGTGCTGGCGGGCGTGCACGGTGTCGGCGTCGGCCCCGTCGTCGGCGGTGCCGGGCGCGATCGGGAACCGGTTGTCGTGGTAGCGCAGCTCGGGCTCGCGACCCTCGGTGGCGGGGACGACCTCCAGGTTCTTGATCAATCCCTCTCCGGTCAGGTCATCGTCGCCGACGACCGGCACCCGGATGCGCCCGCCACCGAAGTCCCAGTCGATGTCGAACGTCTCCGCGTGGGCCGACCCGCGACCCAGGCGCAGGACGTCCCACCACCAGGGGTTCTCGACGGGGGTGGCCACACCGACGTGGTTCGGCACGATGTCGACGAGCACCCCCATGCCGAGGCGTCGCGCCTCGGTCGAGAGGGCGGCGAGCCCAGCGGCGCCGCCACGGGACTCGTCGATCCGGGTCGGGTCGACCACGTCGTAGCCGTGGCCGCTCCCCGGCTCGGCGGCGAGCAGCGGCGAGAGGTAGACCCAGTCCACGCCGAGGTCGCGCAGGTAGGCGAGTCGCTCCGTGGCGGCGAACAGGTCGAACTCGGCGGTGATCTGCAGCCGGTAGGTGCTGGTGGGAACCCGGCTGCCGGTCGGCGAGGTCACTGCGCGCTGCCGCCGTACGACGCCAGCGATGCCGCCACCGAGTGGTCGGGCTCGGCCTCCGGCTCGTGGTGCTCGCGCAGCACGACCGTGGAGCGCTCCCGCACGGTGAGCCGGTCACCGGGGGCGTAGGTACGCGCGTCGTCGGCCACTCCGCCGGTGTCGATGACCACGTCCCACGCCTCGGCGTACTCGGCGGGCGGAAGGGTGAGCTCCACCTCGTCGCCGACGTTGAAGAACAGCAGGAAGTGGTCGTCGACGATGACGTTGCCGCGGGAGTCGCGGCCGTCGATGCCGTGGCCGTTGAGGAACATCCCGAGCGTCCGGCCGCCGTCGTCCCAGTCGTCGTCCTCCATGGGCCGGCCGTCGGGGTGCAGCCAGACGATGTCGTCGAGCTTCTGTCCGCTGCGCACCGCTGTGCCGGTGAAGAACGCCTTGCGACGGAACGTCGGGTGTTCCTTGCGCAGCTTGATCAGCGCGGCGGTGAACTCCATCAGCGGTCGGTCGGCCTGGTCCCAGTGCATCCAGGCGATCTCGGAGTCCTGGGCGTAGGTGTTGTTGTTGCCCTGCTGGGTGCGACCCATCTCGTCGCCGTGCAGCAGCATCGGGACACCCTGGCTGAGCAGCAGCGTGGCCAGCAGGTTGCGCTGCTCACGCGCCCGCAGCGCCTGGATCTCCGGGTCGTCGGTCGGTCCCTCGGCGCCGTGGTTCCAGGACCGGTTGTGGCTCTCGCCGTCGTTGTTGTCCTCACCGTTGGCCTCGTTGTGCTTCTCGTTGTAGGAGACCAGGTCGCGCAGCGTGAAGCCGTCGTGGGCGGTGACGAAGTTGATGCTGGCGAAGGGTCGCCGGCCCGAGTTCTCGTAGAGGTCCGAGGACCCCGCCAGTCGGGAGGCGAACTCGCCCAGCGAGGGCTCACCGCGCCAGAAGTCGCGGACCGTGTCGCGGTAGGCGCCGTTCCACTCGGTCCACTGCGGCGGGAAGTTGCCCACCTGGTAGCCGCCGGGACCGACGTCCCACGGCTCGGCGATCAGCTTGACCTGACTGACGATCGGGTCCTGCTGCACGAGCTCGAAGAACGTCGCGAGCCGGTCCACCTCGTAGAACTCCCGCGCCAGCGTGGAGGCGAGGTCGAACCGGAACCCGTCGACGTGCATCTCGGTGACCCAGTAGCGCAGCGAGTCCATGATCAGCTGCAGTGAGTGCGGGTGCCGCACGTTGAGGGAGTTGCCGGTGCCCGTGTAGTCCATGTAGTACTTCGGCTCGTCCTCCATCAGCCGGTAGTACGCCTGGTTGTCGATGCCCTTGAAGCTCAGCGTCGGCCCGAGGTGGTTGCCCTCCGCCGTGTGGTTGTAGACCACGTCGAGGATGACCTCGATGCCCGCGGCGTGCATCGCCTTCACCATGCCCTTGAACTCCTGGACCTGCAGACCCAGCCCACCCGGCTCCAGCGGAGCCGCGGCGTAGGAGGAGTGCGGGGCCAGGAACGCCAGGGTGTTGTAGCCCCAGTAGTTGCGCAGGCCCTTCTCGAGCAGGGTGTTGTCCTGGACGAACTGGTGCACCGGCATCAGCTCGATCGCGGTCACGCCGAGGCGGGTGAGGTGCTGGGTGACGGCGGGGTGGGCCAGGCCGGCGTAGGTCCCGCGGAGCTCCTCGGGCACGTCGGGGTGCAGCTGGGTCAGGCCCTTGACGTGGGCCTCGTAGATGACCGACTCGTTGTAGGGGATGTTCAGCGCGCGGTCCCCCTCCCAGTCGAAGTAGGGGTTGATCACGACGCCGTGCGTCATGTGCGCCGCCGAGTCGGCGTCGTTGCGGGAGTCCGGGTCGCCGAACTCGTAGCCGAACAGGGACGGGTCCCAGTCGATCTCGCCGGCCGTGGCCTTGGCGTAGGGGTCGAGCAGCAGCTTGTTGGGGTTGCAGCGCAGGCCCTTCTCGGGCTCCCAGGGGCCGTGCACCCGGTAGCCGTAGCGCTGGCCGGGCTGCACCGAGGGCAGGTAGCAGTGCCACACGTAGGCGTCGACCTCGGTGAGCTCGACCCGCTCCTCCTTGCCCTCGCTGTCGAACAGGCACAGCTCGACGCGGTCGGCGACCTCGCTGAACAGCGCGAAGTTGGTGCCGTTGCCGTCGAACGTGGCGCCGAGCGGGTAGGCGTTTCCGGGCCAGATCTCCACAGGAGGGCTCCTCGTGAGTTGCGGGTTGTAACGATCAAACTACCGGGCGGGGTGTACCCGCAAACCTCGGTCCGCACACCCGGAAGGACGTGTGCTGCCTCACTCGGGGCACCGGCGGCTACCGGTCGGTAGCATTCGAACCTACGATGACCGCATGAAGCGCACCATCTACGACGAAGACCACGAGGCGTTCCGCAGCTCCGTCCGCGGCTTCCTGGACCGCGAGGTGACTCCCCACTGGGAGGAGTACATCGCGGCCAAGCAGTTCCCCAGGGAGCTGTGGAAGGCGTTCGGCGCAGCAGGGCCTCCTCGGCCTGGAGATCCCCGAGCAGTACGGCGGCTCCGCGGCTGGCGACTTCCGCTACAACGCGGTGCTGTGCGAGGAGATCGGCAAGCTGTCGATGTCGCTCGGCTCGTGCCACGGCATCCACGCCGACATCGTCGCGCCGTACCTCGTGGAGCTGACCACCGAGGAGCAGCGCGAGCGCTGGCTGCCCGGCTTCGTCAGCGGCGACATCCTGTGCGCGATCGGCATGACCGAGCCGTCCGGCGGCTCCGACCTCGCCGCGCTGAAGTCGACCGCCGTGCGCGACGGTGAGGACTGGATCCTGAACGGCTCCAAGACGTTCATCACCAACGGCTACTCCGCCGACCTCGTCGTGGTCGCGGCACGCACCTCGCCGGAGAAGAAGGCGAAGGGCATCTCGCTGTTCGCGGTCGAGACCGGGATGGAGGGCTTCACCCGCGGGCGCAAGCTCGACAAGGTCGGCCAGGACGAGTCCGACACCGCCGAGCTGTTCTTCGAGAACGTCCGCATCCCCGGCAACAACCTCATCGGCGAGCTCGATATGGGCTTCATCCACATGATGAACTGGCTGCCGCAGGAGCGGCTGTCCAACGCGGTCGGCAACATCGCGCAGGCTGCCCAGATCCTCGACGAGACCCTGGTCTACATCAAGGAGCGCAAGGCGTTCGGCCAGGCGATCGGGTCGTTCCAGTACAACAAGTTCATCGCCGCCGAGCTGGTCACCAAGATCGAGGTCACCCAGGCCTACATCGACCAGGCCGTGCTGGCGCACTCCGAGGGCCGCCTCACCGCGATCGACGCAGCCAAGGTGAAGTGGTGGGCCGCGGACATCCAGAACGAGGTCCTCGACGCCTGCGTGCAGCTCTACGGCGGCTACGGCTACATGAACGAGTACCGCGTGGCCCGGGCCTGGCGCGACGCCCGCGTCTCCAAGATCTGGGCCGGCTCGAACGAGATCATGAAGGAGCTCATCGGCCGCGACCTCGGCCTCTAGCAACACCCGCCGACCGGGCACCCGAGGTTGATCCAGATCCGCCGACCGGGCACCCAAGGTTGCTGATAGGCCGTTGAGAGGGCAGTTCGGGTTGCTGAAGCGCAACCCGGAGTGCCCGGTCGGCGTGCTCCTGCCAACCCGGAGTGCCCTCGGCGGCTCCGCCAACCCGGGTGCCCGGTCGGCGGCTTGAGAGACTGGCGGGCATGCGGATGTTCGTGGCCGTGCTGCCCCCGGAACCGGTCGTGGAGGACCTCGACGAGTTCCTCGCGCCGCGGCGCGAGGACCCGGCGGGTGGCGGAGTGTTCCGGTGGACGCTGCCCGAGCAGTGGCACCTCACGCTGGCGTTCGCGGGGCAGGTCCCTGAACGGGCCTACGACGACATCGTGGACCGGCTGGGAAGGGCGGCAGCGAAGCGGCGCCCGGTCGAGGCTCGGGTCGCGGGCGGAGGCGCGTTCCCCGATCCCGGCCGCGCGCGGGTGCTGTACGCCGGGATCGTCGCCGGAGCCGACCACGGGACCAGCCCTACCGGCCCGCCCGGTGGGGTGAGCGACGCCGAGGAGCTCCGCCGGATGTCGGTGGGCGTGGGGGCCGCCCTCGCCAAGGCCGGCGCCGAGGTGGCGGGTCAGCGGTTCCATCCGCACCTCACGCTGGCGCGGCTGCGCCAGCCCGTCGAGGCGACGAGGTGGGTCCGGTTGCTCGAGCCCTACGCGGGACCGTCCTGGCGGGTCGAGGAGATCGCGCTGATCGCCTCGCACCTCGGCGAGGGGCCGCGGCGGCGGCCGCGCTACGAGGTCGTGGAGACCTTCAGTCTCGGCCGCGCTGGTAGCGGTCCAGCGCCTCCCGACGCTCCTCGGCATGGTCGATGATCCGCTTCGGATAGCCGGCGGCGTACCCCTCGGGTGCGTCCCAGGGCTCGTGCGCCGCCTTGCCCGGCAGGTGGCCGAGCTCGGGCACCCAGCGGCGGACGTAGTCACCGGAGCGGTCGAACTTGAGGCCCTGCGTCACCGGGTTGAAGACCCGGAAGTAGGGCGCCGCGTCGGTGCCGGTCCCGGCCACCCACTGCCAGCCGTGGTTGTTCGAGGCGACGTCTCCGTCGACGAGGTGGTCGAGGAAGTGCCGCGCCCCCACGGGCCACCACACGTGCAGGTCCTTGGTCAGGAAGCTCGCGGTGATCATCCGGACCCGGTTGTGCATCCAGCCCTCGGCGAGCAGCTGCCGCATGCCGGCATCCACGATCGGGTAGCCCGTCGTCCCGTTCTTCCACGCCTCGACCGCGTCGGCGTGGTCGTCGTAGGTCAGGCCCGCCACGGGTCGCAGGTCGGACCAGGCGGACTCGGGGTGCTGGTGCAGCACGTCGGCGTAGAAGTCCCGCCACGCCAGCTCCTTCTCGAAGACCCGGGCCCCCTCCGCCGTCGCCGCGGCCGTCTCGGCGAGGATCTGGCGCGGGTGCAGCACGCCCAGCTTGAGGTACGCCGACAGGCGTGACGTGCGGTCCGCTGCCGGGTCGTCGCGATGCTCGGCGTACCCGTCCAGGTCGGCCGCCACGAAGCTCCGGAGGCGACGGTGCGCCGCATCCTCACCGGGGGTCGGGAGCGTTGCGGGACCCTCCTCGCGGGCCCGCTCCAGCATGCCCGCGGCTTCGGCGACGGTGCCTGGACGCAGCCAGTCGATGCCGTGGGGCGCCCGCACCGGGTCGTCCCACCCGTGCTCGCGCCAGGCCCTGCTGAACGGCGTGAACACCTTGTAGGGCCGCCCCGAGCCGTTCAGTGATCGTGCCCGGGTCGACGGCGTAGGGGGAACCGGTCGCCACGCCACGGACCCCCGCGGGCAGCCCGGCCACGACTGCCGCGTCCCGGGACCGGCCGTAGGGCGTGAAGTCCCTCGCGACGTGCACCTCGTCCGCGCCGACCTCCGCCGCAACCTGCGCGAGCACGGTGGCCGGGGGGCCGACCCGGACGTGCAGCCCGCCGTCCATGGAGCTGTCCAGGGCGCCCAGGCTGGCCGCGAGCCAGGCCCGACGGGCAGGGCCGGCGTTGCCCCAGATGGCCGGGTCGAGCACGAACAGGCCCAGCACCGGCCCGCTCGCGGCCGCCGCCCTCAGCGCCGGATTGTCCCGCAGCCTCAGGTCGCGACGGAACCACATGATCGAAGTCATCGCGGCAACCCTACGAGGGCGTGTGTGAGACCGGCCACGACCGCGTCGGAGCCCTGACCCCGGCGGCTAGGGTCTGGGAATGCGACGCCTCGGCCTCCAGCTGCGCCACACGCTCTGGGACATGACGCCTCGGGACCACCGGCAGTCGCCGGAGGCCTTTCGCCGCCGCCGGGTGGTCAGCGCGGTCGTCGTCGTGGTCGGAGCCGCGGTGCTGGCGTTCTCGCTCAGCATCGAGCCCGGCAGCGCCTGGTTCTACGCCTCGTCGCTGGTCCTGGCCGGGGTGTGGACCCTGGGTGCGTTCGCCTCGGGGCCGATCCACCTCGGCCGGATCGGCATCGACGAGACCATCGCTGCACGGCCGGTGGTGCAGCCGATCCTGATCGGGCTCGCCCTGGCCGGGGTCTTCGCCGCCGGCGCGTTCGTGGTCCGGCTGATCCCCCCGCTCGCCGACCAGATCCGCAGCGTGCTCGAGTTCGCCGACCAGGGGGCCGCGTTGCCGCTGCTCGTGGTCACCGTGCTCAACGGCATCGCCGAGGAGCTCTTCTTCCGCGGTGGCCTGTACGCCGCCATCCCGAACCGACCGGTCCCGCTCACGGCGATCGCCTACGCCGTCGCCACGGCCGCGACCGGCAACGTGATGCTGGCCTTCGCGGCGCTGGTCCTCGGCGTCGTCGTCGGCCTGGAGCGCCGGGCCAGCGGAGGCATCCTTGCTCCGGTGCTCACACACCTCACCTGGTCGGTCACGATGCTCTACCTGCTCCCCGCGATCCTGCTCTGAGCCGCTGGTCGGTCAGGTGCGGGACTTCCGCGGCCCGCTCTCCTCGAGGGCGAGGCGCACCGCCTCGGCGTACCCCATCGGCTCGCCGGGCACGATCTCGCGGATGCTCTGCTCGGAGACCACGACCTCGATGCCCATCGAGTCGATCAGGTTGCGACCGGTGGTCACGTCCACGTCGGTGACCAGTGCCAGCCAGCGCGAGGAGAGCCCCGGCGTGAGCACCGGCACCTGCACGATCGGCACGTTGCGACCGGTGTCGATCTTGGCGGCCACCCGGAGCATGTCGATGTAGGTCAGCTGGTCGGGACCGCCGACCTCGAAGGCCCGGCCCTTGGCTCGCTCGTCGCCGCAGACGCCGACGAGATAGCGGATCACGTCCTGGATGGCGATGGGCTGCGTCTTGGTGGCGGCCCACTTCGGCACCACCATGGCCGGGAGGTTCTTGACCAGCTGACGGGTGATCTCCCAGGAGATGCCGCCGGCGCCGACCACGATGGCTGCCCGGAGGACGGTGACCGGCACCCCGGTCCCGGCGAGCAGCGACTCGACCTCACGACGCGAACGCAGGTGCGCCGACAGGTCCCCGTCGTCACCGAGCCCGCCCATGTAGATGATCTGCCCGACACCCTGCTCGGCCGCCGCGCTGGCGAAGGCGCGTGCGGCGTCGGCGTCCTTGCGCTCGAAGTCCGCGTCGTCGAGGGAGTGCACCATGTAGTAGGCGACGTCGACCCCGTCGAGCGGACCGAGCAGCGACTCCCGGTCGCCCACGTCCCCGGCCACCGGCTCTCCCGGACCCTCGTAGGCGTCCGGCCGACGGGTCATGGCGCGCACCTCGTGGCCGGCGTCGAGCAGGGCGGGGACCAGGCGGCGACCGATGAAACCGGTGGCGCCGGTGACGAGAATGCGGCTCATGGCTCCCACCTTATGGAAGTGGCCCCCGGGGCCTAGGGTCGGCACATGAGGATCGCAGTCATCGGCACCGGCTCGGTCGGGCGGACACTCGCACCAGCCTTCCAGCGGATCGGCCACGACGTGGTCGTCGGCACCCGCGACCCGGACGAGACCCGCCGCCGCGAGGACTGGGCCGGGCTCGACCTGGAGCTCAGCCCCCTGGGCACGGCTGCCGAGGACGCCGACCTCGTGGTCAACGCCACCAACGGCCTGGCCAGCCTCGCGGCCCTCGGGGAGGTCGGCGCCGAGCGCCTGGCCGGCCGGGTGCTCCTCGACGTCGCCAACCCGCTGGACTTCTCGGCGGGCTTCCCGCCCACGCTGTCCGTGAAGGACACCGACTCGCTCGCCGAGCAGATCCAGCGCGCCTTCCCCGCCTCGCGGGTCGTCAAGAGCCTGAACACCGTGACCGCCTCGGTGATGGTCGATCCGGGCTCGGTCGGCGACGGCGACACCTCGATGTTCGTCGCCGGTGACGACGCCGAGGCGCGCGGGGTGGTCGTCGGCCTGCTGCGCGAGCTCGGCTGGCAGGACGTCCTGGAGATGGACGGGCTGCACAACGCCCGGGGGCTGGAGATGTGGCTGCCGCTGTGGGTGCGGCTGATGGGGACTCTCGGCACGGCCGAGTTCAACCTCAAGCTGGTCCGCTCGGCGAAACCGTAGGGAAACACCCGAGGACTAGGGTCACACCATGTCCTATCTGCTGCGGGTGGCGCTTCCCGACGTGCCCGGCTCGCTGGGACGGCTGGCCTCGGCCATCGGTGCCGCGGGCGGCAACATCGATGCGATCGAGATCGTCGAGCGGACCTCGGACGGGCGGGCGATCGACGACGTCATCCTGAACGCGGACGCCGGGGTGATGCCGGACAGCATCGTGTCGTCGTGCACCTCGCTGGACGGCGTGGACGTGCTCTGGATCTCGCGGTACGCCGCCGGCTCCAACCTCACCCGCGACCTCGAGGTCGTGGAGGCGATGACCTCTCAGCCGGGCCAGGCTCGCGACACGTTGGTCGACCTGATCCCGCCGACGTTCATCGTCGACTGGGCGGCCCGGGTGCGCCGCGAGGGGCAGGGCGCCAAAGTGCTGCACCGCACCACAGCAGCTCCCGTCGAGATCCCGGACGACATCACCTGGCCGCTTGACGTCCAGCGCGGCCGGCGCCTGGAGATGCCGGAGCGGCTCTCCGACCTGCTCGTGGCCTGCTGTGCCCTGGGTGTCGACGAGATGCTGGTCATCGGCCGTCGTGGCGGACCCGAGATCCTCGACTCCGAGATCGCTCGGCTCTCCCACCTCGCAGCGCTGGCAGTGTCGATCGCCGACTGAGTCACGTCGGGGTCGGCCGCTGCGTCAGTCCTCGATCGGGGTCAGCTTGAAGACCGGGATCTGACGGTCGGTCTTCTTCTGGTACGACGCATAGGTGGGCCAGGTGTCGACCGCGAGCTGCCAGAGGTCGGCCCTCTCCTCGCCCTCGACGAGCTCGGCGAGGTAGGACTTCTTCACGGCACCGTCCTGCAGGTCGACCTCGGGGTGGGCGACGAAGTTGTAGTACCACTCCGGCTGGTCCTCGGCCCCGCCCTTGGAGGCGATCGCCACGTAGGTGCCGTCACGCTCGACCCGCATCACCGGGTTCTTGCGGAGGTTTCCCGACTTCGCGCCCCGGCTGGTGATCACCACGATCACGTCGTCGCTCTCGCGCAGGGTGTTGGCCTCGGCGCCGTCGGTGGCCTCGAACCTCTCCACCTGGTCGCGGACCCACTGGGCCTTGCTGGGGACGTACTCACCTTGAAGCGTCATGCCCTGCACAACACAGCACCGGCCCCGGCGATTCCGCGCGGCCCGGCTAACCTCCGCTGCATGAGTGCGATCGACGCGGTGAGCGACATCTTCGACCCGGCCGACTGGGACGAGGTCCCCGGCTTCGAGGACCTGACCGACCTGACCTACCACCGCGCCCGGGCGCACGGCACGGTCCGGATCGCCTTCGACCGCCCCGACGTCCTCAACGCCTTCCGCCCGCACACCGTCGACGAGCTGCTCCGCGTCCTGGAGCACGCCCGCATCGCCAGCGACGTGGGTTGTGTCCTGATCACCGGCAACGGCCCCTCGGTCAAGAACGGCAAGTGGGCGTTCTGCAGCGGCGGCGACCAGCGGATCCGGGGACGCACGGGCTACCAGTACGAGGACGGGACCGGTGGCGATCGCCAGGACAGCCGTTCCCCGGGGGAGCAGGCGCGCCTGGGACGGCTGCACATCCTGGAGTGCCAGCGGCTGATCCGGTTCATGCCCAAGGTGGTCATCTGCCTGGTCAACGGCTGGGCGGCCGGAGGCGGGCACTCGCTGCACGTGGTCTGCGACCTGACCCTGGCCAGCGCCGAGCACGCCCGCTTCAAGCAGACCGACGCCGACGTGGGCAGCTTCGACGGCGGCTTCGGGTCGGCGTACCTCGCGCGGCAGGTGGGTCAGAAGTTCGCCCGGGAGATCTTCTTCCTCGGTGACGAGTACTCCGCCGAGGAAGCCCACCGGATGGGTGCGGTGAACAAGGTCGTTCCGCACGCCGAGCTCGAGAAGGTCGCGCTGCAGTGGGGCGCGAAGATCAACGCCAAGAGCCCGACGGCGCAGCGGATGCTGAAGTACTCCTTCAACCTGATCGACGACGGCCTCGTCGGGCAGCAGCTCTTCGCCGGTGAGACCACCCGGCTGGCCTACATGACCGACGAGGCGCAGGAGGGTCGCGACCAGTTCCTGGAGAAGCGCGACCCGGACTGGTCGCCCTACCCCTGGTACTACTGATCCGGCGCGTTTGCGCAGGTCAGACCGGGTGCCGGGCCGAAAAGTCCGCGTCTGGTCCGCAAAAAGTCCGCAAGAATCCGACGTGAGTCGGCTGCGACCGTCTGGGATGGGCGCCGCCAGCGGTCGCGTTGGCCTCGCTGCGGTGTGCGATTCCGTCGACGTTCATCGTGACGAGATCAACGCAGGGGTCGAGGCCTCCCCCGAGAAAATCGACGGGACCGACGTGGCGGCGGTCGTGATGATGACCGGCTTCAACTTTGAAGAGTTTGACGAAGTCGGCGGTCTGTCGGAGTAGAACCAGCTCATCCTCCTAACAGCCGTGGATTTAGGAGGATGAGTTAGGAGGACCTCTCAAGGTCCTCAAAGAGATCGACATCATCCTTGATTTTGTGCGTATCATCCTAAGCGTACACAAGCCGAGGAGGAGTCCATTGCCGGCAGACATCGATGTCCTTGTCGCAGAACTGCGCAAGTTCGGTGCGGAGGCAACCGCGGTCGAGGTCAAGCGTGCAGCGGGCGGCCTTCCGAAGAGCGCCCGCGAGACGCTGTCGAGCTTCTCGAACACCCCCGGTGGCGGCACGCTCGTGCTCGGATTGGACGAGGTGTCCGGCTTCGCTGCGCTCGGTCTTGAGGATCCAGCAAAGATGATGGCCGACCTTGCGTCGATGTGCCGCGAGGACGTGGTTCCTCCGCTGGCCCCGGAGATCGAGATAGCTGAGGTCGATGGTCGGGCCATCCTCGTTGCGGACATCCCGGAGCTCGGGAAGGGACAGAAGCCCTGCTACGTCCGTTCTCTGGGCAAGGAGCGCGGGAGCTTCCTCCGAGTGGGCGAGAGCGACCGACGGCTTACCTCGGAGGAGGTGCAACAGATCGTTGCGGATCGAGGCCAGCCGCAGTTCGATCAGGAGGTTGTCCTGGATGCGACGCTGGAGGATCTCGACCGGGCTGCCGTTGATGCCTACGTCAGTCGGGCGCGTGAGAACAACCCTCGCATATTCGCTGACGAGCCGGCTGACGTTGTCCTACGCATGACGAAGGTGATCGGCCGGGGTCCGGAGGGCGCGGAACGCCCCACAACGGCGGGTCTGCTCGCCCTGGGACGTTATCCGCAGCAGTTCTTTCCGCAACTGAACGTGACGTTCGTGCACTACCCAACCGCCACCGGCGAGAGCACCCAAGCCGGCGTCCGGTTCCTCGACAACGTGAGCCTTGACGGGCCGATCCCGTCGATGGTCGCGGAGACGATGAGCGTCATTCGCAGAAACATGAGCCGACGTGCGCTCATCACCGGTGAGGGGCGCCGGGACATGTGGGAGTACCCGCCTGAGGCACTTCGTGAAGCCGTCGTCAACGCGTTGGTGCACCGCGACCTCAGCCCGGGATCCCGTGGCATTCAGGTGCAGATCGAGATGTATCCGGACCGACTGCGCATCATGAACCCGGGCGGTCTCTTCGGCGCGGTCGACATCGATCGTCTCGGCGAGGAGGGGCGGTCTTCCGCCCGGAACAGCCTCCTCATGAAGCTGCTAGAAGATGTCCAGGTTCCCGACGAAGACCGCACGGTTTGCGAGAACCGAGGATCCGGCATCCGCGCCATCCTGGCTGCGTTGCGCCACGCCGGGATGAGTCCGCCACGGTTCAAGGACTCGACCACTGCGTTCGAGGTCATGCTCCCGAACCACACCCTGCTCGACGACGAGACGGTCGCCTGGTTGCAGCTTCTGGGTCGAGAAGGCCTGCGCGATTCGCAGTGCACTGGCCTCGCTCTCATGCGACGCGGGGAGGTGATGGACAACGCGAGATATCGCGCCGCCACCGGCATCACTGACAGCCGGGTCGCGACATTCGAGCTGCAAGACTTGGTCGCGCGCGAGTTGGTTGCTCAGACGGGAACGCGCGGTGGTGCTCGCTACACGCTGTCCGAGTATGCGATGACTGCCCACGTGCGAGGCCGACGTGCTCGCCCCAATCGGCGACGTCAAATCCTTGATCTGCTTGCGCTGCACACCGAGTTGTCGAAGTCGGAGATCAGCGAGCTTCTGGGCCTGAATCCCAAGACCGCCGAGCACTGGCTTCGAACCTTGAAGGGGGAGGGCAGCGTCGAGCCGACGCAGCCGGGCCGCGGCAGTAAACACACGAGGTACCGCCTTAGCGCGAAGGCAATGCAGCAGTCTCTGTTTGGAGAGGCTGACCTCGACCGAACCGCTCGGCAGCCCGGTCGCGGCTTCATCGCCTGCCGCATCAACCCAGCTGCTGCCGCCCGCGTGCGGTCCTCCGCCGCGCCACAGATGGCTGTAGGTGTTCAGCGTGGTCGTCGCCGACGAGTGCCCGAGCGCCCGCTGGACGGTGACGACATCGCAGCCCGCTGCGATCAAGCCGGAGGCGTAGAAGTGGCGCAGGTCGTGCAGTCGCACCTGCGGGAGTCCGGCTGAGGTCCGGGTCGCACGCCAGCGCCAGTCGATGTCGTTGTCATACATCGGGCCGTCGCCAACGGTGAACAGCCAGCATCCGGAGTCGGCTCAGAAGCCAGGTGAACCTCGATTTGCGAACGCAGCATCGCGACCAGCTGTCCGGCAGGTGCACGACCCGCTCCGAGCCGTACTTCGGCAGCCGGACGACGAAGGTGGTGCCGTCGCGCTGCAGTTGTCGGGAGATGGCCAGCCGCCGACCGGCAAAGTCAATGTCGCCTACCCGGACGGCTGCGGCCTCGCCCTTTCGGAGCCCAGAGAACGCGCACAGCGCGACGTACGCGCGGAAGCCGTGACGAGTCGACACCCGTCGACTGTCCGCGTGCGCCAACAGCAGACCGACCTGCGCCACGGTCGGGATCCGCATCGCGGCCTCGACCTTCCGGCGTCGGGGGAGAGCCACGCCGACCGTCGGGTCGGCGACGATCAGCCGGTCCGCGATCGCAGCCCGGAAGACTGAGCGCACGATCACGAACCGCGTCTTGATCGTCGTCGGCGCCGACGCTCCGACATCGACTTCACCCAGCTCTCGATGTGGGATCGCCGGATCGCCTTCAGCGGCAGGCCGCCGAACCCGACGGACCCAACGGCAAGGTCCGCATTCGCCCGGGTCGATGTCACCCAGAGTTGGCGTGGCGCCCAGTCGTCGTAGAAGGCCTGGAACGTGACGCGACCAGCCTGAGGGTCGACGTACGTTCCACCGCGAAGTCGAGGCGGTGACCTCGTCGAGCCACGCGACGGCGTCGACCTTCCGGGCGAAGTGGCGGGAGCGCTCGCGGCCGGCATCGTCGCGGTAGCGGGCGCGCCAACGCCCGTCCGGACGCTTGGCGATGCTTCCGGCCATCGGAGTCCTCCTTCCACGGATCAGGTCAGCCTGAGCACGACCTCCGGCCAGTGCGCAGATCAGTGGTGACCCTGTGGACGACTGGTCTGTTCTGAGAGCCAGAGGATGAGATCGGCACGCCAGTAGCGCACGTGGCGGCCGACCTTGAAGCTGCGCGGGCCGCAGCCGAGGTGGCGCCAGTAGCGCAGCGTCCCTTCGGGGATGCGGAGGTAGCGGCGGGCCTCCCGAAGGGTGAGCATCTCGTCGCCGGGGTTCTTGATCGGGCGTCGGTTCTCGTCGGGGTTGATCGGTGATGCGGTCATAACGCGTCCTCTGCTGATTGTCGTCGCGAACGGCTGGTTCGTATCGGCCAGCGTGGACCGGCAAGGTATCCACGATTTCAGGGAACCTGAGGGGGATCCTGCCCGGAGACCTGAGTTTCCGCAGGTCAACAGGTATCCCTAAGTCGTTTGCCGGGACGGCTCGCGAAGGGTTGATTCGCGTCGATCAGCGTGCGATCAGGGGTGTTACCGGAATTCGGAAACAAGCATGGGGAACGCGCAGGGGGAACCCTGCGTTTGTGCAGGTCAGCAGCGTTCCCTACGACGTTCGAGCCGCGAGGTTTGCTACAGGCCGATGCCGGGCGCTGTCGGCGCTGCTGGCTGCCGCTCGGGCGCGGGAGGAACGTAGCCACGACGGGTTACGCCGGACGGCCCGTACCGGTCGATCGCGTCGATCGCCTGCCGCCGAGCGTGCGCGGGGCCGAGGTCGGCACGGTCACGGCCGAAGACCTCGACCCACTGCCTGCGAGCGTCATCGACGGACCCAGCCACGAGGTGGGCGCCGTTGGTCTGGCGGCCGCGGGTCATGGCGACGTATGCCGAAGCGGCGCCTGTCGCGTCGCCGATGGCGAGGTGGGCGTGGTCGACGGTCTCTCCCTGGGTGCCGTGGATGGTGGTGGCGTAGGCAAGCTCGACGTGCTCATCGACATACGCCGCGGGCAACTCCCGATCGCGTCGTGTGCCGGGTGCGTGGACGATGAGGCTGCCGTCGTCGCCCACGCCGTCGACGGTCCACGTCTGCCGGTTCGTGACGCCGAGATCTGGGTCGTTGCGTCGGGTCGCGATCCGGTCACCGAGCCCGATGACGTCGCCGCGCTGGGTAGTGACACCTTCCTGACCGTCGCCACGGAGTCGTCGTCGGATCGCGATGTTGAGGGCGGCGACCTGCTCGCGAGTGTCGGCGACCACGAGCGCTCCCGCGGCGCCGAGGTCCGCGAGCGCAGCTGTCCGCTCGGCCTCGGAGGCGTGGATGACGACCTGGCCACGCTGGACGAGCCGGTCGAACACCGAGTCGGCGTCGCGGCCTTCGCGCATCTGGAGGCTGAGCTTCGCGTACTCCGGATCGGTGAACCGACGCACCTGACTCACGGGACCACGGCCGAGGGGCGCGCCCAAGCGATGGCGTGGTCGAGAACGCCACCGCGACCGACGGCGGCGAGCTGGTGGCGGTCGCCGATGAACGCGATCCGCGCTCCGGCCTCGTCGGCGATCGTCAGCAGCGCGAGCGCCGTGTCCTGGTCGACCATCCCGGCCTCATCGACAACCAGCAGATCACCGCGCCGGAGCCTCGCTGCAGGTACGGGTTCGGACGGTTGTTGGTCGGTGCCCATCGTTGTCCCGGCGCCATCCGTGTTGGTGAATCAGCCATGCCGCGGAATGGCCCTCGGCGCCGGTCTCCGGGCGGCAACTTCGGCGGCCTTCAGGGTCGGCGTGACGACGAGCAGCCGGTGGCCACGCATCACGAGATGCGTCTGTGCGGCGTCGAGCGTCGTGGTTTTCCCGGCCCCGGCCGCTCCCTCGATCACGATCAACGCACCCCTGCCGGTGAGTGCAGCGACGACCCGGGCTTGTTCAGCCGACAGCCGTGTCAGCGTCGCGCGATGAACCCTTGCCGGATCCGCCGGTGTTGCGCGACGCAGCAGCCGTTCCAGGAGCTCGGTCTCCACGGCCAGGACCGCAGGTGAGGTCAGGGACCGGACGTGCTCAGGTAAGTCCGGTCGCAGCAGCAGAGGAGAGCAGAGTGCGACTGCGCGTGCGGTCAGATCCTCCGCGAGGCCGATCCGCACCGCTGCGTCGGCGACGAGCCCTGTCTGGGTGATCTGCGCTTCGACCTGGCCGCGTATATCGGCCGCGTTCCACGCCGATCGCTTCGCCCCGAGTCGCGACAACACCAGATCGACCGCGATCTCTCGGTCAAGATCAGCCACGCTCGGCGACATCAGCGGGACCGGTCCGGTCGGGTCGATGAACCCGAGCGCTCGAAGCTCCGCACCTCCAACGAGCGATGACCTCGGCGCCGTTCTTGGGTACGACCTTGTCCGGTCGAGCCTCCGCCCACGCCCGCCGATCCCGACGCCTCGCGCAGCCGCGGGCCTGGCTCTTCGCCCGGATGCTCGGCTCGCCACTCGACCTCGTAGTGCTCGATGTTGCTCGCGGATCTGCGCAGCCCGTGCACTGAAGGCCCCGACGAACGGCGCCAGCTCCCGGATCTCCCCGGTCCGCGGGTCTCAACGGTGAACCCGGCCCTCGCGAGCGCCGCCCGGAACTCCGGATGAGTCGCGACCGCAGCATGCCCGATGCCGTTAACCGCCTCGATCATGTCCCGCACCCCGACCGAATGAGACCGCGCCAGACACCGTTCGCGAAGACGCGGGCGTTGATCTGGAGGTGCAGGTGTCGGTGCGGGTCGCCGAGCCCGCCAGGTGTAGTGCCGGATAACCGCGGCCTCGAGCTGTTCGACCGGAACTTGCACTTGCCTCCCACGAGGCCCGACGCGAGTGGTGGCGTGCTCGCCGAGGTACTTGACGATCTGCACCGCCGCGCGGCTCCTGAGCCGCGTCGAGCGCCGCAGAGACCTCTGGGTTCAGCGCTGCGGCGAGGGACCAGGTCTTCGGGCCATTGATGACCACCTCGACGAATCGCAGCGCGTCCGGGTCCTTCCGAAGCCGGCCCTTCGGCTGGCCAGTCTCGACGACCATCCCGGCGACCCAACCCTCGTAGGTCTCCCCGTCCATGTCCTCCTTCTTCGACACGTCGACCTCCCGATCCGACCGATCGCCCCGGGCTTGGGGCGACGACCCGCATCGCGATCCCGTCGCCCTCGCGGAGGTAGTAGCGGTCGTCGTAGCGCGCGCAGTCCTGCTCGACGTACTCCGGCGCGCGGCCTTCGCGCCCCCGTTGTAGAACTTCACGCCGCCGTGCACGCAGATCACCTCGGATCACCGGTTCCAACGCGCCCGTCGACAACCAACGGAGCCCCTGGAATGCCCGCGTGGGCTGCCCGATCCCGGGCGACCCATCTACGTCCTTCGTAGCATGCGTGCCGCTTGAAATGGAGGGGTTGAGATGGCCGGGAAGCAGATATCTGAGAGAGATTTCAGGGACCGTAGGTAGTCAACGAAATTGGAGGATCAGGAGATAGGGCCGAGTGAAAGTCAAGGGTCGGTCGGTAGCGGAGGAGAAGTGGTTGGCCAATCCGAGCCCATAGGAAGCCCCCTTCCCGGCTTGGCCGTCGGACGGGGTAAACGGGACCGGTTGTCCGGGGCCAGCCGACCTT